>CAZXGS010000011.1:0-61694 GCA_964640525.1 uncultured Gammaproteobacteria bacterium | reverse complement strand
GGGTTTGCGTCGGTTTGGACGCCTCAAATCACCCACACGCTTTCACGAAGAGCCTGAAATACAAAGGCTCTGGATCCCCGCCTGCGCGGGGATGACGAGCAAAAGCCGGCTTTTCGAGGTTCCCGCATTTACGGACAATGGATTCCGGCAATCGCCGGAATGACGCGCACAAGCCAATTCCAGGCGACGGGCCGCGAGTCGGTTTCAGGTGGACTCGGCCACACCCAGTTGGTCGAGCGCGTTGCGCATCGACACCCGCGCCTGGTCGCTGATCGCCTCGTGGTCGAGCGCGAAGCGGATGGTCGCCTCGACCAGGCCGATGTGGGTGCCGCAATCGAAGCGGGTTCCCTGGAAGCGATAGGCCTGCACTTCGCGTTCGGTCAACAGCGCGGCGATGGCGTCGGTGAGCTGGATCTCGCCGCCCTTGCCGGGACGGGTGGTTTCCAGCAGATCGAAGATTCGCCCGTCGAGCACGTAGCGTCCCACCACCGCCAGGTCGCTGGGCGCGACCTTCGGGTCAGGCTTTTCGACGATGGCGTCCACGCGCCCGCAGCGGTCGGCGAAGGCGGCGGTGGAGACGATGCCGTAGCTGCCGGTCTGCTCGCGCGGAACCTGCTGCACCGCCAGCACGCTGCAGCCGCGCGCCTGCGCAAGGTCGGCCATCTGCGCCAGTGCGCCAGGGCCGCGGTTGACGATCAGGTCGTCGGGCAGCATCACCGCGAAGGGTTCATCGCCGACCACCGGCCTGGCGCAGGACACCGCGTGACCCAGCCCGCGCGGCTCGGCCTGGATCACGAACACCGCCTTGACGTGCGCCGGCAGCACCTCGCGCACGCACTGCAGCAGGTCGAGCTTGCCGCCGGCTTCCAGCCGCTGTTCCAGTTCCCAGGATCGGTCGAAGTAGTCGGCGATGGCGTGCTTGTAGCGGTTGGTGACGAACACCAGGGTGTCGCAGCCGGCGGCAATGGCCTCGTCCACCGCGTACTGGATCAACGGCCGATCCACGATCGGCAGCATTTCCTTGGGCACGGTCTTGGTCGCCGGCAGAAAGCGCGTACCCATGCCGGCCACCGGGAAGACCGCCTTGCGAATGCGCGGGAAGGACGACCTCTGACTCATGAAGCAAGACTCCGTCGGCTGCTGGCCAGCGGCACGACGTTCGCGCCATGGCCCGGTTGGTATTCGTCGATGGCCTCGCGCAGCAGGCGCTGGAGGCGATCGACGTCGTAGCGCTCGGCAGCCTCGCGCAGGGCCACCAGCGCAAGCGCCAGCACCTGTGCGTCCACGCTGCGCGGCCGCCCCTTGAAGATCTTCGGATGCTGGGTCATCCGGTTTTCTTCGTCGTCATGATAAAGCCTCTCGTGCAGCTTTTCGCCCGGGCGCAGGCCGGTGTGGACGATCGCGATGTCGCGGCCCGGCACCTTGCCTGCAAGGCGGATCATCTGCTCGGCCAGCAGCATGATCGGGATCGGCGCGCCCATGTCGAGGGTGAAGATGCCGCCTTCGTCGTCGAGGATCGCCGCCTGCAGGATCAGCTGGCAGGCCTCGGGGATGGTCATGAAATAGCGGGTGACCTCGGGATGGGTCACGGTCACCGGACCACCGTCGCGGATCTGCTCGCGAAACAACGGCACCACGCTGCCCGCCGAGTCGAGCACATTGCCGAAACGCACGATGGTCATCCGCGTCCGCGGGCCGCCACAGGCCTGGCACACCTTCTCCGCCAGCCGCTTGCTGGCGCCGAGCACGTTGACCGGATCCACCGCCTTGTCGGTGGACACCAGCACGAAGCTCTCCACGCCTGCGGCCACGCTGGCCTCGGCCACCGTCTGCGTGGCCAGTACATTGTTGCGCACCGCCTCGCGGACCTGCTCCTCCAGCATCGGCACGTGCTTGTACGCCGCCGCGTGCAGCACCACGCGCGCACCGCCCAGGCGCAGGGCGTGGTCGATGACCGCCCGATCCCCACAGTCGCCAAGCACACCATGCAGGGCCACGCCTGGCGCGCGTCGGCGGAGGTCGGCCTGGATGGTCAGCAGCGCCAGTTCGCTGCGCTCGAGCAGGGTGAGTGCTGCCGCCCCCAAGGCGACCAACTGACGGCACAGTTCCGAACCGATCGACCCACCCGCACCGGTGACGAGGAACGCGCGTCCGGCGACCCAGGCGCGGATCGCGCTCAGGTCGGAAGCCACCGGCTCGCGACCGAGCAGGTCCTCGATCGCGATCTGCCGCAGGTCGTCGCTCGCGTCCGCTTCGGCGAGCGTCGTCGACAGCCGCACCGCCTTGCGCACCGCGACCCCGGCCTGTTCGCAGGACGCCACGATCGCCTGCATGCGCACCGCGCCCAGCGAAGGAATGGCGATGGCGACGAGGTGGGCGCCGGTCTCGCGCGCGATCTCCACGAGCGCGTCCAGGTGGCCGAGAACCGGTACGCCACGCACCTTGGCCCCGCGCAGGCGACGGTCATCGTCGAGGAACCCCACCGGCTCGTAGCGGCCCTCATGGCGCATGCGGCGCACCAGCGTTTCGCCGGTGCGGCCAGCACCGATCACCAGCACGCGCGCGGCTGGATGGCTGGCGTCGTGGGCGCTGCGGCGATCCTTCCAGGCCCGATAGAGCAGCCGCGGGCCGCCAACCATCGCCACCAGAAGCACCGGGTAGGCGGCCAGCATCAGCCACGGCACCAGTCGCGCGCGATCCACCAGAAGCAACTCGACCGCGATCGCCAGTGCGCCCAGCATGCCGGCCTTGGCGATGTTGAGCATGTCGTGGAGGCTGGCGAAGCGCCACAGGCCGCGGTACAGGCCCATGCCCCAGAACGCCACGCCCTGCGTCGCCACCACCAGCGCGACCGTGCGCGAGAACAGCATGGCGTCGATCTGCCCGGGATTGAGCTGGATCCGCAGCAGTTCCAGTACGACCCAGCACAACCACGCCATCGCCAGGTCGTGCGCGATGACCAGCGCCCGCGGCAACCACAGCGCACCCATGCTGGCCGCACGCACCATCAAGGGCGTCCCCGCCGCTGGTTCCACAGCCGTCTCCTGAGCCCAGCCCACAGGCAAAAGCCGCATCCTAGGCCCGCAATCGTGACCGCCAGCACAACGCCGGAACGCTGCGTCGCCAACCACAGCGCCAGGGCACCGGCCGCCAGCGTCCAGACCGCGTAGGCGGCGCTCACCTGCGCATGCGAAAAGCCGCTGCGCACCAGCCATTGGTACAGGTGCTGGCGGTGCGGCCGCCACCAGCGATCGCCGCGCCGCACGCGTAGCAGCAGCGTGGCGCCAGCATCCACCAGCATCGCCGAGGGCAGCCACAAGGCCAGCGGCCACGGCATGCCGCCCACGACCCAGGCGTGCAGCAGCAGCATCGCCAGCAGCAGGCCGAGCGCGCCGCTGCCGGCATCGCCGAGGAAAATCCGTGCGCGTGGTGCGTTGAACGGCAGGAAGCCGGCCAATGCCGCCAGCGCCACCACGTCCCACCGCGCCCATGCCCCGACCAGCCAGCCGCCGGCAAGCAAGACGCCAGCCACCAGCAACGCCTGGCTGGTCGCAAGGCCGTCGATGCCATCCATGAAATTCCACGCGTTGACGGCAATCACGATCGCCACAGCAGCCGCCACCGCGATCGCCGCCTGCAGCGGATCGTGCGGGCTGCCGCACGTCGCCCACACGATGGCCACCGCACTCGCAGCGTGGACCGTCAGCCGCGGCCATGCGGAGAGCGACCGGTGGTCGTCGATCCAGCCGACGATGGCGACCGCGGCCAGCGCGCCGACGCCAACCAGCAGCGCGTGCTCATGCGGCTGGCGCGTCAACGCCAGCCAGAGGCCGCCGGCGAGGATCACCAGCACCGGCGCGATGCCACCACCGCGCGGGGTGGCACGTGCGTGGCTGCGCCGCGGTCCGGGATGGTCGAGCAGCCCGCGGCGCTGGGCGTAGGCGAGCGCGATCCAGGTCAACAGCGCCGAGGCCGCAGCGCCGCCGCCGGCCAGGACGACGGCCGGGTTCATTCGCCAAGCAGGTTGTACAGCGGCTTGATCGTGCCCCAGTTCTTGCAACTCGGGCACTGCCAGTGGTGCGCGCGGGCGCCGAAGCCGCAGCGGCCGCAGCGATAGGATGGCGAGCGCACCAGCAACTGCTCGTTGACCTGCTGCAAGATCGACAAGGTCGCCGTGGCTTCCTCCGGCTGTGCGATGCTCAGGTCGATCAATGCCGCCTGGCCGCGGATCGACGGCCGCTGGCGCACCTGCATGGCCACGAAGCGGCGTGCCGCCTCCACGCCTTCTTCCTCGCGCACGATGCGGCTGAGCGCATGCACCGGCGAGAAGCCCGGGAAGCGCTCGACCATCTCGGCCAGGAAGGCGCGCGCGCGGATCTGGTCGTGGGCGCGCTGATAGGCATCCAGCAGCGGCTGCAGGACCTCGGGAAGGTAATCGATGTCCTGCCGCGAGACGCGCTCGAAAGCACGGATCGCGGCGGCATCGTTGCCT
The DNA here is from genome assembly GCA_964640525.1 of uncultured Gammaproteobacteria bacterium. GTDB lineage: Bacteria > Pseudomonadota > Gammaproteobacteria > Xanthomonadales > Xanthomonadaceae > SZAS-103. The sequence continues at coordinate 57,202 of CAZXGS010000011.1, read as the reverse complement.
GCGGCAAGCTCGATCTGACCTTCCAGGATGCCGGCGCGGGTGCTGTGCGGGTCGGCGAGGTAGGCATCGGCGATCCGCGCCCGTGCCACCGCCGGGTCGCCCTGCAGGCGCGCATGCTCGGCCAGCTCGCACTGGAACTGCCCGATCAGCACGCCCATCGGCTCGCCGGTGGCTTGCTCGAAACTGCGTGCGTGCGCGATCGCCTTTTCCCAGTCGCGCTCGGCCTGGTAGATCGAAATCAGGTGACGCAGTGCCTGCGGTGCGGCCACGTCGGCCTGCACGAGGTCGGTGAACAAGGTTTCTGCGCGGTCGAGCAGGCCGGCGCGCATGTAGTCCTCGCCCAGTTCCAGCATCGCGAACTTGCGGTGTTCCTCGCTCAGCCCGGCGCGGCCGATCAGACCCTGGTGCAGGCGGATCGCGCGATCCACCTCGCCGCGGCGACGGAACAGGTAACCCAGCGAGAACTGCGTCTCGATGGTGTCCTTGTCGGCTTCGGCCAATTGCAGGAACAGCTCGATCGCCTTGTCCGGCTGTTCGTTGAGCAGGTAGTTCAGGCCGCGGAAATAGGTGCTGGACAGGCGCCGCACGCGATGCCCGGTCTGCAGCGCACCGCCACGCCGACCGGCGAACCAGCCACTGGCCGCGGCCACCGGCAACAGGCCGATCAGCAGGTAGTGGAGGATGGTGGGCGTCATGCGTGGCCGCAGCGGCAGGTGGGCAGGATCGTCGGAAAGCTCAGGCGCTTGCCGTCCGCGCTGCCTGGCGCAGGCGCCGCTGCAGCGGCCACACCACGCCGACGGCGACCGCCGCCCCGCCCAGCGCCGCACCGAGCAACAGCGCGCCAAGCAACGCCACTCCCAGCCCGGCATGCAACTGGAAGCGATGGAAATCGATCGTGACCTGCTGCGGGTTGAAGGCACCGAACAGCACGCCGGCGGCCGCGAACAGCACAGCAAGCAGCACCTGCGTGAGCACTCGCATGTTGGACTCCGGTCGCAACGACAGCGCAGCTTCGCCGAGCCCGCCGACCCGCGTCAATGCGTGATCGCGGCCTCGCGCAGGTTCACCCGCTCGCGCAATTCCTTGCCGGGCTTGAAGTGCGGCACGTGCTTGCCGGTGAGCGCGACCGAATCGCCGGTCTTGGGATTGCGCCCTATCCGTGCCGGCCGGTAATGCAGGGAAAAACTGCCGAACCCGCGGATCTCGATGCGGTCGCCGCGGCTGAGCGCATCGCTCATCATTTCCAGCAACGTCTTCACCGCCAGGTCGACGTCGTCGGCCTTCAGGTGGCCCAGGCGCTGGGCGAGTATCTCGATGAGTTCGGACTTGGTCATGCGCGCTTCGCATTCATGGCACCGGCCGAGCCGGGCAAATCCCGCGACCCGGACGCATCCGGACCGCGGCGTGTCACCTCACCGGGCGACGATCACGCCGCCCGGCCTCCCCTTCACGATTCGCAAGTCACGACCCGCGAATCAACCGTCACTTCCCCGCCTCACTCGCCCTTGTTCATCTTCTCGCGCAGCAGCGCGCCAAGGGTCGTGGTGCCGGTGTGCGCCGAGGCCGAATACTCCTCGATCGCGGCCTGCTGTTCGGCCTCGTCCTTGGCGCGGATCGAAAGCTGCAGCACGCGCCCCTTGCGATCCATGCCGATGAACTTGGCCTCGATGGCGTCGCCCGCCTTCAGGTGCTGGGTGGCGTCGTCGATGCGCTCCTTGGCGATGTCCGAGGCACGGATGTAGCCTTCCATGTTCTGGCCCAGGTCGATGGTCGCGCCGCGGGCATCGACTTCGGTCACCGTGCCCTTGAGCACGCTGCCCTTCGGGTGTGCGGCCATGAACTGCCCGAACGGATCCTGTTCGAGCTGCTTGACGCCCAGCGAGATGCGCTCGCGCTCCGGATCGACCGCCAGCACCACCGCTTCGAGCGTGTCGCCCTTCTTGAAGTTGCGCGCCACGTCTTCGCCGGTGGAGTTCCAGGAGATGTCGGACAGATGCACGAGGCCGTCGATGCCGCCTTCCAGGCCGATGAAGATGCCGAAATCAGTGATCGACTTGATCTGGCCCGAGACCTTGTCGCCCTTGTTGTGCATGGCGGCGAAGGCTTCCCACGGGTTGGGCTGGCACTGCTTCATGCCCAGCGAGATGCGGCGACGCTCGGCGTCCACATCCAGCACCATCACCTGCACCTCGTCACCGACCTGGACCAGCTTGGACGGATTGATGTTCTTGTTGGTCCAGTCCATCTCCGACACGTGCACCAGGCCTTCCACGCCCGGCTCGATCTCCACGAACGCGCCGTATTCGGTGACGTTGGAGACCTTGCCGAACAGGCGCGCGCCGTTCGGATAACGACGGGTGATGTTGTCCCACGGATCCTCGCCGAGTTGCTTGAGGCCGAGGCTGACGCGGTTGCGCTCGCGGTCGTACTTGAGCACGCGCACGTCGAGTTCGTCACCGACGTTGACCACCTCGGACGGGTGGCGCACGCGCTTCCACGCCATGTCGGTGATGTGCAGCAGACCGTCGATGCCGCCCAGGTCCACGAACGCGCCGTAGTCGGTGAGGTTCTTGACCACGCCCTTGAGAACCACGCCTTCCTGCAGCTTGTCCATCAGCTGCTCGCGCTCCTCGGAGTATTCGGACTCGACCACGGCGCGGCGGGAGACGACCACGTTGTTGCGCTTGCGGTCGAGCTTGATGAGCTTGAACTCGAGTTCCTTGCCTTCCAGGTAGGCCGGGTCGCGCACCGGGCGCACATCGACCAGCGAACCAGGCAGGAACGCGCGGACATCCTTGATGTCCACGGTGAAGCCGCCCTTCACCTTGCCGCTGATGCGACCGGTGATGGTGGCGTTGGACTGCAGGGCTTCCTCGAGTTCGTCCCACACCATCGAACGCTTGGCCTTCTCGCGCGAGAGCACGGTCTCGCCGAAGCCATTCTCGAGGTACTCCAGGGCGACTTTCACCTGCTCGCCGACCTTGACATCGAGGTCGCCGGCGTCGGTACGGAACTGCTCGATGGGCACGATGCCCTCGGACTTCAGGCCGGCATTGATGACCACCACGTCGGGGCGTACCTCGACCACGGTGCCCAACACGATGCTGCCGGGCTTGAGCTTGGCGATGGCCTGCTGGCTCTGTTCGAACAGTTCTGCGAATGATTCGGTCATGGGTTGATTTCCGTTTGAACACACGGGCCGCAGGCGCCATGCCTGTGGATCGGCCCACCCTTGTGCGGCGCGTGCGCGCCTGTTGGTTGACGAATAATCCGCGGCGATGACGTTGCTGCGCCATCGTCCGCGGGACGCTCCTGCCTGCGTTGCCACGCCAGCCCGGCGCGCGTGTGGACTCAGAACCCCGGCACGTATCCGGGAAGCAGAGCCAGCACGCGCTCGACCACGCGTTCCACCGACACATCGGTGGTGTCGATCAGCACCGCATCGGATGCGGGCTTCAACGGCGCCACGACGCGTTCGGCATCGCGCGCATCGCGGGCGAGGATTTCACGCAGCAGGTCGTCCATGCTAACCGAAAGTCCTTTTTCTTTCAACTGCTTATGCCGCCTTTCCGCGCGCTGCCCGGCGCTCGCGGTCAGGAAGACCTTGCGCGAGGCATCCGGGAACACCACGGTTCCCATGTCGCGGCCGTCGGCAACCAGCCCCGGGGGCTGGCGGAACGCGTACTGGCGGGCCAGCAGGGCCTGCCGAACCGCAGGAATGGGCGCGATCGCCGAAGCCGCGGCGCCGGCAGTCTCGGTGCGGATCGCGTCGGTGGCATCGACGTCGTCCACCAGCACCCGCGGCTCGGCGTCGCCACAGGTCACGAAGCGGATCGCCGTGCGCGCGGCAAGTCCGGCCATCGCCGCCGCGTCGGTGACGTCGGCCTGGTCCCGGCCGGCGGCATAGCCAACCACCCGGTACAACGCCCCCGAGTCGAGGTAGTGCCAACCCAGCCGACTGGCGAGGATGCGGCTGATGGTGCCCTTGCCGGAGCCAGACGGGCCATCGATGGTGATCACGGGAACGCTGTCGGCCATGACGAGTTCGGTTGCTTCGGATGCATCAGGGCGCTCAGTGTAAGTGAGGCCCCACCATCCCACCGAACTTCCAGCTCAGGCGATGGGCGGCTTGGCGACGGCCCAGGCGAACAGGCGCTGCGGCTGCAGCATGCCGCCGCCGTCCAGCATGCCCAGCCCCAGCGCACGCCCCGCCGCGTCGAAGATCGCGACCGTTGTCGCGTTCGCCGAAGCCGCCACGTGGTCGGTCGCCACCGCCTGCCCCTGGCCCAGCCGGCGCGCCTGCGCATCATCCAGCCGCACCGCCTGCAGCCCGTCCAGGCCAGCCTCGATCGGCAGCACGCATGCATCGAGCGCGTCGCCTGCCGGCGTGGCGAGTTCCTGCAATTGCGCCAGCGTGCGCATGCGCGGTTCGCGGAACGGCGCAACCCACAGGCGGCGCAACTCGGCGACGTGCGCGCCACAGCCCAGAACCTCACCCAGATCGCGCACGAGGCTGCGCACGTAGGTTCCGCTGCCGCACTCCACATGCAGGCGCAGCCCATCGTGTCCATGGGCAAGGCACTCCAGCCGATGGACATCGACCTCGCGCTCGGCAACCTCCACGACCTCACCGCGTCGCGCCTTGGCGTACAGCGGCTCGCCGCCTTGTTTGAGCGCCGCATAGATGGGCGGGCGCTGTCGGATGCGACCACGCAAGGACGCCAGTGCGGCTTCGATCTGCGCATCGTCGAGCGCCGGGACCGCGCGCTCGCGCAACACCACGCCCTGTGCGTCGTCGGTATCGGTGACCGCGCCCAGCCGCGCCAGGGTTGCGTAGGCCTTGGATTCCCCGAGCAGCACGCCGGCGATCTTGGTGGCCTCGCCGAAGCAGATCGGCAGCAGGCCGGTGGCCAGCGGGTCCAGGCTGCCGGTATGCCCGGCCTTCTCGGCACGGAACAGTCGGCGGACCTGCTGCAATGCCTGGTTGGAGCTCAGGCCGGCGGGCTTGTCGAGCAGCAGGATGCCGTGCACCGGACGCCATGACTGGCGCCTGGCATGGTGGGCTTTCGCCGAGGTCATGGCCGACGCGTTTCCCATCCGAACCACGCGCCGCACGCGAGACCCACGCTGCGAACCGGGCGAGCCTTACTCGCCGCCCGCATCGTCTGGCTGCGGCGGCTGTGCCTGGCGCAGCAGGCGGTCGATGGTCTCGCCCTTGTCCACCGAGTCGTCGTAGTGGAAATGCAACTCCGGTACGTGGCGCAGCTTCACCGCCCGCGCCAGATCGAAGCGCAAGTCACGCGCGTGCTGCTTGAGCCCCGCCATCGCCTCGCCAGCCCGCTCCGGCTGCAACGCGGTGACGAACACCTTGGCATGCGCCATGTCGCGGGTGACCTCGACGTCCGAGACGCTGACCGAGGGCAGCGCGTGCTCGCGCACCAGCGCATGCACCAGCAAGCCAAGCTCGCGCCGCAACTGGGCGGCGACGCGATCGGTGCGATGGAAGGAGGCTTTCACAGGGTCCTCTGGATCTCCACCCGCTCGAAGCACTCGATCTGGTCGCCGGGCTTGACCTGGTCGTAGCCCTTCACGCCGATGCCGCACTCGGTGCCGATCTTGACCTCGTCCACGTTCTCGGTGAAGCGACGCAGGGAGTCCAGCTCACCTTCGAAGATCACCACGTTGTTGCGCAGCACGCGCACCGGCTTGCCACGACGGATCACGCCCTCGACCACGGTGCTGCCGGCGATGGACCCGAACTTGGAATGGCGGAACACCTGTGCGACCTGGGCGATGCCGATGATCTCCTCGCGCACTTCCTTGCCCAGCAGTCCGGACGCGACCTGCTTCACCTGGTCGATCACGTCGTAGATGATCGAGAAGTAACGCAGGTCCACGCCGTTGGCCTCGATCACCTTGCGCGCGGATGCGTCGGCACGGACGTTGAAGCCGATGATGACCGCCTTGGAGGCGGCCGCGAGTTGCGCATCGGATTCGGTGATGCCGCCCACGCCCGAGGAGATCACGTTGATCTTGATCGCGTCGTTGGACAACCCGACCAGCGACTCGCGCAGGGCCTGCACCGAACCATGCACGTCGGCCTTGACCACCAGCGCCAGCGAGAGCTGGCCGGCACCCTGGCCCATCTGCGCCATGATGTCTTCCATGCGATTGCCGGCCTGGCTGACCAGCCGCGACTCGCGGCGCTTGGCGTCACGCTGCTGCGCCACGTCCTTGGCCAGCCGCTCGTCGGCAACCACGGTGAAGTCGTCGCCGGCGTCGGGCACGCCCGACAGGCCCAGCACCTGCACCGGGATCGACGGGCCGGCAGTCTCGACCTGCTTGCCGGTCTCGTCGAACAGCGCGCGCACGCGGCCGTACTGCACGCCGCACACCAGGTAGTCGCCCTTCTTGAGCGTACCCTGCTGCACCAGCACCGTGGCCACCGGGCCGCGGCCCTTGTCCAGGCTCGACTCGATCACCACGCCCGACGCGCGCGCATCGACCACCGCGGTCAACTGCAGCATTTCCGACTGCACCAGCACGGCATCCAGCAGGGCGTCCACGCCCATGCCGGTCTTGGCCGACACCGGCACGAACTGGGTTTCGCCACCCCAGTCCTCGGCCAGGACGTCGATGTTGGCCAGGCCCTGCTTGATGACGTCGGGCTTGGCTTCGGACTTGTCCATCTTGTTCATCGCCACGATCAGCGGCACGTTGGCCGCCTTGGCGTGCTGCACCGCCTCGATCGTCTGCGGCATCACGCCATCGTCGGCGGCGACCACCAGCACCACGATGTCGGTCAGCTTCGCGCCGCGCGCGCGCATCGAGGAGAACGCGGCATGGCCGGGGGTGTCGAGGAAGCTGATCGTCCCCTTTTCGGTCTCCACGTGATAGGCGCCGATGTGCTGGGTGATGCCGCCGGCCTCGCCGTGGGCGACCCTGGTGCGACGGATGTAATCCAGCAACGAGGTCTTGCCGTGGTCGACGTGGCCCATGATGGTGACCACCGGGGGACGCGCGGCCCTGTCGCCCTGCGGGGCCTGGTCGCCGTGCGCCAGCAGCGCCGACTCGGCGTCGTTTTCGGTGGCGGTGACGGCCTTGTGGCCGAGTTCCTCGATCACCAGCACCGCGGTGTCGTGGTCGATCACCTGGTTGATGGTCACCATCGTGCCCATCTTGAACAGCGCCTTGACCACCTCGCCGCCCTTGAGCGCGAGCTTCTGCGCCAGATCAGCCACGGAGATGCTCTCGCCGACCGCCACCTCACGCTGCACCGGCGCGGTCGGGCGGGCAAAACCGTGCTGGCCCGTGGCCTGGCGGCTGGCCTCGACCACGCGTGCCTTGGGTTTGCGCTTGCCGGCGCCACGACGCGCGCGCTCGGCCTCGGTCAGATGCAACTGTGCGGAGAACCGGTTGGACGGATCGTTGTCGTCCACCTCGGTCGGCATCGCGTGGGTGCCGCGATGCTGGGTCTTCTTGTGCCCGGCCTTGGCATCGCGCGGGGTGTCGCGCGGGGCTTCGCGCGGCGGTTCGCGGCGCCGCGGCTCGATGATCGTGATGCCCTTGTGGACGGGCTTTTCGGCAACGGCCGGCGCTTCCACGTCTTCGGCCGGCGTTTCGGTCGTCTCGGCTTCCTCGCGCTCGCGGCGCGCGGCCTCCTCGGCCTGGCGACGCAGCGCCTCCTCTTCCTGCCGCTTGCGGTCGGACTCGGCAAGCGCTTGCTGTTCGGCCTGGTTGAGCCGGTTTGACTCCTCCAGCTTGCGCAGCGCGTCGGCGCGCTCGTCGTTGGCCGGCACATCGACCTGGTCGCGCTTGATGTAATGCCGCTTCTGCCGCACCTCGACGGTGACCGTGGACTTGGCCTTGCCGGCGCTGACCGTGACCGCTTCCTGTTTGCGGCGGGTAAGCGTGATCTGCCGCGGTGCGGTCGCCTCCGACGGCTTGTCCGCCTTGCCGTGGTTGCGGCGCAGGAAGCCGAGCAGCTTCATCTTCTCGGTGCTGGTGACGACCTGGTCGGGCCCGCTGACCGACAGGCCGGCCTCGGCGAACTGCTCCAGCAGCCTCTCGACCGGCGTACCGATGGACTTGGCGAGCGCGCTAACGGTGTTTTCGGACATGCGATTTCCGGATGTGGTGCCGTCCGCGGCGTCTCGCGGACGGTTGCGGCCGTGGGCCGCGATCAGTTCACGGCGGGCGAACGCGCGATTCTAGCGCGCCATCGCAGCCGCCGCGGCAGTTGCTCGTTCACTCGAACCAGTGTGCGCGCGCGGCCATGATCAGCTCCGCGGCACGCGCAGGGCCGATGCCCGCGATGTCCTCGATTTCGTCGGTGGCCATGTCGGCAAGTTCGTCGCGGGTGGTCACCCCGCGCTCGGCCAGCGCCTCCACGGTGGCCTCGTCCATCCCCGGCAGCGCCATCAGGTCCTGCTCGTGCTGCTCATCGTCGATGCCTTCCTCGGCCGCCAGCGCATCGGTGAGCAGTGCATCGCGTGCACGCGCACGCAGTTCCTCGACGATGTCCTCATCGAAGCCCTCGATCGCCAGCAATTCGGCGGTCGGCACGTAGGCGATCTCCTCGACGGTGTTGAAGCCCTCGCCGACCAGGATGCCGGCGATTTCCTCGTCCACTTCCAGCTTGTCCATGAACAGCTGGCGCGAGGATGCCTGCTCGGTCTCGCTCTTGGCGGTGACCTGGTCCTGGGTCATCACGTTGAGCTGCCAGCCGGTCAGGCGGCTGGCCAGACGCACGTTCTGGCCACCCTTGCCGATTGCCTGGGCGAGCTTGTCCTCGGCCACGGCCAGGTCCATCGCGTGCTTTTCCTCATCCACGATGATCGACTGCACCTCGGCCGGCGCCATGGCGTTGATCACGAACTGCGCCGGGTTGTCGGACCACAGGATGATGTCCACGCGCTCGCCGTTGAGTTCATTGGACACCGCCTGCACGCGCGAGCCGCGCATGCCGATGCAGGCGCCGATCGGATCGGTGCGGCGGTCGTGGGCGACCACCGCGATCTTGGCGCGATCGCCCGGATCGCGCGCAGCGGCCTTGATCTCCACCAAGCCCTGGCCGACCTCCGGCACTTCCAGCTTGAACAGCTCCATCATGAATTCCGGCGCCGCGCGGGAGATGAACAACTGCGGCCCGCGGGTTTCCGCACGCACTTCCAGCAGGTAGCCCTTGACCCGGTCGCCGGGGCGCAGGGTGTCGCGCGGGATCGCCTTGTCCTTGGGGATCAAGGCCTCGGCATTGCCGCCCAGGTCGACATACACGTTGCCGCGCTCGACCCGCTTGACGATGCCGGTGACCAGTTCGCCCACGCGGTCGGCCCAGGCCTCGATCACCTGCGCGCGTTCGGCCTCGCGCACCTTCTGCACGATCACCTGCTTGGCGGCCTGCGCCTCGATGCGGCCGAACCCGGCGTTCTCGATCTGCTCCTCGATGATGTCGCCGACCGCGGCCTCGGCGTTGTCATCCACCGCATCCATCAGTCGCAACTGGCGCTCGGGTGACTCCATGACGATGTCGTCGGGCACCACCTCCCACTGGCGGAAGGTCTCGTAGCTGCCGTCCTTCGGGTTGATCGTCACCCTGATCTGCACGTCCTGCTCGTGGTAGGACTTCTTCGCCGCCGAAGCCAGCGCCGACTCCATCGCTTGCAGGATCACGTCGCGCGGAACGCCCTTTTCGTTGGCGACCGCATCGATCACCATCAACATTTCCTTGCTCATCGTTCATGCTCCGTGGCGCGCGGATCGTGCGCGCCGTTGTGTTGATCCTCGTCCGGCCGAACCTGCCCGGGTTGGCCTTTGGCTTGCGGGCCTTTGCCGCCGTGCCGCTTGTTGCGGCCCGACGGCGACTTGCCCTTGCCCGGATGCGCCTGCGTCATTCCCAGCGCCGCCCAGTCCGGCACCACGCGCGCCTTGTCGATGTTGGCGTGCTGCAGGCTCAACGCCTCCTCGCCCACCCGCAGGTCGATCCGCTCGCCGTCCACGGCGAGGATCGTGCCCTGCAGGCGCCGGCGTCCACCGACCGGGAGTTGCAGGCCGACCTTGACCTGCTGCCCGACATGGCGGGCGAACTGTGCTGCGGTGAACAGTGGCCGGTCGATGCCCGGCGAGGACACTTCCAGCGTGTAGCGCGAGGCGATCGGATCAGCGACGTCCAGTTGCGCCGACACTTCACGACTGACCGCCTCGCAGTCCTCGATGCCCACCATCCGCCCCGGGGCATCGATGTAAAGCCGCAGCATCGCGTGCGCACCGGCAGGCACGAACTCCACGCCCAGCAGTTCCAACTGCATGGAGGCGACGGTCGGCGCGAGCAAGGCGGCGATTTCGGTAGCGCGTTCGGACATGTGGCTTGGCAATCGACCCGCGTGGTGAGACGAGCCGCCAGGGCCGGAGCGCCCGCAGCGGAAAAACAAAAAGGGGCCCGCAGGCCCCTTTCCGGCAACAACCAAGATCCGGCGCAACGGCCCATGCGAGGGACCGTTGCGAGCCCAGCGCAACAGCAAGACCGAACGGCAATCTTGTCGCTGAAGCTGGTAGCGGGGGCAGGATTTGAACCTGCGACCTTCGGGTTATGAGCCCGACGAGCTGCCAGACTGCTCCACCCCGCAGCAGTGGAACGCCCATTATGCGGACGCACCGATCGCATTGCAAGAAAAACTGTGTGGATTGATCCCAATGGCGCCACCTTGCCGTATCGGGATCAGATGATGTCGTCGACCCACCCACCTGTTCGTGGCGGGCCTGTCGAACCACATGCCCGGTCGTGGTGAGCCTGTCGAACCACCTGTCCGTTCGTGGCAAGCCCGTCGAACCACCCGCCCCGTTCGTGGTGAGCCTGTCGAACCACCCGCCCCGTTCGTGGTGAGCCTGTCGAACCACAAACGCACTACCGCAACGCCACCCACCCAACCCCAAAAATCCGACGCAACCCACATCAAAACGCCGTCGAACTTGCCCCCGCCCAGCCAGACGCATTCAGCCCGCAGTCCCCTTCCCGCCTTCAATCCGCCACTGCCGCAAGAACGCCTCCAGCAACGCTCGATCCCCCGCGCCAAGACGCATCCGCGCCAGCAGGTCCGGCCGCCGCAGCCAGGTGCGACCCAGCGCCTGCTGGCGTCGCCAGCGCGCGATCGCGGCGTGGTCGCCGGACAGCAACACCTCGGGAACGCCAGCGGTTCCCAGCGCCTGCGAACGGGTGAAATGCGGGCAGTCCAGCAAGCCAGCCTCGAACGAATCCTGCAGCGCGGAATCGGCATCGTTGAGCGCGCCTTCCTGCAGGCGCCCGACCGCCTCGATCAACACCGCCGCCGGCAGTTCGCCGCCGGCAAGCACGTAATCGCCGATGGAAATTTCCTCGTCCACGACGGCATCGAGCAAGCGCTCGTCGATCCCCTCGTAGCGACCGCACAACAGCGTCAGTCCCGGCAGCGAGGCCAGCCGGCGCACCGTGGCCTGGGTCAGGCGCTCCCCCTGCGGACTCAGGTGGATCAGCGGCATTCTGGCTCCGGCCGCCCGTGCTGCCTCGATGCAGGCGCGCAACGGATCCACCATCATCAGCATGCCCGGCCCGCCACCGAACGGGCGTTCGTCCACGCGACGGTAGTTGCCGCTGGCGTAATCGCGCGGATTCCAGCACTCCAGTTGCAACAATCCACGTTCGCAGGCGCGACCGACCACGCCGGCGGCAACGCACTGGCGGATCAACTCGGGGAACAGGGTGAGGACATCGATGCGCATCGGCTCAGGCGCGCAGGCTGGCCGGAACCGTCACCGGCACCGTCGTCCCGGCGCAACCGGGAATCCAACGTGTCTTGCGGCACGCGTCGTGAAAAACCAGCGCGGGCCCTGGCTTGCGCCGGGATGACGTGTCGGGATCCGCGGCCTGACGCGATCCTCGATCGGTTTCACGCCCACGCGTCATCAAGACCTCAAGCAACATCCGAACAAATGGATTCCGTTTGTGGTGAGCCTGTCGAACCATGAACGGAATCAACGATTCGCTGTAGCAGACCGGCAGGGCTTTCGGCTGGTTCTGACGTTCCCTTAGGAAACACAAGGCGCGCAGCTTTGCCGGGACGCTCGGCCCGCGAGCGGAGCGGGTGCGCTCAGAAGTCCGCATCCCAGTCCACCACGATGCTGCGGGACGCGAAATCCACCGACTGCAAGTGCGGGCTCACGAACGGCACCAGGCGTTCGCGCTCACCGCGCACCACCATGACATGGTTGGCGCCGGTGTCGAACAGGTGATCGACGATCCCGAAGCGCACGCCCTGGAGATTGACCACTTCCAGCCCTTCCAGGTCCACCCAGTAATACTCGCCTGCACGTGGTGGCGGCAGCGCCGAGCGCGGAACGTGGATTTGCGCGCCGACCAATTGCTCGGCGGCATCGCGGTCGCCAACGCCAGGCACATTGGCCACCAGCGAGCGGCCCTGCACCCGCCCCTGCACGCCGGCAAGGCGGAACGATTCGCCGCTGCGCTGCATCGTCCAGGGCTGGTAGCGAAAAATCGCCGCCGCAGGGTCGGTCCAGGACTCGATGCGGATCTGCCCGCGCACGCCGAACACGGCGGCGATCCGCCCAAGCGCAATCAAGCGCCCGCCTTCGACACCGACGGCGTTGGCGGATGCGGCGGGTGCGCCGGCCGCACTGGCGGGACCCCGGCCGGGAGGATCGGAGGCGGTTTCGGTCGTCACGCGAGGTTTCCGTGACCTTCGCAACGGACGTCAGGCGGGCTCGCAGCCAGCCCGCACACCCACTGCAGGCAGCCGCGCTCTCGCGCGACCGAACCAATCAGGCCGCGGCCTTGGGCTGCGCGGCTTCCTTGAGCAACAGGCCGACCTTGTCGCTCAGTTGCGCGCCGTTGTCCACCCAGTACTGCACGCGGGCGGTGTCCAGTTCAAGGCGCTTTTCGTTGCCGCTGGCGACCGGGTTGAAGTAGCCCAGGCGCTCCAGCGAACGCCCGTCGCGCTTGTTGCGATGGTCGGTGGCAACGATGTGGTAGAAGGGGCGCTTCTTGGCGCCGCCACGGGAAAGGCGGATCTTGACCATGGGACTTGGGTTCTCGGTGGAGTTTGCGGCCCGCCATCACAAGGCCGATGGCGGCAAGCCGCGCATTATAGCCGAACCGGCGCGGAAGCCAAATGTCTGCCATCCCGGCCTGGAAACAATGCGCCACGCGCTCGTCGAGCCGAGGCGCAAATCGCGGCAGTTGAAGCTTGTCGTCGATTCCCGATAAAATGACGGGCTGCCCCGCAACCTGCATGAGTGCTGCCATGAAAGTCCTGTCTTCCCTGAAGTCCGCCAAGAGCCGCCACCGCGACTGCAAGGTGGTGCGTCGTCGCGGCAAGGTGTTCGTGATCTGCAAGTCCAATCCGCGTTTCAAGGCGCGCCAGCGCTGAGCCGGCACGGCGGGATCGGCATCGCGCGGCCCGGCAGGGTACCGGCGCGGTTTGCCGATCCAGCGCTGCATCTGCTACAACCTTTCGCGTTCCTGACCTTTGGGGAGAGTGCGATGTTCAAGTCGTTCCTGATGGCCGCCGCGGCCGCCGCGACCCTGTTGGCCTTCCAGCCCGTCCACGCCGACACCTTGCTGGTGAATCGCGCGAAGATGGACGCCTCGCTGGAACGCTCGATGCACGGCATGAGCATGGCGATGGTCGAAAAGCGCCTTGGTGCGCCGGCCCAGAAGCTGGAACCACGCGGCGGCCAGAAGGCGCAGTGGCCGGTGATCCACCGCTGGGTTTACCCCCAGTACACGGTCTACTTCGCGCGCAATCACGTCGTGGACGTGGTGCTCAACCATGCCTCGCCCGAGGAAATCGGACCCGCTCCGATTCACTGACTCGCAACGGGCACGCATGACGGCCCCCGCCGTTCGTTTTCCCGCGGAGTGGGAGCCGCAGTCGGCCGTCCTGGTCGCGTGGCCGCATGCCGGCACCGACTGGGCGCCGCGCTTGGCCGCGATCGAAGCCAGCTACGTCGCGCTGGTCGGGGCGATCGCGCGCTTCGAAACCGCGGTCGTGTGCGTGGCCGACGCCGACCTGCAGCGAAGCGCGGCGCAACTGCTTGAATCCGCCGGTGTGCCGGCGTCGCGCCTGCGCTTCGTCCAGGTCGGCTACGACGACACCTGGCTGCGCGACTCCGGGCCGATCACGCTACTCGGCCACGGCCACCATCACCTTCTGGATTTCCGCTTCAATGCGTGGGGCGGAAAGTACGCCTCCACCCGCGACGACCGGCTGGTCGAAGGCCTTTTCGCGCAGGGACTGTTCGCCGATGCGCAGCGCGAGCGGATTGACTTCGCCCTCGAGGGCGGCGCGATCGAGACCGATGGCGATGGCAGCCTGCTGTGCACCTGGCACTGCCTGCACTCCCGCCACCCGGAGCTGGATCGCAGCGAGCTGTCCGCGCGGCTTGCGCAGACCCTGAACCAGCGCCGCGTGCTGTGGCTCGACCACGGCGCACTGGAAGGCGACGACACCGACGCCCACATCGACACCCTCGCGCGATTCGCCTCGACCGAGGCGATCGTGTTCCAGTCCTGCGACCAGCCCGCGGATCCGCATTTTCATCCCCTGCAGGCGATGGCGCGCGAGTTGGCGGCGCTGCACACCCTCGACGGCAAGCCCTACCGGCTGCTGGCGCTGCCGTGGCCTGCCGCGATCCACGACGCGCAGGACGGGCGGCGGCTGGCGGCGTCTTACGCCAACTTCCTGCTCGTCAACGGCGGCGTGCTGATGCCGGCCTACGACGATCCGGCCGACGAGGTTGCCGCGGTCGTCCTCGCGCAGGCGTTCCCCGGCCGCAAGATCGTGCCGGTGCGCTGTCGTGAACTGATCTGGCAGAACGGCAGCCTGCATTGCCTGACCATGCAGTTGCCCGAGGGACTGATCGCCTCCTGAGACCTGCATCCGACGCACCGCTGGACTGGACACCACCCTCGACCTGCGTCGTGGCTTCGCCATCCAACCCACGGCCCGTCAACCGCCGCTTCCGAGCACGCCACTCCATGCCCACACGCCAACTCCACGTCGCCCTGCTGCAGGAGCGCCACCACGGCACCGCGCAAGCCAATCTGGCAGTCATCGCCGCGCGCGTGGCCGAAGCGGCAGCGCAGGGCGCGAAGCTGGTGCTGCTGCAGGAACTCCACAACGGCGCCTACTTCTGCCAGCACGAGGCAGTGGCCGAGTTCGACCAGGCCGAAGTCGTCCCTGGCCCAACCACGGACTTCCTCGGCGCGCTGGCCAGGAAGCATCGGGTGGTGATCGTCGGTTCGCTGTTCGAGCGCCGTGCCGCCGGCCTGTACCACAACACCGCGGTGGTGCTCGATGCCGACGGTTCGCTCGCCGGCAAGTACCGCAAGATGCACATCCCGGACGATCCGGGTTTCCACGAGAAGTTCTATTTCACTCCCGGCGACCTCGGCTTCACCCCGATCGACACCGCGGTCGGGCGGCTGGGTGTGCTCGTGTGCTGGGATCAGTGGTACCCGGAAGCCGCGCGGCTCATGGCATTGGCCGGCGCCGAACTGCTGTTGTATCCGACCGCGATCGGCTGGGATCCGCACGATGCGGACGCGGAGAAGGAACGCCAGCGCCAGGCATGGATCCTCAGCCACCGCGGCCACGCGGTCGCCAACGGACTGCCGGTGTTGTCCTGCAACCGCACCGCCCACGAGGCCTCGCCGACCGGCGCATCCGGCATCGACTTCTGGGGCAGCAGCCACGTGCTTGGACCGCAAGGTGAGGTGCTGGCGATGGCCGCGACGGATGCACCGCAGTTGTTGCTGGCGCAGATCGACATGGGCCGCAGCGAGCAAGTGCGGCGAATCTGGCCCTTCCTGCGCGACCGCCGCATCGATGCCTACGCCGACCTGCTCAAACGGTACCGCGATTGAACGCCTCCATCCGCGAAGAACCGCCGACCGAAGACCCGTTCGCCGGCCAGCCCGGCGCCATCGTCGAGCGTGACGGCGTGCGCTACACCCTGCTGGGCACCGCGCACATTTCCAAGGCCAGCGTGGAGGCCGTGCAGCGGCTGGCCGCCGATCCGCGTTTCGATGCCATTGCGGTGGAACTCGACCCGCACCGTCTGCGCAGCCTGACCGAACCGGACGCGCTGCGCGAGCTCGACCTGTTCCGCATCCTGCGCGAGGGAAAGACCGGCATGGTTGCCGCCAACCTCGCGCTGGCCGCCTACCAGCGCCGCTTGTCCGAGCAACTTGGCATCGAGCCCGGCGCCGAGCTGAAGGCCGCCGCACTGGCCGCAAGGGATCGTGGGTTGCCGTTGCAGGTGATCGATCGCGACGTCGGCACCACCTTGCGCCGGGCCTGGCGCGCGCTGGGGTTCTGGGGACGGATGAAGCTGGTCTCGGGCCTCGGCGTGGGCCTGTTCGAACGCGAGGACGTGGATGCCGAATCGATCGAGAAGCTCAAGCAGGGCGACATGCTGGAGAGCAGCTTCGGCGAATTCGCCGCCCAGAGCCCGCCGATCTACCAGGCACTGATCGCCGAACGCGACCGCTACATGGCCGCACGATTGCGCGAGGCCAATGCGCCCGGGCCGGATGGGCGAGACGAAAGCTCCGCTTGCAATGCGTCTTTCGAAAGCCACGTTCGGGGTGAGCCTGCTGGAATCACCAACCCCGTTCGTGGTGAGCTTGCTGGAGTCGCCAAGCCCGTTCGTGGTGAGCTTGCTGGAGTCACCAAGCCCGTTCGTGGGGAGCCCGCTGGAGTCACCAACGCCGTTCGTGGTGAGCCCGCTGAAATCACCAACCCCGTTCGTGGTGAGCCCGCTGAAATCACCAACCCCGTTCGTGGTGAGCCTGTCGAACCACGCTTCTCGCCAGATCCGGCACGCCCTTCGACAGGCTCAGCGCGAACGGGCATGGGGGATTTTGCTCAATGCGAGCCCGATGGAATCACCAACCCCGTTCTTGGTGAGCCTGTCGAACCACGCCAGGTCCTCGTCGTCATCGGCGCTGGCCACCTCAACGGCCTCGCCAGCCACCTGCGCGAAGACCGGCAGGCCACCGATGCCGTTCGCACCGAACTGGAAGCGGTGCCCTCCGGCCGCAAGGTGCCATGGGTCTCGTTGCTGATCGCGGTGCTGGTGCTGGGCAGTTTCGCGTGGGGCTACTGGCACGGCGGCGCGCACCTTGGCAGTACGCTGGTGATCACCTGGTTCGTGGCCACCGCGATCGGTGGCGCGCTGGGTTGCATCGCCGCCGGTGGCCATCCGCTGTCGGTGCTGGCCGGCGGCCTGTGGTCGCCGTTCAAGCCCTTCCACCCCGGGATCGCCTCGGGCACCGTCAGTGCGCTGGTCGAGGCCTGGGTGCGCAAGCCCACCTACCAGGACTTCCTGAACCTGCGCGACGACGTGGCCACGTTGAAGGGCTGGTACCGCAACCGGGTCTCGCGCACTTTCCTGAACTTCTTCCTCACCTGCATGGGCACCATCGCCGGCGAGGTGTTCGCGCTGGCGCGGATCGCCGGAAAGCTGGGGTGAGCCCCGCTTGGGCCCCTCTCCCGTCGGGGCGATGAGGAGCGCCAGCGAGCCACGGGCTCGCGCGACGATGCGAGCCTTCACGCCCGGCGTGAAAGCTGGGGCGCAGGTTGGGGTGAGGGACGAGGCCGCCGGCATCTCGCGAATCGTGAGGTGACGATCCCTCATCGCCCTCCAGGCACCTTCTCCCGAAGGGAGAAGGGACAGCCTCACTCCGGCACGATCATCGCCGCGGTCGCCAGCTCCGGCGCACGCACGTCGCGCCCGCGCGCGCGCCGGATCAGCCGCACGCAGGCATTGCGGGTGTCGTCGAGGATCGCGTAGATCGTCGGCAGGAACAGCAGCGTGACCACGGTGGAAAACGCCAGGCCACCGGCGATCGCGCGTGCCATCGGGTAGTACGGCGGACCGTTGCCGCCGACCTGGGTGCTGCCCAGGCACAGCGGCACCATCGCCAGGATCGCCGTGCCCATGGTCATCAGGATCGGGCGCAGGCGCTCGCGGCTGCCGGCCACCAGCGCCGTCATCCGATCCAGTCCGTTGCGGCGGTGGTTGTTGATGTGCTCGACCAGCACGATGCCGTTGTTCACCACCACGCCCATCAGCACCAGGATGCCGATGAAGGCCATGATGTTGAAGGTGGTGCCGGTGAGCGCGAACAGCCAGAACACACCAAGCACCGAAAACAGCACGCCGCTCAGGATCGCCGCCGGGAACAGCAGCGACTCGAAGATCGCCGCCATCACGATGTAGATCAGCGCCAGCGCGATCACCACATTGCGGCCCATCTGCGCCATTGCCTGGTCGTCCTGCTGGAACGCGCCATCGAAGCTGTACGAGTAGCCGGGCGGGAAGTTGATCGGCGCCAGCGCCGCCTCCATCGCCTTGCGCGCATCGGGCGTGGTGACCTTGTCGGCGAGGTTGGCCTTGATGGTCACCGTGGTCTGGCGGTCGGTGCGCGAGATCTGCGTCGCGGCCGGATTGGTGGACACCTGCACCAGGCTCAGCAGCGGTACCTGGCGACCGTCGGGCGTGCTGACGGTGAAGCGCGCCAGGTCGGCGGCGCCGTAGGACTGCGAGCCGGCGAAGCGCACCCACACTGGCACCTCGTCGTCGCCGCGCCGGAAATCGTGCAACGGCGTGCCACGCAGGGCGATGCCGATGAAGCCGGCCACGTCCTGCGCCGAGAAGCCAAACGCCGCGGCGCGTTCGCGATCCACATGCACGGTCAGCTCGCTGTTCTGATCGCCGGTGTCCACCCGCACGTCGTGCAACTGCGGCAGGCGCGAGAGCACCGCCACCACTTCCTTGCCTTGCGCCATCAGCACCTGCGAGGAATCCCCCACCAGTTGCAACTGGATTCCCGGCTGGTTGGATGCGCCGCCGCCACCGGGGCCGCCACCGCCGAATCCGATGCCGATGTCGGCGCGCGCCGACTTGGGCAGGTTCTTGCGGATCGCCTCCACCAGTGGCTTGGTGCCGGCGATGGTGTCGGTGTCGAACTTGACCATCGTTCCGGCATCGCCGCCCTCGCTGAAGTACGAGTAGATCTGGATGATGTGGAACGGCTTGCGATGCGCGTCGAGATACTTCTCCACCCGCAGCACTTCGTCGGACATCTGCTGCTTGGTGTACGAGCCTTTCCAGTGGTAGTAGATCTGCGTTCGACCAGCGGACTCGTTGCCGAACATGTCGGTCTTGACGAAGTGCATCGGCACCAGGCTGATCGCGACGATCGCCAGGATGCCGGCCACCGCCAAGCCACGGTGGCGCAGCGTCCAGCCCAGCAGCCTGGCGTAGGCATCCTGCAGGCGATGGATCAGGCCACCGCTGGAGGTCACGGTCGGCGGCGTGCGCAGGCGCGCGGCGATCATCGGGATCAGGCTCACCGCCACCAGCCACGAGGCCAGCAGCGAGGCGGAGATGGTCACCGCGATCTGCGCCAGATAGATGGTCAGGAAGTTACGTTGCCCGAACACCATTGGCAGGAACACGATACAGTGGCACAGCGTGCCGGCCGACAGCGCGATGGCGACGTGGCGCGTGCCCATGATGGACGCACGGCGGGTGTCCCCGGGGAGCCGCTCGCGTTCCTGGTAGATGCTCTCCACCACCACCACCGCGTTGTCCACCAGCATGCCCACCGCAAGCAGCAATCCCATCATCGACAGGATGTTCAGGGTGATCCCGGCGAAATACATCAGGCCCAGGGTGATGGTGAAGCAGATCGGGATGGCCAGGGTGACCATCAACGTCGAGGACCAGTCACGCAGAAAGAAGAACAGCACCGCGATCGACAGCAGCAGGCCGATGCCGCCGGCCTCGGCCAGCTCCAGCAGCGAGGAGGTGACGTCCTTGCCCTGGTCGTCGATCACGGTGATGCGGATATCGCTCATCTCCGGCTTGGCGCGAATGGCGTCGATCGTCGCCATCGCGCGGCGGGTGACATCCACGAGATTGGCGTTGCGCTCCTTGTAGATGTTGATGCCCACCGCCGGCACGCCGTTGAGTCGGCGACCCACGTCCATGCGCTGCTGATGGAAGTGGACATCGGCGATGTCGCCCAGGCGCAGGCCGTTGGCACCGACCACGAGGTCGCGCAACTGGTCCAGACTGGTGATCTCGCCCACCGGCTGCACGCGCAGGCGACGCCCGCCGTCGTCGATCTCGCCGGCCGAAACCTGGAAGTTCACCGCCCGCAGCTTGGCCGCCAGATCGTTGAGGTTGATCCCGTGCGCGGTCAGGCGGTCCGGGTCGATGGCGATCTCCACCTCGTTGGGCGCCGCGCCGGACACCTCGACCTTGGCCACCCCGGGCAGGCGCTCAATCGGGCGCACGAACTCGCGATCGATCAGGTCGTAGTCCTTGCTCAGATCCTTGCGGCCGGCCATGCGCACCTGCAGCACGGCCTGGTCGGACGCGGAGAACTTCTGCACGAGGTAGCGCTGCACGTCCGAGGGCAACTGGTCGCGGATGCCGTCCATGCGCTGGCGTGCCTGCGAGGCGGCGATGCCGATGTCGCGCGACCAGTCCGAAAACTCCATGAAGATGTTGGCGCCGTTGGCGTCGGCCTGCGAATACATGTGCTCGACGCCGCTCATCGTCGCCAGCGCTTCCTCGGACGGGCGCAGGATGGTGCGCTCGACCTCGGCCGGGGTGGAACCGGTGTACGGCACATACACGTCGATGAACGGTGCGGAGATGTCCGGCATGGCCTCCAGCGGCAGGCGCAGCGCAGCGATCAGGCCGATCACCACCAACGAGATGAAGAACATCGTGGTGGTGACCGGGCGCTTGAGGCTGAACTCCGCGACGCTCATGCCGGTTCGCCCGTCCGTTCACCGCTGGCGGCATCGCCCTCGCCGCCGGCCTGGCGCTGGCGCGCGCCGCGGGCCAGGTAATACGCATCCGCGCGCCGGTCGAGCAGGTCGTACACCACCGGGATCACCACCAGGGTGAGCATGGTGGACACCAGCAAGCCGCCGATCACCGTGATCGCCATCGGCGAGCGCACCTCGGCGCCCTCTCCGACCGCGATCGCCAGCGGCAGGAAGCCGAACAGCGAGCACAGCGTGGTCATCATGATCGGCCGCAACCGCGAGCGCGCGCCCTCGACCAGGGCCTGCCGCTTGGGCATGCCCTCCTCGCGCAACTGGTTGACCTTGTCGATCAGGATGATCGCGTTCTTCACCACCAGCCCGACCAGCAGGATCAGGCCGATGAACACCACCACCGAGACCGGCGAATGGGTCAGGAACAGCGCCAGCACCGCGCCAACCAGCGCCAGCGGGATGGTGAACAGGATCACGAACGGGTGCAGCAGCGACTCGAACTGCGAGGCCATGACCAGGTAAACCATGAAGATCGCCAGCGCGAAGGCGAACAGCAGCGAGCGGATCGAGGCGTCCAGTTCCTCGCCCTGCCCGCCCAGGTGCATGCCCACGCCTGCGCCCAGCGGGTCGTTGACGACCATCTGCCTGACTTCCTCGATGGCCGTGCCGAGGTCGATGCCGCGCAGGTTGGCCGAGACCACCGCCACCCGCACCTGGTCGGCGCGGTGGATTTCGCTCGGACCCAGGGTCTGCTGCACGTCCGCCACCGCATCCAGCGTCACCGGGTTGGCGCTGCCGGGATTGACGATCAGGCGCTTGATCGCGTCGACCGAGGAACGGTCGGCCTGGCTGGCGCGCACCAGCACGTCGATCTTCTGGTCGCGGAAGTTGTAGGTGGTGGCGACGTTGCCCTTGATCTTGTTCACCACCAAGTCGGCGATCTGGCGCGTGGTCAAACCCAGCGCAGCGGCGCGGTCCTGATCGAAGCGGATGCGGATCTCGGGGAAACCCTGCTCCACGGTGGACTTGACGTCGGCGTAATGGTGGTTGGCACGCAGCATCTTCGCCATGCGCCGGCCGGCCTGCTCGATGGTGGCGTAGTCCGGGCCGGACAGTTCGATCTCCAGCGGCGCGGCGAAACCGAACAACTCGGGCCGCTTGAAGTCCACCTGCGCGTTCGGATAGCCGGCCATGGTCTTGCGCAGGCGTTCGGTCTCGGCCGCTTCGAGCTTCGCGCTGCCGCCGCCCGCCATCACCACCGTGACCTTGCCGATGTTTTCGCCCGACTCGGTGGGGTTGGCATCCAGCCGCGTGCCGGTGCCACTGACGCCGTACAGTTCCTTGATGCCAGGATCACCGGCGCGTTCCCGCTGGACCTGCGCGACCAACTCGTCGGTGCTGCGCAGTGGCGTGCCCGGCGGCAACTTGATGGTCATGTCGAAGCGGTCCTGCGCCAACTGCGGCAGCAGGTCGGCGCCGAGCATCGGCACCAGCGCCATGCTCGCCGCGAACGCCAGCAGCGCGATCAGCACGACGCGCTTGGGCCGCTGCAGGGCTGCCGGCAGGATCCGCAGATAGGCACGCTCGGCGCGGCCGTAGGGCGCCATCGCCAAGTCGCTGGCACGGCGCATGATCGGCCCGACCACCGCACTGATTCCGCGCCAGATCCGCACCAGCAACCAGGCGATGCCGAAGAACGAACCGCGTACGCCGGCGCCGACACCGTGCCCGGCCATCGCCACCGGCTTGCCCAGCGCCGAGGTCGGTTCCCAGCGCGGGTGCGCGGCTTCCTCGGGGAACGCCAGCGGCGGTCGCCCGCGCAGCGAGCTGAGCATGGGAATCAAGGTCATCGCCACCAGCAGCGACATCGCGATCGCGATCGCCACCGTCAGCGCCTGGTCGCGGAACAGTTGTCCAGCCACGCCCTCGACGAACACCAGCGGCAGGAACACCGCGATCGTGGTCAGGGTGGAGGCCATCACCGCCATGCTGACCTCGCGGGTGCCGGCGATCGCCGCTTCCAGCATGCCCATGCCGCGCTCGCGCGCCTTGGCGATGGATTCCAGCACCACGATCGAGTCGTCCACCACCAGTCCGGTCGCCAGCGCCAAGCCACCGAGCGACATCACGTTCAGGCTCAGGTGGAACTGGTCCATGAAGAAGAACGTGGCGATGATCGACACCGGCAACGACAGCCCGATCACGAACGTGCTCCAGCCATCGCGCAGGAACAGGAAGATGATCAGCACCGCCAGCAGGCCGCCGATCACCGCATCCATCTTCACGTCGTGGATGGCGTGGCGGATGAACTGCGACTGGTCGTCAAAGGTGGTGATGCTCACGTCCCTGGGCACCTGCGGGGCGATCTGCGCCAGCCGCTTGCTCACTGCGTCGGCGGTGGCCACGGTGTTGGCGTCGCCCTCCTTGTAGATCGCCACCTCGACCGCTTCCTTGCCGTCCAGGCGGATGATGCCCTCGCGCTCCTTGTAGCCCTGACGGACTGTGGCCACGTCCTTGAGGCGGATCGGCATGCCGCCGCCCGCGGAAGCCCCGGCCCCTGAACTGTTGGACTGCACGTCGGCGGCCGCGGCCATCGCGCTGGCGTCGCCGGTGGCCGCGGCGACCCGTGCCATCTGCGCGATCGCATCCTGCTGGGCCGCATTGCCTGCCGCCTGGGTGGTGACCAGCATGTTGGCGATCGCATCCACCGAGGCGAACTGGTTGACCGTGCGCACCAGGAATCGCTGCGACCCCTCCTGCACCTGGCCGCCGGAGACGTTGATGTTCTCCTGCTTGAGGCGGTTGATGACGGTGTCGATCGGCAGGTGCAACTGGGCCAGCTTCTGCTGGTCGATGTCGACCTCGATCTGATCTTCCAGTCCGCCACCGACCTTGACCGCGGCCACGCCGCTGACCGATTCCAGGCGCTTCTTGAGATCCTCGTCGGCGTACCGGCGCAGCCCGTTGAGCCGCGCCATCGCGTCGGTGGCGTTGCTCGCCTTGCCCTTGGGCGCGAGCACCAGGCGCATGATCGGCTCGGTGGATGGATTGAAGCGCAGCAGCACCGGCGGCTTGGCGTCGGTCGGCAGTTGCACCACGTCGAGCTTGTCGCGCACGTCCAGCCCGGCCTTGTCCATGTCGGTGCCCCAGGCAAACTCGAGCACGACATCGGATTCGCCCATCCGCGAGACCGACTTGAGCCGGCGCAGACCCTTGACCACGCCGACCGCTTCCTCCACCGGCCTGGAGATCAGCGTCTCCACCTCGGCCGGCGCGGCGCCCTCGTAGTCGGTGCGCACGGTGAGCGTGGGGTAGCTCATGTCCGGCAGCAGATTCACCTTGAGGTCGCCGAGCGCGATCAGGCCGAACAGCACGAAGGTGAGCGTGACCATCGCGATGGTCACGCGGCGGCGGGTCGCGAACTCGACCAGGTTGAACGAGCCGGAGCGATTCATCGGCAGCGCCCCTTCAGTCCGCAGCCATGCTGGTGGCAGCGGTGGCCGCCTGGGACGCCGCCACGTCAGCGATCACGGTCACCGTACTGCCGTCGCGCAGCGCGGTCTTGCCGGCGGTGACCACTGCATCGCCGGGCTGCAGGCCGGTACGGATCTCCGCCCACTGGCCTTCCGTGTAGCCCACCGCGACCGGCACCCGCACCGCCTTGCCGCCGCGCACCACGAACACCGCCGGGTCGCCGCTGTCCTCCAGCAGCGCTACCCGCGGCACCACCAGCGCGTTGGCGTGGCGGTCGTAGTCGATGCGGATGCGGCTGAACATGCCCGGCTGCAACACGCCGTCGCCGGCGAACCGGCACACCACCCGGAAGGTGCCGCTGCCAGCGTCGATCATCGGCGCGATGTGATCGACCACGCCCTTGAACGATTTGCCCGGAAGCGCGTCCAGTTCCATCGTCGCCGGCAGCCCGGCGCGCAACTTGGACAGCTCGCGCTCGGGCACGTTCAGGGTCGCCTGCAGCACGCTGTCATCGACGATGCGGATGATCGGCGAGTTGATCTGCACGAAATTGCCGACCTTGATCGAGCGCTGCGCGACCACGCCGGAAATCGGCGCCACCACGTCCGTATAGGACAGCTCCAGCCTGGCCATGTCGAGCGCGGCGCGGGCATTGGCGAGGTCGTACTTGATCTGGTCGTTGTCCGAGGCGCTGACCAGCTTGGCCGCCGCCAGCTTCTGCGAGCGCGCGTAGTTGGCAGCCAGCTTGTCCACCTGCGCCTGTGCCTGCTGCACGCCCAGCCGCTGGCGCTCGGAGTCGAGCTTTACCAGCACCTGACCCTTGCGCACGTGTTGGCCTTCCTCGGTCATCAACTGCAATACGATGCCCGAGGTCTTGGCGATCACCTGCGCCTCGTCGGGCGCATCCAGCGCCGCGGTGCCGTTGTAGCTGGCCGAAATCGCCCGCCGCGACACCGCCGTCACTTCCACCGGCACCGCATCGCTGACCTTGCCGCTCTTGCCGCCCTTGGCGTCGGTGGCGGTCGATGCCGCGTGCGCGTCGGCGCTGCCGGCGCGCTTGCAGCCCGGCAACGCCAGCACCAGGCCCAGCGACAGCAGCGACGCAAGCAGCCAGACGTGGGGGCGACGGCGGGGAGACGAATCGGGGAAGGAAGAATGGGTCATCGGGGACTCGGTGAGGAAAGTGGTCGACAGCGTCAAATCTTAGTGTCGTATTTATGTATAACACCTGTCGCGCCCGGACGAATCCGAGCGTGGGTGATATTGCGCTTGGTGACGTGGCCGGGCGCGTGCGTGAAGTCACCATGACCCTTGGCATATGCGGTCGGCACGGCGCCTGTGCCGTATGCGATGGCCGCGGCGACGGAGGTCCGGTTGGACGCCGGCAGCCTGCAGAGCGTTGCACCCGGCTAGCACGTCCCGGGCTGGCGGGAATTGATCCCAGTCAGGCTATACTTCGCGCTTGTCCGTAGCCGACGACCCCATGCGATGATCCCTGCCCGCCTGAAGCCCGCCGTCCCGCTCGTCGCCGCCCTCGCGCTGGCCGCCACCCTGCCCGCCTTCGCCAAGGGCGACCCGGTCGCCGGCAAGGCCTTGGTAGGCACCTGCACCGGCTGCCACGGTGTGGAGGGTTACACCAACGCCTACCCGAACTACCACGTCCCCAAGCTCGGCGGCCAGAACGAGCAATACATCGTCAACGCGCTGACCGAATACAAGAAGCACGGCCGCGGCCATCCGACCATGCGCGCCCAGGCCGAGAGCTTCTCCGACCAGGACATCGCCAACATCGCCGCCTACCTGTCCACCGTCGGCACCTCGGCCGAAAAGTGAACCTACCGATGACCCAGCCGACGCCCTCCCTGATCGCGCGCGCCCTCGCCACCTGCCTGCTCGCCGCCCTCGCCGGCACCGCCCTTGCCAAGGGCGATCCGGTCGCCGGTGCCAACAAGGCCAAGCCCTGCATGGCCTGCCACGGCAACGATTTCAACGCCGAAGCCGATGGCCAGTACCCTCGTCTTGCCGGCCAGTACCAGGACTACCTCGCCCGCGCCCTGCACGAATACAAGTCCGGCAACCGCACCAACCCGATCATGCAGGGCATGGCCTCGCCGTTGTCCGACCAGGACATCGACGACATCACGGCCTACATCTCCAGGCTGCCAGGCAAGCTGCACGACCTGAGCCATTTGAAGAAGAAATAGATCGCAGGCTATCTCCGCGACAACGACCGGGCCCCGCGCGTGCGGGGCCCGGTCGTTGTCGCTGCTGCCGCCGGAACGCCGAATCGACGCCCGCAAGCCGCTTTCCAGCTTCCACGGCACTGCACGGCGTCCACACCGACGACACTTCGAGGCCCGAGGCCCTCGGACTCCCGCACGCGCCGGGCAGACGCGCAGTCCAATCGTCACCTCAGCCGTACATCAACGTCCTTGGCAGTGTTGCGCGTAACGATCGTCGGCCTCCTGCATCCGCGATGGATGGTCCAGATCGGTCATTTGCTGGCGCAGGGCGTCGCACGGATCAGGGCCAGGCCCACCGGTGATGAAGTTGATGACCATCAGCGCGGCCTGGGCGGCCTTTTTCGGGCGCGAACGCGTGTCGAAGGCAAAACCTGCGCGATGCGGATCGTCCGAGCCCGGCAATTGGCGACCGAACGAGCGCTCACCGAGCAGGTCACGGGGTTTGGGTGGTGGCTGGGGCGGCAATTGCAATTCGCCGTCGCGGCGGTAGAGGTTCAGGCGAGCCGGCGCCGGCGGCGGCGGCAACGCTACCGCTTGCAGGGCCATCGGATGCGACCGTGCCGGTGCTGGCGGCACCCTGCGCGTGCGAAGCTCGCGTGGCGCGGTGGTGGGCGCCGGCAGCGCGTTCGGCGTCACCGGTACGGGCGGAGGCAGCACGATGCGCGGGACGACGACCGCGGGCGGCGGCAGGATGCTGATCAGCAACGGCGTATCCGCACCCATGGCCGTGATCGGGCTCGGCAGCATCGCCGCCGCAAGCGCCACGAACACCAGCACCAGCAGCACGATGCCAATGACGCTGGCGATCACGCGGTCGCCGCTGGGCGCCTGCGACCCGCCGGGGACTGCGCGCTGCGTGCCCAGTCGCCGCAACGACTCGCGTCGAAGCGGCCTGGACTCAGCCAGCGCTTCGCCCCATTCAAGAAATGCGTCGATGCTCGCCAAGCGCTCGGTTCCGTCCGTGAGCGCGAGAGGCTAGCGGCTGGCCGGTCAACAATCCGTTAAATCACGGTTGGCCCGCGGTGCCGGTTCACGCCCGGCTCAGCCGTGCCGGTAATACGGTTTCGCGCCGCTGGCATGGTCGGTGGCATCGCGCACGCCGCGCAGTTGCGGCAGCTTGGCCAGCAGGGTTTGCTCGATGCCGTTGCGCAAGGTCACGTCAACCATGCCGCAGCCGTGGCAGCCGCCGCCGAAGCGCAGCACCGCGAAGCCATCGGCGCTGATCGCCTCCAGTGCCACCCGGCCACCGTGCGAGGCCAGCTTGGGATTGACCTCGGCTTCTATCAGGTAGCGCACCTGCTCTGCCAGATCGGCATCGGCCGCGGGTGGCTGGCCCTTGAGCCGCGGCGCCTTGATGTTGAGCTGGCCGCCGCCGTTGCCCTCGACGAAGTCGATGCGCGCGCCGTCGAACCACGGCGTGCTGTCGGCATCCACGTACAGGGCGAAGCCCTCGCAACGCAAGGTCCACTCGTCGCCGCGCAATTCGGCGGCGTCGCAGAAGGCCAGCCTGGCATCGGCGGACGGGGTGCCCGGATAGACGGCGGTGAGGGTGATGCCGGCCGCGTCGCCGCCCTGGCTGGCCATCAGGCGGGCGAAGTGGCGCTGCGCGGCGGGGGTCAGCTCGAATGCGATGGTGGCAGGCATGGCGCTATTCTACGCCTCCCCCCGCACGGCCCCGAAACCATGACCAAGCCGACCCACGCGCGCGCCGACCTCCACGAGTCCCACTGTCGTCCGCTCAAGGGCGCCGCCCACAAGCTGCCGAGCGCCGACGTCGATCGACTGCTGGGGCTGCTGTCAGGTTGGGAGCTGATCGAGGACGGTGCCGCGATCAGCAAGACCTGCGCGTTCGAGAACTATTTTCAGACCCTGGCCTTCGTGAACGCGCTCGCCTTCATCGCCCACCGCGAGGACCATCATCCGGACCTCGGTGTCCACTACAACCGCTGCGTGGTGCGCTACTCGACCCACGACGTGGGCGGCTTGTCGATGAACGATTTCATCTGCGCGGCCAAGGTCGAACAACTGCTCGCTGGCTGAGCGCGTGGCCACGCGATGCCTGCGCCAGCGGATCCAGCGTCCGCGGCGGCTCGGATGGCAATTCGGAATTTTTTGTCCACGTTCTCGCAAGGCCAGCCTGCGGCGGGAATGAAACGCTGCCGGCGTGCTTTTTCCATGCTTCGCGACCCAGGACATTTTTTCGATTTAACGTCGCCGGAGTATGGTTGCTCGCGGCGGCTGGCTTTTCACGTCGTGCCCGCGGAGCCGGTCTGCCGCAATCGCGCCCCGTGCGCGGATCACCTTGGGGAGGGGAATACAGTGGAAGTGATCGTCTGCTCGTGGTGCCGGATGAACAACGCGGCCAACGCACTGCAGTGCGCGTCTTGCGCCGCTCCGCTGGACGCCAAGGACAAGGTTTCCGACTCGGGTTGGCGCGAGGCGCCGCGCCTGAAGGACATGGAGGAATTCAAGTTCGGCAATTCGACGCTGCAGGTCGAAGGCAAGTACGTGCCGGTCGCGGAGATCGCGTTGCAACAAGGCGACTCGGTCTACTACGAACAGCACACGATGCTCTGGAAGGAGCCGCATGTCCCGCTGAAACAGTACACCTTGCCGGGCAATCGGCGCGCGCACGGCATGCCGTATTCGGTGCTGCACGCGAGCGGGCCCGGGCGGATCGCCTTCTCCCGCGACGCGCCCGGCGAACTGGTGGTGATGCCCATCCATCCGGGCATGGAACTGGACGTGCGCGAGCATGCCTTCCTGCTCGCCTCCCACAGCGTCACCTATTCCTTCATCCGCATCAAAGGCCTGGTCAACCTCCTGCACGGCGGCAACGGCATGTACCTGGATCGCTTCATCACCCAGGCGCAACCCGGCATGCTCATGCTGCACGGCAACGGCGACGTGCTCCAGCGCACCCTCGGTGCCGGTGAGACGATCCTCGTCGAGGCGGGCAAATTCCTTTACAAGGATTCCACGGTCAAGCTCGACACCGTTCCGGTACCGGGCGTGAAGACGGGCTTGTTCTCGAAGCTGTACATGGCGCAACTCACCGGGCCTGGACGGGTCGGCATCCAGTCGATGTACCACCACCACCTCACCGAATGAGAAGGCCGTGATGAACACCCAAACCACGCCCGGCTCGGTGGACGCCTACCCCTGCCCCTACTGCCGGATGACCGGGCCGCTGAGCGAGCGCGCAACCTGCCGCACCTGCGGCGCTCCGGCGAAAGTGCAGCAGCTCGTCTCCGATTCAGGTTGGGAAGAGTTGCCCGGCGCCGCAGACATGGCGCAAATCCAGTTCGGCCGCTCCCACGTTCAGATCGCCGGCTCGTTCGTCCCGGTCGCGGACTTCAACCTGCACCCTGGCGATCGCATCTGGTTCTCGCACCACAAGCTCACGTTCGTCGAATCGACCGTCAAGCTGGCCAACTACAAGGATGGCAAGTCGTTCTTCACGCGCCTGCTTGCGCACATGGAAAACTTCCAGCTGGAGGCGACCGGGCCGGGGCATGTGGCGTTGTCGGACAACCATCCGGGCGAAATCGTGGCGCTGCCGCTGGACAAGGGCAAGAGCATGTGGGTGCGCGATCATTGCTTCCTCGCCGCGACCGACTCGGTGACTTACACGCCGACCGCCAACAACCTGTACTTCAAGACCAGCGATGGCGATGAACGGGAGACCGAGTACCCGCTGGGCCAGTACGACGACGTCTTTCACGCGCCGAACGAGCCTGGATTGTTGCTGCTCCACTCACCAGGCAACACGATGTTCCGCGACTTGCAACCCGGCGAGAAGGTGTACGTCAAACCCGACGCGCTGTTGTACCGTGACCTGCACGTGGGCACGTGGCTGACCGCGGAGTACCCGCATGCGAAAATTTCGATCTTCGGCAACCGCTATGTGAACCGCCACGTCTGGCTCAGGCTCACCGGCCCGGGCCGAGTCGCGATCTCCTCGAAGTACGAACAGGAGTTCAACCCGCCGGATCCGATCGTCGATGGCACCATCGAATTCATCCGCTGGTAGGTGCCACCGCCTCGGGAACGTCTGAACAAGCCGAAAACCCTACCGGTTTGCTACCGTAAATCGTTGATTCCGTTCATGGTTTGACAGGCTCACCACGAACGGGATCCACCTGCTCAGATGTTCCCGTGGTGCGCTGCTTCAGCCCAGCCGATCCAGCGCCGCCGCCAGATCCCCGGCCAGCGGCGCGTTCAGCAGATAAGGCCGCTTGCCGCCGTCGAGGGCGAACTCCAGCGTCGCCGCGTGCAGGAACAACCGCCGCAGCCCGATCTGTTCCTTCAGCCGCCGATTGACCAGCGCATCGCCGTACTTGTCGTCGCCGCCGACCGGATGGCCCAGGTGGGCAGCGTGGACGCGGATCTGGTGGGTCCGTCCGGTGTCGATCCGCACGTCTACATAGCTGTGGCCGCCGCGGCGCTCGATCAGATGGAAGTGGCTGACCGAAGGTTTTCCGCCCGGCGCGACGCGGACGTGGCGCTGCCCGCCCTGGCGCAGGCCGATGTCCAGCGGCGCATCGACGGTGAAACTCTCCCCGGCCAGCCGACCGACCAACAACGCGAGGTAACGCTTGCGGATGCCGCGCACACGGTCGTCGTCCTCACGCAACATGGCCTGCAGTTCGGTCAGCGCCGAACGCTTTTTCGCTACCACCAGCAGGCCGGAGGTGTCGCGATCCAGCCGGTGCACCAGTTCCAGCTCCTGCTGCGGCCGCAACTGCCGCAGCGCCTCGATCGCGCCGACGGAAATCCCGCTGCCGCCGTGGCTGGCCACCCCGCTGGGCTTGTTCAGCGCCAACAGGCGCTCGTCCTCGAACACGATGGCCGCCGCCAGCCGGTCCAGCAGCCCGGCCGGGGCGGCCACTTTCTGGCCTGGTTCGGCCAGCGTGACCGGCGGAATCCGCACCAGGTCGCCGCCCTCCAGCCGGCTGTCGGGCTTGGCGCGCTTGCCGTTGATCCGCACCTGGCCGCTGCGCACCAGCTTGTAGATCAGGCTGCGCGGGGCGCCCTTGAGCTGGCCGAGCAGGAAATTGTCCAGCCGCTGGCCGTCGCGGTCGTCGGGGACGGTGGCGGTACGGACCGCAGATCCTTGGGTTGGGGCGGTCATTGCAGGGTCGGTTACGGAATCGATCCGGTCTGATACAATCGGGCCCAGCGAAAACGTCCTGATTTTGCTCAGGATCGGAACCTCGATCCCGCGCCATCGGAACAACGCCGCCAGCGTCGCCAGGCGACATGGTACGACGTTTCGATAGGACGCCATCGCCCGGCGCCATTCGC
This sequence comes from uncultured Gammaproteobacteria bacterium, assembly GCA_964640525.1. GTDB lineage: Bacteria > Pseudomonadota > Gammaproteobacteria > Xanthomonadales > Xanthomonadaceae > SZAS-103. The sequence goes on along the minus strand of CAZXGS010000011.1, from coordinate 25,323 downwards.
CGGCCAGCCCGACGGAACCCATCCCGGCGGACCTACCACATTGCAACAAGCGCTCCCGTGCGGTTCGCCGCGTGGTCTGCAGCGCTGGAGATCACCCGGCTGGCCCGATGCCCGAAAGGCGACGGCGGCGGGACGGATTGCAGGGCGCAAGCCCCCGGCGTTCCTCGCGGTAGAGCGCGTGAGGAATACACAAATGAAGCGCATGCTGATCAACGCCACGCAGGCGGAAGAACTGCGCGTGGCGATCGTGGACGGCCAGAATCTGTACGACATCGACATCGAACAGGCCTCCAAGGAACAACGCAAGTCCAACATCTACAAGGGCCGCATCACCCGGCTCGAACCCTCTCTGGAAGCGGCGTTCGTCGAGTACGGCGCCGACCGCCACGGCTTCCTGCCGCTGAAGGAAATCTCCCGCGACTACTTCGCCGAGGGCCTGAATCCCGACAAGGCCGGGATCAAGGAGCTGCTGCGCGAGGGCCAGGAAGTCGTGGTCCAGGTCGAGAAGGAGGAGCGCGGCAACAAGGGCGCCGCGCTGACCACCTACATCTCGCTGGCCGGCCGCTACATGGTGCTGATGCCCAATTCGCCCAACGCCGGCGGGGTGTCGCGGCGGATTGAGGGCGATGACCGCGCCGCCCTCAAGGAGGCGATGGATTGCCTGACCATCCCCGAGGACATGGGGATCATCATCCGCACCGCCGGCGTCGGCCGCGACGCCGAAGAACTGCAGTGGGACCTGGATTACCTGCTGCAGGTCTGGCGCGCGATCACCGACGCAGCCCTGTCGAAACCTTCCCCGTTCCTGATCTACCAGGAATCGCGGCTGATCATCCGCGCCCTGCGTGACTACATGCGCGCCGACATCGGCGAGGTGCTGGTCGACAACGAGGCGATGTACCACGAAGCCCGCGAATTCATGCAGCAGGTGATGCCGGCCAGCCTGCGCAAGCTCAAGCAGTACACCGACACCACCCCGCTATTCAACCGCTTCCAGATCGAGTCGCAGATCGAGAACGCCTACGAGCGCACCGTGCGGCTGCCCTCGGGCGGTTCGATCGTGGTCGATGCGACCGAGGCGCTGACCGCGATCGACGTCAACTCAGCGCGCGCCACCAAGGGCGGCGACATCGAGGAAACCGCGTTCAACACAAACCTGGAGGCGGCCGAGGAAGTGGCCCGCCAGATGCGCCTGCGCGACTTGGGCGGGCTGGTGGTGATCGACTTCATCGACATGGCCTCCAACAAGCACCAGCGCGAGGTCGAGAACCGCCTGCAGAACGCCCTCAAGCACGATCGCGCGCGGGTCCAGATCGGCCGCATCTCGCGTTTCGGCCTGCTGGAGATGTCGCGCCAGCGGCTGCGCCCGTCGCTGGGCGAGTCCTCGCAGGTGGTGTGCCCGCGCTGCGAGGGCCACGGCCGCATGCGCAGCGTGGAATCGCTGTCGCTGTCGATCCTGCGCCTGGTGGAAGAGCAGGCGATGAAGGAAAACACCGGCCAGGTGCTGGTGCAGGCGCCGGCGGAGATCGCCAATTTCCTGCTCAACGAAAAGCGCCGCGCGCTGATCGAGATCGAGCAGCGCCACGACGCGCCGGTGATCATCGTGGCCGACGAGCAGATGCTGACCCCGCATTTCGAGGTCAGCCGCCTGCGCGGCAACGAGTTGGGCGAGGAGTCGGGCAAGCCCAGCTACCAGCGCGGCAGCCAGCGCAAGCAGACCGTGCACGCGCTGACCAAGAACAACCTCAACATCCCGCCACCGGCGGTGACCCGCGTGCAGCCGATCGCGCCGGCACCGGTACGCGAGGGCGAGGCCGAGCCGCAGCCGGTGTCCCGCGTCCGCCAGGCGCCGCGGCACGCCCCGGCGGCCGCGCCGGAACCGCTGCCGGCGCCGCTGCCGGTGACGACGCCGGCACCGATCATGGTCGCGCCCAAGCCGCACGGCGGGATCGTCAAGCGATTTCTGAGCCTGTTCGGCGGCAAGCCGCATCCGGAAGCGGCAGCGCAGGGAACCGCGGCACCGCTGCCGATGCCGACGGCGGCTCCCGCGCAGGTGAACCCGACGCCGGCCCCCAGGCCGCAACAGCCCGCTTCCGGCCGTGACGCGCGGCCGCCGCGCGAGCAGCAACAGGGCCGCAACGGCGAGCGCCGGCCCGGCCACGGGCAGCGTCAGGGCGGTCAAGCGCAGGGCGGCAGGTCGCAGCAGCCGCGCCAGGCGCAGGGTGAGCAGCGCGGTGCGGGCGAACCACGCGCACGCGCCGCGGGCGCCGAGCGGCCGCAGGACCAGGCCGCGCCGCGCCAGGGCGCGACGCCGCAGGGCGTGGAAGCAACGGCACGCCCCAAGCTCCCGCCCGAAACGGCCGCGCCGGTGGCCACGCCAGCGACGAGCGTCCCGGCCACCGCGTCCACCACGGCCGCGTCCGCAACGACCGCACCAGCGGCGACCACGCCGGCCACGACTGCAGCAGCCGTCACCACGTCGGCCACGACCGCAGCAGCCACGGCGACGCCGGCCGCCGAAGGCGTCGCCGCGGACACCGCGGCGCCCAACGGCGAGGGGGCGCAGGGCACCGGTTCCGCGCGACGTCGCCGCGGTCGTCGCGGCGGGCGTCGGCGTCGGCGTCCCGAGGAAGGCGCCGCCACCACGGGCGAGGCCGGAACCTCGGTCACTGCACTGGATCTGGACGACGAGGACGAGGGCGAGGAACTGGAAGCCTCGGCTGCAGCGCCCGTGGTGAGCACGATGCCGCTGCCCGCACGCCCGCAGGCGTCGGTCGGCGCGCCCATGACCACATCGACGGCAACACCACCCAAGCCTGCCGCCGCTTCCGGCGCCAGCGTGGGCGACCAGGCCGCACGCATGCCCGCGCCAGCCCCGACGATGCCGCAGCCGACGGCAACTCCGGCGGCGGTACCCGCGGCGCAGGCAACGGCGGCGCAAACGACGGCGCCGCAAGCGACGGTTGCTCCAGCATCGGCCGCTCCCGTGGCACCGGCTCCCGTGGCAACCGCTGCGACCGCACCGACCGCACCGGCCGCTGCTGCCACCGCAACGACGCCGAGGTCTACGGCCCAGCCAACGACCACACCTGCGGCACCGGTGCCGGCGGGCGCTGATTCGATGGTGACCAGGCCAGCCACGTCGGCACCTGCGACGACCCCCGCCGCCGCACCCCGGACGCCGAGTCAAGCGAACGCCGGTCCGGTGGCTGCGTCCACGCCTACCGGCACCCCGGGCACCAGCACCGCGCCCGTGACGGCTCCCTCCGCTTCGGCACCCTTGCCCCCAGCGCAACGCGCATCGACGCCCGCCGCACCCGCGACGCCCGCGCCCGCGGCTTCGGCAACGGTAGCCGCCCCCCGTCCCACGCAGCCCACGCCGACCGCGCCGCCAGCGACCACGGCTCCCGCGCGCCCTGCGCCCGCCGCGTCGAACCCTGCGGGGGTCGTGCCCGCGGCCGTCACCGCAAAACCGCAGGCGCCTGTCGCGGATCCCAAGCCCGCCACGGTCCCGCCCGCCGCGGCAAGCGCGACACCCAGCCCGGCCACGCCAGCGACCGCGGCGACCACGCCCGTCGCGGCAAACCCGACCGCAGCGGCAGCCCCGGCCGCGGCTGCGGCTCCGAAGGCCGTCGGCACGCCGCCGACCGCGCCGCCTGCGGCCGGTCCAACGGCGACGCCAGCGCCGCCGGCACAAGCCGCGCCGAAGCCTGCCGTCGCGCCCTCCGCGCCAGCGGCTGCCGCGGCGGCGATGCCCGCCGCGGCCCCTGCGGCAACCCGCCCGCCTGCCAGCACACCGGTGCCTGCACGTCCCGCCCCGGTGATGCCCGCTGGCCCGGTGCGCCTGAGCGATGCCATCAGCGCGTCGATCGATCAGGCGACGCGTCCGATCGCGCCCAGGCCCGCCGTGCCCGCGACCGCAGCGACGGGTACCACACCAGCACCCGCCGCGGTGGCCAACACCACGGTCAACGTCGCCAAGCAAGCCGCCGCGCCGGTACAGCAGGCACTGCCGATCGGCACCCCCGCGGAGCAACCGCCCAAACAGGAAGCCGACGGCACCCACTGAGCATTCGTGACCGGGCGATGGCGTCGTCGAATGGAAGGTGACGCACGGCGGCCGCCTCGGCTGCCGCGGCGTCAATGCGGATCGATCAGCCCGTACTGCTGTGCCAGGCGCGCCATGGTGATGGCGTCGTCCACCCCGAGCTTGTCCAGGATGTTGGTCTTGTGGGTGGAGACGGTCTTCGGACTCAGGCTAAGGCTGCGCGCGATCTCGTCTGGCCGGCAGCCGCGGCAGATCATCATCGCCACCTCGTACTCGCGCGAGGACAGGGCATCGAACGGGCTAGCGCCATGTCCGCCACCCAGCGCCATCTTCTGCGCCAGTTCCGCGCCAAGGTAGCGCTTGCCGCGGGCGACCTCGCGCACCGCACGCAACAATTCCTCCGCCGGACAGGCCTTGCCGAGGTAGCCGCTGGCGCCGGCGTCCAGCAGCCGCTTCGGCAATGGACCGTCCTCCTGCACGGAGACCACGATCACCCGCGTCGGGTCCGCGCCACGCACGATCCGGTCGGTCACCTCCAGCCCGCTCAGGCCCGGCAGGTGCAGATCGCACAACACCACGTCGGGCTTGAGCTTGCGGATCATCGGCAACGCGTCCTCGCCGGACGCCGCCTCGCCCACCACGTCGATGTCGGTCTCGCGGGACAGGATCAGCCGAAAACCCGTGCGCACCAGCGCATGGTCGTCGAGCAGGAACACCCGGATCATCGCCTCCCCTTCGGGTCCACGGACCCCGGACTGCCACCGCCCCCGCAGTGGTCCAGCCGAGCCTACGCCGCCCATTCAGACCTTGGCAACCGCGCGCGAAGGCGGTGCGGCGCGCCGATGGCGTCAGGCCGGGCGATCGTTCGCCGCGCCGTTGGCGGTGCGCTCGCCGGCCTTCACCGCGGCCAGCTCATCCACCAGATGCTGCAACTGCGCGTCCTGCGCTGCCAGGTGATGTTGCAGTTGCACCGCTTCGTGCAGCAGCGCTTCGGCGTCGTTGTAGGTGTCGATGGCGCGCTTGTCGCTGGCCTCGCCGGCGACCTTCTGGCCGACGATGATGATCGACAGCAGCACCAGTTGGATGAAGGTCTGCGCCAGCCACTGGATGAAGGGCGCGACACCACCCTGGACCGCTGCCGGCAGGCTGACCAGCGCGAGGGCCGCGAACGCATAGGCGCACCACATGGTGCCGACCGCATCGGTGATCCTGACCGCAAGGTAGTTGTTGATCCGCGCCAGCGCATGACCCGATGCGGGCGCGCGCGCCGGCCGCGGCGGCTGGTTGCGACGGCGCTGGATGTGCGGATGCGGGACGTGGGCAAAGATCGCGCTCACCGCACGACGTGCATGCACGCCTTCACCGGAAACGGCCTCCATGCCGACCGGCTGGCCGCACGCCGAGCAGAACTTCGCGCCTTCTGCCATCGGCGCCTTGCAATGCACACACGCCGCCATCGCCTTTCTCCCCGATCAGGTTCCGCGAAAAACGCCCATCATGCATCGGCCCGCGTTCAGCGCGGCTCGCCGGTGGTTTCGGACAGGAACAGCCGCGCCGAATTGCGCCGCGCCCACCCGGCATGGAAGTCGAACAGATTGTCCAGCGAACCGGCCAGGGCATCGAACGAGCCCTGCCCGATGCGCTGGCCGTGCAGCCAGTTGTCTTCGATGAAGCGCAGGATCGAGGTCTGGTCGGTGATCGCGTGATCCACGAAATTGCGCCGCGCCCACGGCGAGATCACCAGCAGCGGCAAGCGCGGCCCGTAGCCACACCGCCCCTGCGCATGCGGCGAACGCGCGGACACGCCCGGCAAGGCACTGTCGCCGTCTCCGCACGAACGCCCGCTGAGGTTGTCCAGGTTGCTGCCGGACTGGTTCACGATCGGCGACATCCGGTGGTCGTACCATCCATCCGAATCGTCCCAGGCCAGAATCACCGCGGTGTCGTTCCACTCCGGGCGCTCCTGCAGCAGGTTGAGCAGATGGACGATGAAGGCCTGCTCGTCCAGCGGCGTGGAATACCCTGCATGCCCGTTGCGGATCGCCGGCGCCTTGATGAACGACACCGCGGGCAGGTTGCCTGCGTGCAAGGCGCGGTAGAAATCCTCCAGGTCGTACTGGTGGTTGGCGGCATCGCCCGAACGTCCGATCGCCGCCACCGAAGCCGGCCGCGCGTGCGCCGGGTTGGCGGTGGATGCGTAGTACTGGAACGGCTCGTGGTGCGGCACGTAATCCACATGCGCGCGTCCGCTCACCCGGGAGACGGTGCTGCGGCGACAACCGGTACTGCCGTCCGGATTGGTGGCGCCAAGATCGAATCCGCCCTGGAACCAGCCCCAGCTTACGTGCGCGGCGTTGAGCAGGTCGCCGATGTTGCGCCCGGCCATCGCCACCTGCGCCGCCCGCGAGCAGACATCGTGCAGCGGGTCCGGATCGCCGACCACGGTCAGCCCGCCCTGGCCGTCATCCACGGTGGCCGAGCGCGGCAACGCCTGCCAGGAGGCCACGCCATTGGTCTGCCCGGACACCAGGTTCAGCGCGCCGATCGTCGAGGATCCGAACGTGGTGCCGAAGGAGTTGTCGCTCATCGCGAAATGCTGGGCGTAATTCCACAGCGCGGTCACGGTGTTGCCGTCGTAGTAACCCATCACCAGCCCGGTGGTCGCGGCCGGTTCACCGCGCGCGCCGGCGCCGGCCCGGCCCACGGCCATCGGGAACCGATCCATCAGGCCGGCGTGGAACGCGGCCTGCTCCGGCTCGTAGCCACGTTCCTGGTCGGCGGTGAAGGCCTGGCTGCGGTCGAGCCGGAACGGCCCGATGGCGCCCGCACCGTTGCCGGTGTTGAGCCGGTTCGGGTTGCGCGTGAGCAGCCAGCCGGACAGGCCATCGACCGAGGGCGTGTCGGCGGCGGCATGGAAGGGCGGCTCGCCGGGAGGGTTGGTCGCACGCGGGTAGGTGGCGAAGTAGTGGTCGAAGGACACGTTTTCGCCGTACACCACCACCAGATGGCGGATCGGGGTGGCCGTGGGCGAAACCGCGCCGCCGCCGGCAGCGAGCGCACTCGCCGACGACAGCAGGCACGCCGCGGCGATGATCCAGGGCTTCAACGAGTACGGCACAGGCATTGCATCGGACCGGCGGGGAACGTGGACCGCGCGATCACCGCCGCGCGCACCACGACAAACCGCCACTTTACCGGTTTCGCCGATTCGGCGGGCGTGCTTACAATGCCCCCAGCCGAACCACGTTGACGAGCGTGCGCCATGACCGAACCCACCCTCGACGAACTGCTCGGCCACGTCATGCGCGACACCGGCTGGATCATGGCCGGCGGCTCGGCGCAGTTCCGCCAGGGCGCGCTGTCCTCGCTGCAGGACAACCTGAAAAAGGTGCGCAAGCACGTGAGCACCGCTCGCGTCGTCAACGCGGTGAAGATCCTCGGCGACAGGGCCGCCGACGTCGCGCGCACCAGTTCGGCGGAAACCGACGCAATCATGGGCCTGCGGCGCATCCTCGAGGAATTCGAGACGGCGGTGAAGGCGTACCTGGCGTCGGTGAAGAAGCACTGACAGGTCGCCGTCGCACCAACCTTCAACGCGGCGCGCGATTGTACGGCGATGAATGTTGCCGTGTGCGCCCGTGGGCAGGCGGTGGCAAAAGGTGACCGACCGCGCGCCGGCGTCAACCGAACCCGACGTGCAGCGGCCCGCCCCCGAGCAGGTGCAGGTGCAGGTGGTACACCGTCTGCCCGCCGTCGCGGTTGCAGTTGAAGACCGTGCGGTAACCGGCCTGCGCAAATCCTTCGCGCTTGGCGTAGGCCGCAGCGGCCAGCACCAGCTTGCCGACCAGCACGGCATCTTCGGGGGTGAGATCGTTCAGGGTCGGGATCGGCTTGCGCGGCACGAACAGCACATGCACCGGCGCCACCGGGTGGAGGTCCCTGAACGCGACCAGGTCCTCGTCCTGGTACACGAAGTCGGCCGGAATCTCGCCGCGCAGGATCTTGCCGAACACGGTGTCGGTCATCGGCGCGCGCGGCCCTTCAGTCGGCAAGTGCGATCTCGGCCTGGCTGGCCGAGACGATGAAGTTGGTGTCGATCTCCACGTCGTACACGACCTCCGGTTCGAGCTGCCGGATGGTCACCACCGCGCCGACGTTGCCGGCGTGCTCGCCGCCCAGCAGGGTAACGAGGTCGTCGTGGGCGAAGTTCACGCCGGGCACGCCATGACCTGCGCGCCATGCGAGGAGAAGCTCTGGAGACGGCGAACTCATCAGTCGGGAACCTCGCTGCGGCTGCCGAAGGCATGGGACAGGGTACCGCGATCAATGTATTCCAGTTCGCCGCCGAGGGGAACGCCATGCGCGATCCGGCTCGGACGCACCGCATGCCGGCGCGCGAGCTGGGCGAGGAAATGCGCGGTCGCCTCGCCCTCCACGGTGGGGTTGGTGGCGATGATCATCTCGCGCACCTCGCCCTCCGCCAACCGCGCGGCCAGCTTGTCCAGGCCCAGCTCGGCCGGACCGATGCCATCCAGCGGCGACAGGCGGCCCTGCAGGACGAAATACAGGCCGCGAAAGCCGGTCGCCTGTTCGATCGCCAGCCGGTCGGCCGGGGATTCGACCACGCACAGTTGCGAGACCTCACGACTGGCGCTGGCGCACACCGCACAGGTCGCGTCCTGGCTGAAGTCGCGGCAGCGCGCGCAGTGGCCGACCTTCTCCATCGCCTCGGTCAGGCGCAGGCCGAGGCGGCGCCCGCCTTCGCGGTCGCGTTCGAGCAGGTGGTAGGCCATGCGCTGGGCGGACTTGGGGCCGACCCCGGGCAGGCAACGCAGGGCGTCGATCAACTGATCCAGCAACGGAACGCTCATGCCGGCATCGCCATCATCGGCGGCACGTGCCGGCGCAGGCGCGGCACCACGGCGACAGGCGCATCGGGGTGCGCATCAAAAGCCCAGGCCCGGTGGCAGCGGCATGCCGGCGGTCGCCTCGGAGGTGCGGCGGGCCGCCTCGGCGTTGGCGTGGGCGACGGCGTCGTTGATTGCCGCCACGACCAGGTCTTCGAGCATGTCCGCATCGTCCAGCACCGACGGATCGATGCGCACGCGGCGGCAATCGAACTTGCCGGTCAGGGTGACCGTCACCTTGCCGCCCCCGGATTGCCCGACGACTTCCAGGCTCGCCAGGTCGGCCTGCACGCGCTTGAGGTTGTCCTGGACGCGCTGGGCCTGCTGCATCAGTTGGGCGATGTTTCCGCGCATGGCGTGGGTTCCTCACGGTTTCGAGGGGTCGTCGGCGGGGCGGACGGAACCGGCCACCAGGCCGGCGCCGAACTGCTGCATGTAGCGCTGCACCACCGGGTGGTCGTGGAAGTCGCGTTCGGCCTTGGCCTGGCGCTCGTCGCGTACGCGCTCGTCGCGGGCGCGCACGGTGTCCTGCCCGGCGTCGGCGGCAGTGAAGGCGATCCTGGGTTGCGTGCCCAGCAGGCCGGACAGGGCGTCGGCCAGCTTGCCGACCAGCCCCGGACTGCGCAGGTGCGCGAGATCCTCCGGCAGGGTCAGGCTCAGTGTGCCCTCAGCGTATGACACGAATCCGGCATGCGCGGCCAGGTCGCGGACCGGCCCGCGCAGCCCGGCCGCATCGACCAGCGCCATCCATTGACCGGCATCGCGCAGCGTCGCCGGCGCCGCGGCTGGTGCCGGCGCGCGCGGCGGCGCCGACGCGGCGGCTTCCTCGCGCACCGGGCTGGTCACGGACGCTGGCGCCAGCGCGGCCGGATCGCGGGTGCGTACTGCCGCAGGTGCGGGCCGCGCGCGCGGCGGCTCGGCTTGCGTCTGCTGCGTGAGCGGTCGGAACGCCAGCATCCGCAGCAGGCTCATCTCGAAACCGATGCGCGGGCTGGGCGCCAGCGGCAGGTCGCGGCGACCGGAAATCGCCATCTGGTACCACAACTGCACCATTTCCGGCGCCAGATGGCTGGCCAGCGTGGGGACGTCGATCCCGTCCGCATCGCCCTCGCCCGCCTCCAGGTCCGGGACGAGCTGGCGCAATTGCACCTTGTGCAGGGCGGTGGCCAGCGCATCGAGCAACTGGCCGTAATCGGGCGAAAAGCCCGCGAGCACTTCGACCTCACCCATCAGCGCGGCGCCGTCGCTGGCCGCGAGCGCCGCCAGCAACGCACCCACGCGGTCGCGGTCCACCGTGCCCAGCATCGCGCGCACGCCCGCCTCGTCCAGCCGCCCGGCGGTATAGGCGATGGCCTGGTCCAGCAGGGACAAGCCATCGCGCAGGCTGCCATCGGCGTCGTGGGCCAGCAGGGCGATCGCGCCGGGCTCGGCCGGCAGCCCCTCGGCGTCGAGGATCTTGACCATCTGGCCGCGGATCTGCGCCTCGTCCAGGCGCTTGAGGTTGAACTGCAGGCAGCGGCTGAGCACGGTCACCGGCAGCTTGTCCGGATCGGTGGTGGCGAGCAGGAACTTCACGTGGTCCGGCGGCTCTTCCAGGGTCTTGAGCAGCGCGTTGAAGGCCGCCTTGGACAGCATGTGCACCTCGTCGATGAGGTACACCTTGGTGCGGCCGCGCGAAGGCAGGTACTGCGCGTTCTCGATCAGCTCGCGGACGTCGTTCACGCCGGTGTTGGACGCGGCGTCGATCTCCAGCAGGTCCGCGAAACGCCCGGCATCGATGTCAAGGCAGGTCGAGCACTCACCGCAAGGCTCGGCGCCCTGCCCGCGCTCGCAGTTCAGGCTCTTGGCAAAGATCCGCGCGATGGTGGTCTTGCCGATGCCGCGGGTGCCGGTGAACAGGAACGCGTGGTGGACCCGGCCGGTGGTCAGCGCATTGCTGATCGCGCGCACGACGTGCTCTTGTCCGACCAGTTCGGCGAAGCGCCGAGGGCGCCATTTGCGGGCGAGGACGAGATAGGACATGCAAGTTCCCGAAGCGAACCGCCATTGTGCCAACTCGGGGGTGGCCGGCCAAGGCGCCGCGAGGTGCCGCCGCGACGCACGAATCAGCGAGCGGATCGCGGCGCCGGTTGACGCCGGCGGCCACCCCGCCAGAATGTCCCCCGACCCCTCCCGTTTCCAGCGTGCCCCGTGCAGAGATCGGCGGATGCCAATCCGGAGTGAGCACCCCCGGGATCGGGTCGACCCATCCTGTCGGCGCCCGTGGGTCAGGGCCGTCGCCAGGCTCTGCTTCAGCCTGCTGGCCCTGGCCGCCGGGTCGGCACTTGCGCTCGATCCGCACGCCGCGTTCGAACAGTACCGCTTCGACGCCTGGGGCACCGATGCCGGCCTGCCGCAGATCAGTGCCTCGACCATCACCCAGGACCGCGTCGGCTACCTCTGGGTCGGTACCCAGAACGGCATCGCCCGCTTCGACGGCGCGAATTTCACGGTGTTCGACCACGACCACGGCGGCGTGGACACCACCTTGCCCAGCTCCAGCCTGGCCACCAGCGACGGCAAGGTCTGGTTCGGCACCCCGCGCGGCGTGCTGTGGATCGGCGACGGGAGCATCCACGCGATCGCCAGCGACGGTCCGCTGGTGGCGATCCTGGACCTGGCCCAGGACGAGTCCGGGCGCCTCCTGGCCGCCAGCGAATCCGGCCTGTATGCGGTGGATGGTGCGCGCCTGCGCCGTGAGCCGACGATGCACGGGCCGGCCTACGGCATGACCCGCGACGGCTCGGCCGTCTGGGTCGGCAGCCGGGGCGCGATCGTGCGGCTGGAGGAAGGACACGCCACGCGCATCGCCCTGCCCGATGCCGACCTGAAGGTGCGCCAGATCGTCCGCGAGGGCGACCGCCTGTGGCTGGGCACGCCCGCCGGCCTGAAGGAAATGACCCTTCCCGACCACGCCCTGGCGGATGTGCCGGCGGCAGCGGGCGAGGCGATCGAAAGCCTGCGCATGGACGGCGACGGCAACCTCTGGGTGGGCAGTGTCGAACACCTGCGGCGGCGTTACCCGGACGGGCGCTGGGAGACGGTGGCCACCCAGGACCTGTTCGCGCATCCGTGGATCGTGGCGATTTTCGAGGACCGTGAGGGCAGCCTGTGGCTGGGCAGCCGCACCCAGAGCCTGGTGCGCCTGCGCAACAGCGCGGTGTCACGGATCGGTGCGCGTCAGGGCATGACCGACCCGTTCGTGTGGTCGCTGCTGCGCCAGCCGGACGGCACGCTGTTGCTGGGCACCAACCACGGCCTGGCCGGAGTCGGCGCCGACGGCAGCTTGCAGGCGCCGCCCACCGCGGCCCTGCTGGGCAACGCACAGATCTACAGCCTGGACCCGGATCCCGATGGCGGGGTGTGGATCGGCACCCGCGGCGCTGGCCTGCACCTGCTGCGCGATGGCACGGTGACGACCCCGCCCGCGCTCGCCGCGCTTGCGGGCGCGGACATCACCGCCGTGCAGCCGGCCGGACGCGGCCAGCGCTGGATCGCCACCCTGGACGGGCTGTTCCGCGATGACGGCACCCGCCTGCAGGCCGTGGGGCCGCACGATGGCAGTCCGGCGGCAAAAATGCGCACGCTGTTGCCGCAGGCCGACGGCAGCGCATTGGCCGGTACCGAGGCAGGCATCTTCCGGGTCGACGGCGACCGCTTGACGCGGTTGCCGGGCACACGGGCGCTGGACGCCGCGTTCGTCACCCGCCTGGCGTGGCTCAAGCCCGGCCTGCTGGCGATCGCCACCATGGATCACGGCCTGGGCGTGTGGCGCAACGGCCACCTGCGTCTGCTCGGCAAGCCCGAAGGCCTGCCGAGCAACAACGGCTGGACCCTGGACGTGGTCGGCGATTACCTGTACGTGGCCAGCATCGACGGCGTGTATCGACTGGCCGTGCGCGACCTGCCCGATCCGGCCGCACCCGCCACGACCGCGCATCTGCGCAGCCAGATCGTGATCGAGGGCAGCCAGCGCGGCAGCGGTGGACGTCGCTACGGCTGCTGCAACGGCGGCGGCGACGGACGCAGCCTGCGCGAGGGCAACATCCTGTGGTTCGCCTCCAGTGCCGGCGCGGTTCGCCTGGACACCGCCGCCCTGCCGCCACCTCTGGCGCCCCCGGCCGCACTGGTGGAAAAGGCCAGCAACGGCGGCAGCGAATATTCCGGCCAGGCCCCGATCAGGCTGGACGCAAGCAATCGCGACATCGACATCCGTTACACCGGCTTGAGCCTGGTGGACTCGGCGCGCCTGGAGTTCCGTTACCGGCTCGATGGCTACGACAGACACTGGCGCGACGCCGGCACGCGAAGGGTCGCCTATTACACCCACCTGCCGCCGGGGACGTTCGCCTTCCACGTGCAGGCGCGGGCGCCGTTCGGTGATTGGGGCGCGGACGTCACCCCGCTGTCGATCGAGGTGGTGCCGCACTGGTACGAGCGCTGGTCGGTGCGGCTGGCTGGGCTGGCCGTGTTGCTGCTCCTGGCCGGTGCCGGCGTGTTCCGCCACAACACCGCGCTGCGCCGGCGCGCGCGTGAATTGCAACGCGCGGTAGATGCGCGCACCGCCGAGCTGGCGACGCTCAATAGTCGCCTGCAACGACTCTCGCGCACCGACAGCCTGACCGGCCTGGCCAACCGGCGCGCCTTCGACGATGCCGCCGTCGCCGGCACAGGCGAACGCCGCGGCGCGGTGCTGCTGATCGACCTCGACCATTTCAAGCGCATCAACGACGAATTCGGCCACGGCCGCGGCGACGAGGTCCTGGTCGCACTGGGCGAGATCCTGCGCGCCAGCACCCGCAGCGACGACCACGTGCTGCGCTGGGGCGGCGAGGAGTTCCTGATCGTGTCCCACCGCCTGGACGTCGAAACCGCCTTGCTGCTGGCCGAACGCATTCGCGATGCGTTGGCATCGAGGCACTTCCGCGGCCACGACGAGCATGCCCTGGGCGTGACCTGCTCGGTGGGCATCGCCAGCCTGCCGATCCACCCGCAACGCACCGGCGACCTCGAAGCGGCGATCGCGCTGGCCGACTTCGCCCTCTACCGCGCCAAGCACGCAGGACGCGATCGCGCCTGCGCGGCGTTGATCCCCGCCGATGCGGCGATTCCACCCAGCGGCGACCTGCGCAACGTGATCGAACGCCTGGACGCCCTCGGGCGCTTGCATTGGCGCAACGCCGGCGACACCCACGCGGCGTGACGTCGGCAAGGCAACTGCGTGCTGCATCGCAAAATGCAAGCCACGCATGGCGATGGCAGAGTGGGCGGTGTTGTGCTGTCAAAACCTCCCGCCACCTTGCCGGAAAACATGCCCATGTCCATCCGTTCGAGTCTGCGTTTGGTCGGCGCCGCCTTGTTCGTCCTGCCGCTGGCCGCCGTCGCCGCGCCAGGGCATTCGACGCTGGCCGCTTCCTCTTCAGCCACGCCCCGGGGCCTGGCACCGAACTGGCTGGAAAAGCTCAACCCGAGCATCGATCCGGCCACCGCGACCTACATCGTCACCCACGACCACCCCATGGGTTCGCAGATCCGGATCCACGAAGGCAGCCAGCAGATCCCCGGCCACCCGATGATCATCACGCCGATGACCTCCTCGGTGAAAGGCATGGATGTCAGCGGCTACCAGGGCAACGTCAACTGGAGCAGCGCATGGTCGAATGGCGCGCGCTTTGCCTACGTCAAGGCCACCGAAGGCACCTACTACAAGAACCCCTATTTCAATCAGCAGTACAGCGGCTCCTACAACGTTGGCATGATCCGCGCCTCGTACCACTTCGCGCGTCCGGACACCACCGGCGGCGCCACCCAGGCGGATTATTTCGTCGATCACGGCGGCGGCTGGTCGAAAGACGGCAAGACCCTGCCGGGCGTGATCGACATGGAATACAACCCCTACGGTGCCACCTGCTACGGCAAGAGCCAAAGCCAGATGGCAGGCTGGATCCGCGCCTTCAGCAACGAATACCACAAGCGCACGACGCGCTGGCCGGTGATCTACACCAGCAACAGCTGGTGGTCGCAGTGCGTGGGCACGGCCGGCAATTTCAGCAATCACAGCCCCCTGTGGGTGGCGCGCTACGCCTCGGCCGTCGGCACCCTGCCGTGGCCATGGGCGTTCTACACGTTCTGGCAGTACGCCGATTCGGGCGTGTTCCCCGGCGACCAGGACGTGTTCAACGGCGCCTACAGCCGGCTGGTGGCACTGGCCAACGGCTGACGCGGGCAATCTCCCCGGCAAACCATCACCGCAACGAGGCGAGCCGCGTCAGCGCGGCTTGCGCGGCGACGGCGTTCCGGCGCGCGTCGTGCGCGCGGGCTTGCGCGTGCCGCGCGGCTTGGCCGCGGCGCGCTTGCGCAGGGCCGCCGCCTGCGCCAGCCGCGCCCACGGCGCCATCGCCTCCGGCGAATCCAGCGCATCGGCCGGCAAGGTCCAGTACGACATCGCCATCGGCCCGTCCTTCGACGGATAGGTGAACTGCACCGAACCGGCCGCCTCGAAGCGCGGCTGGCTGGATGCATCGGCCTTCAGGTAGCACACGCCCTCATCGACCAGGCCGACGATGATGCCGTCGAGGTAGATCCCCCAGCCGCCAAACATGGCGCGCGCCGAGAACACCCCCAGCGGATCCAGCAGTTCGCGCAGGTGGGCGATCAGGGCAAGGTCGGTGGACACGCTCGGCCTCGCTGCCGCGGATGACGTCAAAGGCTGGCGCCGTCGACCGCTTTGATCTTCAGCGTCGACAGGTCCAGGTCCGGCAGGCAGCGGACGTTCACCGCCATGATCGCCTCGCCGGTCTTCGGATGCGTGCCTGCGCTGAACGGCGCCACCCCGCACACCGCGCAGAAGTGATGGGCAATGTGCTGCTTGTTGAAACGGTAGGTCGAAAGATCCGCCTCCGGCGTCTTCAGCGTGAACGCCGAACGCGGGAAGAAGGCGAGCAGACCGCCGCGTCGGCGGCACATCGAGCAGTTGCAGTCCACCGCCTCGGCGATCTCCCCTTCCAGGTCGAACGCGATCCGCCCGCAGTGACAGCTCCCGTGGAAGGTCATGGCGCATCTCCACATCCAGAGCCGCCATCATAGCGCGGCAACCATGGCACGATGGCCGGCATGGCCTGGTACGTCTACCTGATCGAATGCCGAGACGGCAGCCTCTACACCGGCATCAGCAACGACGTCGAGCGCCGCTATGCCCGGCATGTCGCCGGCACCGGCGCGCGCTACACCCGCTCGCACCCGCCGCTGCGACTGCTTGGTTGCATCGAACAGGCCGATCGCGGCAGCGCGCTCAAGGCCGAGCATGCCGTGCGCAAGCTGGCGCCAACCCGGAAGCGGCAATTGTTCGCGGCGTCCAGGCGCGCAGAGGGGACGATGTAATAGTGTCCAGTCGGCGCGGCCATTACCCTGCGCGCCATGAACGACACCCCCGCCCATCCTGACGCACAGCATGCGCAAGGCCATGCGCACGGACACGCGCATGCACACGATCCGGCACCCGACCGCGATCCCAATCGTGCGCAGGGTCATGCGGACGATCGCGGCCACGGACCGGACCATCATCACGACGAGCGTCATGACCACGACCACGGGCACGCACACGGCCACGCGCACGGCCATGGCCACCACCACGCCCCGGCCGACTTTGGCCGTGCCTTCGCCATCGGCATCGCCCTGAACCTGGGCTTCGTCATCGTCGAGGCGATCTACGGCGCGCTGGCCCATTCGCTGTCGCTGGTCGCCGACGCCGGCCACAACCTCAGCGACGTGCTCGGGCTGATGCTGGCCTGGGTCGCCAGCATCTTGGTCAAGCGCCTGCCGACCCGCCGTCGTACCTATGGCCTGCGCCGCTCATCGATCCTGGTTTCGCTGGTCAATGCGGTGGTGTTGCTGATCGGCATCGGCGGCATCGCCTGGGAGGCGGTCGAGCGCCTGCAGCATCCGCATCCGGTGGCCAGTGGCGTGGTGATGGTCGTGGCCGCGATCGGCATCGGCATCAACGGCTTCACCGCCTGGCTGTTTGCCTCCGGGCGCGAGGGCGATGTCAACCTCCGCGGCGCCTTCCTGCACATGGCCGCCGACGCGCTGATCTCGCTGGGCGTGGTGCTGGCCGCGCTGGCGATGCGCCTCACCGGCTGGGCCTGGCTCGACCCCGCCGTCAGCCTGGCAATCGTCGCGGCCATCGCCTGGGGCACCTGGGGACTGCAGCGCGAGTCGCTGGACCTGGCGCTGGACGCGGTACCGCGCCACATCGACCCGGCACAGGTGGAGCGCTGGCTGACCGACCTGCCGGGTGTCCAGGCGGTCCACGATCTGCACATCTGGGGCATGAGCACCACCGAAGTCGCACTGACCGTGCACCTGGTCAAACCTGACGCCACCCTGGACGACGCCTTGCTCACCCGCATCCGGCGCGGCCTGCACACGCAATTCCGCATCGACCACGTCACCGTGCAGTTCGAACTGGGCGACGACGCCCATCCCTGCGAGCAGGCGCCGGAAACCTCGGCATGAAAGATCTGGCGCTGCGCGCTTCGCGCAGCCCGCACCAGCGACACGTGCCCGCGATCTGCGCCTGGCTGGCGATTCGATCCGCGGCCACCCTTGCGCCTGGCGGCAAGCCTGCGCACAGACAACTTTAACGTTATACCGTTACATTGCGCGCCGCATTCGACCCGCCTCCGTCGACTCTGGCGGCGGTTGCGCCCCACCCGTCGCGCCGATGGCGCGCCAGCCCCCTCCTCAGTCGCTCCGTCTCCGGCGGAGTTCCATCTCGGCATGACCACGATTTCGGTCCGCATCCTGCGTTGCCGCAAACACGCATCCGGTGTCGTGGCTGGACTGGCGCTGGTGCTGGCCGGATGCACGGTGGGCCCGGATTTCCAGCGTCCGGCAGCGCCCTCCGTGTCCATGTACGGCACCCCCAGCCCAACCCCGACCGCAGCCACGCCAGCAGTCCACGCCGGACGCGCGCAGCGCTTCAACGCCGGCGACGCCATCCCC
Source organism: uncultured Gammaproteobacteria bacterium (assembly GCA_964640525.1). Classification (GTDB taxonomy): domain Bacteria; phylum Pseudomonadota; class Gammaproteobacteria; order Xanthomonadales; family Xanthomonadaceae; genus SZAS-103. Next base: position 7,326 of record CAZXGS010000011.1, on the reverse strand, counting down.
GCGGACTGGTGGCGCTTGTTCCACTCGCAGGCGCTGGACGCGCGGGTGGCGCGAGCGCTGCGTGACAACCCTGACCTGCTTGCCGCACATGCAGCGCTGCAGCAGGCACACGAGCTGACCCTTGCCCAGCGCGGAAGTGCCCTGCCCGCGGTCAACGCCAGCATGACCAGCAGCCGCCAGCAGGATCCACCCGGCGCGCTGGCGCCGGTGCCCAGCTCGAATGCTTTCCTGTACGACCTGCATACCCCGCAGGTCAGCGTGTCGTTCGCCCCCGACGTATTCGGCCTGAACCGCCGCAACGTCGAGGCGTTGCAGGCCCAGGAACACGCCACGCGCTACCAGTGGCTGGCAGCCCGCATCACGCTGGCCGCCAGCGTGGTCGAAGGCACGGTCCAGCAAGCCAGCCTGCAGGCACAGCTCGATGCCAGCCAGCAGATCGTGGCCGCCGCCACGCAGGCGCTGGAGATCGTCCGCTACCAATCCAGCAAAGGCTACGCCAGCGGGCTGGATCTGGCCGCGCGCGAAATCCAGCTCGCGCAAGCGCAGGCCGCATTGCCGACCCTGCGCCAACAACTCGACCAGCAGCGCCACGCGCTTGCGTTGCTTGGCGGACGCGCGCCGGCACTGGCCGATGACGAGGGCATCGCGCTTGCGGACCTGCATCTGCCGGAAAATCTGCCACTGAGCCTGCCCTCGCAAATGGTGCGCCAACGTCCGGACGTATTGCAGGCGCAGGCCAATCTGCACGTCGCCAACGCGCAACTGGACATCGCCATCGCCAATCGCTTCCCGAACTTCCAGATCACTGCCAACGCCGGCCACACCGCGCTGGCGATCGGGCAGACGTTCGCCAACGGCACCGGCTTCTGGAATCTCGCCGGCGCGTTGACCGCGCCGCTGTTCGAAGGCGGCAGCCTGCGCCACCAGCAACGCGCCACCAAGGCCGCGGTGGACGCGGCCGCGGCGCAATACCGCAGCACCGTGCTGCACGCCTTCGGCGACGTCGCCGACACCCTTTCGGCACTGCAGCACGATGCACAGACATTGCAGGCCGCGGCCGCCGCCGCGGACGCCGCGCAGCGCACCCGTGATCTGACCCGACGCCAGGCGCAGGACGGCTACACCGCGCCGCTGGCCCTGCTGGACGCCGAACAGGCCTGGCAACAGGCGCGGATCGGTCTGGTGCAGGCCCAGGCCGCTCGACTTGCGGACACCGCCGCGCTCTACCAGGCACTCGGCGGCGGCTGGTGGCAGTCCGATGCCGCCGGCGATTCCACTTCCATCGCAACGACGATCGACCGCAAGGTTTCCGATGCCCACTGAATCCCATCCACGCACGTGGCGTGCGCTCGCGCTGGCACTGGCCTGCGCGCTGCCCGCCTGTTCGCATCCGCCCGCCGACCATGCCGCGGCAGCGGCCACCACGCCGACCAATGTCCGCCTGAGCACAGCCCAGTTGCGCCATCTGGGCCTGCTCACCCTGGCCACCACCAACATCCACAGCACCCTTCCCACCATCGGCACGGTGGATTTCGATCCCGATCACGCCGCCAGCGTGATTGCCCCGTTCACCGGCCCGGTGCTGCGGGTGCTGGTCACGCCCGGGCAAACCGTGCGCGCCGGCGAGGCGCTTGCGATCGTGGATTCTGCCGACTACGCCGCAGCCGTCGCCAGCGTCGTCAAGGCACGGCAGACCGCACGCAACCTGGACCAGATCGCCCACACCGATGCCGACCTGCTCGCCCACCGCGGCGTGTCGGCGCGCGAGAACCAGCAGGCGCACGTCGATGCGGCCAGCGCCGACGCCGATCTGGCGGCCGCGCGCCAGTCCCTGCTCGCGCTCGGTGCCGATCCGTCCGAACTCGCGCGCACCCCGGCATCCACCCGTGCCACGCTGCGCGCGCCAATCGGCGGCACCGTCGCCGAAAAGCTGATCGCCCCTGGCACCCTGCTGCAAGCCGGATCCACCGCTTGCTTCACCATCGCCAACCTGTCCCGGGTGTGGGTGCTGGCGCAACTGAGCACGGCCGAATCGACCCGGGTCGCGATTGGCGATCCGGTGGACGTGCTGGCACCCGACACGCCCAGGCCATTGGCTGGCAGGGTGGTCGAGCTGTCGCCGGTGGTCGACCCGGACACGCGCGCCATCATCGCCCGCGTGGCAGTGGACAACCCCGGCAACGTGCTCAAGAAGCAGATGTACGTCCGCGTGGAGATCCGTTCACGCCAGGCACGACCTGGCATCCTGGCGCCGGACTCGGCGATCCTGCGCGACGACGAAAACCTGCCATTCGTGTACGTGCGGCTGGACGATGGCAGCTTCGCCCGGCGCCACGTCACCCTGGGTGCGCGCCAGCGCGATGCCTACACCATCACCGCCGGCCTGCGTGCCGGCGAGCGCATCGTCGCCAATGGCAGCCTGTTCTTGCAGTTCATGCAGGCCCAATGAGCGAGCACCCACCCACCGGCTCGCCATCGAGCGCGGCCTCGATCATGAACCGGCTGGTTGCCGCAGCGCTGCGGCAACCGCTGTTCCTGGTGCTGCTGCTGACCGCGCTGCTGATCGGCGCCGGCCTGCGCTCGCTGCACCGGCTGCCGATCGAGGCCTACCCGGACCTGTCGCCGCCGATCGTGGACATCGTCACCCAGTGGCCCGGCCACTCGGCCGAGGAAGTCGAGCGCTTGATCACGGTGCAGGTCGAGAACGGGATGAACGGCATCCCGAAAACCAAGGTCAGTCGCTCGGTGTCGCTGTACGGCCTGTCCGACGTCACCCTGACCTTCGAGGTCGGCGCCGACGAGCACGCCGCGCGCCAGGAAGTCCACAACCGCCTGAGCGACCTGTCGCTGCCCGACGCGGTCACGCCCTCGATCTCGCCGCTGTCCTCGCCCTCGGGGCTGATCTACCGCTACGTGCTCAAAAGCACGGATCGCAGCGCGACCGAGCTGAAGACATGGGAAGACTGGGTGATCGAACCGGCCTACCGCGCGGTGCCCGGCGTGGCCGACGATTCGGGTTTCGGCGGCGGCGAAATGCAGTACCAGGTGCTGCTCGATCCGCTCGAAGTGGCGGCCGCCGGGCTGTCAGTGGCGCAGGTGGAATCGGCACTGGCGGCCAACAACTCCAATGCCGGTGGCGGCTTCTACACCCAAGGCGGACAGTTCTACTACGTCACCGGGGTCGGCCGCCTGACCTCCATCGCGGACATCGGCAACGTGGTGCTTGCCAGCCATGGCGGCAAGCCGGTGCTGGTCAAGGACGTCGGCAGGGTGGTCATCGGCATCGCCCCGCGGCTGGGCGAGTTCGGTTTCGGCAAGACCGACGATGCGGTCGAGGGCGTGATCCTGCTGCGCACCGGCGAGCGCGCCCAGGACGTGCTCAAGGCAGTGGAAGCCAAGACCGCCGAGCTCAACGCCGCGGTGCTGCCCAAAGACATCAGGATCGTGCCGTTCTACGACCGCAGCGACCTGCTGGCGCAGACCACCGACACCGTCCGCGACAACCTGCTGCGCGGCATGCTGCTGGTGGTGGTGGTGCTGATCTTCTTCCTCTACGACGTGCGTGCAGGCCTGATCGTCGCGGTCACCATCCCGCTGGCGCTGCTGTTCGCCTTCGTCTGTCTCGACATCCAGGGCGCCTCGGCCAACCTGCTGTCGATCGGCGCGATCGACTTCGGCATCCTCGTCGATGGCGCGGTGGTGATGGTGGAAAACGTGTTCCGCCAGATCGCCTTGCACGAGGAGCGCCCGCTGGACATCAAGGCCATCATCGTCGATGCCGCTTCCGAGGTGGACCGGCCGATCTTCTACGCGGTGGCGGTGATCGTGGCCGGCTTCCTGCCAATCTACGTGCTCACCGGGCCTTCGGGCACGCTGTTCAAGCCGATGGCCGACACCATGGTGTTCGCGCTGGTGGGCTCGCTGCTGGTCACCTTGCTGCTGTTGCCGGTGCTGTGCGCGTGGTTCATGCGCCACGGCGTGCGCGAGCGTCGCAATGCGATCTTCGATCGCATCAAGGACGCCTACGCGCGCGGCCTCGATCGCTGCTTGGCGGCGCCGCGGGCCACCGTGGCGGTCGCCGGGATGGTGCTGGCCGCATCCCTGGCGCTGCTGCCCCTGATCGGCGGCGAGTTCATGCCCAAGCTCGACGAAGGCGCGTTGTGGGTGCGCGCCAGCATGCCCTACACCATCTCCTTCGCCGAATCGGCCAAGCTCACCCCGAAGATCCGCGCCATCCTCGCCGCGTTCCCGCAGGTCACCACGGTGGCCTCGGAATTGGGCCGCCCGGACGATGGCACCGACTCCACCGGCTTCTTCAACGTCGAGTTCTACGTCGGCCTCAAGCCGTATGCGCAGTGGACCGGGCCGTACCGCACCAAACCGGAACTGATCGCCGCGATCGACGCCCGCCTCAAGCAGTTCCCGGGTGTCACCTTCAATTACACCCAGCCGGCCGAAGACGCGGTGGACGAGGCCGAGACCGGGCTGAAGAGCGCGCTGGCGGTGAAGATCTTCGGCCAGGACCTGCACCTGCTGGAGGCCAAGGGCAAGGCGATCAAGCAGGTGCTGCAACACGTGCGCGGCATCTCCGACGTGACCCTGGTGCAGGAACTGGGCCAGCCCAGCCTGACGATCAAGATCGACCGCGCCGCGATCGCCCGCTACGGCCTGAACGTGGACGACATCAACGCGCTGATCACCACCGGCATCGGCGGCGACGTCGCCACCCAGGTGGTCCAGCACGAAAAACAATTCGACCTCGTGGTGCGGCTGGACAAGCCATACCGCGACAACCCCGAGGCGATCGGCAACATCCTCGTGGCCACGCCCGACGGAGCGCAGATCCCGCTCAAGCAACTGGCACGGATCCAGATCACCGACGGCGCCTCTTTCATCTACCGCGAAAACAATTCGCGGTACATCGGTGTGCAGTTCTCGGTCGAAGGCCGCGACCTTGCGGGCGCCGTCGAGGACGCGATCGCCCAAGTCCACAAACAAGTCAGCCTGCCAGAGGGCTTCCGCCTGGACTGGGGCGGCGAATACTCCGACTACACCGCCTCGCGCGCGCAGTTGCAGATGATCGTGCCGCTGACCCTGCTGCTGATCTTCCTGCTGCTGTTCACCCTGTACGGCAACTTCAAGTTCCCCTTCATCACCGTGGCTGGCGTACTGCTGTCGGCGCCTGCCGGCGGTCTGGTGGCACTGTGGCTGACCGGAACGCCGTTCTCGGTGTCCTCGGGGATCGGTTTCCTGGCGCTGTTCGGAGTCTCGGTGCAGACCGCGGTGGTGTATATCTCCTGCGTCAACGAATTGCGCCTGGGCGGCATGGCCGCGGTCGCAGCAATCCGCGAGGGCGCGATCCTGCGCCTGCGGCCGATCATGATGACCGCGCTGGTGGCCGCGCTGGGCCTGCTGCCAGCCGCGCTGGCGACCGGCGTGGGCACCGACACCCAGAAACCCTTCGCGCTGGTGATCGTCAGCGGCCTGTTCACCCGCCTGCTGATCAGCGTGTTCCTGATGCCGGCGCTGTACGCGCTGGTGGCGCGCGAGGGGGATCGGCTGGAGGTGTGAGGGGGGCCGCCGGCGCGGATGACCGGGCGGCTGCCAGCTGAAGCGGCATGGTCAGGCCGTGGTTCCTCCGCGGGCCTGTTCGTCATTGACCGGCTTCGCCGTTCTGAAGCACTTCCGCGAAGGCGGGAAAGCTTCTCAACAGCCGAAGGCTGGTCATCCACGATCCGCGCCGACGCCACGCCCGGTCCCCACGTTGCCCGCGGTGGTGATCCGTGCGTCGCGCGTCCTGAATCAAGCGAGCTACCCGGTGGCACAGGGCGGTCGCTGACATGCAGCGCAGCCGCTGAACGCGGCGGAGCGGAACCCGCATTGCAAGCAATGTGACAGCGGCGGGAGCCAGCAAACGTCCGGCGCTCTCCCCGTGTCGCTGCAGCACAGCTCAGCTCAGCTCAGCGGCACGCTACAAATCGTCCAAGCGTCGCGGCAACACGCGCCGCATGTCGCGTACCGTCACGATGTCGATTCGGCCTTTCCTGACCTAGTAGATGATCCGGTATGGCGCTTCGATCAGCTCGCGCAGATCCTCGCGCGCCCACGCCACCACCACGCGCCCCGAGCGCGGATGCTCGGCCAGTTGCGCGACGCGGCGCGTCAGCCGGTCGACCACGCGATCGGCATTGAGCGGCTGGTCCTTCGCAATGTAGCGGTGGATCTGGCGCAGACGTGCCATTGCGCGATGCGTCCAGACAACCCTCATTTCAGGCCGAACTCGGCGCGCACCTGGTCGTTGTCGATCACCCGGCCGGCTGCGCTATCGGCCAGCCCGGTCTGGAGGTCGAGGATCGTCTCGACCTGCTCGGCCAGATCTTCCCAGCCGGCCGTTTCCGGCAGGGCGTCGATCAACTGGTGGGCTTCCTGCTTGAACGCGGCACCCATGATCACCTCTTCGCTGACACAGGCCATCAGTTTACGCCTCTCGCGCAATCCCTTTTTGCCGCACCCAAGCGAACGTAAAAACGGCAGCAAAAATGGCAAAAATGGGGACGGAGGCAATTAATCGGCTCGATTCAGGAATTGTCAGGAATTGTGGCTGTCCTTGTCGTTCCTTGCCTACGATTAATTGCATCCGTCCCGTTTTTGCCCCGGCCGATGGGCCGTCGGGATGGACCGTCGGGACATATATGGCCGCCTCCCCCCTGTCAAGCGACCCAATGGAACAGAAGCGGACTCGGACATATATTCGGCGTCGAATTGCAGCGTTGGAGCGATGCTGCGCGCCGTGATGAGATTCGAACCTGGTGACCCTAACACCCACACGTGCTCGGTCGGGGCGACGACGGCACGGGTCCTTGGCGGGTTCAATCAGGTGCGATGGCCGCGTTGTTCATCAGATCGCAGGACTCGGTCGGAAAGCGTAACTCGGTTGGAAAGCGCTACGGGGTTGGAAGGTTGGAAATCGGCAACAGCCTTTGAATACGATGTTGGCAGCCCTCAGGCAGCCGTGAGCTGGGCCCGGAAGGCCTTGTGCATGTCGAACTCGACACCTTGAGTGAGCACGACCCACACCACGCGCATCAGTTTGTTGGCGAGCGCGACGACCGCCTTGTTCTTGCCGCGGCGCTCGATCAACCGTGTAATCCAGCGACTCTGGACGTGGTCGTGCCGATGCGCCCAGCGGATGACCGCTCGTGCCCCGTGGATGAGCACGACCCGCAGGCTGCGATTGCCGTTTTTGGTGATGCTGCCCAGTTGAGTCTTGCCGCCGGTACTGTGCTGTCGGGGCACCAGTCGGTAAAAATGGGGACTAAAAATGGG
>CAZXGS010000010.1:0-62413 GCA_964640525.1 uncultured Gammaproteobacteria bacterium | reverse complement strand
TGCTCCCGGAACTGTGAAATCGAGCGAAATCACCCACACGAATTCACGAAGACCCTGAAAAATACTGCTGATCCCGGTCATCACTTTCGTTGATGAACGGCAGCACGGCGATGGATTTGGCCGGCGCAGGCGATGACTGTGACTGCACAGTGGTGGGCACCGCGCGCACGGGCGAGGCGAACCGCATCGCCACATCGTCGGGTGATGTCGCACGCTCAAAATGCCACAACACGCCACCGCTGATGGCGAGCACCACCACCAGCACGCCCAACTCGCGGGAGGTGACCTTCTGCGCACCCTTCTCGCCGTGGTACCACGCGAGCACCAGCATCACGAAAAACCCCGCCGCCATCGCCACGATCAGCAGGCGCTCGATCTGCTCGGGCCAGCCAAAGCGCTGGAAGACGACATCCAACACTTGGATCAGTGCGAACGTCGTCGCGACATAGGCCAGCGTCCATTGCACCAGCTTGCGTTCACGCAGACGTTGCAAAAAGGGTTTCTCAACAGCGGAGTTGGGCAATTCGTCCATCCACTCCCCCGGCTTTTGCTGCATGCGCGCGTGAAATCAATAGATCGCAAAGCCGAACAAATGGCCCTCGAACTTCCTTCTCTCCCGAAGAGAAGATACCCGCAAGACGAATGAGGGAAAACGCTCGATGGATGCGGGCCTTCCCTCATCCAGCGCTACGCGCCACCTTCTCCCGGAGGGAGAAGGAAAGCTGTGGCGTTCACGCTGGCATCAGGCAACCTTGCTCGCCGTCATTTCCCAGCGAACAAATGCTCCACGCCCGCGCGTTCCTCGCGCAGTTCCTTCTCGGTCGCATCCATGCGCGCGCGGGAGAACGCGTCGATCGACAGGCCCTGCACGATCTCGAACTTGCCGTCGCGGCAGGTGCACGGGTAGCCGTAGATCACCCCCGGGGCGATCCCGTAGCTGCCATCGGCAGGAACGCCCATCGACACCCAGTCGCCCTCGGCGGTGCCCAGCGCCCACGAGCGCATGTGGTCGATCGCGGCCGAAGCGGCCGAGGCGGCAGAGGAAGCCCCGCGCGCCTTGATGATCGCCGCGCCGCGCTGCTGCACGGTGGGAATGAAGCTGGACTCGTACCAGGCGTGATCGACCTGCGCCAGCGCGCCGCTGCCGCGCACGGTGGCGTGGTGCAGATCCGGGTACTGGGTGGAGCTGTGGTTGCCCCAGATCACCACCTTGCGGATGTCGGTATTGAGCGCGCCGGTCTTCTCGGCGAGCTGGCTGATCGCGCGGTTGTGGTCCAGCCGCACCATCGCGGTGAAGCAGCGCGGATCCAGGTCCGGCGCGTTCTGCTGGGCAATCAGGGCATTGGTGTTGGCCGGGTTGCCGACCACCAGCACCTTGACGTCGCGCTTGGCATGAGCGTTGAGCGCGCGGCCCTGCGGCCCGAAGATCGCGCCGTTGGCTTCCAGCAGATCCTTGCGCTCCATGCCCGGGCCACGCGGACGGGCACCGACCAGCAGGGCGTAGTCCACATCCTTGAAGGCGACGTTGGCATCGTCGGTGGCGACCACGCCGTGCAGGGTCGGGAAGGCGCAGTCGTTGAGTTCCATCACCACGCCCTGCAGGGCGCCCAGCGCCGGGGTAATCTCCAGCAGGTGCAGGATCACCGGCTGGTCGGCGCCGAGCATGTCGCCGGAGGCGATGCGGAACAGCAGGGCGTAGCCGATCTGGCCAGCAGCGCCGGTGACGGCGACGCGAACGGGGGATTTCATGGAATGGATGCTCCGTGCTGAGGGCTGGGGATGACCGCCCATTGTAACAACGATCCTGTGGCGGACACGGCGGGCGGGCACGGCCTCACGTGATGACGTTGCCGCCCGCGTTCGCCGGACCCACGCGCGCGGCGTGAACTCACGACCCGGCCGGACGCCGTGACGCCTTCGCGGGCACGTGCGCAGGCGCGACGGCCTGCGCACGCTCGCGCTCGAGCGCATCCAGCTGCTCCAGCACATCGAGGAACTTCCGCCCCAGCGCGGTGAAAGCGTACTCGACGTGCGGCATTGCTTCGGCGAACTCGACCTTCTCCAGCACGCCGTTCGCCACCAGCTTCTTCAGCCGCTCGTTCAGCACCTTGGTGGAAATGCCGGGGATGGCGCGCTCGATCTGCCCCGGGCGCACGGTCCCGGCATGGACCACCTGCAACACGCTCCACGACCACTTGCAGCCCAGCACGTCCTCCAGCAAGGCGGTGACCGGCGTCTGGCGGACCCTTGCCGAATTGTCACCGGGAACCATTTTGTGCCTTCTTTTCAATCGCTTGCGGAAGTGAAGAATAGGTCGGGTGACGACCGGTCACAACCACACGAAGGAGAACCCGCATGAGCGCGAAAGCGATTTTCTATCACGCAGGCTGCCCGGTGTGCGTGGAGGCGGAGCAGAACGTGGCCAAGGCGCTCGACCCCTCACGCTACCGGATCGAGATCGTGCACCTGGGCCAGCAGAAGCATCGGCTCGCCGAGGCCGAAGCGGCCGGGGTGAAATCGGTGCCGGCGCTGGTGCTGGACGGGCTGCCGTTCCACATCAACTACGGGGCGGGGATCGAAGCCTTGCGGTAGCCGTCGATCGTGCGGCTGCCAGGTGCTGTGCGGAGGCTCCCGCAGGCCTGGCGGCCGTCACCTCGCCGCGACCCGCGTCGTGCGCCAAGTCGCGTCGATCAGCGCTGCGCCAGCAACGCCTCGATGGCGTCGATCTCGCGCGGCACGCCTTCGGTCAGCACTTCCGGGCCGGCCTTGGTGATCAGCACGTCGTCCTCGATGCGCACACCGATGCCCTGCCACTTGGCGGCCACGCCCTTGCTGCCCGGCGCGATGTACAGGCCCGGTTCGATGGTGAACACCATGCCCGGTTCCAGCTCGCGGAACGCTCCGGCCAGGCGGTACTCGCCCACGTCGTGCACGTCCAAGCCCAGCCAGTGGCCGGTCTTGTGCATGTAGAAGCGCTTGTAGTCGCCGCTTTCCAGATTCTTTTCCAGCGTGCCCTTGAGCAGACCCAGCCGCAGCAGGCCCTCGGTGAGCGTGGCAACGGCAGCATTGTGGCCGGCGTCGTAGGGCTGGCCGACCTGCGCCTTGGCCAGCGCGGCCTTCTGTGCGTCCAGCACGAGCTGGTAGATCGCCCGCTGTTCCTTGCTGTAGCGACCGTTGACCGGGAAGGTGCGGGTGATGTCGGAGGCGTAGTTGCGGTACTCGGCGCCGGCATCGATCAGCAGCAGGTCGCCATCGCGCAGTGGCGCGGCGTTGGCGATGTAATGCAGGACGCAGGCGTTGGCGCCGCCGCCGACGATCGACTCGTAGGCGAGCTGGGCGTCGTTGCGGCGGAAGTGGTGGATGATCGCCGCCTCGACTTCGTATTCGTGCATCCCGGCGCGCGCCGTGCGCATGGCCAGCACGTGGGCCTCGGCGGCGATCTGCGCCGCGCGGCGCATCAGCCGCAGTTCTTCGCGGCCCTTGAACAAGCGCAGCTCGTGCAGGAAATGGCCGAGTTCGAGGAACTCGTGCGGCGGCTGCGCGCCCTGCTTGACCTGCGCGCGGACGCGGTTGACCCAGCCGATCAGCTTGACGTCGAACTCGGTGTCGCGGCCGAAGTGGTAATAGACCCGGCTGCGGCCTTCCAGCAGGCCGGGCAGGATTTCGTCGATGTCGCCGATCGGGTAGGCGTCGTTGACGCCGAATCCGGCGACCGCACCCTCGATGCCAGCGCGCGGGCCATCCCACGCCTCGCGTGCCGGGTCGCGCTCGCGGCAGAACATCAACGCCTCGCCGTGCGCACGACCGGGAACCAGCACCAGCACCGCCTCGGGCTCTGGAAACCCGGTCAGGTACCAGAAGTCACTGTCCTGCCGGTAACTGTAATGGGTGTCATTGCTGCGCACGCGCATCGGCGCGGCCGGCAGGATGACGATCGCATCCTCGCCGACCAAGCGCATGAGCTGCTTGCGACGTCGCGCGAACTCGGGCATCGGATGGACGTTTGGCTGGTTCATGGCTTGGCAGAGGACAGAGGACAGAAGACAGAGGACAGAGGGTATTCCGTGGACAGTGGACAGACCGAGATATCGACACGCCCGACAGCCGACTGCAGACAGACTACAGACTACCTTTCTGTCCTCTGTCTTCTGTCCTCCGTCTTCTGCCCCCCGCATGGATGAGCAGCGGCACGATGCGCACGTAGTCGATGATCTCGTCCAGCGCGTCTTCGTCCTCCTCCGACCCGGAATAGGCAAGGTCGGAAGACGCGATCCGCGCGATGTCCTGCAAGGCTTCGCTCGCCTCGGCGTCCAGTGCGGTGGCCGGCGCGTCGGCGAGGCCGAAACCACCGAGGAAACCACGGCACCACGCCAGCAGGGCTTCGGCGCGTTCGGCCAGCGGCGCATCCTGGGCAGGCAGCAGGGGGTCCAGCTCGAACGCCTCGCTGGCGAACTGGGCCAGCGTGGCATCGCGCAGGTCGTCGATCAGGCCATCGCGTACCGGCGCATCGCCCGCATCGATCTGCAGGCGCTGCAGCCAGTCGGCGCCCTCACCGCGTCCGCCGCCGGCCAGATAGCCGCAAAGGGAACCGTGCAATTCGGCCGGGGTCACCGCGATGCGTGCCTCCCGCAGCACCCGCGCAAGCGTGGCTTCATCGGGCAGCGCCGCGGAAGGCTCGGCGTCGTTCATGCGCGGCATCGCATCCTGGCAGGGGATGGCCGGATTGTAGCAGCCGGTTCGGAGCCGGGGCTGGCTACAAGGCCTGCGCACGGTTGACAACGCGGTTGAGTCCGGTCAATGCGCAGCCGTACACTCGGCCAATCCAGGGGGATCGGACCATCGTGCCATTCAAGACGCCAGGAGCCGGGCCACTCGCGCCTGCCACGATCCGTCGCCGCTTCCCGCGCGTGGTCGCCGGCACTTGCCTGGTGTTGTTGATGCACGTGGCGATGGCCGACGTGCGTCGATTCCGCTTCCGGCCGGTCACCGCCGAGCATGGCCTGGCACAGAACACGATCAGCGCCTTGCTGCAGGACTCGCGCGGATTCGTCTGGATCGGCACGCAGGGCGGGCTGCATCGCTACGACGGACAGGACATCAAGGTGTTCGTGCATTCGCCGAACAATCCCTCCAGCCTGCCCGACAACTTCATCACTGCCCTGGCCGAAGGACCGGCCGGCACCGTCTGGGTAGGCACGAACAACGATTACCTTGTGCGACTGGACATGGCCACCGGTCGCTTCCAGCGCTTGCTGCCCAAGGAACTCGACCGCCCCGGCGACCCCGGCAAGCGCATTTTCGCGCTGCGTTACGATCCGGGCCACGGGCTGTGGGTCGCCAGCGCCGGTGGCATCGACTTGATCGACCCGAAGACCGGGCAGCGTCGCACCATCCTGCACCAGCCGGCATCGGTCGAACTGCGCACCACCGCCAGCCTGGCCATCGACCGCGCCGGCGCGACCTGGGCCGTGCTGCCGGCCAGCCTGTTCCGGATCGATCCGACGACGCTGCAGACCGCACGCGTCCCGGGGCCCGCCCGCATGACGGGAATCGTCTGCGATCGCCACGGAAATCTCTGGGTCACTGCGGACACCCTGTATCGCCTGAATCCACAAACGCGCGCACTGGCGCCGGTTCCACTCGAACTCGCCGACACGCCTCCGAGCGTCCTGCGCCGCATCGTGGTCGACGCCCGTGACCGGTTGTGGATTTCGACCCTGGACGATGGCTTGCTGCGCTTCGACCCGGCCACCGGGCACGCCGAACTGGTTCAGGCCAATCCAGCCCAGGACGGCTCCCTTCCCGAGAACAGCATCGGCGCGATGATGGTCGATCGCGCCGGCCTGTTGTGGGTGGGCACCTTCACCGATGGCGTGGCGACCACCGATCCCGACGGTGCGCGCTTCAGTTACATCTCCGACCCTGCGGCGGCGCATGGGCGGCGCCTTGCCAGCAGCATCAGGGCGTTGTATCCGTCCGGCGATGGCAATTTGTGGATCGGCACCGACACCGGCGGGCTGGCTCGTTACGATTTGGCCAGGGATCGTTTTACCTGGTTCAACGACGTCCTTGCAGCGGCCACCCCTGAGCACCTGAAAGTCACCGACATGCAGGTCCACGCGGTGCGTCAGGCCGGCGCCGGCACGCTGTGGGTGGCGACCAACTACGGGTTGTTCCGGCTCGATCCGACGCACGCCCACGCGAGTTGGCAGCCGCTGGAAGTCACGGGCGCCCCGGCCTCGTCGAAGGCACCGCAGGACGTGCGAGCGCTTGCCAGCGGTCGCGATGGCAGCCTGTGGGTTGCCGTCCAGGGCGAAGGCCTGTACCTGCTCGACGCCTCCGGAAAATCCAGCCGACCGGTCGCCACCCAACCGGATGCGCTGAACCTGGCCAGCATCGAGTGCCTGGCCGAGGATGCGCGCGGCGTCTTGTGGATCGGCACGCTCGATGGCCTGCTGCGGCGTGAGCCGGACGGCAGCATCCACCACGTCGCCAGCCGACCGCAGGATGCGACGACACTTTCCGGCACGCGCGTGCGCGCCATCGTGCCCGTCCGCGATGGCAGCGTATGGGTCGGCACCCACTCCGGCCTGGATCGTGTGCGCGTGGACGCCGCCGGCCAGACCCAGGTCACGCGCTTTGGCCTGGGCGGGGATGCCGATCGCCCGGACACCGTGTACGGCATCGTCGAGGACGCCAAGGGCCGGCTTTGGTTGAGCAGCAACAACGGCTTGCTGTGGCTGGATCCGGTCAGCGGCACGACGCGCCGTTACACCCCTTCGGATGGCTTGCAAGCCCTGGAATACAACGGTGGCGCCTACGCCCGCCTGCCCGATGGACGCATCGCCTTCGGCGGCATCCGCGGGCTGACCCTGTTCGACCCGGGCCAGATCCACGACACCACCTATGCGCCGCCGGTCGTGCTCACCGATGCCAGTGCCGGTTCCGGCGCCGTCGACCTGGCCGGCCTGGTGGCGCCGCCAAGCCTGCGCGTGAAGGCCAGCGACGGCATCCTGCGACTGCGTTTCGCGGCGCTGGACTATGCCAACCCGCAGGCGACGACCTACAGCTTCCGGCTGGAAGGTTTCGACAACCAATGGACGAACTCCGGCAACCGCGCCGACGCCACGTACACCAACCTGGATCCTGGCGCCTACGTGTTCCATGCCCGCGCCACCAACCACGACGGGCAGTGGAGCAAGCACGAGCTGCGCATCCCCGTCACGGTGGTGCCGGCGTGGTGGCAGGGCACGCCGGCCAAGCTGGCTTACCTCTTGCTCGCCGGACTGGTCGCGACCATCGTCTGGCGTGTAGTCAAGCAGCGCCGCCTGCGCGAGTTGGCCTACAACAAGGACATCGAGTTGCGCGAACAGCGCCTGCAGATGGCGTTGTGGGGTTCAGGCGAGGACTTCTGGGACCTCGACCTGACCCACTCGATCCTGCGCCTGTCCACCGCCAAGCGCGACGGTCGCGCTGGCGCGAGCGTACCGATTCCGCTGAAGCAGTTCCGGCGCCGGATCCTGCATCCCGACGATGCCCTGAAGGTCGAAGAGCGCCTGGACCTGCACCTGAGCGGCGAGCAGGATCACTTCGAGAGTCGGCATCGCGTGCGCAACCGTGAGACGGGCGATTGGCGCACCGTGCTTGCGCGCGGCAAGGTGGTCGACCGCAGCCGCGACGGCAAGCCACTGCGGGTGGCCGGCACGGTGCGCGACGTCTCCCGCGAGCAACGCGAACAGCACGAGCGCGCGATCGCCAGCGAGGTGCTGGGCAGCATGGTCGAGGCGGTGTGCGTGGTGGACCTGGCGTTCCGCTTCGTCTCGGTCAACCGCGCCTTCACCCTGATGACCGGCTACAACGAGGAAGAAGTCCTGGGCCGCGACGCGCAGGTACTCGACAGCGCGCAGCATGCGCCCGAGTTCCACCAGCAGATGCGCCAGACCCTGGAGCTGACCGGGCACTGGTCGGGCGAGATGTGGCAGCGGCGCAAGGACGGCGAGGAGTTTCTGTGCGCGATCGAGGCGGCCGAAGTCCTGGACGCCGAAGGCCGCCGCGGGCATTACGTGGGGGTGCTCAACGACAACACCGAGCGCAAGCGCGCCGAACAGGAACTGCGTTACCTTGCCAACTTCGACACCCTCACCGGCCTGCCGAATCGGGCCTTGCTCTCCGAGCGCCTGGCGCGTGCGATCGTGCGTGCGCGGCGCCAGGACAGCATGGTTGCCGTGCTGTTCCTCGACCTGGATCGCTTCAAGGAAATCAACGACTCGCTCGGCCATACCGCGGGCGACCGCATCCTCAAGGTGGTGGCCTCGCACCTGCAGGCCACCACCAGCGCCAACGACACCGTCTCGCGGCTGGGTGGCGACGAGTTCACCGTGGTGGTCGAGGACGTGGCCTCGGAAGAAGCCGCCTACCAGGTCGCGCGCAACATCCTGGCCGCGTTCGCCAGGCCGTTGATCGTCGATGAACGCACCGAAGTCACCATCACCCCGTCGATCGGCATCAGCCTCTATCCCGCGCACGGACTGGCGCCCACCGACCTGCTCAAGCACGCCGACACCGCGATGTACCAGGCGAAGGCGATGGGCCGCAACACCTACCTCGCCTACACCGAAGCGATGGAGACCCAGGCGCGCCAGCGCGCCAACATCACCGCCGCGCTGCGGCGCGCTCTGGATCGCGACGAGTTCCAGTTGCTCTACCAGCCGCGGCTGTCGCTGGCACGCGGACGCATCAGCGGCGTGGAGGCACTGCTGCGCTGGCACAGCGAGGAACTGGGCGAGATGATGCCCGGCGACTTCATCCCGATCGCCGAGGAAACCGGGATGATCGTGCAGATCGGCGAATGGGCGCTGCGCGAGGCCTGCAAGACCCTGGCTGCGTGGCAGCTCGATGGCCTGACCGACGTGCGCATCGCGGTCAACGTTTCGGTGCTGCAACTGCTGCGCGGCAACCTGCCGCAACTGGTCGCCGAGATCCTCGCCGAATCCGGCGCCCCGCCGTCCTGCCTGGAGCTGGAGCTGACCGAAACCATGATCATGGCCAACGCCGAGGAAACCCGCAGCATGTTCGAGCAGATGCGCGACATGGGGTTGACCCTGGCGATTGACGATTTCGGTACCGGCTATTCGTCGCTGGTCTATCTCAAGCAGTTGCCGATCGACATGCTCAAGATCGACAAGGCCTTCGTCAACGACCTCACCAAGGACCCGGACGACGAGGCGATCACCACCACCATCATCACCATGTCCCATTCGCTGGGATTGACGGTGATCGCCGAGGGCGTGGAGTCACAGGCGCAACTGGACTTCCTGCGCGAACACGGCTGCGACGAGATCCAGGGCTACTGGGTCAGCCAGCCGCTGAGCGAGCAGCACTGCCGGACCTTCATTCACAGTTGGCACCTGACCAAGCCGCGGCAGGCAGGCACGGAGGCCACGTCCACGCACTGATCCATGGCATCGGAAGCGTCCGCGAGCCTCCGCCGTCAACCCGCGACCTCGAATTCCACGTTGCGCCGCGCAGGATCGGCAATCGCAAGCCGCACACCCACGTCCGCACCCAGCGCCAGCGGCGCATCCGACGCCACCCGTGCCTCCACTGGCGGATCGCGCAGCATGATCATGCCTGCATGCCAAGCCTGCTCCGGTCTGTCGCGACCGCCGTTGTGGCCGATCTCCACCACCGCACCCTCGAATCGCTCGCCCACGCGCGGGGCGAGGATCACCGCCTCGGCCAGATCGATGATCGCGCGCTCGTACTGGTGCGACAGGTGATCGGACGCGCGCATCGTCACCTCCAGACCAGGCAGTGCCGCGCGCACCCAGACCGGCACCGGCTGGCTCGCGCACAGCGCCATGCACGTCTCGTTGGCGTAACGATCCACCAGCCGCCGCATCGGCGCGGTGACATGGGCATAGGGCGCGGCGATCGCCGATTGCATGGGCTGCAGCGGCGGCGCGCCGTCGAAGGCGGTGTAACCGGCCCCACGCAGCACGGTGGTGCAGGACATCATCATCGCCACGTGGCGGGACTGCGCCGGATCGAGCGTGCGGATGAAGGCCGGATAGTCGATGCCGTCGGGCCAGTCGATCCGCAGTGCCCGCGCGGTCAGGCGCAGGCGCGCGATCGAGCGCTCGTCCGGTGGCGGCAGGGTGCGCAGGATGCCCACGCCGCCGCGAAGCATCACCCGTGCCGCCGCCATGCCGGCAAGCAACGAGATCTGCGCGTTCCACGTCTCGACCGGCAGCTCGACGCGGTATGCGAGTGACCATTGCCCGTCCTGGCAGCCGATCTCGGCATCCGGCAACCCCAGGCTGACGCCACCGCGGGCTTTTTCCAGCGCCTGCCGCAACTGGCCGATCTCGCGCAGCAGCGACCACACCGGATCGGCGCCGCCGGCATCGATCTGCTGCTGCACGCCGGGGTAGTCGCACTTGCGGCGGCTGCGCACGCGCGCGCGGCGCACGTCGATGCCGGCGATGTCGCCGTGCATGTCCAGATCGATCGTCCACAGGATCGCCGGACGCAAGCAGTCGGGCAGCAGCGAGGCGGCGCCTTCGCACAGCGACAACGGATGCAGCGGGATCGTGGACAGTCCGCCGTAGAGCGTCTCGCCGCGGCGATTGGCTTCGACGTCGATGGCATCCCCGGCCGTCACGAAGGCAGCGACGTCGGCCAGCGCGTAGTACACGCGGTAGCCGCCACCGTCACGACGCTCAAGGTGCATCGCCTGATCCAGATCCATCGAACCTGGCGGATCGATGGTCAGCAGCGGGATGTCGGTGCGGTCCAGATCGGGCAGGCGCGGATTCGCCGCGGCCTGCGCTGCGGCGGCTTCGACTTCGGTCGGGAACGCTGTCGGCAGACGCAGCTCGCGCTGGATCTGCGCCACACCCTGCTCCATGGTGGCGTCATCGGACGGGCGAATGCGGATCACGCGGGTGTTCGACACGTCGGGCTCACATTGGCGTCGGGGGCCGACGGACTATACACGCCGCATGTTCGCTTCCCGCGCGCGCATCAGCGTCCAAGCAAACGCGCGATCTCCGGGTCAAGCGTCCTCATGAACGCCTCCACCTGCGCCGTGTACGTCGGGTTCACGCCCAGCTCTTCATTGATCTGCTTGTGGGTCAGATCTTCTGGCAAGGTCTTCGCATCGACGTCCAGCGTGTGCGCCTTGGCGACAAACTGGCGCGCCTGCGGGCATGAATCCTGGCGTTGGCTGGAACACACCGCCAGCAACGGGGCGATCGGCGCGGACAGTTGCAGGCTCGGCGAGTCGGCGACCCACACCTGACGATCGGTGCCGAAGGCGCGGTCGTACAACGGCAGGTGCGGCTGCTGCATGATCTTCACCACGTCATAGGCGGCGCTGTCCAGCGCCACCGTGCCCAGCCACGGTCGCGCGCCCTCGGCACGGGCAAGCTCCGGATCAGCATTCACCAGCGCCACCAGATGCGCCCCGGCCGAATGTCCCATCAACACGAACTTGCCCGGATCACCGCCCCACTCGCGTGCGTGCTTCTGTGCATACGCAAGCGCGCGCGCCACGTTCTTTGCCTGATCGATGACCGGCGTTTCCGGCAACATCGGGTAATTGATCGAGATGAACACGAAGCCACGCGGCACCCACCGGCTGACCTTGCCCTCGACCACGGTCTTGGCGCTCTTGTCGCCGACGATCCAGGCGCCGCCGTGGACCATGAAGATCACCGGCGCATCGTGCGTGCCCGGTTCCACGTACACGTCCATGCGCTGACGCGGCGCGTTGCCGTACGCCACGTCGCGGATGATGCGCACGCCGGCCGGAATCTGCGCCGGGCCGCGGTCGGCCCGCCCGCCGAACAGGCCCTCCCCGCCCTGCCCCAGCTGCGTGGAATGACGCTGGCGCCAGGCATCCAGCAGCGGGCCGGCGGATGCGGAAATCGGCAAGCAAGCGCCGGCCAGCGACACCACCAAGCCTGCCGTGACGAGGCAGGTCATGAGCGAGGAACGGGTCGATTGCGTGAGGTTCATTCAAGGTCTCCCGAGAGCGATGCGCAGTGCGGCGCGTGGGTTGTCGGCGGCCCGCATCGCGGCAAGCAACTGCCGCCACGGACCGAAGTTGAGCACGAAAGCGCTGCGGCTTCCGAGCGGGTGCGCCAGCCCGTAGCGGAGCGGCACGTCGGCGCGTTCCTCGCGGAACGTGCCGAACACGCGGTCGAACACGATCAGCACGCCGCCGTAGTTGCAATCCAGGTACTCCGCGTTCGCGCCGTGGTGGACGCGGTGGTGCGCGGGCGTGTTCAGCACCCACTCCAGCGGGCCAAGCCGGCCCACCGCTTCGGTGTGCAGGAAGAACTGGTAGTGCAGGTCGAACACCAGCAGGGTGATCAGCATGCGCGGGTCGAAACCGGCCAGCACCAGCGGCAGGTAGAAGATCCAGCCGAGCGCGAACAGGTTGGTCCAGCCGAGCCGGATCGACGACAACAGGGTCATCTGCTCGGGCGAATGGTGGACGGCGTGGTTGGCCCACAACCAGGCAACCTCGTGGCTGCAGCGGTGGAACCCGTAGTAGGCAAATTCCACCGCGACGAAACCCGCCGCCCAGCTGCGCCAGTCATGCAGCGGCCAGTGCACCGGCGCGATCTTCGAGGCGGCCGCGAACACGCCGCCGATCACCAGTGCCGAGATGGCACCGGTGAACACGTGGCCGAGCGCGACCGCCAGCGTGGCGCGCGCTTCGCGGGCGTCGTAGCCGCGAGCGGCGACGCGCGTGCGCCACCACCACTCGGCAAGGACGAGGATCGCCATCACCAGCAACAGTCCCGGTGAGCGCGCCAACTGTCCCATTGCACGGCCTCCTGCTGACGTCACGCCGGATCAGTGGCGGCAGGCGATCACCTTGCCCTGCGCGTCGGTGCAGGTGCCCGTGTGCGTATGGCCTTCGCCACGGGTCCAGGTCGTCTGGCCGTTGTAGCTGTCGCCGGCGGCGTTGGTGTAGCTGGAATCGTGGCTGCCGCTGCCGTCGTTGACGCGGGTGCTGCCGCTGTAGCTGCCCTTGGCCCCGCTGGCGGTGGTGGCGCTGTTGCCGGTCCACTTGCCGTCGCTGCCGCGGGTGTAGCCGCCGTTGCTGTCCACCGCGCCACCGTTGGCGCCTCGCCCGGTGTTGGTCCAATTCGCCGTGCCGGTTCCGTCGGCATTGCGCGACCAGCTGTTGTGGCCGTTGTCGTAACTGCCGTCGGCGCCGGTCACGCGGTGCCCACCCTGGTGAGCGATGCCGCCGTCGCTGCTGAAGTGGGTCGCACTGCCGCGCCAGCCGTGGGCGCCGTTGGCGCCGCGGAACGCACCACCGCTGGCGTGGACGGCGCCACCGTTGCCATCGCCGGTCCAGCCACCGGCGTGACCTGCCGCGCCGTTGGCGCCACGGCCGGCGACGACGCGATTGCCGCCCGCGTAAACCGGTTGCGCGGACGCGCTGCCACGATGCATGCGCACACGCGATGCGCCGTGGGCGGGCACGGACAGGCCCAGGGCGATGACGCCGAGGAGGGCGAAGGCGAAGCTGCGGGTGGTGGCGTGCATGGTCATGACGTGCTCCTGGGTCGATGGAAGGAATGCCACGGCGCTCGGGGTCGATCGGCGTCGTGGCGGCATCGTCCTTGCCCAACGCGGCGAAGGCGTATCCGAATACGCGCGGGAGTGAGCAGGTGTTGCCGGATGCACGCCCGGAAACATCTGCTTGCAATTGTCGCTTCGACCGGCTTGCCGACCCGTCGGCAAGGCGACATCCTGCGCATCCATGGACAACCCTGCCCTCCTGGTCGTCGATGACGACCTGCGCCTGCGCGATCTGCTGGAGCGCTACCTCGGGCAGGCCGGCTTCCGCGTGCGCGGCGCCGGCAACGCGGCGGCAATGGCGCGCGAACTGGCCGCCCACCATGCCGACCTGATCGTGCTCGACCTGATGCTGCCCGACGGCAACGGCCTGGACCTTTGCCGCAAGTTGCGCGCCGACGGAATCGAAACGCCGGTGATCATGCTCACCGCCAAGGGCGACGACGTCGACCGCATCGTCGGCCTTGAGATCGGCGCCGATGACTACCTGCCCAAGCCCTGCAATCCACGCGAACTGGTCGCGCGCATCCGCGCGGTGTTGCGCCGCCGCCCAAGACCGGCGGTCGGCGCGCCGCAGGCGCAGCAACCCACGGTGCGTTTCGGTCGTTTCAGCTTCGATCCGGCCACCCGCCAATTGCTCGACGGCGACAACCCGGTGAAGCTCACCAGCGGCGAATTCGCCGTGCTCGCGGCCCTGGTCGCGCATCCGTTCCAGACGCTCAGCCGCGAGAAGCTCATCGCGCTCGCGCGCGGCCGCAGCCACGAGGCCTTCGACCGCAGCATCGATGTGATGGTCTCGCGCCTGCGTCGCATGATCGAGGACGACCCGCGCCAGCCGCGCTGGCTGCAGACGGTGTGGGGCGAGGGCTACGTGTTCGTGGCCGAGGGTGGGTCGCCGTGAGCGCGCGAGCGTGAAGCGCGGCCCGACCACCTTCGTGCTGGTGCTTGGCACGGTGGTGCTCGCGCTGGCGATCGCGCTGTCGCTGGCGGTGGTGCTGCGCACGCAACTGGGGCTGCGGGTGATCGCCGCCACCTACGGGCATTTGGCCACCGCCGCGGCGCTTGCCGCCGACGCCATCGACGCCCGCCACGACCCGGACGCCGAACGCACCAAGGCGGAGTTGCGAAGGGTCGGCTTGCGCTTCGAGAACGGCCATCCGCCGGCCTCCACGGTCACGCTCGCACCTTCGGTGCAGCAAGTCGGCCGGACCGTGGGCAACTTGCTTGGCGATCCATCGCGGGCGGTCGCGGTGCAGACTCCGGATTCGCAGATCTGGGTCCGCAGCGCGCACCACCGCGACCGCTGGATCGTCCTGCAGGCGGCAAGCTTTCGTCACGAGGTCATTCTGTCGGCGCTGTGGGTCAGCGCCATCGCCGGACTGATCGCGCTGCTCGTCGCCGGGGTGACCGCACGCATCCTCACCCGTCCACTGGTGCGCCTGTCCGCGCACGCCAGCTCCCTGCTCGGCGGCGCGCCGATGGACGCGCCGTTGCGCGGCAGCCCGCGCGAAGTGCGCCAGCTCGCCGCCGCGATCGGCGCGGCCGGCGCGACGCTGCGCGGTGCCGCCGACGAGCGCGAGTTGATGCTTGCGGGCATCTCCCACGACTTGCGTACGCCGCTGGCACGTCTGCGGCTGGCGCTGGAACTGGGCGACGCCGAGGATCCGCAGCGCCGCGAGGCGATGGTCGCCGACCTGGACGAACTCGACGCCGCGCTCGAACAGTGCCTGGCCTTCGTTCGCGACGGCCGCGACGAGGCGCTGCGGGAGATCGACCTCGCCGCCCTCGCCGGCCAGTTGCTCGCCCTGCGCACGCCTGCCGAGGACTGGTGCCTCGAAGGCCCCGCCGCGTTGCGCGCGAGCGTGCGTCCGACCCTGCTGCGCCGCGCGCTGTCCAACCTGCTGGACAACGCCCAGCGCTACGGCGCCGCGCCATTCCGCGTCGCGCTCGCGCGCCAGTCCGGCTGGCTGGCGCTGTCCGTCCAGGACAGCGGTCCGGGCGTACCTGCGGAACTGCTCGCGCGCCTTGGAAAGCCTTTCGTGCGTGGCGATGCGGCGCGCTCCGGCGTGGGTGTCGGACTTGGCCTGAGCATCGTCGCGCGTGCGGCGGAACTGCACGGCGGCCAATTGGTGCTGCGCAACGGCGAACACCGCGGTTTCATCGCCACGCTGCGGCTGCCCGACCTGCAATCCACTGCCAGGGAATGACGCATGCAAACCATCTTCGCCGCCTTCTTGCTGCTCGCCACCAACGGCGCCGCCCACGCTCAGGTAGCCATCTCGCTGCCGCGTGCCGATGGTGCGGCGACACCGGTGATCGTGTACGACCCGCCCGGCACCGCCTGCCCGCCGCTGGCATTGATCTCACCGGGCGCCGGCGGCAACGAGAAGGCCATGGCCTACCTCGCGCAGGCCTTCGCCCACGACGGCTGGCGTGCCATCGTGCTCGGCCACCGCGAGAGCGGCATGCAGGCCCTGCGCGCGGATATCCGTCGCGAACGCGGCATCCGCCGCGGCGTGCAGGAACTGGTTGCCGACCCGGACGCCTACCGCGGCCGCTTCATGGACATCGCTGCCGCACTCGCATGGTCGGAACGGCGCTGCCACGCACCGTTCAAAGCTCTGCTGGGGCATTCGATGGGCGCGCGCACGGTGATGCTCGATGCCGGCGCAAGCAACCGGCTTGGACTGCATGCGAGCCACGCGTTCGACGCCTACGTCGCGATGTCGCCGCCGCCAGCCGACGCCATCTTTCCGGCCGCCGCCGAACGCACCGTCAGCGCGCCGATGCTGCTGCTCACCGGCACCCGCGACGCCACCCTCGACCGCCGGGACTACACCGCGCGCATCCGCGGCTTCCGCTCACTGGGCTCGTCCTGCGCCTGGCTCGGTGTCATCAGCGGCGCCAGCCACATGAACTTCGCCGGCATTGGCTTCGGAAGCAAAGCCGCCACGCAGAGCGCCACGATCGCCCTTGGCACGGCCTTCCTCGATGCCTTGCGTCACGGTCATTGCGGCCAGCCGCCGGTGCTGGCAGGCGTGGTTGTCACGTCAAAATAGCGCGCGGCGCCAGGCGCCTTCCCGGTCGCCGGCGAACCAGCGCAAAGCCGTTGCATGCAATGCAGCCTTGCATCACCTCGGCTTGCCGGCCGCTGCGCCAAGCGCATCCAGACGGCGCTGCAGGCGAGTGAAGTGATCGTGCATTTCCGCATAGATCTGATCGGTCTTCTCGTGCAGGTGGGCAACTTCCAGCTCGGCCTTGACGTTGACCTCGTACTCGATGTCCGAACGCACGCGGTCCTTCTCCGCCTGCCGGTTCTGGCTGATCAGCACCACGCAGGACAGGAAGATCGCCTCCAGCGAGACCACCATGGTCAGCAGGCCGTAGGGATAAGGGTCGAAGGCGTGCAGCCCGAACCAGCCCGCATTGAACACGATCCACGAGGTGAACCACAGCGCATGAATCAGCAGGAACGGCATGCTGCCGGAGAACCACGACACCCAGTCGGCGACCTTCAGGATGATCCCGCGTTGTTCCTCGGCCTCGTCGTTGGCATTGCGCGACACGCGAGTACGCAGCAGCGCGTCGGCGGTGCGGGTCATGTGGCCCAGACCCGCCAGCATGCCCAGCGCAGCCTCCGGCGACTTGCGGAACACCAGCAGCAGGTCGTCGCGATCCAGTTCGAGCAGCTCGGTGTCGGTCAGCGCGACCGCGGTGGCGGTACGCGCGCCCTGGTCGAGCAGGGACAGCTCGCCGAACACGTCGCCGAAGCCGGCCACGGTGAGCACGATCTTCTGGCCGGCGGTGTCCTTGATGAACAACTCGACCTGCCCGGACTGCACGACGTACAGCGAATCGCCCGAATCGCCGGCGCGGAACAGGGTGGCCCCGGCCGCCAGCGGTCGGCGGTCGATGACCTCGGCCAGGGCCTGGCGGTCGTCCGCGTCCAGGTGCTCGAACAGCGCGACGCCTTCCAGCATCTGCGGATCACATGGCATGTCGGTTCCCCCGTGGCGGCCGGCGGAGTGTAACGGTTGATGGGATGGGCGGAGCATGGCGGCTCTTGTCCAACTCCTGCCGGGGCGTCCATCGCTGCACGAGCTGCCACGCCTCGTCATCCCGGCGCAAGCCGGGATCCATTTCGACCCCGGCGACTTGGCCCGGCCCGCCGGCATGGCCGTCGGGCGTTCATCGCCGCGCGAACTGCCACTGACACGTCATCCCGGCGACTTGGCCCGGCCCGCCGGCATGGCCGTCGGGCGTTCTTCAGGCCGCGAACCAGTGGTTCGCAAGCGGCCTTCATATTCCCGGCCCCTGCCGGGGCGTTCATCGCCGCGCGAACTGCCACTGGCAGTTCGCAAGCGCGGCGCCTCACCCCACGAAGTCGCGTTTGCCGATGGCCAGGCCGAGGTGGCGCAGCAAGCCGTAGGCGGTGGTGTAGTGGAAATAGAAGTTGGGCTGGGCGAAGCCGAGCAGGTAGTCGCTACCGTTCATCTCCAGCATCCGGTCGCGCAGCGGGATCACGACCTGGCGTCCGGCGGCGCCCTCGAACTGCTCCGGCCGAAAGGTCTTCACGTACTCGACGACCCTGGCGATGCGCTCGCGCAGTTGCGCCAGCGAGGTTTCCTCGTCGGGGAATTTCGGCACCTCCAGCCCGGCAAGACGCGCCGGCGGGCTCTTGGCGAAATCCGTGACCAATTGCACCTGGCGGGTGAAATCGAACATGTCCGGCGCCAGCTTGGCGTGCAGCACGTCCTGTTCCTTGAGCCTGCCCTCGGCGACCGCCGCCTCGGCCTTGCCGAGGATCGCGTCGAGGTTGCCAAGCATGCGCAGCGGGGTGGCGACGACGGCATCGAAAATGGCGACTTGCATGGCAACTTCTCCGATGAGGGGCGTGGATGGTCGCACAGGAATTGCGTAGCGCCCACAACGCAAGCCTTCCTTTCGTGCTGTTTTCCAGACAAGTCACTGGATCCCTGCGTTCGCAGGGATGACAATCAAGGGCAGCAACGACCCGTGTCGCGCCCGGCCGATGCTCCTCTATCGTCTGTCCTCTGTCCTCACACCACCACGCGGTAGCAGGGCTTGTAGTCGCCGGACATCTTCATGCGCCCTTGCGCGACGAACGCCTGCAGCAGCGCATCCAGCGCCTGCATGATGTCGGCCTCGCCGTGGATCTCGAACGGGCCCTCCTTCTCGATGCACTTCATTCCCTCTTCCTTGACGTTGCCGGCGACGATGCCGGAAAAGGCGCGCCGCAGGTTGGCCGCCAGCTTGTGGATTGGCTGGTCGCGATGCAGGTCCAGGGCCGCCATGCTGGCGTGGTTGGGGACGAAGGGGTGCTGCAGGTCTTCGGGCACGTCCAGCGACCAGTTGAAGAAGTACGCATCCTGGGTGGCGACCCGGCGCTCGCGAACCTTGGCGACACCCGCATTCATCGCCTGCGCGACCGCCTCCGCGTCGTCCACGATGATCCGGTACCGCGAGGCAATGCCATCGCCCAGTGCCAGGCGCAGGAAGTGGTCGATCTGCTCGAAATAGGCCGCCGCACCGCGCGGGCCGGTGAACACCAGCGGAAAGGGTTCATCCGCATTTTCCGGGCAGGTGAGCAGGCCGAGGATGAACAGGATTTCCTCGCAGGTACCCACGCCGCCGGGAAAGACGATGAAGCCGTGGCCGAGGCGCACGAACGCCTCCAGCCGCTTCTCGATGTCCGGCATGATCACCAGTTGGTTGACGATCGGGTTGGGCGACTCGGCGGCGATGATCCCCGGTTCGGTGATGCCGATGTAGCGCGGATCGCGTCGGCGCTGCTTGGCGTGGGCGATGGTCGCGCCCTTCATCGGCCCCTTCATCGCCCCCGGACCGCAGCCGGTACAGATGTCCAGTCCGCGCAGGCCCAGCTCATAACCGACCGCCTTGGTGTAGTCGTACTCCTCGCGCGCGATCGAATGCCCACCCCAGCACACCACCAGATTGGGTTCGTCGCGTGGTTTTAGCACGTGGGCATTGCGCAGCACCTCGAACACCGTGCTGGTGATGCCCGCACCGTTGGACTCGGAATACTTGGCATCGCCCTCCACCTCGGTGGTGACGTACACGATGTCGCGCACCACCGCGAACAGCAATTCGGACACGCCGCGGATGATGGTCCCATCCACGAACGCCTGCGCCGGCGCGTTGTGCAACTGCAGCTTGATGCCGCGGTCGTGCGGACGGATGTGGACGTCGAAATCCGGGTACAACGCCGCGGCGGCGCGCGCATCGTCGAGCGCGCTGCCGGTGGTCAGCACCGCCAGTGCACAGCGCCGCAGCAGGTCGTGCAGCACGCTGCCCGCGGCGGCGTCGCGCAGGCGCGCAATCTCCGCCCGCGACAGCACATCCAGTCCGCCACGCGGGGAGATCAGGGCATTGACCGACGCCCCGTGGCGCGGCGCATCGGTGGAAACGGCGGGAATGGCGGTGTCGGGCATTGGAGGACAGAGGACAGAGGACAGAGGACAGAGGACAGAGGACAGAGGACAGATGGTAGTCAGTAGTCCGTGAACTGTCGCGGGCGCGCGCCAAGTTTTCGATTCGCCGCGAGCCTTCCGAACATTACCGCACCCGACGCTGCCGAGGATCCGTTGCCGTGCCCGCTTTCCGGCAGCGGATGGATGCACGGCCGGCACCGCCGCGACCAACCCGGCGCGCGGCCAGGGCTCGTCCGGATCGATCCGGGCGGTGCTGCCATCCGACCTTCGACGATGGCCGGACGTTGCCTGATAAACTCGCGCCTGCCTGGCGCGCGCCGCGACCGCCCCGACCCATCCTTCGTGACCGCCATCCTTGCTCCTGAGCTGCCGTCCGTCGGCGACCCCCTGCGCGAGGCCATCACCGCGGCCTGGCTGCGCGAGGAAAACGCGCACGTCGCCGAGTTGCTGGCCGCCGCGCGCCTTGCGCCCGAGGCCAGCGCCGCGATCGGCCGCAGCGCCGCCGACCTCGTCGAGCGGGTGCGCGCGCGCGCCCAGGATCAGGGCGTCATCGAAGCCTTCATGCGCCAGTACGACCTGTCCTCCGAGGAAGGCGTGCTGCTGATGTGCGTGGCCGAGGCATTGCTGCGCATCCCCGACCAAGCCACCGCCGACCGCCTGATCCGCGACAAGCTGGGCGATGCCGACTGGGAAGCGCACCTTGGCAAGTCCGATTCGCTGCTGGTCAATGCCAGCAGTTGGGGGCTGATGCTGACCGGGCGGATGGTCGGGCTGGCCGGCGAGACCCGCCGCAACGCCATCGGCGCGCTCAAGCGGCTGGTCGGTCGCGCCGGCGAACCGGTGATCCGGCTGGCGGTACGCCAGGCGATGCGGATCATGGGCCACCAGTTCGTCATGGGCCGGACCATCGCCGAGGCGCTGGCGCGCAGCCGCAAGGCGGAAGGCCGCTACCTGCACTCGTTCGACATGCTCGGCGAGGGCGCCTTCACCCGCGCCGACGCCGCGCGCTATCTCGACGCCTACCGCAAGGCGATCCTCGCCATCGGCGGCAGCGGCCCGGGCGGGAGCTGGCGCGGCAGCAACGTGTTCGCCGCGCCGTCGATCTCGGTCAAGCTGTCCGCGCTGCACCCGCGCTACGAGCACGCCAAGCGCGCCCGCGTCCACGCCGAACTCACCCCGCGCGTGCTCGAATTGGCGCAACTGGCCAAGGCGCAGGGCATCGGCTTCACCATCGACGCCGAGGAAGCCGACCGCCTGGAACTGTCGCTGGACGTGATCCTGGGCGCCTTCGCCGATCCCTCTCTGGCCGGCTGGAACGGCTACGGGCTGGCGGTGCAGGCCTACCAGAAGCGCGCCCCGTTCGTGCTCGACCTGTTGATCGCCAGCGCCCGCAAGCACGCTCGCATCATGCCGGTGCGGCTGGTCAAGGGCGCGTACTGGGACTCGGAAGTCAAACGGGCGCAGATCGACGGCCTGCCCGGCTACCCGGTGCTCACCCGCAAGCCCAACACCGACGTCAGCTACCTGGCCTGCGCGCGCAAGATGCTCGCGGCGACCGATGCGCTGTACCCGATGTTCGCCACCCACAACGCACACACCCTGGCCGCGATCCACCACATCGCCATGCAATTGCACGGCGACTGGAAGGAGCGCCTGCCGCCGTACGAGTACCAGAAGCTGCACGGCATGGGCGACGACCTGTACCGCGAGGCGCTGCGCGAGGGCGGGTTCGAGGTGAGCTGCCGGGTGTACGCGCCGGTCGGCTCGCACGAGGACCTGCTGCCCTACCTCGTGCGCCGGCTGCTCGAGAATGGCGCCAACTCCAGTTTCGTCAACCGCATCACCGATGAAGCCGTGCCCGCCGCAGCACTGGTGGTCGACCCGACCGAAGTGGTGGCCGGATTCGCCGACAAGCGTCATCCCAACATTCCGCTGCCGCGCGCCCTGTACGGCGCGGGAAGGATCAATTCGATGGGCGTCAACCTCGCCAACGACCAGGACCTGCGCGCGCTCGCGCAGGCCATCGCCACGGCACCGTCCACCTGGACCGCGACCCCGCTGGTTCCCGGCGCGAAGTTGACCGGCACGCCGGTGGCGGTGACCAATCCGGCCGACCGCGTGGTGATCGTCGGCCACTGGCAGGCCGCCACTGCTGCCACGGTGGAGCGCGCGCTGGCGAACGCCCACGCCGCGCATGCCGACTGGGACGCGGTGCCCGCGACCGGCCGTGCCAGGCTGCTCGACCACGCCGCCGACCTGCTGGAGGCGCGGCTTCCCGAGTTCATCGCCCTGTGCACGCGCGAGGCCGGCAAGACGATTCCCGACGGCGTGGCCGAGGTCCGCGAGGCGGTGGACTTCCTGCGCTATTACGCGCAGCAGGCCCGCACCACGCTGGCCGAGCCGGTCAAATTGCCCGGCCCGACCGGCGAATCCAACGAACTCTCGCTGCATGGCCGCGGGGTGTTCGTGTGCATCAGCCCGTGGAACTTCCCGCTGGCGATCTTCATCGGCCAGGTGGCCGCTGCACTGGTCGCCGGCAACACCGTGATCGCCAAGCCGGCCGAGCAGACCAACCTGATCGGTTTTGCCGCGGTCAAGCTGCTGCACGAGGCCGGGGTGCCCGAGGCAGTGCTGCA
Organism: uncultured Gammaproteobacteria bacterium; assembly: GCA_964640525.1. Classification (GTDB taxonomy): domain Bacteria; phylum Pseudomonadota; class Gammaproteobacteria; order Xanthomonadales; family Xanthomonadaceae; genus SZAS-103. The sequence goes on along the minus strand of CAZXGS010000010.1, from coordinate 39,702 downwards.
GTTCGTGCCCGGCGATGGCGCCAGCGTCGGCGCTGCACTGACCCGCGATGCGCGCGTGGCCGGCGTGGCCTTCACCGGCTCCACCGAGACCGCGCGCGCGATCAACCGCGCACTGGCCGCGCGCGAGGCCGCGATCGCGGTGCTGATCGCCGAGACCGGCGGCCAGAACGCGATGATCGCCGACTCCTCGGCGCTGCCCGAGCAACTGGTGCGCGACGCCATGACCTCGGCCTTCGGCTCGGCCGGCCAGCGCTGCTCGGCGGCGCGGGTGCTGTTCGTGCAGGCCGACATCGCCGACAAGGTGACCGGCATGCTGGCCGGGGCAATGGACGAACTGGTGGTCGGCAATCCGGCGCTGCTGTCCACCGACATCGGCCCGGTGATCGACGCCGATGCACTGAAGGTGCTGGAGGAGCACGCCACGCGCATGGATCGCGAGGCGCGCCTGATCAAGAAGGCCGCGCTGGCCGAGGGTACCGTCGATGGCAGCTTCTTCGCCCCGCGCGCCTACGAACTGCAATCCCTGGACCAGCTCCGCCGCGAGGTGTTCGGCCCGGTGTTGCATGTGATCCGCTATCCGGCCGGCAAGCTCGACGCGGTGATCGATGCCATCAATGCCACCGGCTACGGCCTGACCCTCGGCATCCACTCGCGCATCGACGAAACCGTCGAGCGCATCGCCAGCCGGGTCAAGGCCGGCAACTGCTACGTCAACCGCAACATGATCGGCGCGGTGGTCGGCGTGCAGCCGTTCGGCGGCGAGGGCCTGTCCGGCACCGGCCCCAAGGCCGGCGGCCCGCACTACCTGCTGCGCTTCGTCACCGAGCGCACCCGCACGGTCAACACCACCGCCGCCGGCGGCAACGCATCGCTCCTGACCTTGGGTGAGTGAACGCAGCTTGCGCAGCACGGCTGCGCGCGTTCACGAACGCCCATCGCGCTGCGATGGGCCGGAGGAGTGAACCGGCACCGGAAGGGATCACCTTCCCGCGCCCCATTCCGCGTCGGTTTCCGCTTCAGGGTGCCAGGCTACCCTGGGCCGGTCGCGGCTTCGCGTCCTTCACGTAGCGGTCGAACCACGCGAGCATCTCGGCCACGAGGTCCTCGTTCGATTCGCGCGCGGTGTACCAGTGCGGCTCGTAGGGCAGCATCACCAGCCGCGCGGTGCCGCCCAGGCCGCGGATCGCCTGGAACAGCTTGGGCGCCTGGATCGGCTCGGTGCCGGGATTGGCATCGTCCATGCCATGCACGATCAGCAGCGGATCGTGGATCTGGTCGGCGTGGAAGAACGCCGAGGCATCGGCATAGACCTTGGGCGCCTGCCAGAAGGAACGCCGTTCGTTCTGGAAGCCGAACGGCGTGAGCGTCTTGTTGTAACTGCCGCTGGTGGCCACGCCGGCCCGGAACAGGCTGGTGTGGGCCAGCAGGTTGGCGACCATCAGCGCGCCGTGGCTGTGCCCGGTGATGCCGATCCGGTCGCGGTCGACCACGCCCAAGGCCACCGCCTTGTCCACCGCGGCCTGGGCATCGTCGACCAACTGCGGGATGTAGGTGTCGTATGCGGTCTTCGGATCGCCGACGATCGGGAAAGCGGCATTGTCGATGATGGCGTAACCGGCCAGCAGCAGGGTCTGGTAATAGCTCAGGCGGGTGAACTCGCGGTCCTCCGATCCGCTGATCTGGCCAGCCTTGGACGGATCGGCGTAATCGAGCGGGTAGGCGTACAGCACCGCCGGCACCCGGGTGCCGGCCTGGTAACCCGGCGGCGTGTAGAGCGTGAACGACAACGCCACGCCGTCCTTGCGCTGGTAGGTCACCAGTTGTTTGTGGATCTGCCGGACCTGCGGCGTGGGATCGGGGAAGTGGGTCACCGCGACGGCGGCCGAGGCCTGGCCCGCCTCGCCCGCGGCCGCATCGGGCAACGCGTCCCCGAGGGTACGCAGGAACAGGTTGGGCGGATCGGTCGGCGACTGGTGCCAGGTCAGCAGGCGGTTCGTGTCGCCGCCGGCGAAACCGACGAAGGACTCGTCGACGGTCGCCCCGCTGCGGAACAGGCGCCGGGTCTTGCCGGTTGCCAGGTCGTAGCGGTCCAGGAACGGGCGATCGCCGCCGGGTGTGGCCCCCTGGCCACTCAGGAACAGCGTGCCGTCGTGTTCACGCAAGACCCAGGCACCGTTCGCCAGGAGCCGGAACTCCGGCGATCCGGGGTCGGCGTACAGTTCGTCGGTGGACAGGTCCCACAGTACCCGCGCAGCGCCATCCGGCCGCGCGGCGTCGATCAGGCTCGTGCGCCGCCAGTGGCGGTTGTCGTCGTACTCGTCCAGGAGCGCCAGGGAACCTCCGGCGAACCAGGACAGGCCGGCGTAACGCTGCTTGACCAGCGCGATCCGGGTCGGCCTGGCAGTGAACGGTGCGGCCAGCATCAGCACCTGGTCACGCGCCGGTACGTTGGCCTTCCAGTCGCCGCCGTCGAGGGCCTGCGCCCAGACCAGGGTGGCCGGCTGGTTGGCCCGCCATGCATAGTCGCGCGGGCCGGTCGGCACGCCATGGACCGGCACGCGGTCGGCGACCGGCAGGCTGGCCAGCGTGCGCACGTTGCCGTCCGCCAGATCCAGGACCTGCACGTCGTGGCCGAAGCGCTGGTAGGTGGTGACCCGGGAATACGGCCGCCGGAGCACCTCGACGCGTACGTGGCGACCGTCCGGTGCGACGTCGATCGCGGTATAGACCGCCGGTCGTGCGACCTGCGCCAGGCGGTCGTTGGCCGCATCGACCGTGACCAGCTGGGAGGTCGCGTAGTAATCGAACAGGGCGTCGTCTTCCGGGCTTTTCAGGGTGTCGCGCGCCTCGTAGGTGCTGCTCTCGCCCTTGCCGCCGAGGCTCTCGCTCACTTCCGGTCCGGCCGGTACCTGGCTGCGTGGCGGCGCCGGCCCGGCGTCCGCGGGCACGGTCTTGACCAGGACCATGGCGCGGTCACCGACCCACTGGATGTCCTCGCCCAGCACCGGGTTGAGCGCGACCCCGGCAATGACGTGCGCCTTGCCGGTGGCGACCTCGCCGAGCCACAGTTCGACGTGGTCCGAGGTGGTGTTGGCAAAGGCGAAACGGCGACCGTCGGGCGAGAACAGCGGTGCCGCCGGGCAGGCGCCGGCGGGCAGGGCCACCGGGGTTTCCCGGCCGCTGGCGATGTCGAGCAGGCTCAGCCCGTCCAGGCAGGTGCGGATGCCATACCCGTTGGAACGGTCGTGGCGGTTGTGGGTGCGCGGTTCGACCCGCACGCCGGCCAGCTTCAGGTACGGTTCGGCGACCCGCGCGATCGGCGGGTACTGGGTGCGCTGCATCAGGAGCAGGGTCTTGCCGGTCGGATCCAGGCGCAGGGCTGGGTTGAGCGGCGCCCGCATCACCGTCAGCAGGGGCTCGGGCGGTTGCCGGTAGCCGCCGTCGGCCGCGAGGGCTGTGGGCACGAACGCGAGAACGACGGTCAGACCGACCGCGCGACACAGCATGGCCATGGCACTCCCCAGCGGCAATTGGCGGCCGGATGCTAGCACGGCCGCCCAGCGGGCGGCCCCGCCCGAATCGCTCCATTGATCCCGGGGTGGCAGGGCTCGGGGCGGCCGGACCGATCCGGCGGCCCGATCAGCTGGGCGTTCCAGCGTCTCCGGAAGGCCCCGTCGGCTGGATGCGCGGTCCTGCGCGCCGGCGATCGAGGGCATCGAGCGCCGCGTGGAGTGCCGCGCGCACCTCGGCGTGCGCATCGCTGCCGACCGTTTGCGGATCGACGTAGAGGTCGAATCCGGTCGCCGACAGCCGCACCGGCTTGGTGGCGTTGGCGCCGCCCTCGACCGCATACGGGATCACCGGCTGCGCGAACCCCTTCACCGTTACCTCCGGCAGCGGCTTGGCGGTGACGATCTCGCGGGTGTGCGCGTAGGTCTCGAAGCTGATCACGATCTGCCCCGGCTCGGCGAGCGACTGCAGGCGCGCGGCAAGGTTTACCTGCACGCCGATGATGGTGTAGTCCATGCGCTCGTCGCTGCCGAAGTTGCCGACATCGCAGTAGCCGGTGGCGATGCCCATGCGCACCCCGAACGGGTTCTCCACCCCGCGCGCCCGCCAGGCGTGGTTGAGGTGGGCCAGCGACTCGCGCATCTCCAGCGCCATGCGCACGCAAGCGCGCGCGTCCTCGCCCTCGCCGCGGGTCTCCGGGTCGCCGAAGAAGATCAACAGCGCATCGCCCACGCACTTGTCGATGGTGCCGCCGTGGCGCAGGGCAATGGCATACATCGCGGTCAGGTACTCGTTGAGCAGCGCGGTCAGCTCCTCGGGCTGCATGCGCTCGGTGGTTGCGGTGAAGTCCTTGATGTCGGAAAAGAAGATGCTCAGCTTCTTGCGCCGGGTGTGGATCGAATCGTGGGTGTCGCCGCTGAAGATGCTGCGATACACCTGCGGCGACAGGTAGCGCGAGATGCGCCGGGACAGCCCGGCCAGGAAGGCGTTGGACTGTGCCAGCGAGGAATGGATCTCGGCCAGTCGCTGCGCCTGGCGCCGCTGCTGGAACACGAACCAGATGCCGATCGCCGCCACCAGGCCGAGATAGATCAGCAGGAAGCGGAACGATTGCAGGTCGGTGAACAACGGCCGGCTGACGATCACCTCCTGGATGCCGCGCACGTCGCCAACCTTCCAGTTGCGTCGCGGGCTCATCGGATCGGCATCGTGGCAGGCCACGCAGGCCGCGCCCATGCGCACCGGGCTGATCATCCGCACGCGGTTGAGGTCGCCCTGCCAGGTGCTCTGGAAAATCGGCGCATCGTCATTCGCGGCACGCGCGCGCAGGGCCTTCAGCGCGTCCCGTTCGAACCCATCCAGCGCATGCGGCGCGCGATTGCGGAAGGGCTGGTCGGAGACGAAACGGTAGGCGACGTTGCCATGGCTCCTGCCGATCAGCCCACCCAGTTCGATCGACAACGTCGCCGGGATCGGGATCGCACCTTCTACATGCTGGTAGTCCGCGCGGATCGGAGGATGGTCGGGAACGGCCTGCAGGCGCGCCACCACTTGGCCGGCGTAATAGCCGCGCATGACGTCGATCATCGCACCCACGTCCCGTGCCTGGCGGCGCAGGCTGGCCTCGGACAGGTGCCGCAGGTCCAGCCACACCGCCAGCGGCAGCCCGACCAGCATCGCCGTCACCACCGCAATCGCGCGGCGCGGCAACAGCCCCTTGCCTGCCGGCATCTGCAGTGGCGAGGCGAGCCCGGGCTCGCCCGGAATCGCCGGTCGATCGTTCGCTTCGGAAGTCATCCGCCTGCCCCGCCTCCCGTCCGCCACACCTCCACGCCCCGTTCCGTCACCGCGATCCGCTGCCTTGCAGCCTCGGGCAACGATCGCATCCTACGCCGGAACGGCGCGTCTCCACGCCGGATCATGGTCGAGTCACCGCCCCGACGGCAGGCCACATGTTGCGGTTCGCGCAGGCTTCGCAAAAGAAAACCCCGCCGAAGCGGGGTTCTCGGTTCACGTGTTGCTGGCGACGGATCAGAACTTGAAGGTCGCCGAGACGCCGAACAGATTGGCGTGGGTGCCGTACTGGCCGACCAGGGTGGAACCGGTGGCCGACAGGTTGTTCACCGTCGGCGTATCGACCGCAATGTGGCTGAAGCCGATGTTCCAGTTCACGTTGTCGTTCGGCTGCCAGCCCAGGCCGATGGAGTACAGGTTGCGGTTGCCGTCGGGCAAGCGCGGATCACGCCAGGTGTCGTTGGTCGGCGTCTGGTCATGACCGTAACCTGCGCGCAGCGTCCAGTGCGGATCGAACTGCCAGTCCATGCCGATGGCGAAGGACGTGGTGTTCTTCCAGTGGAACTGCTCCACCGCGGTCGGCGTGGCGTTGCCGAACAGGACCACGAGGTTCTGCAGCGAACTCCAGTTGGTGCGCTCGATGTCGGCCGACAGCGTGAAGGTGTCGCTGAGCTTCTGCGAAATGCTGAAGGTGAACACGCTTGGCGTGCTGACGCTGGTGAACGCAGCGGTGTTGCTGAACGCGCTGGTGCCGGCCAGGCCGAGGATCGCCTGCACGGTCGAGGGCACGTTGAAGTACGCCTTGCCGCCGATGTCGTGGTTGATCTTGGAACGGTAGTTCAGGCCGATGTTGGTGTCCTTGCTCGGGCTGAACAACATGCCGACGTCCCAGCCCCAACTGCTGTCGTTGCCCTTGATCTGCGCGGTGCCGTCGGCCGACTGCGGGGTGAACACCGGGAACAGGCCGAACGGCGGGGCGGCCATGATTGCGCCGAAGTCCACCGCGTTGGTCAACTCGGCATCGAAGCGCTGATAGATCAGGCTGGCGCCCAGCGAGAACGCGTCGTTGAACTTGTAGGCGCCGGCGAGGGTGAAATCCACCGCCTTGACGTCCGACTTCAGCGCCTGGTAGCGACCGACCCAACCCGGGTCGTACTGCGTCTTCAGGCCAAACGGCGCGGTGACCGAGGCGCCCAGGACGAAGCCGTTGCCGAACGGGAAGATGGCATGGAAGGCCGGTACCGGCGCGGTGTCGCCGCCATCGCCGCCGTTGCCGCCGGAAAGCGGGGCACCGATCGCGTCATGACCGCCACCGCTGAAGGTGCCGTGCAGGTCGATCGCGGTCAGGTCGGTCTGGAAGGTCGAGGCGCCGAACAGCGTCATCGCCGCCGGATTGTTCGCCACCACCGCCGCATCGCCCCAATCCGAGCCGGAACCGGCGTGCGAGCGGCTCATGGCCTGGATGCTGTCCTCGCGGATCTGGAAACCGCTGGCCATGGCCTGGCCGCAGGCCAGCGCGGTCACGATGGCGACCGCCAGCGAGGAAACCGTCGCGAAATTGGATTTGCGCATGTCTGAACTCTCTCTTGGATTGAGTTGGTGAATCCGGATGGACTCACGATGCGCATGCACGCGCACCGGGTCACACCAGCTCGTGGCCGACGCCTTCCAGCCACGCAACATACCGCACCGTACACCCACCCCCACAGTATGCCTTAACCAATATCTAACATGGAAGGGGGTGATGAGCCGCGCTTGTGAACTGCCAGTGGCAGTTCACGCGGCGAAGAACGCCCGGCAGGGCTGGGTGATGAGCCGCGCTTGGGAACTGCCAGTGGCAGTTCACGCGGCGAAGAACGCCCGGCAGGGCCGGTAGATGAGCCGCGCTTGTGAACTGCCAGTGGCAGCTCCCGCAATGATGTATTGCCCCCGACCGTCATCCCGGCGCAAGCCGGGATCCAATTTGATCTTCCGCAGCAAGCCTCCCTTGCAACTTCTGCCCCGTTGCAGTTCCCGCACTGAGCTGAATTGCATCCCCTCAACCGTCATCCCGGCACACATCGAGACAAAACATCCTCACGCACTACACTTGCCCAGTCTCCCGCACGCGCCACACGGCATGTATCTGGATTACTACGGCCTGCGGGAAGCGCCCTTCGCGATCACCCCTGATCCGCGCTTCGTCTTCCTCAGCGAACGCCACCGCGATGCGCTGGCACACCTGCGCTACGGCATCGGCCAGGGTGGCGGAAGCGGCTTCGTGCAGCTCACCGGCGAGGTCGGCACCGGCAAGACCACCCTCAGCCGCTTGCTGCTGGAACAGGTGCCCGCAACCACGCGGGTAGCGCTGGTTCTCAACCCGCTGCTGTCGCCGGTCGAATTGCTGGAGACCCTCGGCGAGGAACTGCGGCTGGACCTGGACGGCAGGCACGGCAACCACAAGGCGCTGGTCGATGCGCTCAATGCGCACCTGCTGCAGGCGCATGCGCAAGGCCTGCGCGTGGTGCTGCTGGTGGACGAGGCGCAGAACCTTTCGGCGGCCACGCTGGAACAGATCCGCCTGCTGACCAACCTGGAAACCCCGACGCAGAAGTTGTTGCAGATCGTCTTGCTCGGCCAGCCCGAGCTGCGCCAGATGCTGGCGCAACCGCAACTGCGCCAGCTCGCCCAGCGCATCACCGCGCGTTACCACCTGCAGCCGCTGGATGCCGGCGAGAGCGCCGCGTACCTGCGCCATCGCTGGGCCGTCGCCGGCGGCAGCGACGCCGCGTTCCCGTTCACGGCCACGGTGGTCCAGCGCCTGCATCGCCACGCCGGAGGCGTGCCGCGCCTGCTCAACGTGATCGCCGAACGCGCCCTGCTCGCCGGGTACGCGCGCAACCGGCGCCGGATCGACGCGCCCCTTCTGGATCTGGCTGCGCGGGAGGTGTTGCCGGCGCCGGTACACGCACGACGCTGGTCGCTCCCGCTCCGGGCCGGCACCGCCGTTGGCGGCGTCATCGCGCTGGCCGTGGCGGCCGGAATCCTCGGTCATCGCGCTCCGCCGGCAGCGCCGGGCAAAGCCACCCTCGCCCACGTGCCACCCTCGCGCCATGACGCGCCGCACCGGACGCCTGCTCCGGCGCCATCCACGACGACCACGCCACCACCGGCGGCCGAACCCGCGCCCGCGGCTCGACCGATCGACGCCTCCACGCTCGACCGACAGATCGCCACCGGCGCCGTCCGGATCGCGAACGCCTGGCACGACCTGCTCGCGCTGTGGTCGCTGCACGAGGCCATCGCAGGCGATGAGGCAGCGTGCCCGCGCTTGCCCGAGGCGGACATGATTTGCGCCAGCGGCAGTCAACCGCTGAGCGTGCTTGCGCAATTCGACCGTCCACTGGTGTTGCGATTCCGCGGCGCTACGCACGACGACGGCGCGTTGCTGCTCGGGCTGGGTCCGACCCAGGCGCTGATGCGCATCGCCGGCCACGAGGTGTTGCTCAGCCGCGCCATGCTGGAGCCGCGCATCGATCGCTATATCGCGCTCGGCCGCCTGCCGCCGGGATGCTCGTTGCCGATCCGGATTGGCGATCACGGCGCCGGCGTGCTTTGGTTGCGCGGCGTGCTGCGCGCTCCGCCTAGCACCGGCGATGCCGGGTTCGACGACGCATTGGTGCGCCGCGTGCGTGCGCGCCAGCGCGACCTGGGGCTGCATGCCGATGGCGTGGTCGGGCCGGAAACGGCCCTGGCATTGCTTGCCGGCGCCGTTGATGGCCCGCACCTGCGGCGGCTGCCGGAGTAGGCTGCCGCCATGTCGTTGATCCTGGAAGCCCTGCGCAAGTCCGAAACCGAACGCCGCCTGGGCCAGCCACCGGACGTGCTGGCACCGATGCCCTTGATAGCGCCGCCCACCGCGCCGACGCAGCTTCGACGCGGTGGGCTGTTGATCGGCGGAACCGCGCTTGCCGCCGTCGCGCTGTTGGCGGGCCGCTGGCTGGCCAGCCCGGCACCGGTTCTGGCGTACCACGTGCCGGCAGGGTCGCAGGCATCGTCCTCGCCGCGCGACCAGACCATCCACGCCAGCCCAGCCCCGCCCCCGACGACGACGGCTCGCACCGTCCCCGCGACCCGACCCGACAGCGGCGCGACGCGCGAACCGGCCTCCGCGTCCGGCGCGGCGACGCCAACCACGCGCACGGAATCCACCACCCTGGCAACCCGCGAGACGGAAGCACCCGCCGCCAGTGCGCGACGATCACGCCCCTCACCTTCCGGTCGCGCGCTGGCAGCCGCGGCCCGTCGCGCCGCGACGCTTCCTTCCTTCGCACAATCGCCGCCGCTCCCCCTGCCGGCCGTCGCGCCGCCTGCGGCCGCAGCCACGGCCGGAAACGCCCCCGCGCTGCCGTCGGTTTCGCTGCTTCCGGCCGCCGAACGTGCGGCCCTGCCGCCGTTGAAGGTCACCGTGCACACCTGGACCGAAGACCCCGCGCATCGGTTCATGCTCGTGGACGGCCAGCGCGTCGGCGAAGGCGCGCGGCTGAGCGATGGCGTGGTGCTCGTGCACATCCGCCGTGACGGCGCCGAGATCGACGTCCGCGGGCGCCGCCTGTGGCTGCCCAACCCCTGAACCGCGCGCCATCGCCTACACTGGTCGCCATGTCCACCCGCAAGCTCTTCAAGATCAGCTTCCTCAGCGCCGGCCGCATCTATGAGCTGTACGCCCGCAAGGTGGCCAGCAGCGATCTGTGGGGCTTCACCGAGATCTCCGAACTGGAGTTCGACCTCGGCGAGGGCATCGTGGTCGACCCCACCGAGGAACGCCTGCGCGACGAGTTCGGCGCCACCCGCCGCCTGCATCTGCCGATGCAGGCGATCCTGCGGGTCGAAGAAGTCGAGCGGCGCGGCGCCGCGCGGATCCGCGACGCGGCCAGCGGCGAAACCGTGGTGACGCCGTTCCCGCTGCCGTCCAAGGCACGCTGAGCCCGCACCGACCCTGGCCGCCATTCCATGGCCCATTTCCTGCAGCGCCTGCTCGCTTCCGGACGCGCCGGCGGCAGCGCGGACCCGCCCGGCATGACCTTGCAGCTTGCCGACGGCACCTCGACCCAGGTGCAGTGTTTGCGCCATCCGCGCGCACGCCGGATGCGTTTGTCGGTGAACGAGCGCGGCGTGCGCCTGACCCTGCCGCCGCGCGCCTCACTGCGTGCCGCCGATGCGTTCGTGCATGCACACCGCGACTGGATCGCGACGCAACTGCGCCGCGCGGTCGCGTCCGCTGCGCTGGTGCGCCTGGACGAGGGCACGATCGGCCTGCCCTTGCGCGGGCAGGTGTTGCCACTGCGGCGCGAGTGCGCTCGGCATGCGTACCTCGCCCACACAGGGGAGGTGATCGTCCTCGCCCTGCCAGCGCATGCCGGCCCTGCGGTCCTGCGCCGGGCCATGCACGAGTTCTACCTCGCCCAGGCTCGCGCCGACATCGGCCGCTGGCTGCCGCGTTACCTGCCCGACCTGCCGCGGGCACCGCGCACGCTCCGCATCCGCCCGCTGTCCTCGTTGTGGGGCAGCCTGAGTGCCAGCGATGCGCTGTCGCTGGACCTCGCGTTGGTGCTGGGTACGCCGGCGGCGTTCGAGTATGTGCTCGTCCACGAGCTGTGCCACCTGATCCACCGCCACCACCAGCGCGCGTTCTGGCGCGAGGTGGAAGCGCGCGGCCAGGATTGGCGCGCGCAGCGCGACTACCTGCGGGCGCAGGGCACGCACCTGAAGGCGCAACTGCGGCAGTTGCTCGCGCCCTGATCCTGCTTGCCGCAGCCGGCATGGCCGTCGGCACCCTGCACCTGCGTTGACCGACGACGAACGCGCTACCATGCCGGACTTGCCCGCGCGAAATGGCCACGGAGCCCACCATGAACACCCGTCCCCTGCTGTTTGCCTCGATCGTGTCCTCGACGCTGCTGCTTGCCCTGGCAGGCTGCGGCAAGTCGCCCTCGCAGAGTGCCGCGGAAGCCGCGGTCGCCGCCGCCACCGGCGGCAAGGTGCAGGTCAACCAGTCCGGCGACAAGACCCAGATGACGGTGAAGGACGACAAGGGCAACGAGATGCACCTGAACACCGGTGGCAACGTGCCGCTGCCCAAGGACTTCCCCAGCGACATCCACCTGCCGAACGACTACACGATCAAGACCACGATGACCGTGCCCAACGGTTTGGTGCTGGAACTGCACGCGCCTGCGACCCTGCAGGTGCTGTACGCCGACTACGACACCAAGATGAAGGCCGCCGGCTGGACCGAGGCGATGGCGATGCAGAGTTCGGACAAGGAATCGATGCTCACCTTCACCAAGGGCAAGCGCAACGTCGTGGTGTCGCTGACCGTGCCCGACGATGGCGGCACGGACGTGCACCTGCAGGCGGCAAACGAGGCCAACTGAGCCGGCGTTCCGGCCCTCAGCGCAGGAAGTCCCGCAGGATCGGCCCGACCACCTCGGGCTGCTCCATGTGCAGATGGTGGCCGCCGCGGACCACGATCCGGCGCCCATCGCGCAGTCGTGCCACCCGCGATTCGCGCAGTGCCTCGGTGAAATAAGGCGGCGCGGGGTCGGCGGCGATCAACAGCGTCGGTGCCTCCACCGCGGCGACGATCGCCAACGCCGCCTCCTCGGTGATGCGCAGGTGCGAGGGCAGCACCAGACGCGGATCGCTGCGCCAGCGCCAGCCGCCCTCGACGCCTTCCAGGTTGCGCGCGACGATCATCCGCGCCGCCTCGGCGCGCATGTCGCCGACCGCCAGCCGCGAGGCCACCGCGGTATCGAGGTCGGGAATGACCCTCCTGGGTCGCTGCGCGACGCTGCGGCGCGCGAGAACCGCAGCGCGCAGGCGCTGCGCGGCGGTGTCGGCAGCCACCGCGACCGGGCCGAGGGATTCGATCAAGGCCAGCCTGCGCACCCGCTCGGGGGTCGCTGCAGCCAACAGGGTGGCGATCGCCGCACCCATCGAATGACCCAGCAGGTGCGCGCGCGACCAGCCCAACGCATCCAGTGCATCCAGGGCGTCGTGGATCCAGTCGAAGAAAAAATAATCGTAACCGGGCGCACGGTGATCGGACGCGCCGTGGCCCGGCAGGTCGAGCGCGACCACGTCGAAGGCGCGCAGATACGGCAGCAGCGGCACGAAGCTGGCCGCGTTGTCGAGCCAGCCGTGCATCGCCAGCAGCGCTACGCCATCCGGGTTGCCGGCACGCAGGGCCGCGATCCGTCCGCGCGCACCATCGAGGAAGATTTCCTGCATCAGCCCATTCTCCAGTCCAGCCTTGCATCCTCCCCAGCCTGACACGGGATCATCGAGCGATCACTCGGCCCGATCCGGCGCGAGGCGCTGGATGACGATGCCGGCAGGTCGGGCGCATGCGCGTCCTGACTCGCCCACTCGCGCAACGCGGTTGGCGCGCACGAGGCGGATGCAAGCGCGGCGGGTTGCGCGCATTGTAGCGGCGACCACCGGATGCGCAGCCGCCGCCTGCCGCAACTCACCCGAGATTCATCGCTTCGGGCGATACTGCACCCATTCGCCCACTGGAGAGCCCCGATGCATCGATCCTTCGCCTTCCTCGCCGGCATCGTGCTGGCTTGCGCCGCAGTGCTGCCGCAGGCCAGTTTCGCCGGTGCCCCCGAGACCGGCCGCGCGCGCGATGCAGTCGCGGTACTGGACAAGGTGATGCGCATTCCCGAACAGTCGATTCCGCAGTCCATGCTCGACAACGCCCACGCCATCGCCATCGTGCCCAACGTGGTCAAGGCCGGCTTCGTGGTCGGTGGCCGCTTCGGCCGCGGCCTGATCTCGGTGCGCGGGCGCGACGGCACCTGGTCCAACCCCAGCTTCGTCACCCTGGCCGGCGGCAGCTTCGGTTTCCAGGCTGGCGTGCAGAGCACCGACGTGGTGCTGGTGTTCGTGACCCAGCACGGCGTGGATTCGATCGTCCATGGCAAGTTCACCCTCGGCGTGGATGCCTCGATCGCCGCCGGCCCGGTCGGCCGCACCGCCGAGGCCGCCACCGACGGCAAGCTGCGCGCCGAGATCTATTCCTACTCGCGCGCCCGCGGCCTGTTCGCCGGCGTGGCTTTCGATGGCGCGGTGATGAAGATCGACAGCCACTCCAACGAGGCCGTCTATGGCCCCTACGCGACCGCACGCGGCATCTTCGACGGACGCGTGAGCAATCCACCGGCGCCGATCGTGGACTTCCGCGACCGCCTGGAGGAATACAGCGCCAGCAAGCGCTATCGCCCCACCGATCGCAACGGCGCCGCTGCACCGGCGCAGAGCGAGGTGCCGCCGCCGCAGCCGGCGCAGACCCAGCCACTGGACGGCCACTGACGCGGCAAGCGTCAGCGTCGGCCGCCCTGCTGCGTTATCCTGTGCAGTCCACCTGACGCGCGATCGAGGCGCACTCCCATGGGCGGTTTCAGCATCTGGCACCTGATCATCCTGCTGGTCATCGCCATCGTGATCTTCGGCACCAAGCGACTGACCAGCGGCGCCAAGGACCTCGGCACGGCGGTCAAGGAGTTCAAGAAGGCGATGGCCGACGACCCGGAGACGGCAAAGAAGACCGACCCGGTGCAGCCGGCCACCGAGGCGCCGCGTCCGCCACCGGCGGACGTGACCCGGGTCGAACGGTCACCGGGCAACGACCCCTCCGCCAGGGGTTGACGCCCCGCGCCGATCGCGGGGACGCGCATGTTCGACTTTGGCTTCGGAGAACTGCTGCTGCTGGCGGTGATCGGCCTGGTGGTGCTGGGTCCGGAACGCCTGCCGGTCGCCGCGCGCCTGCTCGGGCGCTGGATCCGCGGCGCGCGTTCGCAGTGGAATGCGGTCAAGGCGGAACTGGAAAACGAACTGGCCGACGAGGAACTGCGCCGCAACCTGCGTGAGGCCTCGGACGCCCTGCGCCAGGGCGCGCAACCGTTGCAGGACGCGCAGGCCGGGCTGGCCGACGCGGCGGCACAGATGCGCCGCGTGACCCCGCCTGCCGCCCCTGACGCACCGGCCGCAACCGCAGCAAACGTCGCGGACGCGACCACCGCCGGCGACCCGGCGCAGCTGAGCCTGCTGGACGCGCCGTCGGCCAGTGCTCCCAACCGGCCTGATCGCGATGACTGAAGCGCCGGGCACGGAAGCGACCGCGCACGCCGCGGCTACCCCCGGGGCCGAGCAACCCGCGGCCACGGAGCAGGGCCTGATCGCCCACCTGGTGGAGCTGCGTTCACGCCTGCTGCGGGCGATCTTCGCCATCCTCGCCGCCATGCTGGCCTTGCTGCCGTTCTCCCAGCGCCTGTACCACTGGCTGGCCGAACCGCTGCTCTCGCGCCTGCCCGCGGGCGCCCACCTGGTGGCGATCGACGTGTCCTCGCCGTTCCTGGTGCCGCTCAAGCTGACCTTCTTCGCCGCGCTCACGCTGGCGATGCCGGTGGTGATCTACCAGTTGTGGGCGTTCGTCGCCCCCGGCCTGTACCGGCACGAAAAGCGCCTGGCACTGCCGCTGCTGGTCTCGGCCACGGCGTTGTTCTACGCCGGTTGCGCGTTCGCCTACTTCATCGTGCTGCCGATGGCCTTCCGCTTCCTGGTCGCGGTCACCCCGGAAGGGGTGTCGATGATGACCGACATCGGCCACTACCTGGATTTCGTCGGGGTCATGTTCATCGCCTTCGGCGCCAGCTTCGAACTGCCGGTGGCGGTGGTGATCCTGGTGCTGCTCGGCTGGGTGACTCCGGCGCAACTGGCCAAGGCGCGGCCCTACGCCATCCTCGGCAACGCAGTGATCGCCGCCGTCATCACCCCGCCGGATGCGGTGTCGATGCTGATGCTGGCGATTCCGTTGTGCCTGCTCTACGAGGTCGGCGTGCTGGCGTCGCGCGCGGTCGCGGGCCGGCAGGCAAGGTCATGAATCCGGGCGCCAAGCCTGCCCCGGCGGGATTCTGGAAGCGCTACGTCGCCTATTTCATCGACACGGTGCTGCTGTGCGTGGTGTTGCTGCCGCTGTTCCGGCTGTTCTTCCCGGACTGGGGCGCCGGCGAGATCGACCTGTTGCGCGCGCAAGCGGCCAGCACCGACATGGACGCGGTGCTGCAGCAGCGTGCGGCGGTCGTCCAGCATGCGCTGGGTTTCCTGACGCGGGTGACGCTGTGGGCGGCGCTGGCCTGGATGGTGGTCGGCGGTGCGTGGTTCGTGCTGTTCGAATCCTCGGCGTGGCAAGCCACGCCCGGCAAGCGGCTGCTCGGCATCGTGGTCGCCGACACCCGGGGCACGCGCATCGGCAGGCGCCAGGCGCTGGGCCGGTTCTTCGCCGCCGGGTTGTCCTGGGCCACCCTCAACATCGGCCACGCGCTGGCGATGGTGGCGCCCGAACACCGCGCGCTGCACGATTACCTCGCCGGTACCGTGGTGCTGGATGCCGACCCCGCGCACCCGCAAATGCCGTGGTGGGCATGGCTGGTGGTCGCCGCCCACGTGCTGGCGCTGCTGGTCCTGATCGTGATGACGGTGGTCTCCACGCTGGGTGCGTTTGCGGCCGCTGCCGCGGTGTGAGCGGCAGCGGCTCGGCACCGCGACCGGCAGACGCCGACCTCAGACGCTGATCGTCCCCTGCGGCGGCCCCGCGCGTGGCGCACACGCTTGCGCGTGCCCGAACACCTCGCGCCAGGCCAGGTAGCCGACCGCGGCGTTCACCAGCGCCGTCACCACGAACAAGGCGAACACAACCAGCTGCATCAGCACCATCCCGACCGAACCCATCAACCCGAGGAACATCGCCACCACGCCCAGTCCAAGCATGGCCGCAAACGTCGCCGCCACGAACACCACCCCGTACAGCAGCAGTGGCAGCACGTTGGACGCGCACGCCAGGAAACTCTCGACCAGCGCCGGCAGGGCCGCGCGGGCGTCGAACATCACTCGCGGCACCGCGAAGAACAGGCCGACGGTCAACACGAAGCCGAGCGCCAGCAGGGTGCCGATCAATTTCAGCAGCGCCGGGGCGATCGCCTGGAACTCGGGACTGTCGGGCTTGAGCTTCTGCTGCGAGATCAGCAGCAAGGTCTGCATCTGATCCGCCGACAGTTGGCGGTGCACGATCCACGCCATCGCCATCACCACCAGCAGCACCACCAGCCCCAGCACGATCAGCGACGCCCGCGCGCCGGGTCGCCGCAGGCCCTCGAACAGATGACCGGGCCCGACCGGGCGCCCGGCATCCGCCTCGGCGATGGCGAATTGCAGACCCGCAAACAACGCCGGGAACAGCAACAGGAACGTCACCGCGAACACCGCCGCCAACGTCGTTGGCCCGAGCAGCCCGGGAATCTGCTGGAGCAGAATCAGCAACGCCGCCACCGTCAGCAGGCCACGCGGATTGCGGTCGAGCATGCGCACGCCGCCGCGAAACCACACCAGCCCGCGACCTGCCGATGCCACCCGAAATTCCATTTCGCCCCCCACCCTCAGGCCACGCGGCGCGCATGGCGCACGAAATGGCGCAACAACCCGCGCGCCCGCGGCGCGGCGGCTACCGTGCGCGCGATCGCGGCCTGGTCGATACCCTCGTGGCGCAGCTTGTCCGCGCGTGCGGCGATGTAGCCATGCATCAGACGGGTACCGAACTCGGGGTGGAATTGCACGCCCCAGACCTGCTCGCCCCAGCGGAAGCCGTGGCAGTCATCCAGCTTCGAGCGCGCCAGGCAGCACGCCCCGGAGGGCAGGCCGAGCACGCTTTGCATGTGGGTGGCATGGGCAAGGAAGGACGGTCGCATCGACGCAAACAACGGATCCTCCGCCGCCGACGCGCAGCAATCGATCTGCACGGTGCCGATTTCGCGGCCATGCGGATTCCAGTCCACCCGCCCGCCAAGCGCATGGGCGAGCAACTGATGCCCGTAGCAGATCCCGAACAGCGGCATCCCGGCGTGGGCGGCATCGTGCAGCCAGGCCGCGCTGCGCTCGCTCCAGTCCAAGCGCTCGGTGACCATCGCCCCCGAGCCGCTGATCAGCACCCCGGCAAAGCCCTCGCGGCGCGGCAGGGCGTCGCCCTCCAGCACGCGGCACACCACCACTTCGTCCTGGCCCAGCCCGGCGGCGATGCGGATCCAGTGCGAGAACGATCCGTAACGGCGCAAGCTCGGCGCCGGTTCGCCGGTCTGGAGGATCAGGAACGGGGCTTGGCTGGGCATCGGCATCAATCCTGCGGCGGCAATACGGACAGCGCTTCCTCGACCGTGGTCAGGCCCGCGGCCACCTTCTGCAGGGCGGTGGTGCGCAAGGTGCGCAGCCCCTGCCCGATCGCGGCGCGAGTGAACTCGTCCAACGCCATGTCGGCGCCGATCAGGCCACGCAGGGTCGGGGTCAGGGTCAGCAGTTCGTACAGGCCGGTGCGGCCGAGGTAGCCGGTGTTGCGGCATTCCAGGCAACCGATCGGGCCGCAGGTTCCGGCGCGCGGCAGCGGCTGCGGACGGTGGCGGTCGTTGAGCGCCTGCCAGCCCGCGGCGTCCACCGGCACCGGCTGCTTGCAGTGCGGGCACAGCGTGCGCACCAGGCGTTGGGCGAGCACGCCATTGAGGGTCGCGGCAATCAGATAGTGCGGCACGCCCAGGTCGAGCAAGCGGGTGATCGCCGAGGAGGCGTCGTTGGTGTGCAGGGTGGACAGCACCAGATGACCGGTCAGCGAGGCCTGCACCGCCATCTGCGCGGTGTCGAGGTCGCGGATCTCGCCGATCATGATGATGTCCGGATCCTGTCGCAGCAGGGTGCGCACGCCGGCAGCGAAGGTCAGGTCGATCTGCGGATGCACCTGCATCTGGTTGAACTCGGTCGCGATCATCTCGATCGGGTCTTCGACCGTGCACACGTTGACGTCGGTGGTGGCCAGCCGACGCAGCGCCGAATACAAGGTGGTGGTCTTGCCCGAGCCGGTCGGGCCGGTGACCAGCACGATGCCGTGCGGGCGCTCGACCAGCGCGTTCCACGCCGATGCCTCGTCGGGATCGAAGCCGAGTTGCTCCAGCGACTTGAACGCGGTGTCGGGATCGAAGATCCGCATCACCGTCTTCTCGCCGAACGCGGTGGGCATGGTGGACAGGCGCATCTCCACCTCGCGCCCGCCCGGCGAGCGGGTCTTGATGCGGCCGTCCTGCGGGCGACGACGCTCGGCCAGGTCCATGCGCCCGAGCACCTTGATCCGTGCGGTGACCGCGTTCATCACCGGGCTCGGCAGTTCATAGACCTTGTGCAGCACGCCGTCGATGCGAAAGCGCACCCGACTGATGTCGCGTCGCGGCTCCAGGTGGATGTCCGAGGCGCGCTGATCGTAGGCGTACTGCAGCAACCAATCGACGATGTGGACTACATGGCGGTCGTCGGCGCCCAGTTCGCCGGCACGACCGAGTTCGACCAGTTGCTCGAAGTTGGGCATCCCGGCGTTGGCGTCCTTGCCCTCGCGTGCATCGCGGGCGCCGCGGACCGAACGGCTGACACCGAAGAACTCCATCGTGTAGCGGTTGAGGTCGAGCGGGTTGACCACCACCAGCTCGATTTCCTTGCGGGTCAGGCGCGCCACGTCGGCGATCCAGTCGGTCGCATGCGGCTCGCTGGTGGCGATGCGCACGCGCTCGGCGTGGACCTCCAGCGGCAGGAAACGATAGCGCTGCGCATACGCCTGCGAGACCAGCGCGGTGACCGCCGGCACATCGACCTTGGTGGGGTCGATGCGGACATAGTCCACGCCCGCTTCCTGCGCCAGCCATTCGGTCAACCGCTCCAGGCTCAACTCGACCCCGACCGGCTTGCGGCTGGGCAGCTTGAGGTTGGCCAGCAGGATCAGCGGATGCACCTCGACCTTGGTCTCGCGCGCGGTGGCCAGCGCCGGCGCGGCGTCGCTGGCGGCGACGATGCCATCGGCGACCAGCAACGCCAGCACGCGCTCGACGCTCAGCTTGCCCGGCGGCAAACGCTGGCGTGGCGGAACGGCGGCGGGGTGCGGGACGGAGGCCGTGGGGTCCAAGGCGGCGCGGATCGGGCCTGAGGGTGACGGCTATACTAACGCCTTTCCCTCGCACGACCACGCACGCCATGGCCGCGCCCGCTGCAGCCGCACCCACCTTCCAGCAACTCATCCAGCGCTTGAACGCCTATTGGGGCGAGCGCGGCTGCGTGCTGATCCAGCCGCTCGACCTCGAAGTCGGCGCCGGCACCTTCCATCCGGCGACTTTCCTGCGCTCGCTCGGCCCCGAGCCATGGAATGCCGCCTACGTGCAGCCGTGCCGCCGCCCGACCGACGGCCGCTACGGCGACAATCCCAATCGCCTGCAGCGCTACTACCAGTACCAGGTGGCGATGAAGCCCTCGCCCGACGACATCGTCGAGCTGTATTTCGGCTCGCTGCGCGAGCTGGGCATCGACCCTCTCGTCCACGACCTGCGATTGGTCGAGGACAACTGGGAATCGCCCACGCTCGGCGCCTGGGGCCTGGGCTGGGAGGTGTGGCTCAACGGCATGGAGGTCACCCAGTTCACGTATTTCCAGCAGGCCGGCGGTCTGGAGTGCAAACCGGTGCTGGGCGAGATCACCTACGGCCTGGAACGGCTGTGCATGTACCTGCAGAACGTCGACAGCGTGTTCGACATCGTGTGGACGCATGGCCCGCAGGGCACGGTGACCTACCGCGACGTGTACCACCAGAACGAGGTCGAGCAGAGCGCCTACAACTTCGAGCACGCCGACGTGGCCGAGCTGTTCCACGCCTTCGACGTGCACGAGCGCCAGGCCATGAAGCTGGTCGAACTGGGCCTGCCGCTGCCGGCCTACGAGCAGGTGTGCAAGGCCAGCCACAACTTCAACCTGCTGGATGCGCGCCGCGCGATCTCGGTGACCGAGCGCCAGCGCTACATCCTGCGCGTGCGCACGCTGGCCAAGGCGTGCGCGGAGAGCTACCACGCGCAACGCGAGAAGCTCGGCTTCCCGGGGTTGCGCAATCCGGCGAAGGCGGTGGCGGCATGAATCCGATGCAACCCCTGCTGATCGAACTGGGCACCGAGGAGTTGCCGGTCAAGGCCCTGCCCGGCCTGGCGCAAGCCTTTTTCGACGGCGTGCGCGCCGGCCTGGACAAGCGCGGCATCGCGACCGAACCCGGCGATGCCAAGCCGCTGTACACGCCGCGCCGGCTGGCGGTGCTGCTACCGCAGGTGGCCGAGGAACAACCCGAACAACGCAGCGAGGTGCTCGGCCCTTACCTCAACATCGGCCTGGATGCGAACGGACAGCCCACGCCGGCACTGCGCGGTTTCGCACAGAGGAACGGCGTGGGCATCGACCAACTCGAGCGGGTGAACGATGCCCGGGGCGAGCGATTCGCCGCGCGCAACGTCAAGCCCGGCGCGAAGACGGCGGCGTTGCTGCCGGAGATCGTGCGCGAGGCGATCGCGGCGATGCCGATCCCCAAGCCGATGCGCTGGGGCGACCACCCCTGGGGTTTCGCGCGCCCAGTGCACTGGCTGGTGCTGCTGCACGGAAGGGACGTGGTCACCGCCGAAGTGTTCGGCGTGCATGCCGACCGCATGAGCCGTGGCCATCGCTTCCACCACCCCGGCGCGGTGTGGATCGGCGCCCCGGACGACTATCTCGACGCGCTGCGCGGCGCGCATGTGCTGGCCGACCCGGACGAGCGCCGCGCCCGCATGCTCGAGCAGATCCAGTCCGCAGCCTCGGCGGTGGACGGTAGCGCCGCCCTGCCCGAGGATCTGGTCGAGGAAGTGAATTGCCTGGTCGAGTGGCCGCACGCGATCGGCTGCGGCTTCGACCCGCAGTTCCTGCAGGTGCCGCACGAGGCGCTGGCCTCGACCATGCAGGCCAACCAAAAATTCTTCCCGGTGCTGGACGACGCGCACCGCATGACCTGCCACTTCATCGGCGTGGCCAACCTCGACAGCCACGACCCGGCACAGATCCGCCAGGGCTACGAACGGGTGATCCGGCCGCGCTTCGCCGATGCCCGATTCTTCTTCGACGAGGATCGCAAGCAGGGGCTGGAGGCGATGCGCGCCGGCCTGAGCACGGTGACCTACCAGCAAAAGCTGGGCAGTTACGCCGACAAGACCGCGCGCGTGATGGCGCTGGCCGAGGCCATCGCCAGGCAAGTCGGCGTCGATCCCGCGCTGGCCCACCGCGCGGCGTGGCTGTGCAAGGCCGACCTGCTCTCGCGCATGGTCGGCGAGTTCCCCGAATTGCAGGGCATCGCCGGCCGCCACTACGCCGGCGCCGCCGGCGAGCCCGGCGCGGTTGCCGACGCCATCGACCAGGCCTGGATGCCGCGTTTTGCCGCCGATGCCATCGCGCCATCGAAGCTCGGCCAGGTGCTGGCGATTGCCGACAAGCTCGATACCCTGGCCGGTGGTTTCGCGGCCGGCCTGAAGCCCACCGGCAACAAGGACCCGTTCGCCCTGCGCCGGCACGCGCTGGGCCTGGCGCGGACCCTGCTGGAAGGCGAGCACGAGTTGAGCCTGCGCGCGCTGCTCGACCACGCCATCGCCATCCAGCCGTTGCAGCCGCCGGACGATGCCGCCGCGGAAGCGGCGATCGCCGAGCTGCGCGAGTTCATCCACGAACGCCTGCGGCATTACTTCGCCGAACGCGGCGTGGCGGCCGCGGTGTTCCATGCCGCCATCGCCAGCGACCACCGCGGCCTGCCCGACCTGCAGCGCCGCCTGCAGGCGCTGGCCGAATTCGCCGCCCTGCCCGAAGCCCCGGCCCTTGCCGCGGCCAACAAGCGCATCGGCAACATCCTGAAGAAATCCGCCGACCCGATTCCTGCCAGCATCGATCCGGCGTTGTTCGACCACGACGCCGAACGCGCCCTGCACGAGGCCGTGCAAGCGGCGATCACCGCCACCGACCCACTGCTGGCCGCCCACGACTACGTCGGCGTGCTGCGCCGGCTGGCGACGCTGCGACCGCCGGTGGACGCCTTCTTCGACGCGGTGATGGTCAACGCGCAGGATCCGCGCGTTCGCGGCAACCGCCTGGCCCTGCTCAAGCGCCTGGCCGACCGCTTTGCCACGGTGGCCGACATCGCCGCGCTGGCCAGCGGCTGAGCGGCGCGTTTCGGCGCGCACGGCCCGAGCGCAACCGAGCGATCGCCTGGCCATGAAGATCGGCTTGCAGACCTGGGGCAGCCACGGCGACATCCGCCCGTTCGTCGCCCTGGCCGACGGGCTCCAGGCCGCCGGGCACGAGGTGACGCTGGTCCTGACCTGCGTGGACAGCGACCGCTACCGGTCGCTCGCCGCCACGACCGGATTCAAGGTGCGCATGGTGGCCACGCCGGTCATCGCCGATCCGCGACTGCTCGAGCACTTCGGCACGGCGTTCATCCGCCAGCGCAATGCGATCAAGCAGACGCAGATGGTCGTCGAGCATTTGTTGTTGCCGGCCGAAGCGGAAATGTTCGCTGCCGCGGATCGACTGTGCGCCGAGAACGATCTGGTGGTCGGCCACTATTTTCACTACCCGCTCAGCGCCGCGGCGGAGCGCCACCGCCGCCCCTGGGTGAGCCTGTCCCTGGCGCACTTCGCCTTGCCGTCCGCCTTTCGACCACCGCTTGGGGTCCCGGATCTTGGCGTGTTCGGCAATCGCATGGCCTGGCGACTGGCGCGATGGGTCGCGAACCGGCGCTTGAAGAAATACGCGGATCGATTGCGCGCGCGCAACGGCATCGCGCCCGCCCACGACATGATCGACGAGGTCTGGGCGTCGAAATACCTGACCCTGATTGCGGTCAGCCCGACCCTGTGCGAGCGCAAGCCCGACTGGCCAGGCCATGTCAGGGTCTGCGGGTGCCTGGACACGCAGGCCGCGGTGGCCGAAGGCAGTATCCCGGAGCCGCTCGAAGCCTTCCTGTCCGATGGCTCCCGCCCCATCTGCATGACGTTCGGCAGCATGCTTTCGGGCAGCGATGAGCGCCGGACCATCGAGTTGCTGACCGATGCCGCACGCGCGGCCTCGGTGCGCGCGATCATCCAGGCGCCGCACGGACGCGAACTCGGATTCACGTCGAACGACCGGATCTTCTACCTGGGATCAGCGCCGCACGCGGTCCTGTTTCCCCGCTGCGAGCTGGTCGTCCATCACGGTGGCGCCGGCACGACCCAGGCCGCGCTGCGCGCAGGACGGCCTTCGGTCGTGGTCGCCCACATTGCCGAGCAGGAAATCTGGGGGCGGGAGCTCGAGCGCGCCGGCGTGGCCGGCAAACCGCTGCTGCGCAGGCATGCCAGCGCTGCGCGGATCGGCGACGCCATCACCGGCGTTATACGTTCCACCCATAATCTTGAGCGTGCCAAGGCGCTTGGCGCCGTCCTGGCCAGGGAAGATGGCGTCGCCACGGCGGTGCGGATGATCGGCGAGCGGTTTGCGGGGTGACGATCGCTCCGGGCGGGCGCGAGCGCCGGCTCCCGACTTCGGCCCGCGCATCCAGGATTCAGAACGAGCCGCCGAAGGTCACCATCAGCGTGCGTGGCTCCAGCAGCGAGTAGTACGGCGCCGAGGCGTACAGGGTGGTGCCGTTGGCGTCCTGGATCCCGCCCGGGTTGGACGCCAGGTACGACCCGGCATTGTTGGCGCTGCTGAAAGCGTGGTGGTCGAGGAGGTTGAACACGTTGAGTTTGACGTAGGCCTTGCGCAACCAAAAGCCGTCGCGATCCGGGAAGCGGTAGCCGGCATCCAGCCCGAACGTGGCGTAGCCGCCGACCCGTTCGGTGTTCATGAAATCGCCGAAGATCGAACTGCGGTAGCGCGCGTGCAGGCTCGCCCACGCCTTGCCATCGTCATGCGTGATCGCCGCGTAGGCGATGTTGCGCGGGGTGTTGAACAACTGCTTGCCGCGGGTCGGGTAGATGCCGTCGGCGCCGGCATCGAGTTCGCTCAGGAGGGTGGCAGCGGTCCGCGTGTACGAAGCGTACAGCTTCCATGCCTCGTCCAACTTCAGGCTGGCCTCGACATTGACTCCCTGCATGCGCAGGCGCGGGATCTGGGTGTAATAGACCTGCCCGCTGGCCTGGTCGAAACCGGTGATGGTCTTGTTGCGGAACGCGCTGCGGTAGAGCATCACATTGGCGGCCAGCCTCGGACCGTAATAGCGCCAGCCCAGGTCCTGGTTCCATGCCGACTCCGGCAGGTTGTCGGCGCGACCGATGACGTCGTTGAGCGCCACCGCGGTGTTGGGCGGGGCGCGAAAGCTCTGCCCCAGTCCGTAATAGAACTGCTGGCGAACGCCGGGACTGAAGCGCAGGCCAAGCGCCGGAGTGAGTTTGCTGAAACTGCGCTCGATCGGGTCGGCACCGTATTGCACCGGATAATAGCCGCCCTGGTTCCCAGGGTATTGCCAATCGTGGCCGCCACGCCGGATCTGCAGCCACGCCAGCCCGAACGACAGCGTCCACTGGTCGTTGGGCGTCCAGTTGTCGGTGGCGAAGATCTTGCTCGTGGTCGTGCGGGTGTACTCGTCGTAGGCCCACTGCGGGCGACCGTCCGCGTAAGTGACCAGGCTGGACTTGCCCCACGCATCGAACGGCACCCCGGTCAGGTAGCTGGCCAGCCCGTAGGTCTCCCACTGCTGCTGGCGCGGGCGCTCGTACCAGAACCCGTATTGCAGGCTGTTGTCCTCGCCGAAATACTGCTTGAAGCGGACGATGATGCCCGGCCGCCAGATTGTGCTGTGGCTGAACCGATACACGATCGCGCTGGCGCCGTTGGGGCCGGTGCCGACCTGGCCGTCCTGATTCAGATCCTGGTTGGCATTGCCGAACGCGTCGGGGCCGCCACCGGGAACCTCGGTGAAATAGCGGTTGCCGCCACCGCCGCCGCCCTCGCCGTACTGGAAGTACGGGATCACCGCCAGATGCAGGTTGTCGGACAACTGGAATTCGCCGTCCAGGCTGAACAGGTAATTGCGGAACCGGTTGCCGTGCAGCGCATAGAAATTCGTGTCGTTCGAGCCTGGAACATAGCTGCGGTCGTAGTCGCAGTGGTAACCGCAGGTGGCCACCTGCGCCTGGGTCAGGCTCAGGTAGCCGTCGCGCACCTCGTGGTTGAACTGCAGCGAGGCGGCGATGGATTTGTTCTCGTCGATGGTCCAGATCGACTTGCCGTCGATCTTGTACACGTTCAGGTCACCGGCGCCACGCCACTTGTCCACCGCGTTGTAGGAATACGACAGCCATGAGCGCACCGGGCCGGTATCGCCGGTGTTGAAGCGCACGAAGCCGCGACCGTAATCGTGCGAACCGCCGGTCAGCGAAAAGTCCACGCCCGGATCGTGGCTGGGGTTGATGGTGGCCCAGGCGATGTGGCCGCCGGACGCGCCCGAATCGGGCTGACTCAGGTCCGGCAGGCCTTGCTCGACGGTGATGTCGCCGTAGTTCTCGGTGTCGCCGTACTCGGTGGCGAACACGCTGTAGTTTCCCGCGTCGCTGATCGGCGCACCGTTCACGGTCACCCCGACCTCGTTGCTGGTGAACCCGCGCACGCTGAAGTTGCCGTCGGACAACCCGGTCACGTCGTCGGTGGAGGCGTTCACCCCGGGGATGCTGGTGATGGCCTGGGTGAAGTTGCTGCCCGGCGCCTGCCGCACGATCGCGGCGCGATCCACGGTGGACACCGCCTTCGGCGCCGACTGGAAACCCATCAGCCCACCGCCGTATTCGGGCTTGCGGCCCTTGACCACTACCGAGCCCAGGGTATGCGCACGTGCGGTGTCGTTGGCGGTGGTGGTGTTGGAGGTGGTGGACGGGCTGGGTGGCGGCGCCTTGGCCTGCGCCGACGGTTGCGCCGCTTCGTCGGCACCCGCAGCCTGCGCCGGCGCGGCTGCGCCGGCATGGACCGGCATCGCCGCCGACGCCGCCAGCACGGCCGACAGCCACAGTCGCAGGTCGCACAGCGCATTCATGGCATTCACGAATCCCTGGTCGAAGCGGCGGGGGTCCGAGGAACGATGCTTGCCGACCACCTCGACCTTGCAGAGGCGATCCTCCCGCGAGTCAGCGTAGCCGCATAGCGCAACGCAGGGAAGGGCGGCCACGGAATTCGCGCGCACCGTTCGCCGCTCGCCCTGGACCGCGCTTCCCACAGCACGTGCACGCCGACGCGCTTTCTGCCACGATGGCGCCGGGCACCCTACATCGCTTCCGGGGACGCGATGGATGAGCCGGCACCTTCGGGCGTGGCGGCAATGGCGTCGACAGGCGCGCCATGGCGCGGCCGTTATCGCGCCTTCATCTGCTACAGCCACCAGGACGAAGCCATCGCACGCCGCCTGCATCGGCGGCTCGAGGGCTACCGCGTGCCCAGCCGCCTGCGCGGCACGCAGGGCGAGTTCGGCCCCCTTCCCGATCGGCTCGCGCCGATCTTCCGCGACCGCGTGGACTTGGCCAGCTCAGGCGAACTCGCGCCGCGTATCCTCGCCGCGTTACGCGATTCCGAAGCCCTGCTGGTGATCTGCTCGCCGGCGGCGGCGGCATCGGCGTGGGTGAAACAGGAGGTGCACGAATTCAAGCGCCTCGGGCGCGGCCATCGCATTTATTGCCTGATCGTCGCCGGCAGTCCGGGCGATGCACATCAGGAATGCTTCGTGCCGGCGCTTCGTTTCGACCTGGATGCGGAAGGCGCGATCGGCAACCAGCCTGCCGAACCGCTGGCCGCCGACCTGCGTCCGGGTGGCGATGGCTGGGCGCTGGCCTTCCTCAAGCTGCTGTCGGGACTGCTGGGCGTGGACCTGGACACGCTGCGCCAGCGCGAGTCGGCCCGTCGCCACCGACGCATGCTGGCGATCACCGCGATGGCGGTGCTGGTCATGCTGGTGACCAGCGCGCTGGCGGTACAGGCGATGCTGGCGCGTCGGGATGCCGAGCGCCGCCAGAAACAGGCCGAAGCACTGGTGGAATTCATGCTCGGCGACCTCAACGCCAAGCTCAACGAGGTCTCGCGGCTGGACATCCTGGAATCGGTGGACGACCACGCGATGGCGTATTTCAAGTCCTTGCCCGTCGCCGACGTCACCGACAAGAGCCTCGCGCAGCGCGCGCGGGCCTACATCCGGATCGGTGACGTGCGGCGCATGCAAGGGCACGCAAAGCAGGCGCTGGAGGCGTTCGAGGCCGCGCTGGCATTGACCCGCCAACTGGCCCAGGCCCAGCCCGAAAGCCTGCCCCGGCAGCTCGCCCTGGCCGACAACCTGACCTACATCGGCATCACATACTGGTTCCAGGGCGACCTCACCGCCGCCAAGCGCCATTTCGACGCTGCGCATGCGGTGCTCGATCGCGCCCGCGGATTCGCCGGTGCAAACACCGACCTGCTCTACCAGAGCGCGCAACTGGACAACAACCTCGGCCATGTCCTGGAGGCGCGAGGCGAACTGGCGCCGGCGCGGACAGCCTACCAACGCATGCGCGACACCATGCAGGCGCTGGTGGCCAGGGATGCCGACAACGTGGCATGGAGCCAGCAGCTCGGACTGGCGCACAACAACCTCGGCAAACTCGCCCTGCTCGATGGCGACCTGGCCACCGCGACCGCCGCCTATCGCACCGACATGGACATCCAGACCCGCCTTGCGCGGCGCAACCCGCGCGATTACGGGCAGGCCGAACGACCCCTTCTGGCGCAGGCCGCGCTCGGTCGCACCCTGGCGCTCGCCGGCGACCTGGACGGCGGCATCGCACAACTGCGGCAGGCGCTGGCCGGCGTGCAACAGTTGCACGACATCGACCGCACCGACACCGGCTTCGCCGAGGACGTGGCGTTGTACGCCACCCAGCTCGCCCGCTTGCTGCACCAGCAAGGAAACGTGCCGCAGGCGCAGGCGTTGATCGCACAGGCGCTGGAGGTCCTGGCCACGCTGCGCCAGAAGGATCCCGAAAATGCCGACTGGAAACGCGAACAGGCCGAAGCCCTGACCGAACGTGCCGCGTTGCAGTCCACCCTGGGCCACCCCGCACGTGCCCGCCCGGATGCCGAAGCGGCCTTGCGCACGCTCGAACCGATGCTCCAGTCCAACCCCGGCAATCGCAGCATCGTGTTGGCCGCGGTTGCCGCGCGCTTGACGCTGGCGGCCGCGACCAATGATGAAGGCGCTGCCGCCGCACTGCGTCACAAGGCAGTGGCAACACTGAAGACCCAGACCGACGGGCAACGCGATCCGCGCCTGCTTGCGCTGCAAGACCGTGCGCGGCAAACAGGCGCCGGCCCAGCGCGAGGGCCCGCACGGAACACGACATCACCTGCCCACGAACCATCCATGCCGCCCTGAGCGTCGCCACGGCGCGCAGACTGATCGCGCGACGCACCAGCCCTGCACCGGAGCACCCCATGAGCCCCTCGAAGAAGGCATCCCGCGTCACCCTCGACGTCACCACCGTGTCGAAACCAGCGGCCGCGAAGGCGGTTCGCAAGGCTTCCCCTGGCGCCGGCGTCAGGGCCCCAACCCGCAAAGGCAAGGCGAGCCCCGTCACTGCCACGCCAGCCGCCCGCTCCATCCCTGGGCACACTGCGGCATCGAAAAAAATCGTGGCGGCCGTGCGCGCGCCGGCGACCCAGAGCAAGCGTGTCCCGGTGCGGCTGCAAGATGGCCGGTTGGTGGTCGGCAAGATCGAAATCGACGCACCGACCCGCATCATCTTTTACTTCGACGGCGAAAACACCAAGGCCGCCACGTTCCTGCCCCAGCTTGGCAACGAAAAGGGCTTTGCGTTCCAGGATGTGCCGCCGTCTGGCGTGTTCGGTGCGGCAGGCTCCTACCTTGGCGGCAAGGAAGTGCGCCTGACGGATCAGCACACGCAGAAGGGGCAATGGCGCTTCCAGCTCAACGCCACGATGGCGTCGAGCCAGGGCACGTTGCCGACGCGGCTGGCGCGCACCGGCGGTCCGATCATCATCAATCGCTGAGGCGGGCCGACGCGGGTACGGCGAGGGGGCCTGCCGAGCCCCTCGCATGGGCGCGCTCGCTGGCGTGACCGGCGGCTCCAGGCAACGGCGATGCCGATCCGCGCGCCGCCCTGCTGGCACCCGCCGCGAGCCCGCCCGCAGGGGCTTTCCGACGCGTATTGCCGTCTGTGCTACATCGCCGCGATCAACGCGTCCCCGAACTGGCTGCACTTGATCTCGGTCGCCCCGTCCATCAGGCGGGCGAAGTCGTAGGTCACGTGCTTGGCGCCGATCGCCTTGTCCATGGCCTTGATGATGGCGTCGGCGGCCTCGGTCCAGCCCATGTAACGCAGCATCATCTCGCCCGAGAGGATCAGTGAGCCGGGGTTGACCTTGTCCAGGCCGGCGTACTTGGGCGCGGTGCCGTGGGTGGCCTCGAACACCGCGTGGCCGGTGACGTAGTTGATGTTCGCCCCCGGCGCGATGCCGATCCCGCCGACCTGCGCGGCGAGCGCGTCGGACAGGTAATCGCCGTTGAGGTTGAGCGTGGCCACCACCTGGTACTCGGCCGGCCGCAGCAGGATCTGCTGCAGGAACGCATCGGCGATCGCGTCCTTGATGACGATGCCGGCGCCCGGCTTGCCCTCGGGAATGATGTGCCAGGGCCCGCCGTCGAGCTCGACCGCGCCGAAAAACTCGCGCGCCACCTGGTAACCGAAGTCGCGGAAGGCACCTTCCGAGAACTTCATGATGTTGCCCTTGTGGACCAGGGTGACCGACTTGCGCTGCTCTCGGATCGCGTACTCGATCGCGCTGTGGACCAAGCGCTCGGTGCCCAGGTAGGAGATCGGCTTGATCCCGACCCCGACCATGACCGGGCTGTGCCGGTGCGGCAGGCCGATGGCTTCCAGCTCGGCGTTCCAGGCGTCGTTCTTTTCCTGGGTGCCGAAGCGGATCTTGGCGAACGACTTCGGGAACTCGCGCTGCAGGAAGTCGAGCATCTTGCGCGCGTCCTCGCTGCCCGGCTCGAACTCGATGCCGGCGTAGATGTCCTCGGTGTTCTCGCGGAAGATGGTCATGTCGACCTTGCCCGGATCCTTCACCGGCGAGGGCACGCCGGCGAACCAGCGCACCGGCCGCAGGCACACGTACAGGTCGAGCATCTGTCGCAGCGCGACGTTGAGCGAGCGGATACCGCCGCCGACCGGCGTGGTCAGCGGCCCCTTGATCGACACCAGGTAATCCCGGCAAGCCTCGACGGTGGCATCCGGCAACCAGTTGCCGGTGGTCTCGAACGCCTTCTCGCCGGCCAGGACCTCCATCCACATCAGCTTGCGCTGGCCGCCGTACGCCTTGGCCACGGCCGCATCGAGCACCCGCACCGAGGCGCGCCAGATGTCCGGCCCGGTGCCGTCGCCCTCGATGAAGGGAATGATCGGCCGGTCGGGCACGACCAGCCCGGAAGGCGACTTGGTGATGCGCTGCCCGCCAGCGGGCGGGATGGGGACGGTGGCGGTCATGGAAACTCCGGGGATGGCTGCGCGGGACGCAGCGGAAGCGGCCATTGTCGCGGTTTGCGGCGCTGGAATGAAGATGCCGGTGCCGTTACCGGCGCGCATGCCCCTCGCGCCCCGCCTCTCCCTTCGGGAGAGGCCGCCGCGCCACCGGCGCGGCGGGTGAGGGAAAGCCCTGTCCGATTGCAGCGAACCACCGCCACCTCGGAAGCCCGCGCCCCGCCCCGTCTCGCCCCATGAGACGGCCGCGTGTAAGGGTCGATGCATCCCATGCCCCGTGGAGGCCGACCATGCTGCGCCGCCTGTTCCTGACCCGCCTGACCCGCGCCCTCGCCCTGCTCGGCGCCGCCCCGGCGCTCGCCCGCAGCACCGCGCCACCGTCATCGAAACCCGCCCCGACACCAGCGCCCGAACCCCTGCACCTGCACGACGGCCGCATCGCCGGCAGCCACTACTACGACTGCGATGCCGTGCTCTCACGCATGGCGGTGAGCGATGAACTGCAACTGCGCCGCCAGCCCGGCAACCCGCACGACGCCCGCGCCGTGGAAGTGTTCTGGCGCGAGCACAAGCTCGGCTACCTGCCGCGCCGCGACAACGCCGCCGCGGCATCCTTGCTCGATCGCGGTCACCGGCTGCAGGCGCGGGTCATCGGGATCGACGATGCGGACCACGAGTGGGAACCGGTAAGGTTGCGGGTGTGGGTGGAGGCAGCAACGACGACGCAGCGAACCGAAACGTGAGCGCCGGAGACGACAAAGGCCGGTTGCCCGGCCTCGTCTGATTTTGTGCATCTTTCAGCTCTTGGGCTGATCAGCTTGTTAGCGGAAAGAGCGCATTTCCTGATCTGCTAGTGTTGCCGAGACTATGGCGGCGGCACGGAAACGTCAAGGGGGGAAGGCATGGCCCGGATCAAATATCGCCTCGCGCTGGACATGGGTGCTAATTCTCTAGGCTGGTGCGTGTATCGGTTGGATGCGCGCGGCGAACCAGACAAGATCGTGCGCATGGGGGCGCGCATCTTCTCCGATGGTCGCGATCCAAAGACGCTCGCGTCACGCGCTGCGGATCGCCGCGCGGCCCGCCAGGCCCGCCGCCGTCGCGACCGCGTGCTGAAACGACGGCACAAGCTGATGAAGGCCCTGGTGCAATTTGGCCTGATGCCATTTGATGACGCCGAGCGCAAGCGACTGCAGGACCTCGACCCTTACGCATTGCGTGCCCGTGGCCTTGACCATGCGCTGGCACCGCATGAGTTGGGCCGCGCGCTTTACCACCTTGCGCGCAAGCGTGGCTTCCGCAGCAGCCGCAAGGACACCCGCGACGACGAAGCGGCCAGGGAATCGGGCAAGGTGAAGCAGGCCATCGCTGCGCTTCGCGAGCGCGTGCAGGCGGGCGGCTGCCGAACCGTGGGCGAATACCTTGCGCGCCAACACGCCGAACGCGCGCCGGTGCGAGCGCGCCGCAGCAGCGACGGTGGTTATGTGCTGTATCTGCAACGCGCGATGGTGGAAGAAGAGTTCGACGCCCTGTGGACGGCCCAGCGAGCCCACTATCCGCACCTGCTCACGAACGCCGCTCACGATACGCTGCGCGACATCATGTTGTTCCAGCGGCGCTTGCGCCCGGTAGAGGCCGGGCATTGCCCCTTCGAGCCGGACGAGTACCGCGCCCGCTTGTGCGCCCCCTTGCAGCAACGTTTCCGCATGCTGCAGGAGTTGAACCACATGCGCGTGCGCGAAGGCATCGGCGAGCGTGCGCTGACGCTGGACGAACGCAACGCGATGTTGGCGATTCTCGAAGCCGACACCGGCCCAAGACCCGTCAGCTTCACACGCCTCGCCAGAGCCGCAGGTCTGCGCACAGGCGATTTCAATTTTGCCCGCGATGCCAAGCGCACGGGGCTCAGGGGCGATGCGGTTGGTGCGCGCTTTGCCGACCCGCAAGCCATCGGCCCGGTGTGGCATGATCTGAGTCGCGAGCAGCAGTACGCGCTGGCAGTGCTGGTCGAGCAAGCGGATCAAGTCGCAGCATTGGAAGCCGCCTTGCAAGCGCTGCCCGGCGACTCGCCCGAGCAAGCCGAAATCCTGAAAGGGATATTCGCCGCCAGTGAGCGCGACGCCATCACCGACGCATTGCGCGGCCTGCCACTGGAGATCAACGCAACGCAAGCACGCTGCATCGCCGCCTTCAATTTGCCGGACGACTACGGCAGTCTCAGCCTGAAAGCGCTGGCGCGCATCGTGCCAGCGCTGGAACGTGAGGTGGTGACCTACGATGAAGCCGTGCGGCGCGCTGGCTATCTCAGTCATTCGCAATTCCACACAGGCGAAATCCGCACACGCCTGCCGTATTACGGCGAACTGCTGAAGGGTTACACCACCCCCATGCCGACTGCCGGAAACATCGATGAGCGAAGGTACGGTCGCATCCCCAACCCCACCGTACACATCGGCCTCAATCAGTTGCGCTTGTTGGTGAATGCGTTGATCAAGCGTTATGGCGCTCCGCATCAAGTCGTGATCGAGTTGACGCGCGAGTTCGGCGCATCGGGAGAGAAGCGCCGCGAGATCACAGCCCGGCAGAAGGAGAACCAGGAGCGCAATGCACGCTACGACGCCGAACTCGGCCAGCTTGGCCAGCACGCCAATCGCGAGAATCGCCAGAAATTGCAACTCTGGGAAGAACTCGGCCATGACGACGCGATGGATCGCCACTGTATCTACAGCGGTACGCGCCTGAGCAAGGCCCTGCTGTTCAGCGACGAGGTGGAGATCGACCACATCTTGCCGTTCTCGCGATCGCTCCACGATGGAATCGGCAACAAGATCCTCTGCACCCGGCAGAGCAACCGCGACAAGGGTGCCCGCACGCCATTCGAAGCGTGGGGAGGCTCGGATCGCTGGCCCGAGATCGAAGCCCGTGCGGCCCGCTTACCGGCGCACAAGCGCAGGCTGTTCCGCGAGCAGGCGTTGCAGGATTTTCTTGGCGAAACGGACTTCCTGGCGCGCCACCTCACCGATACCGCCTACCTGGGACGCGCTGCCAAGCAGTACCTGACTTACGTCTGCCCACCGAACGAGGTGTGGGTGTCCAGCGGCAAGCTGACCGGCATGATTCGAGGCAAGTATGGCTTGAGCAAACTGCTCTCCGATGACGGCAACAAGAACCGCAACGATCACCGCCATCACGCGCTGGACGCGGCCGTGATCGGTCTGTGCAGCCGCAGCCTGATTCAGCGCCTGGCCAACGCCGCCGAGGCAGCGGAGAGGCGCGGCGAGAATCGCTTGCTGGAAAAGCTA
Organism: uncultured Gammaproteobacteria bacterium; assembly: GCA_964640525.1. Classification (GTDB taxonomy): domain Bacteria; phylum Pseudomonadota; class Gammaproteobacteria; order Xanthomonadales; family Xanthomonadaceae; genus SZAS-103. Next base: position 5,642 of record CAZXGS010000010.1, on the reverse strand, counting down.
GAACTACCGTGGCCCAGCTACCGCCACGAATTGGCGACGGCGCTCGCCGCCATTGTGGTGTCGCACAAGCCGGATCATGGCGTGCAGAGCGTCATGCACAAGGCAGGAAACTATGGTCTGAAGCTCGATGCTGCCGGCGGCGATGAGTGGTTTTATTGCGCCCATGTGCCTATCGAAAGCATCAATTTCGGAAATGTAGCTCCCGACGCCGGTAAGCGTGGCCGCCCAAGCCCAAAGGTTCGCGGGATGGCATTGCGTGAACGCCTGGCGGCACTGCTGGACGGCAAATCGGAACGCGAGTGTCGCCAGGCCTTGTCGGCGTTTTCTCGGGAGACCGGTATTCGTCGCGTGCAATTGCAGCAGCGCTTCGGAACTGCGATCCCGATTACCCGTCGTAGCGGGGAGCCTTACCGCCATGTGCTGCCGGGCGAGAACTATTGTCGCGATATCGTTCGCGCCGCGAGTGGGCGATGGGAAAGTACGGTGGTGAGTTCGTTCGAAGCCAATCGACGTGGTTTCGGCCCCGACGAGCAATCGAACGTCGATGGCACTCCGGTACTGATGCGCGTGCGCAAGGGTGACATGGTGCTGCTCGAAGAAGGCGAATCCAGGCGAGTCATGCGCGTAGCGAGCTTCACCAACGACGGCTTTGCGCTTGCCGAGCACATGGAAGGGAACACTGCCGCGCGAGATGCGGACAAGAACGAGGAGTTCAAGTACCTGCGCATCGTGCCGGAGCCGTTACGAAAATTGCGTGCCCGGGTCGTTGGCGTGGACATTCTCGGCTACGTCAACGATCCGGGGTTCAAGGGGTGACATGATCGGCCGTATCGTCGAGATCGCTGGTGATGGGCGGTACCTGTCGCTGGATCGCGGCTTCCTCGTGGTCGGCCACAAGGGCGAGGAGGTCGGGCGCACGCCCATCGACGATGTGGCGGCACTGATCGGCAATGCACACGGCCTGGTGTACAGCAACAACCTGTTGGTGGCACTGGCGGAGCGCGGCGCGCCGTTTGTGCTGTGTGGCCCTCACCATCGTCCAGTCGGCCTGTTGTGGCCGGTCGAAGGCCATCATCGTCAGGCCGCACGCATGGATGCGCAGCTACGCGCCAGCCTGCCAATACGCAAGCGCCTGTGGAAAGATGTAGTGCGCACCAAGATCGGCATGCAGGCGGCGGTGATTGGCCTGTTCGACGGGCCGGAGCCTCCGCTGCGGCGACTGGTCCACAAGGTGCGCAGCGGCGATCCATCGAACACCGAGGGGCAGGCGGCCAGACTCTATTGGGGCTTGCTGATGGGCAAGGCGTTTCGTCGTGATCGCGACGCTCCCGGGATCAATGCCCTGCTCAACTACGGTTACACCGTGCTGCGCGCGCTGGTGGCCCGGCAAGTGATGGCCGCAGGCTTGCACCCCGGTATCCCCTTGCACCATGCCAACGAAGGCAACGCGATGCGTCTTGTCGATGACCTGATGGAACCGTTCCGGCCGCTGGTGGATGCGTGTGCGCGACGTCTGGCCGATGCAGGACGAGTCGAGCTTGATCAATCGACCCGCCGAGAGCTGGCTGTGCTGGGAACGCGAAGCATGCGCACCGACCACGGTGTCAGCCCGGTGGGCTTGGTGATCCAGCGCTTCGTTGCGAGTCTTGCCCAGGCATTCGAGTCGCCAGCGGCGCCGATCGACTGGCCACCAACCGACAAGGCCGCGTTGCGTTCACTGTGGGACGGCTGGCATGACGCGCACGAAAATGAGGGCACCGCCTGAGCGACGGCCGGCGCCGCCGCTTTGCGCGTATCGATTGATGTGGATGCTGGTCATGTTCGACCTGCCGGTGGACACGGACGAGAACCGCAAGGCAGCGAACGACTTTCGCCACGACCTGCTCGACTTCGGCTTCGAGCGTTGCCAGTATTCCGTCTATCTGCGCTTTTGCGAAGGTCGCGAGCAAGCGGACACTTGGACACGCCGCGTGCAAGCCGTGTTGCCGTCCGGCGGCAAGGTGTATTGCCTTTACTTCACCGACAAGCAGTACGAGGGCATCGTCCGGTTCGAGCGTCGGCAGCGCCGGAAACCCGCAAAAAATCCGGATCAATTCCAGTTGTTTTGATGTGTAGCGATGTCGCTTTTGCACCCCAGAATCCACGGCAAACCCTTTGAAAACAGGGACTTGCCGTGGATCGGAGCGTAGCAGATCAGGAAATGCGCTCTGGCCGGAACGAGGCTTACTTCGCACACGAGGACGGCTACGAGCGTAGCAGATCAGGAAATGCGCTCTGGCCGGAACGCTTCCGCAATCCGGCGGCGGAGGGGGCGGGAGCGTAGCAGATCAGGAAATGCGCTCTGGCCGGAACATTGGACGCTTCCCCTGAAGCTTCAGGGTGGAGCGTAGCAGATCAGGAAATGCGCTCTGGCCGGAACTGGTCACCGCGTCCTCGTAGCAAACCGCCAGGAGCGTAGCAGATCAGGAAATGCGCTCTGGCCGGAACCTGGCGAAAGTTGCGGACGAGGCGCTGGTTGAGCGTAGCAGATCAGGAAATGCGCTCTGGCCGGAACGATGGTCTACGACCGCACTCGAAAGGACCTGAGCGTAGCAGATCAGGAAATGCGCTCTGGCCGGAACTGCAGACGCTTACTGAACTCAGCGCGGATGGAGCGTAGCAGATCAGGAAATGCGCTCTGGCCGGAACAAAGCCGGGGCGTGCGGCAGGCTGGTACCTGAGCGTAGCAGATCAGGAAATGCGCTCTGGCCGGAACAGCCGGACGGATCGGATGCGCGATGGGGATGAGCGTAGCAGATCAGGAAATGCGCTCTGGCCGGAACGCGGTCCATGCGTTGGTCCATCGTCACCGCGAGCGTAGCAGATCAGGAAATGCGCTCTGGCCGGAACGAGGATGTAGAACAACAGCGTGTGCCGGTTGAGCGTAGCAGATCAGGAAATGCGCTCTGGCCGGAACCTCGCGGTCCCACTTCACGCGCACGAGCTTGAGCGTAGCAGATCAGGAAATGCGCTCTGGCCGGAACCGGACAATAGCGGTATTGCAGGTCCGACAGAGCGTAGCAGATCAGGAAATGCGCTCTGGCCGGAACACGTTGTGCCCAGTGTCAACAACCGTTCGTGAGCGTAGCAGATCAGGAAATGCGCTCTGGCCGGAACGCGCGGCGCGCAATCTGATGGACGATGATCGAGCGTAGCAGATCAGGAAATGCGCTCTGGCCGGAACTGCCCGCGCCGCACGTCGCCGGCGCGCAGAGAGCGTAGCAGATCAGGAAATGCGCTCTGGCCGGAACTGTTTTGCCTTTGCTTTTTCCGCTCGCTGTGAGCGTAGCAGATCAGGAAATGCGCTCTGGCCGGAACGTGCGTGGTGATGGACTGCGCCACCCGCGAGAGCGTAGCAGATCAGGAAATGCGCTCTGGCCGGAACGCGCACCGCGGCGGCGTGGGTGACGAACTCGAGCGTAGCAGATCAGGAAATGCGCTCTGGCCGGAACCTTCAGCTCGCGCAGGGCGCGGGTGGCGTCGAGCGTAGCAGATCAGGAAATGCGCTCTGGCCGGAACGACACAGACGGGACGCTCGCGGCAGATTCGGAGCGTAGCAGATCAGGAAATGCGCTCTGGCCGGAACTGCCGGATCTGCCGACCCTCAACCCCATTGAGCGTAGCAGATCAGGAAATGCGCTCTGGCCGGAACCGACCAGGAGTTCGCCTTCATCAAGGCCGAGAGCGTAGCAGATCAGGAAATGCGCTCTGGCCGGAACGTATGGGCTGATCTGGTTGTAGAGCGTCACGAGCGTAGCAGATCAGGAAATGCGCTCTGGCCGGAACTCGCCGGACGACCAGGTCCCTTTTCGGCGCGAGCGTAGCAGATCAGGAAATGCGCTCTGGCAGGGGAGATTGGGACATCCACAAACTGCATCCGCGATGAGTGGCGTCGCGACGAGGCTGGCGGGCGACGAGCGAAGGTATTGCATCAATACAAGACACGACCCCATCGCTTGCGCACGACCCCATCGCTTGCGCAAACCGACATTCGGCGTCCGGTCTGCCTTGACCCGCCTGCCGCATCAGGGAACCGCGGCTTTTCCGATATTCGCGGTTCTGTCGGGCACCCGGCTCAGAGCCGCGCGATGGTTTGGCAAAAGGCCAGCAGGTCATCCAGGTCGTCGCGCAAGATCGCCTGGACGATCGCAAGTTCCAGCGTCTGGTACTGGTGCACGGCGATGTTGCGGAAGCCGATCATGCGCTGCAGGCGGGCGCTGGCATCGGGCGCGATCAACCTGGCGTCGGCGAGCAATTTGAAGCTGTCGCGGCTGGATTGCGGGATGCCCAGCCCGCGCTCGCGGATCAGGATGTTGGCCAGATCGAGCGTCGATTCGCTGGCGCGCAGGATGTTGAGGATCGCCGCATCCTGACGGGTGAAGTCGGTTGCGAACGTAGCGCCCGCGGCGGCGAATTCCTCGCGGGCGCGGGCGACGCTGCGCTCGATCGCGGCGATCTTGGCCAAGGTCAGCGGCCTGGTCACGAGTGCACCGTGCCGCGACGGCGGATGTCCTCGCGCAGCTGGCCGGTGGCATCCAGCAGTTCGGCGTACTCGCCGAGCACGCGTGCTTCGAACTCCAGCGTGCGCTGCGAATCGCCCACGAACAGCGCCCTGCCGCCGTGGATCACTTCCGACCGCAGGACGCTGTTGGCGGTCAGCAGATCCACCAGATCCACGTCCACATCCAACTCGACGGACAATCGGCGTTGCAGTTCGAAGCGCCGTACCGAATCGAGCGGCGCGGCGTCCAGCACCGCCAGGTCGAGGTCCGAATCCGCGCTCGCCGTGCCGCGTGCGCGACTGCCGAACACGTACAAGGCCACGATGTCGGGCAGCCACCGCAACACGGCCTCGCGCGCGGCAGGCAACGCAGGATCGGGATGGGTGGCCGCGGCGGTCATGGGCGGATCGTATGCAATGCGACCGCAACACGATACCAAATCCGTCGAGGACACCATGCTCCTCTGATCTAGCAACTCGGAAGGCATCAGATCGCATTGCGCTGACGGCAACCTCACAGCGCATGACCCGCTGGGTCGTCGCGTAGCGCTTCCGACTTGCGCCGCGATGCCGGCAGTGCGGCCACCGCCGGCTTGCCGCCTCACCGCAACGCCGCGTTGATCTTCTCCAGCGCCGCGCCGCCCGGGCACAGCTGCGCCTCGCCGAGCTGGTTGAACGGCGTGGCCACGGTGCGCAGGTGGGCGTGCAGGTCGCGCGGTTCGGGATCGACGTAGAGCAGGCCGGTGGCCACCTTGCCCTCGGCGGTGGTCTGGCGCGCGAAGCGGATCGCGGCGGTGCGGTCGCGGGCGTCGTAGGTGGCGGCCAGCTTGCGCAGGCGCAGCACCGAGCCGTCGTGCTGTTCGACGTCGAGCACGCCGCCGGCTTCGTAATCGACCACGATCTCCTCGCGGCAGGGCACGAAGTCGAGCCGGTTGGCGACCTCGTTGTGGTCGCGCACGTACTCGTAGCTCTTGGTGCTGCCGGCGTGGTTGTTGAACGCCACGCAGGGGCTGATGACGTCGATGAAGGCCGCGCCGGGGGAAAGACAAAAGACAAGGACAGCCACAATTCCTGAGTCGAGCCGAGCTGCCCCGACGCAAGC
>CAZXGS010000009.1:0-66109 GCA_964640525.1 uncultured Gammaproteobacteria bacterium | reverse complement strand
GCCGCGTTCGACGATCACGCCCTCGACCACTTCCGAGCGCGCGCCGATGAAGCAGTCGTCCTCGATGATGGTCGGCGCGGCCTGCAGCGGTTCCAGCACGCCGCCGATGCCGGCCCCGCCGGACAGATGGCAGCGCGCACCGATCTGCGCGCACGAACCCACGGTGGCCCAGGTATCCACCATCGTGCCCGCGCCCACGTACGCGCCAATGTTGACGAAACTGGGCATCAGGACCACGTCGCGACCGATGTGGGCGCCGCGGCGGACGATGGCACCGGGCACGACGCGCGCGCCGAGCGCGCCGAACGCGGCTGCGTCGAAGCCGGCGAAACGCTGTGGCACCTTGTCCCAGAACGGTGCCGGGCTGGCGTCCTGCAGCGCGTTGGCGCTGGCGCGGAAGTACAGCAGCACCGCCTTCTTGAGCCACGGGTTGACTCGCCAGCCGCCGGCATCGGGTTCGGCCACGCGCAGCGCGCCGCCCTCCAGGCACGCGAGCACGTCCTCGATCGACGGTTTCAGAGCGTCGAGCTCGGCCTGCGCCAGCGCCGCGCGGCGTTCCCAGGCCTCCTCGATGATGCGTTCGAGGTCGATGAGCCGCTCCGGCGATGCGTTCAAGCCTTGTCTCCGTCGATGCGCGCGACGAGGGCCTCGCGCAGGGTTTGTCGGGTGGTTTCGTCCAGCGCGCGGTCGCCGCCGTCGCTGAGGACGAAGAAATCCTCGGCGCGCTCGCCAAACGTGGCGATGCGTGCATCATGCACGCGCAGGCGGGCATCGCGCAGCACCTGCGCCACCGCGGCGAGCAAGCCGGGGCGGTCGCTGGCCACCAGGGTCATGCGCGTCAACGATCCGGCGTCGGCGAACTCCACCCGCGGCGCGATCGCGAAGTGCCGCAGCGTGCGCGGCAGCAGGCGACGCGTCGGCTTGATCTCGTCGGGCCGCTGCAGCGCGTTGCGCAGCGCCTTGACGAGTTGTGCGTGCGTTGGCGCGCGCTCGACCTGCGTGGGCAGGACCTGGAAACTGTCGAACACCCGCCCGTCCGCGGTCGCCAGCGCGCGCGCCTCCTGCACGCCCAAGCCGAGTCGATCCAGTGTCGCCACTGCGGCGGCGAACAGCCCGTCGCGGTCACGGGCGTGGACGAAAACCTCCAACAACCCCGAGTCACCCAGTGCGCGCACGGCGACCAGGTCCTCGGCGCGGTCGTGGTGGGCCACCATCGCCGCGGTTTGCCACACCACCTGGGCGGGGCGGTAGCGCAGGAACACGACCTCCGGCAAACCGCGCCAGGCGTGGTCGATGGCGGCATCGGCAAGACCCTGTGCGCGCAGTTGTTCCAGCGCCTGCGCGCGCGTCTCGGCGATCCGCTCGGTGGCGTGCACCGGATGCTCCAGCCCACGCCGAAGGGCGAAGCGCGTGGCTGCGTAGAGGTCGGCGAACAGCCGATCCTTCCACGCATTCCACAGCTTGGGGCTGGTCCCGGCGATGTCGGCGCAGGTCAACAGGTACAGGTAGTCCAGGCGTTCGCGATCGGCCACGCGCTCGGCGAAACGCGTGATCACGTCCGGGTCGGCGATGTCCTGCTTCTGCCCGGTCAGCGACATCGCCAGATGTTCTCGAACCAGCCACGCCACCAGGTCGGTATCGGCTTCCGGCAGTCCGTGGGCCTGGCAAAAGGCGCGCGCATCGACCGCACCGAGTACGGAATGATCGCCGCCGCGACCCTTGGCGATGTCGTGGAACAAGCCGGCCAGCAGCAGCAATTCGGGTTTGCGCAGGCGTGGCCAGACCTCGTGGGCCAGCGTGAAGCGGTCGGTTTCCCCGCCGGTGGCGAAGCCGTGCATGTGGCGCAGCACCGCCAGCGTGTGCTGGTCCACGGTGAACACGTGGAACAGGTCGTACTGCATGCGCCCGGAAACCTTGCCGAAGCCGGGCAGGTAACGCGCCAGCACGCCCAGCCGGGCCATCCTTGCCAGCGTGGCCACCGCATCGGCACGCCGCAGCAGGGCCATGAATCGCGCCCGCATCGCGGCGCTGGCCTGCTCGTAGGCGGGGATGCGCGGCAAGGCCTCGGCCAGCCGACGCGCACTCTCCGAATGGATGCCGCGCAACTGCGGATGTTCGGCGCGCACGCTGAACAGCTCCAGGCAGCGTTCGGGCGTGGGCGGACCGGGGTCGGCGAAGGCAAGGTAGCCGCGCAGGGCGACGAATCCCGGCGCGATCGCGACCGCCTCGCCCTGGCCTTCGAGCTGTTCCTCGAAACGCTGCAGCAGGCGCTCGTTGATCCGCAGCACGATTGCCGCGCTGCGAAAAAAACCCTGCATCAACTGTTCGACCGCGAGGTTGTCGCGACGCTCGTCGATGTAACCCAGGCGCGTGGCCAGCGCGCGCTGGTGATCGAACAGCAGGCGCTCCTCGGCGCGCCCTGCCACCAGATGCAGGGCGAAGCGGATGCGCGCATGCGCTTTCCATTCGCGCTCCAGCGCCGCGTTTTCGTCCACGCCAAGCTGGCCCAGCGGCACCAGCGCCGCCAGCCCGTGGACCCCCAGCACGCGTTGCGCGATCCAACGCAGGGTCTGCAGGTCGCGCAGGCCGCCGGGGCCGTCCTTGATGTTCGGCTCCAGGTTGTTGGCGGTGTCGTTGAAGCGGGCATGGCGCTGCCGCTGGCCCTCGCGCTTGGCCGCGAAATACGCCGCCGGCGCCCATCCACTGGCCTGCGCGAGGACCGCCCGCAAGGCAGCCGGCGCCGCGGTGCTGCCTGCCAGCAGCCGCGCTTCCATCATCGCGGTCAGTGCGGTGATGTCGGCATCGGCGGCCAGCCTGCACTCGGCCGGCGTGCGCACGGCGTGGCCGGTCTTCAGACGCGCATCCCAAAGCAGGGCGAAAAAACGCGACAGCGCTTCGTGCTGCGCGCGCGATGGCTCGGCATCGGCGAAGGCCAGCAGGTCGATGTCCGAATGCGGGAACAACTCACGGCGTGCGTAGCCACCGGTGGCGAACAGGTGCAGGCCTGGCTGGTCGCCGCAACCGCGGGACCAGGCCTCGCGCACGATGCCATCCAGGGCCTCGGCGTGGTCGGCCAGCAGGCGCTCGACGGCGTCCCCGGCATCGAAGCGCGTCGCAAGATCGGCCTGGACTTCCGCCAGACGCAGGCGTGCCGCCTGCGACCAGCTCGCGTCATCCGTCGCCGTCGCGACCCTCGGCGGGGATGGGGTCGATGCATTCACCGTGGCCGCCTCCGGCGCCGGGCTCGAGGCCTAAAGATCGTTGTCGTCGCCCGGCAGGCGGGTGAGCAATTCCACCCCGTCGTCGGTCACCAGCACGGTGTGCTCCCATTGCGCCGACAGCGAGCGATCCTTGGTGACCACCGTCCATCCATCCGGCAACAGCCGCGTGTGGCGGGCGCCGGCGTTGACCATCGGCTCGACGGTGAAGGTCATGCCGGCTGCCAGCCGCACCTTGTCCTGGTCGGGCGAGTCGTAGTGCAAGACCTGCGGATCGTCGTGGTACACCCGGCCGATGCCGTGGCCGCAGTACTCACGCACCACGGAGAAACGTTCGGACTCGACGTACTGCTGGATCGCGCGACCCACCGCGCGCAAGCTCGCGCCCGGCCGCACCGCGCGGATGCCGCGGAACATCGCCTCGCGGGTCACGTCCACCAGCCGCCGCGCCAGTGTCGGCACGTTGCCGACCAGGTACATGCGGCTGGTGTCGCCGTGCAGGCCGTCCTTGATGACGGTGACGTCGATGTTGATGATGTCGCCATCCCGGAGAATCTTGGCCGCGCTCGGGATGCCGTGGCAGATCACGTTGTTGACCGAGGTGCACACGGTGGCCGGAAAGCCGCGGTAGCCGACGTTGGCCGGGATCGCCTGCTGCACGTTGACGATGTGGTCGTGGCAGATGCGATCAAGTTCGGCGGTGCTCACCCCGGGCTTGACGTGCGGGGCAACGACCTGCAGCACCTCGGCCGCGAGACGGCCGGCGACGCGCATCTTCGCGATCTCGTCGGGGGTCTTGATGGTGACTGACATGGGACGGGAATTATGCGGCATGCGTGTGGCAAGCGCACCCTCCTCCACGCCCAATGCTCCCAACTTCAGGCTCGTCATTGACCGGCTTCGCCGTTGTGAAGCACTTCCGCATGCTCCTGGCGGGAAGCGCTTCACAACAGCCGAAGGCTGGTCATCCAGCGTCTTTACCGTTCATCGCATCCAAACTACTGGAAAGGCACTGGATTGACCGGCTTCGCCGTTGTGAAGCGCTTCCGCCTTCGCGGGAATGACGGCGCCTGAAATCGGCGCTGTCGGAATCGTTGAGTTGGGAACGTTGCCTCCACGCCCGCCACGGACCGCTCACGAGGCGCCGGCGGCCGCCTCCACGAATGCCAGCACGTGACGGTCAGGGTCGCGGACCTGGAACTCGCGACCGTAGGGCATCGAACGCAGCGGCAGGCTGATCGGTGCACCCTGGTCTTCCATCTGCGCCTGCAGGCCCTGCGCATTCCCAGTGCCAAGGCACACGTCGATCTCCGGCTCATCGCCCGCCTCGCCAACATCGCACGGCGGGGCTTGCTTGAGATGGATGCGGCAACCGTCGCGTTCCAGCCCGGCGTAGAAGCCGGCATGCACGAACTCGACCCGGAATCCCAGGCGGTCGCGGTAACAGGCCAGCGCACGGTGCAGGTCCGCCACCCGCAGAACCGGCGCCAGGTAATCCAGGCGTGGCCTGGACGAAGCGGCCCGCGGCAGGTTGTGGCCGATCCGCCACAGCACGCCGGCCGGATCGGTCAAGGTGAAATCGCGGATCGCCCACGGGCGATCCTCGGCTGCGCCAAGACGCACGCCGAAGCGTTCGACCACCCCGCTGGCCCGCACCTGCGCGTGCCACGCATCGGCGTCCTCGACCAGCAAATGCATCATGAAGTTGGCGGCGTGCTCGGGCACGTAAAAGCGTTGCAGCAGGAAGCTGGTGTCGCCGTGGTGGACGTAAGCCAGATCGTCGCCCGACCACGGGATCGCAAAACCGATTGCCGTGTAGAACCCCTTCGACACCGCCATCTCGCGCGCCGGCACGAACGCCTTCATTTCCACCGTCTTGAGGTTCATCGGGCGTCGTCTCCGCTGGAAGGTCGGGTTGCCTCGTCACGCATCTGCGCCAATGCCGCCAGGGTCTGGCGCGCATGCGCGATGGCCTGCGCCGGTACGCGCTGCGCCAGCCCGGCGTCGATCCTTGCGACCGCGCTGGCGATCAGGCCCGCCGCGGCCCGACCGCGCTCGCTGGCGGTGACCCGCAGACGGCGGCGGTCGTCGGGATCGGGCTGGCGTTCCACGTAGCCGCGCAGCACCAGGGTGTCGATCAATTGCCCCGCGGCCTGCTTGGACGTGCCCATTTCGTGCACCAGCCGCGCCAGCGGCAGGTCGCCCTGCGCTGCCGCCGCGATCACGAACAGGCCATTGCCGGGGATGTCGTCGTAGCCGGCCTGCGCAAGCGTGCTGCGGATGGCCCGCCCATACGTCGCGCGCGCGCCGCGAAGCAGGCCGGGAAAGGATGCGACGGACGATGGCATGGCGACTTGGTTTCGTTGGGGTGACTGCACTCTCATTTTAGTACGTCTTTATTGTCTGTCAATAATTATTTTCTATCGAACCACGACCGTGCATGGCACCGCCGCCCCTTCCAGGCTCATGTGTCATTGGAAGAGGCTAGCCATTGCGTGATCGGGGCGAAAAGCGCATACTTCCACGGCTTTGCAGACGCCACGACGGGCGCACCGTCGAATTCACACCCGTCGCCATCCCCTGCCCCGAGGGTGCCTGTGCAAGCAGGTTCGGCGGCAGCGACGACGGGGAGGCCCAACCCGGAATCCAGCCCCTGCCCCGACGGCAGGCGCAGCGCCATCCCTTTGCCGGCGCGGATTCCATCATCGGAGTGTTTCCATGCCCCAAGTCACCATGCGCCAGATGCTGGAAGCCGGCGTTCATTTCGGCCACCAGACCCGCTACTGGAACCCGCGCATGGCGCCGTACATCTTCGGCGCCCGCGGCAAGATCCACATCATCAACCTGGAAAAGACCGTCCCGCTGTTCACCGACGCGATGAACTTCCTGTCGGCGATCGCCCAGAAGCGCGGCCAGATCCTGTTCGTCGGCACCAAGCGCTCGGCGCGCGAGGCGGTCAAGGAAGAGGCCACCCGTTGCGGCATGCCGTACATGACCCAGCGCTGGCTCGGTGGCACGCTCACCAATTTCCGCACCGTAAAGCAGTCGGTGTCGCGTCTGAAGGAGCTGGAGTCGGCCGAGACCGACGGCACCTTCGAGAAACTGGTCAAGCACGAGGTGCTGGGCCTGCGCCGCGAACGCGAAAAGCTCGACGCCTCGCTGGGCGGCATCAAGACCCTGGAGCGCCTGCCCGACGCGCTGTTCGTGATCGACATCGGTCACGAGGACATCGCGGTCAAGGAAGCCCGCAAGCTCGGCATCCCGGTGATCGCGGTGGTGGACACCAACTACGATCCGTCGCTGGTCGATTACGCCATCCCCGGCAACGACGACGCCATCCGTGCGGTGCAGTTGTACGCCCGCGCCGCCGCCGACGCGGTGCTGGAAGGCAAGGCCGCCGCCCCGATCGTGGGCCGCAGCGAGGACGAGTTCGTCGAACTCGACGCCGAGGGCAACCCGGTCGCCGGCGAAGACAAGAAGAAGCGCGCCGACGAGCGTCGCCCGGGCAACGACCGCCGTGACCGCAACGATCGCGGCGACCGTCGCCCGCCGAACAAGGCCCGTCCCGGCGGCCCGCGCCGCCCGCAGGCCGAACGCGCCGAGTAAGCACCGCGCGTGCGCCAGCCGTCCGCCGTGGCCTGCCGCGGTGGGCGGTGCTGCACCAGCGCAACCCGCCGTGGACCCTGACGCCCGCCGTCCGGTCGCGGCGTGCAACCCGAACCCACCGACGCGCGCCACCGCGCCCGTCCCAACCCCGTGAGGTAACCCGATGGAAATCACTGCCAGTCTGGTGAAGGAACTGCGCGAGCGCTCCGGCGCCGGCATGATGGAATGCAAGAAGGCGCTGTCCGAGAAGGGCGGCGACATCGAAGCCGCGATGGAGCACCTGCGCGTGACCGGCCTGGCCAAGGCCGACAAGAAGGCCGGCCGAGTCGCCGCCGAGGGCCGCATCGTGCTGGCCCAGGACGGCGCCCACGCGGTGCTGGTCGAGATCAATTCCGAGACCGACTTCGTCGCCAAGGACGCCAACTTCGTCGCCTTCGCCGAAGCCGTCGCCGCCACTGCGCTGTCCAGCGGCGCGCAGGACGTGGAAAGCCTCAAGGCCGCCAAGACCTCCTACGGCAACACCGTCGAGGAAGGTCGCCAGTGGCTGGTCGCCAAGATCGGCGAGAACATCCAGGTCCGCCGGATGGCGCGCATCGACAGTCAGGGCGTGGTCGGCGCCTACGTCCACGGCGGCCGCATCGGCGTGTTGGTCGAGCTGACCGGCGGCGACGCCGAACTGGCCAAGGGCCTGGCCATGCACGTGGCCGCGATGAACCCGCCCTACGTCTCCCCGGACAAGGTGCCGGCCGAGATCGTGCAGAAGGAAAAGGACATCGCCCTGGCGCAGGTCAAGGACTCCGGCAAGCCGGCCGAAATCCTGGAGAAGATGATCGGCGGCAAGGTCAACAAGGCGATCTCCGAGTTGTGCCTGACCGGCCAGCCCTACGTGCTGGACACCAGCGCCACCGTCGAGGCGGTGCTGAAGAAGGCCGGCGCGCAGGTGCTGGGCTTCACCCGCCTGGCCGTGGGCGAGGGCGTGGAGAAGAAGGAAGAGGACTTCGCCGCCGAGGTGATGAAGCAAGCCGGTCTGGCATGAGTCGATGAAGCCGGCTTGAGCCACCGGGACGCCATCGAACTGGATGGCCAGCCATGGATGGCCGGGCTTGGCAACGAATCACCGCTTGTTCGACAGGCGGCGTGCCATTCGCGATCGCTGCAAAGCAGCAAGAAGGCCACGGAGCGATCCGTGGCCTTTTTCATTGACGGGCTTCACGAACCAGGACGTTCCGGACTGGACAAAGGCGTTCATTCGTGAATGAATGGTTACGCTGGCTCGCCTTGGCTGGCCAGCGCTCCCCAGGGGAGGCCATGGTCATCGGAGAAGTCGTCGGATTCGCCTGCGCGTCCACGCCCCGCCCCACGGGACGGAAAGACGCTGGCGTCTTGCACCCTTCGATGCGCGCCGCACGCACGCCTGCAGCGCCACGCACCCTCCCTCCGTTCACCCAGGACCACGCATCCCACGCCCGTTGCGGCGGGATGACACGCGCAATTTCTGACACCGACCCAGGACCCAGCCGCGCCGCGTGCGCGAACTGAAAGGAGGCGACATGCGTATCGGAATGGTGGTGGACTCGACCTGCGACCTGCCGCGCGAGTGGCTCGACGAACACAAGGTGATCCTGGAGCCCATCAAGATCCACATGGGCGGCGCAACCTTCAACGACGAACGCAATGCCACCGAGAGCCTGCGCTTCTACCGCGAGCACCTCGGCGAACAGGGCCATGCCGCCGAATCCTCTCCCTTCACCATCGAACAGATCCGCGAACTGTTCCTGTCCAAGCTGGTGATCGACTACGACTTCGTGTTCTCGATGTGCATCATGTCCTCGCGCAGCCCGGTGTACGAGAACACCGTGGCCGCCAGCCGCGAGATCCTTCGCTATTACCACCCGATCCGCAAGGACGCCGGGCTGAAAGGCATCTTCCAGATGCGCGTGATCGACAGCCAGACCCTGTTCGCGGGCCAGGCCATCACCGTGCTGGAAGGCGTGCGCATGATCGAGGCGGGCTTGGAATACAACCCGATCTTCGACCGCCTGATGGAGCTGTCCAAGAACACCTACGGCTATGCGGTCACCCGCGACGTGAAATACCTGCGCGCCCGCGCGATGAAGCGCGGCGACCGCAGCGTGACCTGGATGAAGGCCACGCTGGGAACCCTGCTGGACATCAAGCCGATCCTGCGCGCCTACCGCAACGACACCGCCGCGGTCGGCAAGGCCAAGGGCTTCGACAACGCGGCGCGGATGCTTTTCACCTATGCGGCCGATCGCGTCAAGAAAGGCCTGATGGCGCCCTACGTCAACCTCAGTTACGGCGGCGAACTGGACAAGATGCGCGCGCTTCCGGGCTACGACGTGCTCGCGCGCACCTGCGAGGAGCAGGGCGTGCACATGGGCGAGACGGTGATGGGCCTGACCGGCATGGTCAACATCGGCGAAGGCGCGGTCTCCATCGGTTTTGCCGCACCCGAGCACGAACCGCACTTCGCCTGAGAACGTCCACGCACGTTCCGGAAACGGCAAGATCCCCGCCCATCGCGGGGACAGGCGCCTGCGAACGCCAGTGCCAAGCGCCACTGCACCCAGGGAACATCTGAACAAGTCGAAATGGCGTCATTGCGAATGCAGTGAAGCAATCCATCCTTCTGACTTTTCAAAGATTTCTGGATTGCCACGTCGCTGCGCTCCTCGCAATGACGGCTTATTCAGACCTTCCCCAGGCCACTCGACGCCGCCCACGCGTCCTCACCATCCACGCGCGCAGCGCTCGCGCCCGACCTGCGCAAACGGCTAGAATCGCGCCGTTTGCCCACCACCGAGGCGCGCATGACCGCAACGACGACGACCGGAACGAAGCCGAATTACCGCCGCATCCTGCTCAAGCTCTCCGGCGAGGCCTTGATGGGGCGCGAGGACTACGGCATCGACCCGAACGTGATCGGTCGACTGGCGCGCGAGATCATCGAGGTCCAGCAGGCCGGCTTCGAGGTCGGCCTGGTCATCGGCGGTGGCAACATCTTCCGCGGCGCTGGCCTTGCAGCCGGCGGCATGGACCGGGTCACTGGCGACCACATGGGCATGCTGGCCACGGTGATGAACGCGCTGGCGATGCAGGACGCACTGGAAAAACTCGGCTCCAAGGTGCGGGTGATGAGCGCGCTGAAGATCAACGAGGTTTGCGAGGACTTCATCCGCCGCCGCGCCATCCGCCACCTGGAAAAGGGGCGGCTGGTGATCTTCGCCGCCGGCACCGGCAACCCGTTCTTCACCACCGACTCCGCCGCCGCCTTGCGTGCCATCGAGATCGGCGCCGACCTGCTGCTCAAGGCCACCAAGGTCGATGGCGTCTACGACAAGGATCCGAAGAAGCACCCCGATGCGGTGCGCTACGAGCGCCTGGGCTACGAGGAAGTGATCGCCCGCAACCTGCAGGTGATGGACACCGCCGCCATCGCCCTGTGCCGCGACCACGAGCTGCCGCTGCGCATCTATGACATGACCAAGCCGGGCAACCTGA
This sequence comes from uncultured Gammaproteobacteria bacterium, assembly GCA_964640525.1. Taxonomy (GTDB): domain Bacteria; phylum Pseudomonadota; class Gammaproteobacteria; order Xanthomonadales; family Xanthomonadaceae; genus SZAS-103. Next base: position 55,763 of record CAZXGS010000009.1, on the reverse strand, counting down.
TGCGGATCCTGCACGGGGAAACTGTGGGGACGCTGGTTTCCAGATGACAGAGGGCTGCGGAAGGGGCTGCCGCGTTGGCCACGTTCAGGTTCCTGGCTTCTGCTGCGGCCGCTTTCCGGGAACCGCGCCCTGAAGTCACTGACGAGCAGCTACCGAACGCCTTGCCTTTCCGCAGTCATGTGTCCTCTGTCATCTGTCCCATGCACGGTATAATCGCCCGTTCGTACCGGCCCGGAACCCGCCCATGCTCGACCAGATCAAGAAGGACGCGACCACGCGCATGCACAAGTGCGTGGAGGTGCTGCGCCACGACCTGACCAAGGTGCGCACCGGGCGCGCCAGCGCGGCGCTGGTCGATCACCTCAAGGTCAACTACTACGGCAACGACACCCCGCTGTCCCAGGTTGCCAACGTCACCGTCTCCGACGCGCGCACGCTGCAGATCACGCCGTGGGAAAAGAACATGATCGGCCCGGTCGAGAAGGCCATCCTCGCCTCCGACCTCGGCCTGACGCCCAACACCGCCGGCACCGTGATCCGCATCAACCTGCCGGCACTGACCGAGGAGCGCCGCCGCGAGTTGGGCAAGCACGTCGGCCATGAGGGCGAGAGTGCCAAGGTGGCGGTGCGCAACGTCCGCCGCGACGCCATCCATCAGATCAAGGAACTGCTCAAGGACAAGTCCATCACCGAGGACGAGGAAAAGCGCGCGCAGGACGAGATCCAGAAGATCACCGACAAGGCGATCAAGGACGTGGACGACGTCGTGAAAGCGAAGGAACAGGAACTGCTGGCGATCTGAACCGGCCTTCCTTTCCCGCCCCGCGATCCGACCGATGCCTCCCACCGCACCGAGCGCGCAGCCAGCCCCGCCCTCCGGCAACGACCCGGCGCGGACGCCGCGCCACATCGCCATCGTCATGGACGGCAACGGCCGCTGGGCGCAGCGCCGTGGCCGGCCCCGCACCTGGGGCCACCGTGCCGGCGCGAAGACGGTACGCGCCTGCGTGCGCTTCTGCCTGGAACAGCACATCGGCGCGCTGACCCTGTTCGCGTTCTCCAGCGAAAACTGGAAGCGGCCGCAGGAAGAAGTCGGCGCGTTGATGAACCTGTTCATGCGCTCGCTCGACCGCGAGGTGGATGAGTTGCATGGCCATGGCGTGCGCCTGCGCTTCATCGGCGAACGCGCCGACCTGGCCGCGGCAATCCGCAAGCGGATGGAAAACGCCGAGCAGCGCACCGCCGCCAACCGGGCACTGGACCTGAACATCGCGATCAGTTACGGCGGCCGCTGGGACATCGCCCAGGCATGTCGTCGCATCGCGCACGCCGTCGCTGCCGGCACGCTGCAGCCGTCGGCCATCGACGAGTCGATCCTCGCCGCGCAAATGCAACTGGCCGACCTGCCCGAACCCGACCTGTTCATCCGCACCGGCGGCGAGCACCGCATCAGCAACTTCCTGCTCTGGCAACTGGCCTACACCGAGCTGTGGTTCACCGACACGCTGTGGCCGGATTTCGGTGCCGCCGACCTGCAACTCGCGCTGGTCGCCTTTGCCTCGCGCGAACGGCGCTTCGGCCTGACCGACGCGCAACGCCGGATTGCCGCGGGCGCCACTGAATGATCCAGCGCATCCTCACCGCCGCGATCCTGGCGCCGCTGGTCGTGGCGGCGCTGCTGATGCTCAAGACCTCCTACGTTGCCGCGATCGCCGCCGCGTTGTTCCTGGGCGGACTGTGGGAGTGGTCGCACCTGGTGGGCATCGCCAGCAAGCCGTGGCGCGCCACCTACCTGATGGCCAACTGCCTGCTGATGACGGGCCTGCTGTGGGCGCGTGCGCTGCCGCTGTTCACCCTGGTCAGCCTGGTCGGTGCGGCGTGGTGGGTACTGGCGATGCTGTGGCTGCTGCGCCCGGACTTGGGCCGCGATGGCAGCCGGGCCACGCGCGCGGTGAAGCTGCTCGCCGGTACCCTGGCCATTGTTCCGGCATGGTGCGCACTGGTCCTGCTGCACCTCGGCGAGGGCACCGCCGCCCACCCCGATCCCAACGGGCCACGCTGGGCGTTGCTGGCACTGGTCATCGTCTGGGCCACCGACAGCTTCGCCTACCTCGTCGGGTCCACCCTGGGCAAGCGCAAGCTGATCCCGAAAATCAGCCCCGGCAAGACCTGGATGGGCTTGTGGGGCGGCATCGCCGGTGGCCTGGCGGTGGGGTTGCTGGCGATGGACTGGGTCCACGTCAACCCCGCGCACTGGCAGCCGATGGCCGCGCTGACCCTGGCCGCGGTGGCCGCCTCGGTGGTCGGCGACCTGTTCGAGAGCTTGATGAAGCGCCACTCCGGCCTGAAGGATTCGGGCACCCTGTTCCCCGGCCATGGCGGCGTGCTCGACCGCATCGACAGCCTGGTGGCGGCGTTGCCGGTGTTGTGGATCGCCAAGGGATTCCTGGACCCGTGAACCCATGCGCCTGATCGTGGCCATGCCCGGGGTGGATGCATGAGGCGGGTCGCCGTGCTCGGCGCGACCGGATCGATCGGCGCCTCGGCCCTGGACGTGATCGCGCGCCATCCCGAGCGTTTCAGCGCCGCCGTCCTGAGCGCAAACGCCAGCGTGGACGCATTGATCGCGCTGTGCCGTCGGCATCGGCCCGCACACGCCGTGATCGCCAGCCCCGAACTGTACGGGCGCCTGCGCGACGGCCTCGCTGCCGCCGGGCTGGGCACCGTGGCCCATGCCGGAGCGGACGCCCTGGCCGCACTGGCCGCCGGACCGGGCTGCGACACCGTGATCGCCGCCATCGTCGGTGCCGCCGGCATGGCCTCCACCCTGGCCGCGGCACGCGCCGGCAAGCGCCTGCTGCTGGCCAACAAGGAATCGGTGGTGCTGGCCGGCGAACTGCTGATGCGCGCCTGCGACGAACACGGCGCGCAGGTGATCCCGATCGACAGCGAGCACAACGCGATCTTCCAATGCCTGCACGGCCAGCCTGCCGACCTGGCCCGGGTCAGCCGGCTGGTCCTGACTGCTTCCGGCGGCCCGTTCCTGAACCGCAGCCGTGCGCAACTTGCGGCCGTCACCCCGGAACAGGCCTGCGCTCATCCAAACTGGACGATGGGACGCAAGATTTCGGTGGACTCGGCGACGCTGATGAACAAGGGCCTGGAAGTCATCGAGGCACACTGGCTGTTCGGCATGCCGGCCGCGCGCATCGACGTGCTGGTGCACCCGCAGAGCATCGTCCACTCGATGGTCGAACTCGTGGACGGCTCGATGATCGCGCAGATGGGCCGGCCGGACATGCGCACCGCCCTGGCCTGCGGCCTGGCGTGGCCCGATCGGGTGGCCTCCGGCGTGGCCCCACCCGAGCTTTCCAGCATCGGCAGCCTGTCCTTCCAGCCGCCGGACCGCAACACCTTCGCCTGCCTGGACCTGGCCTTCGCGGCGCTGGCCGCCGGCGGCACCGCAGGGGCAAGCCTGAACGCCGCCAACGAGGTTGCGGTCGCGGCTTTTCTGGATGGCCATATCGGTTTCCTCGACATCCCCACCGTCATAGCCGACACCCTGGACGCCTGCGGCAGCCACGCAGCGCCCACCCTGGAGGACCTGCTGGAAGCCGACGCCGCCGCGCGCAAGCAGGCCACCGCGCAGGTCACGCGGCGCGCACGGGTGCGCACATGAGCAACGTGTTCGGCTCGATTTGGTGGCTGATCGTCAGCATCGGCATCCTGGTGACCTTCCACGAGTTCGGCCATTTCGTGGTGGCGCGCTGGTTCGGGGTCCACGTGCTGCGCTTCTCGGTCGGCTTCGGCAAGCCGTTGCTCAAGCGGATCGGCGCCAGCGGCACCGAGTACGTCCTCGGCATGGTTCCACTGGGCGGCTACGTGAAGATGCTCGACGAGCACGAGTACGAGGTGCCACCCGAGGACCTGCACCGCGCCCACAACCGCAAGCCGGTCTGGCAGCGCATGTTGATCGCCGCGGCCGGGCCGGCGTTCAACTTCATCCTGAGCTTCCTGCTGTTCTGGGCCATGTTCGTGATCGGCCTGCCGGACTACAAGCCGCTGCTTGGCCATGTCGGCGGCATGGCGGCCACGGCAGGCTTCCAGCCCGGCGACCGCCTGCTGCGGATCGGCGACGAGCCGGTGGAAACCTGGACCGACGCCGGCTTCACCCTCGCCACCGCGGCCATGCGCCGGCAGCCGGTGGAGGTGGAGGTGATCCGCCAGGACGGCGGCCATGCCCTGCGCATCCTGCCGCTGCAGGAGCTGCCCCCGGGCCTGGACGACACCGAGGCGATGCTGCGGCTGGGCCTTTACCCGCAGCAGACCGAACTGCCGGCGGTGGTCGGCCAACTCACCCCCGGCGGTGCCGCAGCGGATGTCCTGCGCCCGGGTGACCGGATCCTGGCCGTGGACGGCACCCCCACCCCATATTTCATCGACCTCCTGGATGCCGTCCACCGCCTCGCGCGCGCCGGCACGCCGCTGAAACTGTCGATCCAGCGCGACGGCAAGGCCATGGACGTTCAGGTGACGCCCCGATCCGGCGACCCTGGCGACGGCAGCCAGCGCCTGCTGATCGGCATCGGCGCGGCGCAGCCGGCGACCGCCCGATTCGATGGCCTGCGCCGCTACGGGCCGCTGGACGCGATCGGCGCCAGCGCCCAGGAGATGCGCCGGCAAGTCCTGGCCAATGCCATCCTGCTCAAGCGGGTGTTCACCGAGGGCGCCACCAGCGGGCTGCACAGCGTGGTGTCCATCGCCACCACCGCCGATGCCGCCGCGCGCAACGGGGTCGCATGGTTCCTGTTTTTCCTCGCCCTGCTGTCCCTCGGGCTGGGCCTGATCAACCTGCTGCCGATCCCGATCTTGGACGGCGGGCACCTGCTGTATTACCTTATGGAACTTGTGAAAGGCCGGCCACTGAGCGACCGCACCCTCGCGGTCGGGCAGTTCGTCGGCCTCGTGCTGCTTGGCGGGCTGATGTGCGTGGCGTTCTACAACGATCTGCTGCGCCCCACACCCTGAAGTCCACCCCCGCAAACCCTTGAAGATTCCCGCGGCAACCACCGCCGCGGCCAACCGGATGCACCGATGACGCGTTTCGCCGCCCCCCGCCTGCTCGCCCTGGCCCTGGCCTCCGCCCTCGCACTGTCCCCGGTCGCGCAGGCGCAGAACTTCGAGCCATTCCGGGTGACCGACATCCGCATCGACGGCCTGCAGCGCATCGCCCCCGGCACGGTATTCACCTACCTGCCGATCGAAAAGGGCGATACGGTGGATGCGTCCAAGGCGGCCAGCGCGATCCGCGCGTTGTTCAAGACCGGCTTCTTCAGCGACGTCGAGATCGACCGCCAGGGCGACATCCTGGTGGTGAAGGTGGCCGAGCGCCCGGCGATCAACAAGCTCACGGTCACCGGCAACAAGGAGATCAAGAGCGACGACCTGCTCAAGGGCCTCAAGCAGATCGGCCTGGCCGAAGGCGAAACCTTCGACCGCCTGACCATCGACCGCGTCACCCAGGAACTCAACCGCCAGTACGACGACCGCGGCAAGTACAACGTCTCGGTTACCCCGACCGTCACCATCCTCGACCGCAACCGGGTGGACGTGGCGATCAAGATCGTCGAGGGCAAGGCCGCCAAGATCCGCAACATCAACATCGTCGGCAACAAGGATTACACCGACAAGCAGTTGCTGGACAACTGGGAGTCCGGCACGCGCAATTGGCTGTCGTGGTATTCGCACAACGACCAGTATTCGCGCGACAAGCTCTCCGGCGACCTGGAGAAGCTCAACGCGTACTACCTGGATCGCGGCTACATCGACTTCGACATCGATTCCACCCAGGTCGCGATCACGCCCGACCGGCTCAACATGTACGTCACCGCCAACATCACCGAAGGCCAGGTGTACAAGGTCTCCAGTGTGGACGTCAGCGGCGACACCATTCTGCCCGCAGCCGACATGCGCAAGCTGATCTTCATCAAGCCCGGCGAGGTGTTCTCGCGGCGCAAACTGGAGCTGTCGGTGGACGCGATGTCGCTGCGGCTGGCCAACATCGGCTATGCGTTCGCCAAGATCAATCCCATCCCGGACGTGGACAAGGAAAAGCGCACCGTCGGCATTTCCTTCCAGGTCGTCCCGGGGCCGCGGGTGATGGTTCGCCGCATCATCTTCAAGGGCAACACCCGCACCGCCGATTACGTGATGCGCCGGGAAATGCGTCAGCTCGAAGGCAGTTGGTTCTCGCAGGCCGCGGTGGATCGCTCCCGCGTGCGCCTGCAGCGCCTGGGCTATTTCGATTCGGTGGACGTGGATACCCCGGCGGTGCCCGGCAGCCCGGACCAGGTCGACCTGGTGATGACGGTCAAGGAGCGCAACTCCGGCAACTTCACTTTCTCGCTGGGTTACTCGCAGTTGGCCGGCCTGATCACCTCGGTCTCGCTCAACGAACGCAACTTCCTGGGCACCGGCAACCAGTTCGCCATCACCCTGTCCAACAGCGTGTTCCAGAAGTCGATCAACTTCAATTACGTCAACCCCTACTTCACCCCCAACGGAGTCTCGGTCGGCTACAACCTGTTCTACACCGAGTTCAACAACTCCAATTTCAACACCGCGCAGTATTCCAGCAGTTCCTACGGCGGCTATGTCACCTTCGGCGTGCCGATCACCGAGAACGACACCATCGGCCTGTCGCTTGGCGCCAAGACCCAGCAGATCGAGACGATTTTCGGCCTGACCCCGCAGGTGATCCTCGATTACCTCAAGGCCGTCGGTCACATCACCTTCAAGAACTGGAGCGCGGAAGCGTCCTGGGCCAAGGACACCCGCAACAGCTTCTTCGCACCCACCGCCGGCACCTACCAGCGCTTCGGCGCCTTCGTCGCGCTGCCCGGTTCCACCCAGGAGTACTACAAGCTTTCCTACACCTTCGAACGCTACTGGCCGCTGCGTCCGTGGCTGATCCTGCGCACCGCCGCCGACCTGGGCTACGGCAAGGGCTACGGCAATGCCAGTGCCCTTGGCCTGCCGTTCTTCGAGAACTTCTACGCCGGCGGCGTGACCTCGATCCGCGGCTTCCGCGACAACACCGTCGGTCCGTTTGCGACGGTGGCCGGTTCATCGTTCCTGCAGCCGCTGGGCGGCGCACTCAAGACCACCGGGTCGATCGAGACCTTCTTCCCGAAGCTGATCGACACCGAGTCCGCACGCATTTCGACTTTCGTCGACTTCGGCAACGTCTATTCCAAGCCGGCGGATTTCCAGTTCCGCTCGTTCCGTGCTTCCTACGGCGTCTCGCTGCAGTGGCGCGCACCGATCGGGCCGATCATCATCAGCTACGCGCAACCGTTCCTGTCCGATCGCGGCGACCAGTTCGAGCACCTCCAGTTCACCTTCGGCAGCTCGTTCTGATCGCGTCCGGACAGGGACAGATCCGGTGATGGCGAACGCGCACACCCTGGCAGAGCTGGCCGATCGATTCGGCCTGGGTCTGCGCGGGGCCGGCGACACCATCCTCCGCGGCGTGTCCACGCTCGCCCGCGCCGGTGCGGGTGAACTGGCGTTCCTGGCCAATCCGCGCTACCGCGGCGAACTCGCGCAGACCCGCGCCAGCGCCGTGGTACTGCGCCATGGCGATGCCGACGGCGCACCCTGCCCCTGCCTGATCGCCACCGATCCGTACCTCGCCTTTGCCAGGATCGCCGCGTTGTTCGCTCCGCGCCACCGGCCTGAGGCGGGCATCCACCCCAGCGCGGCCATCGACCCGAGCGCGCGCATCGATCCGAGCACGCACATCGGCGCGTTCACCAGCATCGGCGCGCGCAGCGTGGTCGAGGCCGGCGCCATCATCGGTTCGGGCAGCGTGATCGGCGAGGATTGTCACGTCGGCGCCGACTCCGAACTGGTCGCGCGGGTGACCCTGGTGACGCGGGTGCGCCTGGGCCGACGGGTGCTGATCCATCCCGGCGCCGTGCTCGGTGCCGACGGTTTCGGCCTCGCCCGTGACGGCGACCACTGGATCAAGGTGCCGCAGACTGGCGGCGTGGTGGTGGGCGACGACTGCGAAATCGGCGCCAACACCACCATCGACCGCGGCGCACTGGAAGACACCGTGCTGGAGGAGGATGTGCGGCTGGACAACCAGATCCAGATTGCGCACAACGTCCGCATCGGCGCCCACACCGCCATGGCAGGCTGCGTCGGCGTGGCAGGCTCGACGAAGATCGGCCGCAACTGCATGATCGCCGGTGCGGTGGGCATCAACGGCCACATCGAGATCTGCGACAACGTCGTGGTGCACGCCGCCGGCGTGGTGCTGCAGTCGATCACCGAGCCGGGCGAGTATGCTTCCGGCACGCTGCTCCAGGATCACCGCGACTGGCGTCGCAATGCCACCCGTTTCAAGCGACTGGACGAGCTTGCCCGCCGTCTGGACGCGCTGAGCAAGGATTCGAACCGATGAACGAGCTTTCCGCCGCCCAAACCCGCACTGTCGAGGACATCATGGCGATGCTGCCGCATCGCTACCCGTTCCTGCTGGTCGATCGCGTGCTGGCCTTCGAGCCCGGCGTGTCGTTGCGCGCGATCAAGAACGTCACCTTCAACGAACCCTATTTCCAGGGCCACTTCCCCGGCCACCCGGTGATGCCCGGGGTGATGATCATCGAGGCGATGGCGCAGGCCGCCGGCCTGCTCACCCAGCTTTCCTCCCCGCCACGCCAGGACGCGCACGGGCAGCAGGTGTTCTACCTGGTCAAGGTGGACAACGCCCGCTTCAGCCAGGTGGTGACCCCGGGCGACCAATTGGTGTTCGAGGTGCAGCTCAAGCGCAACCTGCGCAACATGGGCCTGTTCGCCTGCCGCGCGCTGGTGGACGACAGGGACGTGGCCAGCGCCGACATCCTGTGCGCGCGCAAGGCCTGACGGACTGACCGTGGCCATCCATCCCACCGCGATCGTCGATCCTGGCGCACGCATCGCCACCGACGCGCGCATCGACGCCTACGCGGTGGTCGGCGCCGACGTGGTCATCGACGGCGGCTGCCGGATTGGCAGCCACGTCACCATCCACGGGCCGACCCGGATCGGCGCCGACACCGTCATCCACGCCCACGCCGCGATCGGTGGCGATCCGCAGGACAAGAAGTACCGCGGCGAGCGCAGCGAACTCGTCATCGGCCAGCGCAACACCATCCGCGAGTTCTGCACCATCAACCGCGGCACCGCCGACGGCGGCAGCGTCACCCGGATCGGCGACGACAACTGGATCATGGCCTACGTGCACATCGCCCATGACTGCCAGGTCGGCAACCAGACGGTGTTCGCCAACAACGCCACCCTCGCCGGCCACGTCGAGATCGGCGACTACGTGATCCTCGGCGGCTTCTCCGGCATCCACCAGTTCTGCAAGGTCGGCGACTACGCCTTCATCGGCATGGGCAGCCTGGTCAATGCCGACGTGCCGCCGTTCGTGATGGTCGCCGGCAGCTACGCCAAGCCGCGCGGCATCAACTCCGAGGGACTGCGCCGCCACGGCTTCGACCCCGACCGCATCGCCGCCATCAAGCGCGCTTATCGCGCCCTGTACGTTTCCGGCAAGTCGCTGGCCGAGGCGCGCGAGAAACTCGCCGACCAGTACGCCCACGAAGTGGACGTGCGCCAGATGCTGGACTTCATCGGGCGCAGCGAGAGGGCGTTGCTGAGGTGAAGCCGTGGGTCGTGAACCGTGAATGGTGAAGAACCCGACGCTGACAGTCCGCCATCGGATGCGCCAAGGCGGTCATCCGAGGAATCCGGGCAAGCCGGCGCCGCTGCGGTTCGCGAGCCATCATCCACGCTGCACGCCACAACGCTTGCCGAATCTCGATTGCCGAGTGACGGCCGTTCGCTGCAGCGGCCTCCCCGCCTCGCGATCGTCGCCGGCGAGGCCTCCGGCGACCAACTCGGTGCCGGGCTGATCGCGGAGCTGAAACGCCGGCATCCGGCAGCATCGATCGTTGGCGTCGGCGGTGCGGGGATGCGCGCGGCCGGAATGGACACATGGCACGACTGCAGCGAACTGGCGGTCATGGGGCTGGCCGAGGTGGCACGCCATCTGCCACGCCTGCTGAAGCTGCGCCGCAGCCTGCGCCGACGCCTGCTGGCGTGGCAACCCGACGTCTTCATCGGGATCGATGCCCCGGACTTCAACCTCGGGCTGGAGCGCGCACTCAAGGTGGCCGGTGTGCGCACCGTGCACTACGTCAGTCCGTCGGTGTGGGCATGGCGGGAAAAGCGCGCCGCGAAGATCGGCCGCAGCGCCGATACCGTGCTGTGTCTGTTTCCGATGGAGCCGGCGATCTACGCCCGGCACGGCGTGGATGCACGTTTCGTCGGCCACCCGCTGGCCGATGCGTTCCCCATGCAGCCCGATCGCGATGCCGCACGCCATGCGCTGGCACTGCCGGCTGCGGGCACCTTGGTGGCGGTGTTGCCGGGCAGCCGGCTGGGCGAGATCAAGCGCCTTGGCCGCGACTTCCTGCGGGCATGCGCGCTACTGCTCGCCGAGCGCCCGAAGCTGCGATTCGTGGCGCCGATGGCCAATGCCGCCTGCCGCGCGTTGTTCATGCAGCAGCTCGCCAGCGTGGCCGCCGAACCGAACGGCGCCAACCTGCGCACGGCCATGCAACTGGTGGACGGCCGCGCCCACGACGCGCTGGTCGCCGCCGACGTCGTCCTGCTCGCCTCCGGCACGGCAGCACTGGAGGCGATGCTGGCCAAGCGGCCGATGGTGGTGGCCTATCGCGTCGCCCGTTCCACCCAGGCCATCGTGCGTGGTTTGCGGCTGCTCAGGATCGGCCACTACAGCCTTCCCAACGTCCTGCATTCCGCACTGCCGATGTCGCCCGCACAGCACGTGCAGTTTCCCGCCCTCACCGATGCCACACTCGTGCCCGAACTGATGCAGGACGCCTGTACTCCGCCGGCGCTGGCCTCGGCCGTGCTGGCCTGGCTCGACCAGCCGGAGCGCATGCACGCAGTCCTGGCCCGCTTTGCGCAACTGCACGCGCAGTTGCATCGCAACGCCTCGCCCCTCGCGGCCGCTGCGGTGGACGAATTGCTCGCGCAGGCCCGCACATGAAGCTGCCCCCGATCGCCGGCCGCCTGATCGCAGGCGTCGACGAAGCCGGCCGCGGACCGCTGGCCGGCCCGCTGGTGGTCGCTGCAGTGATCCTGGATCCGCGCCGGCGCCTGCGCGGGATCAGCGATTCCAAGGCGATCTCCGCGCCGCGCCGCGAAGCACTGGAACCGCAGATCCGCGCCAAGTGCCTCGCCCACGCGGTGATCACGCTGGACACCCTGTTGATCGACCGCATCAACATCTTCCATGCGACGATGGAAGGCATGCGCCGCGCGATCACTGCCCTGGGCGTGGCGCCCGAACTGGCACTGATCGACGGCAACCGCGTGCCGCCACACCTGACCTGCCCCGCGCAGGCGATCGTGCATGGCGATGCCAGGGTCCGCGCGATCGGCGCTGCCTCGATCCTGGCCAAGGTCCACCGCGACCGCCTGATGGTCGCGCTCGACGAGCAGTACCCCGGCTACGGTTTCGCGATCCACAAGGGCTACCCGACCCCTGAGCACCTGGCGGTGCTCCGCGAGCGCGGCCCCTGCCCCGCACATCGGCGCAGCTTCGGGCCGGTCCTCGAAGCGCTCAACGCCAATGCCGAGTTCGACTTCGGCCCGTCAAGCCTTGTTGCGCCCACGCCGCGCGGATAACCTGAGCGGATCGACCGGCTTTTCTGCATGCCCCCGCGCTTCGTCCACCTCCACGTCCACAGCGAGTACTCGCTGCGCGATTCCACCGCGCGCCTGCCGGAAAAGCCCGAGTACGGCAACCCGGCCAAGGCCACGCGCCCGAACCTGGTCAGCCGCGCGGTGGAGTTGCGTTTGCCGGCGCTGGCGCTGACCGACCTGTCCAATGTCTTCGGACTGGTCAAGTTCTACCGCGCCGCCGAGAAGATGGGCATCAAGCCGATCGCAGGCGCCGATGTGCTGGTGGCCGAGGACGGCGAAGTCTCGCGGCTGACCCTGCTGTGCCGCAACCGCAAGGGCTATCTGGGCCTGTCGCGGTTGATCTCGCGTGCGTACCTGGAAGGCCACCATGGCGATCACGTCGCGATCCGCCCGGAGTGGCTGCGCGCGGAAGCGGCGGATCTGATCGTGCTGGCCGGGCGCGAAAGCCTTGCCGGCAAACTGGCCTGCGAGGGCAACCTGGATGCCGCCGAACACGCGCTGTCCGACCTGCAGCGCCACTTCGACGCGCGCCTGTACCTGGAACTCACCCGCACCGGCCGCGCGCGGGAGGACGCCTTCAACGCTGCGGCGCTGGAACTGGCCGGACGCCGTGATCTGCCGCTGGTCGCCAGCAACGACGTGCGCTTCCTCGACGCCGACGACTTCGAGGCCCACGAGGCGCGGGTGTGCATCGCCGGCGGCTACGTCTTGCACGATCCGCGTCGCCCGCACGAGTACAGCGCCGAGCAGTACCTCAAGCCCGAGGACGCGATGTGCACGCTGTTCGCCGACCTGCCCGAGGCGCTGGAGAACTCCGTCGAACTGGCCCGCCGCTGCACCATCGAGCTGGAGTTCGGCAGGAACTACCTGCCGGCCTTCCCGGTGCCCTCCGACCAGACCGTCGAGTCCTGGCTGCGCAAGCAGAGCCACGACGGCCTGCTCGAACGCCTGCGCAAGCACCCGCCGGCGGAGGACAAGTCCGAGCAGGACTACATGCAACGGCTGGCGCTGGAACTGGACGTCATCGTCACGATGGACTTCCCCGGCTACTTCCTGATCGTGGCCGACTTCATCAACTGGGCCAAGTCCAACGACATCCCCGTCGGCCCGGGGCGCGGCTCGGGCGCCGGCTCGCTGGTCGCCTACGCGCTGGGCATCACCGACCTGGACCCGCTGCGCTACGAGCTGCTGTTCGAGCGCTTCCTCAATCCCGAGCGGGTGTCGATGCCGGACTTCGACATCGACTTCTGCATGGAGCGCCGCGACGAGGTGATCGACTACGTCGCCCGCAAGTACGGCCATGACCGCGTCAGCCAGATCATCACCTACGGCACGATGGCGGCCAAGGCGGTGTTGCGCGACGCCGGGCGCGTGCTCGGCATGCCTCACGGACAGATCGATCGCATCGCCAAGATGATCCCGCTGCGCCCGGCCGACCCGCTGTCGCTGGACGACGCGCTTGGCCGCAGCGAGGCGGCGAAGAAGGACCCGGAACGCAGCGTCGGCGAGTTCAGGCAGGCCTACGAGACCGACGAGGAAGTGCGCGACCTCGTGAACCTTGCGGTGAAGATCGAGGACCTGGTGCGCAACGCCGGCAAGCACGCCGGCGGCGTGGTGATCGCGCCCAGCCCGCTGACCGACTTCGCCGCGCTGTTTGCCGAAGAAGGCGGCCGCGGCGCGGTGACCCAGTTCGACAAGGACGACATCGAGGCGGTCGGGCTGGTCAAGTTCGACTTCCTCGGCCTGCGCACGCTCACCATCATCGACTGGGCGCTCAAGGCCATCAATGCGCAGCGCGCGAGCACCGGCGAGGCAGCGCTGGACATCACCCAGTTGCCGCTCGACGACCCAGCGGTGTTCGATCTGTTCCGGCAGGCGCGCACGGTGGCGATCTTCCAGTTCGAATCCCGCGGCATGCAGCAGTTGCTGCGCGAGGCGCAGCCCGACCGCTTCGGCGACCTGGTGGCGCTGAACGCGCTGTTCCGGCCCGGCCCGATGGAGCTGATCCCGAGCTTCTGCGCACGCAAGCACGGCAAGGAGACCATCGAGTACGCCGACCCGCGGGTCGAGCCCGTCCTGCGCGAGACCTACGGCATCATGGTCTACCAGGAACAGGTCATGCAGATGGCGCAGATCGTCGGCGGTTATTCGCTCGGCGGCGCCGACCTGCTGCGCCGGGCGATGGGCAAGAAGATCGTCGCCGAGATGGCCAGGCACCGTGCGATCTTTCGCGAGGGCGCAGGCAGGAACGGCCTGGACGAGCGCAAGGCCGACGAAATCTTCGACCTGATGGAGAAATTCGCCGGTTACGGCTTCAACAAGTCGCACGCCGCCGCGTATTCGCTGGTCGCCTACCAGACTGCGTGGCTGAAGGTGCATTACCCGGCGCAGTTCATGGCCGCCACGCTGTCGGCGGACATGGACAGCACCGACAAGCTGGTCGGCTTGCTGCAGGATGCGCGCGCGATCGGGCTGACGATCCTGTCGCCGCACGTCAACGACTCGCGGTTCCATTTCGAGGCGCTGCCCGAAAACCGGATCCGGTATGGCCTGGGGGCGGTGAAGGGCGTCGGACGCGGGGCCTGCGAGGCGATCGTGCGTTCGCGCGAACAGGGCGGACCGTACCGCGACCTGCTCGATTTCTGTACCCGCGTGGATGCCGCGGGCATGAACAAGCGCACGCTGGAGGCGCTGATCAACGCCGGGGCGATGGACGGGCTGGCGAAGAACCGCCCTACCCTGTTGCTGCAATTGCCCGAGGCGCTCAAGGCAGCCGAGCAGTGCGCGCGCGAGCAGGAGGCCGGGCAGGCCTCGCTGTTCGGGGCGTTCGCCCAAGGTACGCCATCGGCAAGCCCGCATATCGTCCTGCCGGAAGTCCACGACGGACCCTTGGAGGCCAAACTGGCCGGCGAATTCGCCACCCTTGGCCATTACCTGTCCGGGCATCCGCTGGACCCGCATCGTGCCGAGCTGGCGGCGCTGACCGACAGCGCCACCCTGGGCGACCTCGACCGCCTCTGGCGCGCCGGGCGTGACCGTCGCGGCGAGGCGCAGGTGGTGCTCGCCGGCATGGTCGGCCTGGTGCGCCGACGTGGCGACAGCCAGGCTTTCGCGCAGTTCGAGGACGGCCACGGGCAGATCGAAGTCGCCTTCTTCCGCGAGGCGTTCAACGACTACGCGGCGATGCTCGGCCGCGGCCGCATCCTGCTGGTCGAGGGCGGACTGCGCGAGGACGAATTCAGTGGCGGCTTCTCGTTGCGCGCCAATCGCGTCTGGGACTATCTGCAACTGTGCGCGCAGCAGGCGCGTCGGCTGTCGCTGGAAATCGATCTGCGCGAACCGGACGCGCTCGAGCGCGTCGAAAAACTCCTGGCGCTGCATCGCCCCGGCAGCACGCCGCTGCGCATGCGCTTGCGCACCGGGACCGCCAGCGGCGCGCTCGACTTCATCGGCGCGCAAGCGGTGCGCGCGGATCCGCAATTGCTTGGCAAGCTGCGGGCCGCGCCCGGCGTCAGCGAGGTCGCTGTGCGGCTGGAGAAACCCTGGAACGGGGCGTCACCCTCCTCCGCCTAGGCATGTTGCGCACGCCATGTCCCTGCACGAGCGCCGGGCATCTGCGAGCCGCCATCGGCGTGCCTGACAATGGACAGACCGATGCCGAGGGAAGGAAAGACGCCCGCCATGCACTGACGACGCCGACGATCGGCTACGCCGCCAGCACTTCCAGCATCACCGCCATCCGCGCCGCCACGCCGTTGGACACCTGCGCCAGGATCAGCGACTGCGCGCCGTCGGCGACAGCATCGCTGATTTCCACGCCGCGATTCATCGGACCCGGATGCAGGACCACCGCGTCGTGCTTGGCGCGTGCCAGGCGGCGTTCGTCGAGCCCGTAGTCGAGGAAGTACTGCTCCAGCGAGGGCACCAGCCCTTCGACCATGCGCTCGCGCTGCAGGCGCAGCATCATCAGCGCATCGACGCCGCCGAGCATGACGTCGAGGTCGTGACCGACGCTGCAACCGCCCAACTCGTGCGCGTCCGGCAACAGGCTGGCCGGGCCACAGATGCGGATGTCGCGGCAGCCCAGCGTGCGCAACGCGGCGAGATCCGAGCGCGCCACCCGCGAATGGCGGATGTCGCCCACGATCAGCACCGACAGCCGCGAAAAATCATCGCCCTTGGCTTGGCGCAGGGTGAGCATGTCCAGCAAGCCCTGGGTCGGGTGCTGATGGCGGCCGTCGCCGGCGTTGATCAGGTGCGTGCGCGATTTCGCCCCTGCAGCCAGCGCGGCGACCGCACCGTCCTCGCGCGCACGCACGACGAAGCAGTCCACCCCCATCGCCTCAAGGTTGCGCAGGGTGTCCAGCGGGGTCTCGCCCTTGCCGGTGGACGAGGTCGACACGTCGAAGCTGAGCACGTCGGCGCCAAGTCGCGTGGCCGCGAAGTGGAAGGCACTGCGGGTGCGGGTGGAGGGTTCGAAGAACAGGTTGCACACGCTCCGCCCGGCGAGTCGGTCGCGCAGCGCCGTACCGCCGAGCGCGTCGGCGCGCAGCGCTTGCGCGGCATCCAGCAGGCGTTCGAGCGCGGCACGCGGCAGGCCCGCGAGATCCAGCAGGTGGCGCAGGCGGCCGTCGGGTCGAAACTGGAGATCGTGGATTGCGGTGTCGGGCATGGGAGCTCTTGATCGGCGTCGAAATACGGTTCCGTCATCCCGGCGCAAGCCGGGATCCACTCTGATCTTGGTGGCAGTGACGCATCAAATCACGATGGATCCCGACATGCGCCGGGATGACGAGCGCAATGCCCTCGACTTGAAGGCATCGCCCCGGCGATCCGCCCCGCAGCAGGGCATCCATTCGAGACTTGTCAGCATGCTTCAGGGCACGTCAGGCGGCGTCTTCAAGGCCGCCGGTCCGAGCGGATCGAGGGTTTGGGTGGTGGGCACATCCGTGGCGCCTGGCAAGACGCGATCGGCATCGCCCGGCGCGCCGAGCCAGCGTTCGAGGATGACCGCGGCGGCAAGTGCGTCGAGATTCTTGGCTTCCCCGCGTCGACGCGCACCGGCCGCGCGCCCCTGCGCGAAACGCGCGGCAGCATCCAGCGAGCTCATGCGTTCATCGACCATCCACACCGCGACCGCAAAGCGCATCGCGGCCTCGCGGGCGAAGCGCTGCGCGCGCTGCCGGGAGGGCTGGGTGAAGTCGGCGCGGCGGCCATCGTCGCCGAGGCTGCGCGGGTCGCCAACCACCAGCGCCTGTGGGCGCCATTCGCGCACCAGGCGATCGATGGCAGCCCAGTCCGCCGCCTCCTCGCGCATGTCCACTACTGCCAGGTCGCGAGCAGTGCCGGTCAAGCCGTTGCCGACCGCCACCCCGATGCGCCTTGCGCCGACATCGAAACCCAGGGCGGTGGCGATGGTCATGCGTGGCCGACGTAACCCGGGAACTGCCCGAGGTCGATGCCGAGGCGCCGCGCGGCGGCCTGCCAGCGCTGCTCGAAAGGCATCTCGAACACGATCGCGCGGTCGGCCGGTACGGTGAGCCAGGCGTTGTCGGCCAGCTCCTGCTCGAGCTGGCCGGCGCCCCAACTGGCGTAACCCAGCGCCACCAGACTGCGTGGCGGGCCATCGCCGCGCGCCATCGCGGCAAGGATTTCGCGCGAGGTGGTCACCGCCAGACCCGGCGCCACGCGCAAGGTGGAGGGCCAATCGTCGCCGCCATCGTGCAGCACGAAGCCGCGATCGGGCAGCACCGGGCCGCCCACCACCACCGTGTCCTCGGCAATGCCCTGCATTCCGGCCTCGATCTGCATCTGCTCGAAGATCTCGCCCAGCCGGTACTCCGATGGCCGGTTGACCAGCAACCCCATCGCACCGTGTTCGCTGTGCTCGCAGACCAGGGTGACCCCACGGGCGAAGTTCGGGTCCTCCATCGAGGGGACCGCGATCAGGAAGTGGTTGGCAAGGAAGGCGCACGACATGCCGCCATTCTAGCGCGCCGGCTGCCCCTGCCCCGTCCTGCCGGCCCACCAGTTTTTTTTGCGCGACTGGCGCAAGCGCGCGCGCCTGCCTACCCTAGGCAAGTCGAATCCGCCATCGCTGTCGCGCCCAGGGGCGCGGGGAGATTTCGGGATGCCAGGAATCCGCGAACGCTTCGGCCGCCGTCTGGCGCTGTACCTTTCGGCGCCGCTGGCACGCGCACGCAATCCGTCCACCTCGCATCCGGCGCGGGTCGCCGCGACCATCCGCAAGGGCGACGTGCTGCTGGTGGACGGCAACAGCCGCTTTTCTGCAGCGATTCGTTATCTCACCCAGTCCACCTGGTCGCATGCGGCGTTGTGCGTGGCCGACTGCAACGAAACCGGCGCCGTCGCGCTCCCGCAACTGCTGGAGGCCGACGTCGTCAAGGGCGTGCAGGTGGTGGCGCTGGACAAGTACGCCGGCTTCCACACCCGCATCTGTCGGCCGGTGGGGCTGTCCGCCACGGAGATCGACACCGTGGTGGCGTTCGCGCGCGAGCGCATGGGCGATCGCTACGACATGAAGAACGTCATCGACCTGATGCGCTACGTGATCCGCAACCCGCCGATCCCCGATCGCCTCAAGCGCCGTGCGCTCGCGCTGGGCAGCGGCGATCCGACCCGCGCGATCTGCTCCAGCCTGATCGCGCAGGCCTACCAGTCCGTGCATTACCCGATCCTGCCGCAGGTCGTGCTCGACGACGAGGCGCCGGGCAACCGTGCGCGCCGACGCGAGCTGTTGCTGATTCGCCACCACAGCCTGTTCGCGCCGCGCGACTTCGACGTCTCGCCGTACTTCCGGATCGTCAAGCCGACCATCGAATCCGGCTTCGACCCGCACAAGGTGGCCTGGGCGATGGGCAAGGAAGTACCGCTGCCCGAGGGCGAAGCGCATGGCGGAATGGATTAGCATGGGATCTTCCCGGAGGAGCCCGTGAACACCACTGCCCTGCTGCGCGAGATCCCACTGTTCGAAGGCCTGGCCGAGGAAGACCTGGCGGCGCTTTCGGCCACCCTGGTGCCGCGCGAGTTTCGGGCCGGACAGCCGATCTTCGCCCTCGGCGACGATGGCGATTCGATGTACATCGTCGAAAGCGGCGACGTCAACATCCACCTGCCTGGCGAGGACTCGCGGCGGATCTCGCTCAAGGACATGGCGCGTGGCGAGTTCTTCGGCGAGTTGGCGATGTTCGACGACAAGCCGCGCAGCGCCAGCGCGCAGGCGACCAGTCCGGCGGTGTTGCTGGAGCTCAGCCGCGAGACGCTGGAAAATTACCTCGACCACCGCCCGCGCGCGGCCATGGCGATCCTGCGCACCATGAGCGAACGCCTGCGCGAGACCAACACCCTGCTGACCGAGCGCGCGGCCAAGAACGTCGACGAGGAGTTCGAGAAGAACCTGAACTGGTCCGATCGCCTGGCCGACAGGGTCGCCGCGCTCAACGGCAGCTGGGCGTTCATCCTGCTGCTGATCGCGCTGACCGCGGTCTGGTGCATCGTCAACACCCGCGTGGTGCTCAGCGCACCGCTCGACCCGTATCCGTACCAGTTCTTCAACCTGGCGCTGGCCATCCTGGTCGGCCTGCAGGGCCCTCTGATCGTGATGAGCCAGAACCGCCAGGGCATCAAGGACCGCGCCCGCGCCGACACCGACTTCAAGGTGAACCTCAAGAACGAGGTGAACATCGAAACCCTGCTGCGCGAGTTGGGCGAGTTGCGCGCGGAGATGGACGACCGTCTGGATCGGCTGGAGAGGCAGGCGCCAGAACGCTGATCCAACGGGCATGGCGGCCTGCCCATCGCGGCCAAGGGAGGATCGCGGATGCACGCGCAATACCCTTATTACCTTGCTGGTCGCGCGGTGGCTGCAAACGCCAACCTGGACGTCCTCGACAAGTTCAGCGGTGCGTCGGCATGCCGGGTGGCACTGGCGGACGCGGCTGCCGTCGATGCGGCCATCGACGCCGCGGTGCGTTCGCGCGACGCATTGGCCGCGTTCACGCCCGACCGTCGCCAGGCGGTGCTGGAGCACTGCGTGGCGCAGTTCCTGTTGCGTCGCGAGGAGCTGGCGCTGGCGCTGTGCGTCGAGGCCGGCAAGCCGATCCGCGACGCCCGCGGCGAAGTCGCACGGCTGATCGACACCTTCCGCATCGCCGCGGCCGAGGCGGTGCGGATCGGCGGGCAGGTGATCGAGATGGCGATCAGCCCGCGCACCCGCGGCTACCGGGGCATGCTCAAGCGGGTGCCGATCGGGCCGTGTTCGTTCATCAGCCCGTTCAACTTCCCGCTCAACCTGGTCGCGCACAAGGTCGCCCCGGCGATCGCGGCCGGCTGCCCGTGGGTGCTCAAGCCGGCCTCGCGCACCCCAGTCGGGGCGTTGATCATCGGTGAGGTGCTGGCGCAGACCGACCTGCCGCCGGAAAGCTTTTCGATCCTGCCCTGCCACCGCGAGAGCGCCGACCTGTTCGCCACCGACGAGCGCTTCAAGCTGCTCTCGTTCACCGGCTCGGCGGCGGTCGGCTGGGACCTGAAGGCCCGCGCGGGCAAGAAGAAGGTGGTGCTGGAGCTGGGTGGCAATGCGGCGTGCATCGTCGATGGCGACCAGGCACCCGACCTGGATTTCGTGGTCCAGCGCCTGCTCACCGGCGCCTTTTACCAGTCAGGGCAGAGCTGCATCAGCGTGCAGCGGGTGTTCGCGCACCGCGCAGTGTACGCAGCGCTCAAGCAGCGCCTGGTGGCAGCGGCCGCTGCGCTCAAGGCCGGCGATCCACGCGCCGAGGACACCTTCATCGGCCCGATGATCGACGAGGCGGCGGCCCGCAAGCTCGAGGGCTGGATCGACGCAGCGCTTGCCGCCGGCGCCCGCCGGCTGTGCGGCGGGCCTCGCCAGGGCGCGATGCTGCCGGCGACCGTGCTGGAAAACGTGCCCAAGGGCGCGTCGATCGAGGCCGAGGAAGCCTTCGGCCCGGTGGTCCTGCTGCAGGCCTTCGACGACTTCGCCGAAGCGCTGCGCGACGTCAATGCCAGCCGCTACGGCCTTCAGGCCGGCGTATTCACCCACGACCTGCGGCATGCGATGCGTGCCTGGGACGTGCTGGACGTGGGCGGGGTGATCGTCGGCGACGTGCCGAGCTGGCGGGTGGACCACATGCCCTACGGCGGGGTCAAGGATTCCGGCCTGGGCCGCGAAGGGGTGCGTTACGCCATCGAGGACATGACCGAACCGCGCCTGCTGGTGATCCGCGACTGAGACGCTGGGAAAAATCGCCCACCTGCTGCGGGCGCCCCTGCCCTGCAACCCCGGACCGTGCACCGGCGCGTTGCATCAGGGGAATGTCCACGAGGCACGTCATGCGCTCCATCCAGCCGGCCACCCGCCGCGCCGCACGCGGCGACCTGCGTACGTCAGCCCCGCGCCTCCGGGCGACCGAACAGGAAGCCCTGGCCGTAACTGCAGCCGAGCGCGCGCAGCAGTTCGCACTGCTGCTCGGTCTCCACGCCCTCGCCCACCGCGTCGATGCCCAGCGAGGAGGCCAGCGCGAGGATCGCGCGCACCACGGTCTGGCTGCTCTTGGCGCCTTCGATGGTCAGGTCGGCGACGAACGAGCGGTCGATCTTCAGCGCGCGGATCGGGAACCGGTGCAGGTAGGACAGCGCCGAATACCCGGTGCCGAAGTCGTCCAGTTGCGCGTTGATGCCGCCGCGGCCGAGTTCTTCCAGCGCGTCGAGCACCGGCGCGGAATGGTCCAGCAGCGCGCCTTCGGTCAGCTCGATGCGCAGGCGCCCGGTCGGCACCTTGTACTCGCGCGCCAGCGCCAGCAGGCGCTTGGCCAGGTCCGGCGAACGGAAATGCCGCGGCGAAACGTTGATGCTGATGTAGCGCCCGTGCGTGGCCACGGCATGGAACCTGCGGCAGGTCTGCTCGAAGATCTGCCAGTCGATCTGCTCGATCAGGCCACTGTCCTCGGCCACCTCCAGGAAATCCGCCGGCGAGAGCAGGCCGCGCTGCTCGTGGCGCCAGCGCAGCAGCGCCTCGTAGCCGATCGGTTCGCGGTCGGACAGGCGCACGATCGGCTGGAAGTACGGCACGAAACGCCAGACCGCGAGCGAGCGCCGCAGCTCGCCTTCCAGGTCGTGGACGCGCAGCGCCTCCACGCGCAGGGTTTCGTCGAACAGCTCGTAGCGGCTGCGGCCCTTGCCCTTGGCACGGTACATCGCCACGTCGGCGTCGCGCAGCAGCTCCTCCGGGCGCTTGTACTGCGCGCCCATCATCGCGATGCCGATGCTGGCCGAAGTGAAGAGCTCCTTGCCGGCGACCATGATCGGTGCGGCCAGGGCGGTGATGATGCGCTGCGCGACCTCGCTGGCCTCGGCCACGCCGGCGATCTCCTCCACCATCACCGCGAACTCGTCGCCACCCAGTCGCGCCACCGTGTCGGGCAGGCGCACCGCGCCGGAAATGAGGCGACTGGCCTGCTTGAGCAGCTCGTCTCCGACCAGGTGACCGGCACTGTCGTTGACGATCTTGAAACGATCCAGGTCCAGGAACAGCACCGCGAAGCCGCACGCCGGATCGCGTTGCCAGGCAGCCATCGCGCGTTGCATGCGGTCGAGCAGGCGGGTGCGGTTGGGCAGGCCGGTCAGAGCGTCGTGCAGGGCCTGATGTGTCAGCGATTCCTCGGCGCGCTCACGTTCGGCAATCTGTCCGCGCAACTTGCGGTTGGCGTTGGCCAACTCGCGGGTGCGTTCCTCGACGCGCAGCTCCAGTTCGGCGTAAGCGGCCTTGAGGTTGTCCTGCGCACGCTTGCGCAGCAGGCCGCTGGCGATGTGGAAGGCGACGAAGGTCAGCAGCTCCTGGTCCCGCTGGGCGTACTGGAACTCCGGGTTGTAGCTTTGCACCACAATCACGCCGACCGAGCGCTCGTCACGCATCAACGGCACGCCCAGCCAGCACACCGAGCGGGTGCCGAAGCTGTGCACCTCGTCTTCCGCCTCCAGTCGCGCGATCACCTCGCGGTCGGCCAGCAACGGCTTGCCGGTGCGCAGCACGTATTCGGTCAGGCCGCGGGCGAGCTTGCGTGTCGCGCGGTTGGCATCGCGCTCGTCCACCGAGTACGGGAAGGCGATCTCGTCACCATCCTCCGACAGCAGGGCAATGAAAAAATTCTGTGCGTACAGCAGCTGTCCGACTTCTTCGTGGACCGACGCGTAGAACTCCTCCAGCGTGTCGGCGGCGATCGACAGCTCGGCGATGCGATACAGCGCGCGCTGCAACTGCTCGGCGCGCTGGCGCTCGACCACTTCGCCGCGCAGCTCGAGGTTGGCAAGCGCCAGCTCGCGCGTGCGCTCGAACACCCTGCGTTCCAGGTCCGACTGCTGCTGCTTGCGTTCGAGCGCGGTGAGGATGTGCTGGGCGACGTAGGCCAGCAGGGTGCGGTCCTCCTCGTCGAAGCCGATCCTGGCGTCGTAGCTTTGCACCACCACCGCGCCGCACACCTTGCCCTCATCGGAGAGCATCGGTACGCCCAGCCAGGCAAAACTGTCCGGGCCGTGCTCGTCGTCATAGACCAGGCCCATCTGCTGGCGCAGTTGCGCCGAGGAACCCATGAACGACCTGCCGTGGCGCAGCAGGCCGACGGTCAGGCTGTTGGGCAGGGCCTCCAGCGGGATCTGCGCGTCCGGATCGGGCTCGAAGGTATCGAGCACGTCGGCGAAATACAAAAAGCGCAGGCTGTCGGCCGCCTCGTCGTAGAGCACGATGAAGAAGTTTTCCGCATACATCAACCCGGCCACGATGCCGTGCAGGCTGCGCAGCATCTTGGGCATTTCCATCTGTGCGCCGGCCAGGTCGGCGATCGCGTACAGCGCGCCCTGCAACTGCTCGGCCTTCTGCAGCCGGGTCACCCTCTCGCGCAGGTGGCGGTTGTCCAGCAGCGCCGCACCGAACTGGCGGGCGCGCGCGAGCAGCCTGGCCCAGTCCGGTGCCGGTTGGTCCGGGTCGGATTCGATCGCCACCGCCAGCCAGAGGTCGGCCTGCTCCATGCGCCAGGCCATCGCGACGCCACCGCGACAGGCGTACGCCTGGCCGTCAAGTGCGGCGGCGGCCTGCGCCAGCAACGCCTCGACCCGTCCGGACAAAGGCCCGCTGCGCCAGCGCTGATCGGGCCCGCCCTCGCCCCAGGACAGCGCCAACTGGCGGAATCCCGGCGTGGCACGTGCGCGCTGGGCGAGGGCAATCCCGAGGTCGGCCATCACCCCGGCTTCGGGCAAATCCTCGGCAGCGGCGGGTTCGGGAAGGCGAACGATCGCGGTAGGCGCCTGGTGCATGGACTGGGGGCGAGCGAGCGACTGGGCCAGCATAGCAACGGCGGCCGGCGGCGGCGAGTTCCCGTCCCGGCATGCCATCGCGTAGGCTGTGGCGCATGGACGCCGAGCCCACGGACGAAGCACTGATGCTGGCCTACGGACGCGGCGACGTGGGTGCGTTCCAGACGCTGTACGCCAGGCACCGCGGCGGGCTGTTCCGCTACCTGCAGCGCCACCTGCGCCAGTCCGCGCTGGCCGAGGAATGTTTCCAGGACGTGTGGAGCCGGCTGGTCGCCGCACGCGAGCGCTACCGACCCGAAGCGAAATTCTCCACCTGGCTGTACCAGATCGCCAGCAACCGGCTCACCGACCACTGGCGCACGCAGGGCCGCCACGGCGGCTTCGTCGAGGACGGCGAGGAACGCGCGCAGCGTGAGCCCGACCCGAGCACGCCCGAACGCGAGATGTCGCAGTTCGAGCAGCACCGCCGCCTGCAACTGGCGCTGGAGGAATTGCCGCCCGAACAACGCGAGGCCGTGCTGCTGCGGCTGGATCGGGAACTGCCGCTGGAAGAAATTGCCCAAATCACCGGAGTCGGCCGCGAAACCGTGAAATCCCGCCTGCGCTATGCCATGGACAAGCTGCGCGAGAGGCTGCGCCCGTGACCACGAACCCGCAACCGCCAGGCCCATCGTCCGCGCCGCTGGACGCCAGCGAGCGCGAGCTGGCGCGCCTGCTTGGCGAGCTGCCGACCGCTGCACCGTCGGCGGCACTGGACGCACGCATCCTGGATGCCGCGCGGCGCGCGGTGGCACCCGCACCGCGGCGGCGCAAGCTGAGCTGGTGGCGCTCGGTCGGACTGGGTGCGGCGGCAAGCGTGGTGGTGGCGGTGGGTCTGCTGGTGCATCTGCGCGGGTTCGGCCCGGAGGCCAGCATGCCGACCGCGAGGTTGGCGCCGGCGGAAGAATCCGCGGCAGCTACGCAAGCAAGTCGCATCGACGCTTCGGCCGAAGGTCACCCGGACGCACGTCAGAACGTGGCATCACCGCCACCCAGGGAAGTCGCGCCGCCGCCGCCCAGCGCGATGCCGCTCAAACCACCGCCACCCGCACCGCCACCGCTAACGATGCTTGCGCCGGCAATTGTTCCCGCTGAAGAGGCGCTGCCGGTCGAGGCACCGGCCAAGGCCTTCCCGCGGGAAACCGCACCCGCGCCCGTCAGCAAGGCGCCCGCCGGAAACCTGCGGGACGAGGGCGCCACGCCCGCGCCCCCCTCGCCTCCACCCGCATCCGCACCGATCACCATGGCGCCGACTGCAGCAGCCGATGCCGCGGTCCAACCCAAAACCGCGCCGGCGCCAGCAGCCGCGGGCGCTTTCGACAGTGCGCGGACGGATGCGCTCCGGGTCAGCCAGGAACCCGCATCCATGGACGAATCGGGGGCTGCGGCAAGCAAGGAAAAATCCGCGCGCCGAGGCGTCGGCAAGCCTGAAGCGGATGCCGGTTTCGCCAAGCAGGCCGCGCCGGTTGCGCAGTCCGGCGCCGCTGCACCGACGCTGGCGCGCATCCCGGTCGCCGACGATGCCAAGCTGTCGCCTGGCGCCTGGCTGGAGCGGATCCGTGCCCGCCAGGCCTCCGGCGACACGGCCGGCGCGCGCGCCAGCCTGCAAGCGTTCCGACGCCGCCACCCCGACCTGCCGATTCCCGCCGATTTGCAGGCGTTGTGGCAGTGAATGCGCGCTGCACCTTGGCCGCGCCGGCGCAGTTCGAGCTGGTCGTCAGGCACAGCCGCTTCCTCGCCCATGCGTTGCCGGTGGACGACCCCGAACAGGTCGCCGCCGCGCTGCAGGCCACCCGCACCCGCGATGCCAGCCACCACTGCTGGGCGTGGCGGATGGGCGAGGCGTATCGCAGCAGCGACGACGGCGAACCGGCAGGCACCGCCGGCCGGCCGATCCTCGCGGCCATCGATGGCCAAGCCTGCGACCGCGTGGTGGTGGTGGTCGCGCGCTGGTTCGGCGGGATCAAACTCGGTGCCGGCGGACTGGTCCGTGCCTACGGCGGCGCGGCGGCGCAGTGTCTGCGGCAGGCGGCCAGACGCCCGCTGATCGAACAGGCCCGCGCACGCGTGGTGTGTGGTTTCGACCAGCTCGGCGCCGTCCACCAGGTGCTGGCGCGACTGGCCGCGCAGCGCCACGCGGAAGCCTTCAACACCGCCGGAACGAGCATCGAGGTCGAA
This sequence comes from uncultured Gammaproteobacteria bacterium, assembly GCA_964640525.1. Classification (GTDB taxonomy): domain Bacteria; phylum Pseudomonadota; class Gammaproteobacteria; order Xanthomonadales; family Xanthomonadaceae; genus SZAS-103. Next base: position 29,414 of record CAZXGS010000009.1, on the reverse strand, counting down.
CTGCCGCGCGCCAGCCTGCCCCTGCTGCGCGATGCGTTGCGCGAGGCCACCCGCGGCCAGGCCCAAGTCGTGGAACAATAGGCGGATGCCTGACGCCAACACCGCCGCACCACCCGCCACCGCCACCCCTCCGACCCGTGCCAACTTGCGCCCGCTGCTGGCGCTGTGGCCCTACCTGCGCCGTTACCCCGGCTTGATCGCCGGTTGGCTGGGCTTTCTCGCCCTGTCCTCGACGTCGGTGCTGGTGCTCCCCGTGGCGGTACGTTTGATGGTCGATCGCGGCTTCAATCATGCCGCCAGCGGCGCCATCAACGAGTGGTTCGTGCTGCTGCTTGGGGTGGCGCTGGTGCTGGCGCTGGCCACCGCGGGCCGCTTCCTGTGCGTGAGCCTGCTTGGCGAGCGCGTGGTCGCCGACCTGCGCGGGGCGCTCTACCGCCACCTGCTGCGGCTGGACATCGCCTTCTTCGAGCGCACCCGCACCGGCGAGCTGATCTCGCGATTGTCCGCCGACACCGAACTGTTGCGCACGGTGGTGGCGTCGAGCATGTCGATCGCCCTGCGCAGCAGCATCACCGTGCTCGGCGCGGCGATCATGCTGGCGGTCACCAGCCCGCGGTTGGCGGGGATGGCATTGGTCGGCATCCCGCTGGTGGTGCTGCCGATCGTGGTCTTCGGTCGCCGCGTGCGCGGCATGTCGCGCGCCAGCCAGGATCGCACCGCCGACGCCAACGCGCGCGCCGCCGAAACGCTGGCGGCGATGCATACGGTGCAGAGTTACGCCCGCGAATCCTTCGAGGGCGAGCGTTACACCCATGCGGTGGACGATGCCTACGTCGCCGCGCGCCGGCGGGTGCGCACGCAGGCGATCCTGACCGCGGCGGTAATCACGCTGGTGTTTGGCGCGGTGGTCGGGGTGCTCTGGATCGGTGCCCACGACGTGATCGACGGGACGATGAGCGCCGGGACGCTGATGCAATTCGTGTTCTACGCGGTGTTCGGCGCCGGCTCGGTCGGCTCGCTGAGCGAAGTCTGGGCGGAGGTCCAGCGCGCCGGCGGCGGCATGAGCCGGATCAACGAGCTGCTCGATGAAACCGCGAAGATCGTCGCGCCCAGGGTCCCGCAAACCTTGCCCGCAGCCGCGACGCCGATGGCCGCCGCGATCGCGTTCGAGAACGTGGACTTCCGCTACCCGACGCGCCCGGACCATCCGGCGCTGCACGAGTTCACCCTGCGCGTGCGCGAGGGCGAAACCGTGGCCTTGGTCGGCCCCTCCGGCGCCGGCAAGAGCACGGTGTTCCAACTGCTGCTGCGTTTTCACGATCCGGATGCCGGCAGCGTGCGGCTGGGCGGGATCGACTTGCGTGAACTCGATCCGCAGGCGCTGCGCGAGCATGTCGCACTGGTGCCGCAGGACCCGGTGATTTTCGGCGCCGACGCGCTGGAAAACATCCGCTACGGTCGCCTCGACGCCAGCCAAGACGCGGTGATCGCCGCCGCCCGCATGGCCGAGGCGCACGAGTTCCTGGCCGCACTGCCGGAGGGTTACCGGACCTTTCTCGGCGAGAAAGGCGCACGCCTGTCCGGCGGCCAGCAACAGCGGCTGGTGATCGCCCGCGCGGTGCTCAAGGACGCCCCGATCCTGCTGCTGGACGAGGCCACCAGCGCGCTGGACGCGCACAGCGAACGCGCGATCCAGCAAGCTTTCGAGCGCCTGCGCAAGGGCCGCACCACGCTGGTGATCGCGCACCGGCTGGCGACCGTGCTGCGCGCCGATCGCATCGTCGTGCTCGACCACGGCCGGATCGTCGCCCAGGGCACCCACGAGCAACTGGTCGCGCAGGGCGGGCTGTACGCGGAACTGGCGCGGCTGCAGTTTGCGGCGTGAGGTTCTGGGGACACAGGACAGAAAGCGGAAGACCGCGACGCAGGGACGCGGGGCAATGGATGGGGGCGGTGCGGTTTGGCGAAGCGTCCGCCAAGCGGGCTGGACTGGCGTCAGGAAGACGCGGGCTTGCGGGGAATGCCGGTTGGATCGATCAGCTTGAACGCCCGCTGCATCGCCACCCGCTCGTGGGTGAACGGCGGCGCGGTTTCGATCATGGCCTTGGCGGTCGCCTCGAGCGCCGCGCCGGTGGCGGCATCGTCCGGCAAGTGACCGATCAGCAGCTTGACCAGCGCCCGCAACGCAGCCACCTCGGCGCGCAGGTTGGTTTCTTCGGCAGGATTCATGTCGGCGCCCGATGGGTTGTTGGGACGGCGCCAGCATAGCCGGCTTCCGACCCCTTCAGCGATCCGCACGCCGGAACGGGAACACGAGCTGTGCAGGCAATCCTTCCGGCACCGGCAGGTCGACGCCGAACGAGGTCGGTCGTGCATCGCGGGGCATGTACCAGGTGCCGAACAGGATATCCAGCACCGGCAACAGGCCGGCGAAATTGCGATCGCGGGCGGACGCCGCGTCGCTGTGGTGCCAACGGTGGAAGCGCGGCGAGACGATCACCGCGCGCAGCGGGCCGAAGTCCCAGTCCAGATGCGCATGCACGCCGATCGCCAGCAGGGTCAGCAGCGGCATGGTCGCGCCGATCGCCGCCGGCGAAAAACCCAGTGCCACCACCGGCGCCGCGGCGACGATCTTCATCACCGCATCGTTGCCAGGATGCAGGCGGGTCGCCGACAGCCAGTCCAGGTCCACCGAGGAATGATGGATGGCGTGAAACCGCCACAGCCACGGCACGGCATGGAAGGCGCGATGCATCCAGTACCCGGCCACCTCGGTGATGCCCAGGATCGCCAGCACCTGCGCCCAGGCCGGCAGCCGGGAGGCGGGGCCATAGCCATGCAGGATCAGATTGCGGTCCACTTTCCCGTAGATCGCCAGTGCCAGCGGAACCAGCGCGATCGCCACCGCGACCGCCGTGAGCGTGCGCGAGACCAGAGGCGAAAAGAAGAAATACGCCACGTCGGTCCAGAAGCCACGGCGCAGCAAAGGCAGCCGTTGCGACGCCGGCCGCAGCCATTCCAGCAGCCGGAACAGCGCCAGCAAGACCAGCAAACCCACGCCCACGCCAACCGGATTCCACTGCATGGCCCGCTCCAGTCCGATCTGACCGGGACAACGCCCGCGCTCGCCAAACGTTGACCAACCGGCGCAACCGGCGTCGATTTGCTATGGTCGCAGCCTTGCTGCGGGCCCCCGCCCGCACCGATCCACGCCAGGGAACCGCGATGAGCCAGCCCTCCGCCAGCAGCGCCATCACCACGGTGCTCGAACCGCGCACCGAACTGACGGTCCGTGGCCTGATCATCGGCATCGTCATCACCGTGGTGTTCACCGCGGCCAACGTCTATTTCGGCCTCAAGGCAGGGCTGACCTTTGCCACCTCGATCCCCGCGGCGGTGATCTCGATGGCCCTGCTGCGCAACTTCCGCGATTCCACGATGCAGGAAAACAACATCGTGCAGACCGTGGCCTCGGCCGCCGGCACGCTGTCGTCGATCATCTTCGTGCTGCCCGGCATGCTGATGATCGGGGTTTGGACCGACTTCCCGTACTGGCAGTCGTTCGCCATCTGCGCCGCCGGCGGCATCCTCGGGGTGATGTACTCGATCCCGCTGCGACGCGCGCTGGTCACCCAGTCCGACCTGCCCTACCCGGAGGGCGTGGCCTGCGCCGAGGTGCTCAAGGTCGGCGCCGGCGATGCGCAGGCCGGCCGCGCCGGGCTGCTGGCGGTGCTGTGGGGCTCGATCGTCTCGGGTCTGTTCGCGATCGTGGTCGCCACCCGGGTGTTCGCCGGCGACATCGTGCGTTCGTTCAAGGTCGGCAGCAGCGGCGCGGTCAGCGGTTTCGATTTCTTCCTGTCCTTCGCGCTGTTCGGGATCGGCCACCTGGTCGGCCTGTGGGTCGGCATCGCCATGCTGGTGGGCGTGCTGATCGGCTGGGGCTGGGGCGTGCCCCATTACACGGCCGAACTGTACGCACACCTGTCGCACTCCGCGCAGTTGGCCGCGATGGCCGATCCCGCGGCGTTCGCCAATGGCCCCTACCACGACAAGGTGCGCCTGATCGGCGCCGGCACCATCGGCCTGGCGGCGATCTGGACGCTGGGCAAGCTGGTGGGGCCGGTGGTCAAGGGCCTGAGCTCGGCGATGGCTGCCTCGCGGGTACGCAGCGCCGGCCAGGGTGCGCTGCTGCCGCGCACCGAGCAGGACATCCCGCTCGGCCAGATGCTGCTGATCTCGCTGGCCTGCCTGGTGCCGATCGGTTTCCTGCTGGCGAATTTCGTCAATGCCAGCCACCTCGGCCAGCACATGGTGCTGCTGGTGACCGGCGGGCTGGTGTTCGTGGTGCTGATGAGTTTCCTGGTGTCCACCGTGTGCGGCTACATGGCCGGTCTGATCGGCTCGTCCAACAGCCCGCTGTCGGGCATCGGCATCCTGGTGGTGATCGCCGCTGCCCTGCTGCTGGTGCTGGGCGTTAGCGGCGGCCTGGATGCGCAGGGACGCAAGATGCTGGTGGCCTTCGCGCTGTTCGTGACCTCCATCGTGTTCGCGGTGGCGGCGATCGCCAACAACAACCTGCAGGACCTGAAGACCGGCCAACTGGTCGATGCCACGCCATCCAAGCAGCAGTGGGCGCTGGTGATCGGCGTGATTGCCGGCGCGGCGATCATCCCGCCGATCATGGACCTGCTCAACACCGCGTTCGGCTTCGCCGGCGCGGCCGCGCCCGGCCAGAACAATCCGCTGCCGGCGCCACAGGCCGGCCTGATCTCCACCCTGGCCTCGGGCGTGATCGAGCACAACATCGACTGGAGCCTGATCGGCATCGGTGCCGGCATCGCGGTGGCGATGATCGTGATCGACGAACTGCTGCGCAAGACCACCAAGTCCGCCCACCTGTCACCGCTCGCGGTCGGCCTTGGCATCTACCTGCCGACCCAGAGCACGCTGATGGTGGTGCTGGGTGCGGTGGTCGGCTGGTGGTTCGACAGCCGTGCCAATCGTCGCGCCAAAAACCCGGAAGGCGCCAAGCAACTCGGCGTGCTGCTGGCCTCGGGCATGATCGTCGGCGAGGGTCTGATCGGCATCGTCAACGCCTCGCTGGTCGGGTTCTCCGAACAATTGGGGTTCTCCAACCACGACTTCCCGCTCAACCTGGTCAGCAATGCCTTTGCCTCCGGCCCGTCGGTTTGGATTGGCGGAATCGCCTTCGCCGCCGTGATGTTCGTGCTGTATCGCTGGCTGACGCGCCTGAGCGAGCGCAGCTGAGAAGACGGCTGCGGGCCCTGCCCGCGAACCCGGCACGCCTGCGCATCCGGCCGCTGGCCCGGTGCTACACTCGGCCCGTCTGCCACACGGTACAGGGGCCGTCGTCGAGCATGTCGGCAACTTCGCGCCCGCCGGATGCGTTCGTGCGTGCCTTGCTGGCCGCCGGCGACATGCGCGAGTTCGCGCGATTGGCGACCGGCCAGATCCAGGCGCTGGGCTACCTCGGCGTCCAGGTGGCGTGGAGTCCGGAGCCAGGCCACGAGGAGTTCTCGGGCGAGGTCATCTCCGGCACGTTCGATGCGCTCGCCAGCCATCTGCTTGCCGGCGCACGGCCCGGCCAGTTGCGTGAGGAACCAGGCAACGGCGGCGGCTTCCAGGGCGCCTGCCTGCTTGCCGACGACAGCCGCCAATGGGCGGCAATCACCTACCGTCGCCAGCGCGTGCCGCCGCCGGCGCCGCAGTCCAGGGCGCAGTTGCAGGACGTGGTCGATCTGCTGGTGCTGCGCTGCGCTTCGTTGCTGCAGACCGAGCGGCTGCGCGCCGACCTCAGGCGCCTGGGGCGCGCCGAACGCGTCCAGCGCGCGCTGATCGCCATCTGCGATGCCGCCACCTCCGACCGCGACGCCGCCGACGTCCTGCACGAGATGCACCAGATCGTCGCCAGCCTGATGTACGCACGCAATTTCTTCATCGTGCGCTACCGGCAGGAACCGGAGACGATGCAGTTCGCCTACTTCGCCGACAGCCTCGACCGCAACCGCCGCGATCCCGACGAGGTGATCGACGCGGCCACGCTCGAGAACTCGCTCACCCTGGCCATGTTGCGCCACGGCCAACCCCTCCACGGCCACGGCAATGTCCTGCGCGAACGCCTGCACCTGCCGCGTTCGGACCGGGTCGGCCCGGCCAGCGAGGACTGGCTCGGGGTGCCGATGCTGGAAGACGGCCGCGTGACCGGCGCGGTGGTCGTGCAGAGCTACGATCCGGCGATCAGCTACAACGCCGAAGACCAGGCCCTGCTGGCCTACCTGGCGCAGAACATCCAGACCGCGCTGGCACGCCGCGAGGCGGCGGTGGTGCTCGAACGCCGGGTCGCCGAACGCACCCAGGCGCTGCGTGAGGAAATCGCCGAACGCCAGCGTGCCGAACACCTGCAGGCGGCGATGTTCCGCATTGCCGAAGTGGCCGGCGGTCCGGGCTCGATGCAGACCTTCTACGAGGCCGTCCACGCCATCGTGGGCGAATTCCTCGATGCCCGGAATCTCTACATCGGCGTGTTGTCGGAGGATGCCACCGAGTTGCAGTTTCCTTTCGTCGCCAACATGCAGGTCGAGTCTTTTGCCCCGCGCCCGCCGGGCCGGGGCCTGAGCGAATACGTGCTGCGCACCGGGCAGCCGCTGCTGCTGCGCGACCTGGCCACCTTCGAGCGCCTGCGCGCCGCCGGCGAGGTCGAGCCGATGGGCGTGCCCTCCGACTGCTGGCTGGGCGTGCCGCTGAAGATCGACGACCGCTCGATCGGGCTGATCGCGGTGCAAAGCTATTCCAGCGGCCAGGTGTTCACCGAACGCGACAAGGAGCTGCTCAGCTTCGTCTCGCGCCACATCGCCAGCGCGCTGGAACGGCGGCGTACCAGCGAGTCGCTGCGCCAGGCCAACCAGCAACTGGAACACGCCAGCCGCACCGATCCGCTGACCGGCCTGCACAACCGCCGCTACCTGGACAACCAGATCCCGATCGACCTGAACTTCTACGAACGCGAGCGCGAGCGTTCCGGCGATGGCGAACAGCGGCTGGTGTTCGCCATCGTGGACATCGACCATTTCAAGCGCATCAACGACAGTTACGGTCACCATGCCGGCGATCTCGTCCTGCAGGTTTTCAGCAACGTCCTCACGGGGCTGGTGCAAACGGGCGATTACGTGGTGCGCTGGGGCGGCGAGGAGTTCCTGCTGGTGTTCCGCCCGATGCACCGTGAAGCCATCGCCGCGCTGGGCGAGCGCATCCGCAGACGCGTGGCCGAGCGTCATTTCGAGGTCGGGGCAGGACTCTCGCTGACCCTGACCTGCTCGATCGGGCTGGCCGAATATCCGATCCTTGGCGAGGGCAATGGCGAACTGGGCTGGGAGCGCGCGGTGGAAATGGCCGATGCGGCGCTGTATTGGGTCAAGGAGCACGGCCGCAACGGCTGGGCGATCCTGCGCCCGCGCCCGCAGGCCAGCCGCGAAGCCCTGATCGCCAGCCTGCGTGCCGGATCGCAGGCCCTGATTGCCAGCCCCGACCTGCAGGTCATCACGGCGCAAGACCAGACCGCGACCCGCATCACGAACTGACCCGTCGGACATTTGGCGACGCGCATCGCGCGGGCCTTCCCGCGCCGCGCGATGCCGCGACCAGCCACCGCCGTTTCGATGCTCGCATCGATCGCTTCCGAGCGCGGTGCAAGACGCGTCAAGGCTCCGAAGGCTGGGCCAGCGAATCGACTCGAACTCTGCATCGGACCTGCGGATGACGGCCCGGCGCGCGCGAAGGCCCGCGGCGATTGCCGACGCCATGCCGGAAGGGTGCGCAAGGCCACGCACCCGCTTTCGTGGAGCGGCCGACACCGGATTGCCGAACCCGCCGACCAAGCCTCGGGTATCCTGAACGACCTTGCGCGCAGCACTCCCGTCGATGCCAGGTCGAAGGCTGAATCCACACCGTTCCCGGCGGCCCTGCCAGGCAAAGCGCTGGCTGGGATTGGCAGCGACCCTGCTCACCGCGCCGGCGCTGGCCGGTGCCGCGAGCATCGCCAGCGCACCGGCCTCGCCCCATGGTGCGCTGGCAGCCGCGTCCTCGCCGCTGGCATGGGTGGCGCTTGGGCTGTTCACCCTGGCATGCGTGCTGGTTGCCTTCGAGGAAGCACTGGGGCTGCGCAAGTCGATCCCGGTGATGCTCGCCGCCTCGGCGATCTGGGGACTGATCGCATGGGCCGCACGCGGCGATCCGGCGCATGCGGAGCGGGTCACGGCCGCGTTCTCCACGACCTTCCTGGATTTCTCCGAGCTGTTCTTCTTCCTGGTGGCCTCGATGGCGTTCGTCGAGGCCTTGGTCGAGCGCGGGGTGTTCGACGTGCTGCGCGCGGCATTGGTGCGGCGAGGCTGGGGCCACCGCGCGCTGTTCTGGTCCACCGGGTTGCTGGCCTACGTGCTGTCGAGCGTGCTCAACAACCTCACCACCGCACTGGCGGTGGCGACCGTGGCGCTGGCGCTGGGCGCGGGCAACAAGCGCTTCGTGTCGTTGTGCTGCATCAACATCGTGGTCGCGGCCAACGCCGGCGGCGCGTGGTCGGCGTTCGGCGACGTCACCACGCTGATGGTGTGGCAGGCCGGCCATGCGGGCTTCTTCGAGTTCTTCGACTTGTTCATTCCGGCACTCGTAAACTGGCTGCTGCCGGCAGCGATCATGAGCCTGGCCCTGCCTGCCGGACGTCCGCCGGCAGGTGATGCGAGCGCGATGCTGAAGCCCGGCGGTCTGGCCGTCGGCGTGCTGTTCGCCGCCACCATCGCGGCGACCGTGGCGTCGGTGCAATGGCTGGGCTTGCCTTCGGTGTACGGCATGCTGTGCGGACTGGCGGCACTGCAATGGCAGGGCTTCCTGGTCGCGCGCCGGCACCCGGACGAAACCATCGGCGGTGGCTACGACATTTTCCGCATCCTCGCCCGCGCCGAATGGGACACGCTGTTGTTCTTCTGCGGGGTGCTGCTGTCGGTCGGTGGGCTGGCCGCACTGGGCTGGATGGAGTTGCTGTCGCACCAACTGTACGGCCGCTTCGGCGCCACCACCGCCAACGTCGCGCTGGGGGTGGCCTCGGCGCTGGTGGACAACGTGCCGATCATGTCGGCGGTTCTGCAGATGAACCCGGCGATGGACCATCAGCAATGGCTGTTGATCGCCTTGACCGCGGGTGTCGGCGGCAGCCTGCTGTCGATCGGATCCGCCGCCGGCGTGGCCCTGATGGGTGTCGCCCGCGGCCAGTACACTTTCCTCAGCCACCTGCGCTGGAGCTGGGCCATCGCCCTGGGCTACGCCGCCAGCGTGGCGCTTCACCTGTGGCTTGCCGCCACCCCGACGGCCGTCCCATGACCCGCATCTTCATCGTGTTCCTGCTGGTGGTGTTCAACGGGTTCTTTGCCCTGTCCGAGCTGGCGGTGATGACTTCGCGCCGCAGCCGCCTGAAGCAGATGGCGCAGCAAAGCCGGCGCGCCGCCAAGGCGTTGCATCTGGCCGAACATCCGGAAGCCTTCCTTTCGGCGGTGCAGTTGTGGATCACCCTGCTGAGCCTGTTGACCGGCTATTTCGGCGGCGAGTCGATCGGCAACGAAATCGAGGAACCGATCGCGCGCGCGCTTCCGGCGCTGGCGCCGTACGCCCACGGCATCGGCTTCGTGTTCGGCTTCTTCGTGATGGTTTTCCTGTACGGGGTGATCGGTGAACTGGTCCCCAAGCGCATCGCCACCCAGGCCCCGGAAAAGCTGGCGGTCCTGGTCGCCTATCCGATCCACGTCCTGGCCACGATCGCCAAGCCCGGCGTGCTGGCGCTGGCCTGGTGCACGCGCACCTTGCTGCGGATGTTCGGCCTGCACAAGACCGGCCACGACCGCATCAGCACCGAGGAAATCCGCCTGCTGGTCTCCGAGGGCCACGAGCAGGGCGCGATCGACGCCGACGAACGCAACATGATGAACCGCGTGCTGCGCCTGGGCGATCGCACCGCCGGCAGCCTGATGACCCCGCGCACCCAGATCGCCTGGCTCGACGCCACCGACAGCAACGCGGACAACCTGGCGCGGATGCGCGAGGCCGAATTCTCCCAGTACCCGGTCTATCGCGGCAGCGACGCCGACGTGATCGGCGTGCTGGAGATGAAGTCGCTGGCCTTGGACCTGGCCGAGGGCAAGCCGCTGGACCTGTTCGCGCACCTGAGCCCACCGGTGTTCGTGGCCGAGTCCACGCGCCCGCTGCCGTTGCTGGAGATCTTCCGCGACGAGCAGCAGACACTGGCATTGGTGGTGGACGAGTACGGCGAGATCCAGGGCCTGGTCACCCTCGAGGACCTGATGGGTGCGGTGATCGGTCGCCTGCAGTCGGTGGAATCGGACGATCCGGAAGACCAGCCGGTGATCCAGCGCGAGGACGGTTCCTGGCTGGTCGATGGCGGGCTGGGCATGGACGACCTGCGCGAATTGCTCTCGATCCCGGTCACCGCACAGGACGAAGAGCAGGATTTCCATACCCTGGCCGGCATGGTCATCGACCACTTCGGGCGCATCCCGCACGTCGGCGAGCACTTCGCGTGGAAGGGGCTGCGGATCGAGATCGTCGATCTGGACGGCGCGCGGGTGGACAAGCTGCTGGTGAGCCGGCTGCCAGCGGCGCCGGACGAGGACGAAGGCGGCTGAGGGTTTCGCTGGCCTCAGGCCAGCAGCCTGCGCCCGATCTCGCCGGTGTCCACCGGCTTGCACAGCACGTAGCCCTGCGCCAGCTCGGCGCCCTGCTCCTTGAGCACGTTCAGTTCGGCCAGCTGCTCCACCCCCACCACCACCGCCACGATGCGCAGGGCGCGCGCGTTGGCGACGATTGCGTGGGTCGCGGCCGGGTCCGGCTCGATTTCGTTGCGGCCGCGGATATGGCCCTGCCCGACCTTGATGCCGCTCACCCACGGTTTCATCCAGCGCTGCGCGTCGGCCGCGTCGGTGCCGCTGGCGTCCAGCCAGATCTGCGCGCCCAATCCGCGGATCTGCTCCAGCGCGGCTTCGATCTCGATGTCGTCCTCGCGCAGGGCGGCCACCGGCACTTCCAGGTGCAGGCGCGTCGCGGCCAGGCCCGATTTGCGCAACGCCTCGACCACGTACTCGAACATGCGTCGATCGCGCAACTGGCCTGCCGCGACGTTGACGGAGACGAACGGGCTGTTTTCGGACGTGCCGTCGCTGGGCCACAGGCCGGCATCCGAGCACGCCTGCACCAGCACCTGCCGGCCCAGTTCCACGATCAAGTCGCTGCGCTCGGCCAAGGCGATGAACTCGGCCGGCGCGATCGCGCCCTCCTCCGGGTGCTGCCAGCGCAGCAGCGCCTCGGCGCCACGCATGCTGCCGTCGGCGAGCGAGTGGATCGGCTGGTACAGCACCCGCAGTTCCTCGCGCCGCCAGGCATCCTGCAGATCGGCTTCCAGCCTGTTCAGGCGTTCGACCTGCGCCGCGGTCGGCACGCTGCGCGGGGGCGCGGACAGCGGGGCCGGCGCGGCTGCCGGCACCGCGGGCGCGGCGACCACCGGCGCCTTCATCACACCGGTGACGCCCGCCACGTCCGCGCGCGCCAGCGGCGCACGTGCCGGTGCGGGTGGCGCCGACGCCGGCGGCGGCATGGCAAGCGCCGCGCCGGCGTCGTCCGCGGCGTCGTGCTGCATGCGCTCGCGCAGTGCGGCCACCGCGTCGTCGAGCGTGTCGAAAGCGCTGGCCACATCGCCGATCTCGTCCTCGCGCTGTGCCTCGGCGATCGGCCCGACCGGCTCGCCCGCCTCGATCCGGCGCGCGGTCGCGGCCACCCTGAGGACCGGCTGCACCAGCCCGTACCAGACCCAGCCAGCCGCCAGCGCGGCCAGCAGACCAAGCACGAAAATCGTCAGCGCCAGATGGCGCCGGAATTCCTGGTCGGCCTTGGCAAGGCTGGCCAGCGTGGCGGTCGTCGCCGGCGCGTCGCTGCTGCCGGAATCCACGGCCCCGGGCATGGCACGCACGGCTGCGGCCACCGCGTCCTCGTGCGCCCGCACTTGGCCGTGCAGTGCCACCACGGCGATCAACGCGATCACCGCCGACAGCACCACGATGATCAGGAATCGCGCGCGCAAACCGATCCGCATGCCGCCCCCGTCGCAAGGCCCGGCCCCACCATGCCGGTCAATGCACATCCTAGCAGGCCGCCGGGGCGATCAATCCACGTTGCGGCCGGCCAGACGCGCCATCCGCTGCGCGTCGGCGAGGATGCCGCGCAGGATGCGCAGTTCGCGGGCATCGACCTGTGCACGCAGGAACAGCCCGCGCAGACGGCGCATCACCGTGTCCGGCGAACGGCCCTTGTGGAAGTCGATCGCGTCCAGGGTCTGGCCGAGGTGGTCGAAAAACGCTTCCATCTGCGCCTGGGTCGCGGCCGGGTCGCCGCGCACGGCGAGAGCGGTCGCTGCCTCGCCATCCAGCATTGCCATGCGCAATTCGTAGCTGAGCACCTGCACCGCCGCGGCGAGGTTGAGCGAGCCATACACGGGGTTGGAGGGGATATGGATCGCGGCATGGCAGCGCTGCAATTGCGCGTTGGTCAGGCCGGTGCGCTCGGTGCCGAACAGCAGCGCCACCGGGGCGACGGCGGCCTCGGCGAGCAGGCGCACCGCCGCATCGCGCGGGACGAATTCAGGCAGCGGCACCTGTCGCTGGCGCGCGGTGCAGCCGGCGACGAAACCACAGTCGGCCAGCGCGTCCTCCAGGCTGGCGCAGACCCGCGCCGTCGCAAGCACGTCGTCGGCGCCGGCGGCCATCGCCAGCGCGTCGGGGTGGTCGATCGAAGACGCCGGCATCACCAGCACCAGTTCGCTCAAGCCCATGGTCTTCATCGCGCGCGCGGCCGAGCCGATGTTGCCGGGATGGCGCGGCTCGACCAACACGATGCGCGGCGTCCCGGCGCTGGCGAAAGCACTCATGCCGGAACCATCGCGTCGCATGCCGGCCCGGCATGCAAGCCCCGCGCGCTGGCCGCGATCCGATCCAAGCTGGTAACCTTGCCGCCTGCCGGCGCGACCGGCCTGGTTCTTTCATTGCCCAGCCGGACCCCACGAGCATGCAAAAGCCCGCCGTCACCGTCATGGTCAAGGCCGCCCGCCAGGCGGGTGCGGTCATGTTGCGCTACATCCATCGGCTGGACAGCCTGAACGTGGTGGAGAAGGCGCGTCAGGACTTCGCCAGCGAAGTCGATGCGCAGGCCGAGGCGGAGGCGATCAAGGAACTGCGGCGCGCGCACCCGGACTACGCCATCCTCGGCGAGGAAGGCGGCGCCAAGGGCAAGTCCAGCAGCGTGTGGGTGATCGATCCGATCGACGGCACCAGCAACTACCTGCGCGGCAATCCGCACTTCTGCGTCTCCATCGCACTGGTCGAGAACGGCGTACCCACCCACGGCGTGATCTACGATCCGCTGCGCAACGAGCTGTTCACCGCCAGCCGCGGCAGCGGCGCCACCCTCAACGACAAGCGCATCCGCGTCGCCCAGCGCGCGTCGCTGGAAGGCGCGGTGCTCGCCACCGGTTTCGCGCCGCGCGAGCGCGCCCGCTCCGGGGCCCAACTGGACTGCATCAAGGTGCTGCTGGAGCGTGCCGAGGACATCCGTCGCGCCGGTTCGGCCGCGCTCGACCTGGCCTGGGTGGCCTGCGGTCGCGTGGACGGCTACTTCGAGGCCGGGGTGAAGGCCTGGGACATCGCCGCCGGCATGCTGCTGGTACGCGAGGCCGGCGGCCACGTCTGCGACTATCGCGGCGCCGCCGAGAACCTTCTGGACATGACCGCCAAGCCGGCCGGCATGCAGATCCTGGCCGGCAACCTCAAACTCGCCGACGAGTTGCAGAAGACCATCGTCGATACCGGCTACGCCGCGACGTTTCGCTGAAGGCTTTGCCGGCGGCCTCACGGCCGCCGCGCCAGCTCCGCCTCGTCGCGCAGCTTGGGCATCAGGTCCTGCTTGCTGACCCCGAAGATGTTCAGGATCGGGCAGGCGAAGAAGATCGACGACAGCGTGCCCACCACGATGCCGACCATCAGCGCGATCGAGAAGCCGTGCAGGCTGGATCCGCCGAAGAAGAACAGCGCCACCACCGTGACCATGGTCGCCAACGAGGTCATGATGGTACGCGAGAGGGTGTTGTTGACCGCGCGGTTGAGGATGTCCAGCGGTTCGCCCTTGCGGGAGCTGCGGAACAGTTCGCGGACGCGGTCGAACACCACGATGGTGTCGTTGACCGAATAGCCGTCCACCGCCAGCACCGCCGCCAGCACGGTCAGGTCGAACTCATGGCCGGTGAGCGAGAAGAAGCCCACGGTCAGCAGCACGTCGTGGATCTCGGTGAGCATGGTCGCCAGCGCGAACCGCCATTCGAAGCGGATCGCGATGTAGATCATGATTCCCGACAGCACCAGCACCACCGCGACGATGCCGTTGGTGGCAAGGTCCTTCCCGACCTGCGGGCCGACGTACACCGAGGGCTTGACCTGCGCGTGGTGGCCGGCGCTGTCCAGCGCATGCTGGACGTGCGTGGTGATGGCCGAGCTGCGCGCGTCGATGCTCGACTCGGTGACCTTGGCCTTGCCGGCATTCGCACCCTCGTTGGGCCCGAGCCGGATCGAGTAATTGCGGGTGTCGTAACGCTGCACCACCGCGCCCTTGAAGCCGGCCTTGGCCAGCGCATCGCTGACGTCGTGCTGTTCGGTGGCCTTGTCGAAGGTCACCTCCACCAGCGAGCCGCCGGTGAAGTCCAGCCCGAAGTTCAGCCCGCGGGTGGCAAGCGAGACGATCGAGGCAATCATCAGGATCACGGAGATCGCCACCGTGTAACGGCGGATCCCCATGAAGTTGACATTGCTGTTCGGATTGAAAAATTCCATGACTCAGAACCCCCCGCCGACGGACACTTTCTGCACCTTCTTGCCGTAGCCGTACACCACCGTGGCCATCGAACGGCTGACCGTCACCGAGGTGAACATCGAGGTCAGCACGCCGATCAGCAGCACCACCGCGAAGCCCTTGATCGGCCCGGACCCGAAGGTCAGCAGCGCCACACCGGCGATCAGCTTGGCCACGTTGGAGTCCAGGATCACCGTCCAGGCGCGGTCGTAACCCGCCTTGATGCTGGCCACCGGGGTGTTGCCGTTGCGCAGCTCTTCGCGGATGCGCTCGATGATCAGCACGTTGCCGTCGATCGCCATGCCCAGGGTGAGCACGATGCCGGCGATGCCCGGCATGGTCATGGTGGCGTGGATCAGCGACAGCACGGCGGTCAACAGCAACAGGTTGAAGAACAGCGCCAGCACCGAGATCACGCCAAACAGGCGGTAATACACCATCATCAGCACGCACACCGCCAGGAAGCCGATCACCACCGCGTCCTTGCCGGCGTTGATGTTGTCCTGGCCCAGGCTGGGGCCGATCACGCGCTGCTCGACGATGTCCACAGGCGCGGCCAGCGAACCGGCGCGCAGCAGAAGGGCCAACTCGGAGGCTTCCTTGAGGCTTCCAAGTCCGGTGGTCTGGAAGCGCTTGCCAAACACGCCCTGGATGACGGCATCGTTGATCACGTCCTCGGTGACCTTGATCGTGCGCACTTCCTTGCCGTCCACGATGCGCGTGACCGGGGTGCGCTCGATGTAGACCACGCCCATCTTCTTGCCGACGTGGTCGGTGGTGAAGTCCTCCATGCGCTTGGCGCCGATCTCGTTGAGCGTGACCGACACCGCCGGGGTACCCGACTGCTGGTCGGTCATCGAGGCGGCGCTTTCCAGCTGGTCACCGGAGACGATCACCTTCTTGGACAGCAGCACCGGGATGGGCTTGCCATCCGGGCCCAGCTCGCGCATGTGGTAGAGCTTGGCGTCGGGCGGAATGTTGCCAGTGCGCTCGGCCTCGTAGGCATTGCCCTCGACGTTGCCGCGGTATTCCAGGGTGGCGGTGGCACCGAGCACCTTCTTCGCCTGCGCGGTGTCCTGCACGCCGGGCAGTTCGACCACGATGCGGTCGGCGCCCTGGCGCTGGATCAGCGGCTCGGCCACGCCGAGCTGATTGATGCGGTTGGTGAGGGTGCCGATGTTCTGCTCGATCGCACCATCACGCAGCGCCTTGAGCTCGGCCGGCTTGAGCGAACCGGCCAGGGTGGCGCCGCCGGCAGCGGGCTTGAGGTCGAGCTGCGGGATCTCGGTGGCAATCAGCGCTCCGATTTTGGCCGCGTCGGCGGCACTGCCGGTCTTCACGCTCAGTCCGAGGTTGGCACCGCTGCCGATCCGCGTCACGTCCACGCCGCGGATCTGGTTCTTGCGGATCAGGCCGCGGATCTCGTCGACATAGCCGTTGATGCGCTTGTCGAGCACCGCATCCTCATCGACCTGCATCAGGAAGTGCACGCCGCCGCGCAGGTCCAGGCCCAGCAACAGGGGACTGCCACCGATCGCCTTGAGCCAGTGCGGCACGGTGGAAGCCAGGTTCAACGCACTGGTGTAGTCATCGCCAAGCGCGGTGCGGATCGCGTCGGAAGCCTTGAGCTGGGTGTCGGCATCGGGCAGGCGGACCAGCAACTCGTCCTTGTTGATCTCGATCGCCTTGATCGGCAGCTTTAGCTGCTGCAGCACGCCCTGCACGCGGGTCTTGAGCGCCGCATCGACGACATGCCCGCGGTTGGCGGTGATCTGCACCGCCGGATCCTGCGGGAACAGGTTCGGCATGGCGTACAGCAGGCTCAGGAACAGCGTGACCAGAACCAGGATGTTTTTCCAGCGTGGTAGCTCGAGCATGGGCGAAACCGGCTAAAGGTCGGGCGGTGGGCGCCGCATCCGACGCCCGCTGTCGATGGGGGCGCGTGGCGCCGGCGTCAAGAGGCTTTCAGGCTGCCCCGCGGCAGCACCACCGCAATCGAGGCGCGCTGGAACTTCACGCGCACGCCATCGGCGATCTCCAGGGTGATGAAGGCATCGCCGATTTCGGCCACCCGCCCTGCCAGCCCACCGTTGGTGACCACCTCGTCACCCTTCTCCAGCTTGGCGAGCATCTCGCGGTGCTGCTTGGCACGCCGCGACTGCGGCAGCACCATCGCGAAGATGAACACCACGAACAAGATCACGAACGGCAGCAGGCCCATCAGGCCACCACCTGGCGCGGCGCCAGGCGCGGCTTGGGCATGGGCAACGGGAATCAACAGATCCAGCGGATTCATTCAAATGGTACCGATGCGACGGACAATCCGGCCAGTATGCCATACGGAAGACAGAGGACAGAGGACGGGAGGTGGTCTGTGGCCTGTGGTTCGTCGTCTGGTCGCCGCAACTCATACCCTCTCCCGCCGGGAGAGGGTGCCCACGCGCAAGCGGGGGCGGGTGAGGGATGACGGCATCTGAAACTTGGGAGCATCACTCGTCTCGCGTTCAGCCCACCTTGTCACCCGTGGCTCGCGCCGCCTGGAACCCGGCACGAAACTCGGCGAACCTTCCCGCCTCGATCGCCGCGCGGAGGTCGCGCATCAGGTCCTGGTAGTAGTGCAGGTTGTGCACGGTCGCCAGCATCGGGCCGAGCATCTCGTTGCATCGGTCCAAATGGCGCAGGTAGGCACGGCTGAAGCCGCCGGTGCAGGTGGCGCAGCTGCACTCGGGGTCGATCGGGCGCAGGTCGTCCTCGTACTTCGCATTGCGGATGCGCACCGCGCCGAAGCGGGTGAAGTAATGGCCGTTGCGGGCGTTGCGGGTGGGCAGGACGCAGTCGAACAGGTCGATGCCGCGGGCCACCGCCGCGACGATGTCCTCGGGCTTGCCCACGCCCATCAGGTAGCGTGGCCTGTCGGCCGGCAACTGCGGTACGGTGTGTTCGAGCATGGCGTTGCGCTCGGCTTCGGGCTCGCCAACCGCCAGCCCGCCGATCGCGTAGCCGTCGAAGCCGATGGTCTGCAGTCCCTGCGCCGATGCGGTGCGCAGGTCATGGTGGACGCCGCCCTGGACGATCCCGAACAGCGCTGCATCGTTGCCCTCGTGCGCGCGTTTGCTGCGTTCGGCCCAGCGCAGCGACAGCTCCATCGAGGTGCGCGCCACGCGCTCGGTGGCCGGGTACGGCGTGCACTCATCGAAGATCATCACGATGTCCGAACCGAGCGCGCGCTGGATCGCCATGCTCTCTTCCGGTCCGAGGAATACCTTGGCGCCATCCACCGGCGAGGCGAAGGTGACCCCGGCCTCGCTGATCTTGCGGCGCTTGGCCAGCGAGAACACCTGGAAGCCGCCCGAATCGGTCAGGATCGGCCCGTCCCATCGCGCAAAGCCGTGCAGGCCGCCATGCGCCTCCATGATCCGCAGCCCAGGCCGCAGGAACAGGTGGAAGGTGTTGCCGAGGATGATCTGCGCGCCGGTCGCGACCACGTCGGCGGGTTTCATCGCCTTCACCGTGCCATAGGTGCCGACCGGCATGAAGGCGGGCGTTTCCACGACCCCGCGCGGAAAGGCCATGCGACCCCGGCGGGCGTATCCATCTGTGCCCAGAAGGTCGAAACGCATGCGGCTCATCGCGGCGATCCGGATGGAAACACCAGCATCGCATCGCCATAACTGAAAAAACGGTAGCGCTGCGCGACCGCGTGGCGGTACGCGGCCAGCACGTGCTCGCGGCCGGCGAAAGCCGAGACCAGCATCAGCAGGGTCGATTCGGGCAGGTGGAAGTTGGTCAGCAACGCGTCCACCGAGGCGATGCGGTAGCCGGGGAAAATGAAGATGCGGGTTTCACCGGCGAACGGGCGCAGCACGCGCCTGCCGCTGTCGTCGGCCACCATCGCGCTCTCCAGCGCGCGCACCACGGTGGTGCCGACCGCGATCACGCGCCCGCCGCGGGCGCGGGTGCGGGCGATCTGCTCGACCAGTTGCGCGCCGACGTTGAGCCACTCGCTGTGCATCACGTGCTGATCGACGTGCTCGACCCGCATCGGCTGGAAGGTGCCGGCGCCGACGTGCAGGGTGACATGGCCGAAATCCACCCCGCGCGCACGCAGCGCCTCCAGCAGGGCGTCATCGAAATGCAGGCCGGCGGTGGGCGCGGCGACCGCGCCCAGCTCGCGTGCGAACACGGTCTGGTAGCGCTCGGCGTCGTCGGCGCCGGGAACGCGGTGGATGTACGGCGGCAGCGGCATCTGCCCGGCGTGGAGCAGCCATTTCTCCAGCGGCTCGCCGGTATGGAAACGCAGGTCGTAGAACTCGCCGTCGCGGTCGAGTACCTCGGCTTCGCCGCCGGCATCGAGCAGGATGCGGGTGCCGGTGCGCGAGGGCTTGCTGGCGCCCAGTTGCGCGCGCGCATCGTGGCCACCGAGCAGGCGCTCGATCAGGATCTCCACCCGCCCGCCGCTGGCCTTGCGCCCGAACAGGCGCGCCGGCAGCACGCGGGTGTCGTTGAAGACCAGCAGGTCGCCGGGCTGCAGCAGCTCGGGCAGGTCGCGGATGTGGCGATCGAGCAGCGTCGCCTCGCCCCCCGGCAGCACCAGCAGGCGGCTTGCCGAGCGCTCTGGCAGCGGCGCCTGCGCGATCAGTTCCGGCGGCAGGTCGTAGTGGAAATCGGACTTCTTCAAGCGTGCCGCCGCGCGGGAGTCGAGCCGGTGATTATCGCCGATGGAGCGGACTCAGGCGGTCCTGCGTCGCCGCGCCCAGCCCGCGCCGGCCAGTCCGACGATGAAGACGCCGCCGAGCAGCCACGGCCACTGCCGCCGCACGAAGTGCCGCGTGCCCCACCACGCCTGCCGGTACGGCAACCAGCGCGCCGATTCGAAATCCGGCACCGGGCAGTGCTGGCCGAACTGCGCACCCCACGCCACGTAGGCGCCATTGCGCAGGTAACGGTGGTAGATGCGCTGCGCGCTGGCCGGATCGGTGTCGAGCATCCAGCCTGTCGCGCTGCACATCATCGCCGCGTAGGCCTGCGAGCGCGCCGGCACCAGTGTAGCGGCCTGCTCGGTGAGGTTGGCGGCGAGGTAGCGGTAGTGGTAGCGCGCATCCGGCTGCGCAACGCTGGCTTGCACCCGCGCGGCCTCGCCCGCACCCACGAAGGGCTTGCCTTGCAGCTTCGGCAGGTCATCGCCACCGTAGGCACCGCCCGCCCAGGCGTTGTCGGGCACCAGTTCGGTGCCCAGCAATTCCATGCCGTGCTTGCGGATGATCTGCGCCTGCGCGAACAGGGCCTTGGCGCGTGCGGTGGCGGAAAACGCGTGGTCGTCCCGGTGTGCGGCGAGCAGCGCCTGCGCCTGCTTGCGGTCGGCCGGATCGCTGAAATACGCCATGGCATCCTGCAACCTGCCGACCCGCATCAGGCGCCGCGCGAGCAGGTTGCGCAACTGCTGCGCCGGCGACGTGGTTGCCTGATCGTTGTCATCGGCCGTTGCATCATCGGCCGTTGCATCCGCGGACGAAGCGTCGCCGGACGTTGCGGGGCGGACGGCCACTGCGGGCACGTGGGCATCGACGAATCCCTTGAGTTCATCGACGCTCAGCACGCGCTCGGCCACGTACGCCGTGTCGGCCCAGTATTCGGACGCGCCGGCGTACATCCGTGCCATCGCCTCGACGTAGTCGCCACGCGACAGTGCGAGGATGCCGCGCTCGTCCTCCACCCGGCAGCGCGGATGACCCAAATCGTCCTCGTAGGGGAACGCCTCACTCCATTGCTCGGTGGTCGGGAATCCCTGCGCCGCCTTGGCGTATTCCCGCATCGCCGTGGCCTCATCGCCCGCGCGCAGGGCGAGCTTGGCGCGCACCCATGCGGCCAGCGCGCTGTCGGACCTGGCCGCGAATCGGCCGGCGAGATCGTAACGGCCGGCGCCGTAAGCGCCGGCGGCGAGCCGGTCGGCACCGTCGAAATGATCCAGGTGCTGCGCCTCCACGATCTGCAGGAAGGTCTTGACGTCGATGCCGGCTACCGGCGGCGTCTGCCCCGCGGTGGCGGACGCGGGGGCGTCATCGCCCTGTGCATCGGTGACGGTGCCCGCGCGTGGCCAGTTCTGCTCGAATTCGATCGAGCGCGTGTAGAGGTAGGCCGCGAGCAGGCGCTGCCCGAGCGGATCGGCGAGTGCCTGATCGAGCTGGTCGCGATGCGCCAGCAGGCTGCGCACGACGAACAGCAACGACGCCGCGGCACTGGTGGAACCATGCGCGGCCTGTTGCGCGTACAGATGGATCGCCGCGGTGACGGCGCCGTGATGCCAAGCGATGCGCGCCTTTTCGCCCAGACTGGCGACGGCCAGTCCCAGCGGATCGGGAATGCCGGACAGGGCACGCTCGCGCACCACGTCGTAGGCGGCATCGGCGCCGGCGGTATCGCCGCTGGCCAGCAGGGTGCGGCCGAGCATGTACTGCGCCCACAGGCCGCGCCGCTCGCGTTGCGGCGGGGACAGCGCGAGCACGGCACGGAAGTGCGTCGCCGCGACGTCCAGTTGCCCCTTGCCGAAGGCGATCGCGCCGAGTGTGTATTCGAGCAACTCCGGTGCCAGGCCGGCGCCCGCCTTCGCCGCCGCATCCGGATCGCCGGCCGCGCGCATGGCCTTGATCTTGCCCACCTCCACGTCCGTCAGGCCGACCGCTTCGGCTTTGGCGCGAACCTCCGCCCGATCGTCCCACGGCGAGCCCTCGACCGCGCGCAGCTTGTCGCCCGGCGCCGGCAGCAGGCGTCCGGTTTCGTAATAGAACGTGCCTTCCGGCAGATCGAGCAAGCTGGATTTGCGATCGTCGAGCAGTCCCTGCGGAAAGAACGGCCCGCAGGCTTGCGCCGCCGCCAGCGGCAGCATGCACGCCACCGCCAGGACGAGCTTACGGACGCACATGCAGGTCGGCGACTTTCAGGCTGGTGCAGCGGACCCAACCCAGGGGCCGGGTCTGGGTCGCCGGCAAGCTGGCACGGGACTCGCGCACGAAGCGCAGTTTGCCGTTTGCCTTTTCGACCCGATAGCCCGGCAGCGCGTCGGCATCCCCGCAGCCGCTGCCGTCCACGTCCACCGACGATGGCAACGCGGCTTCCAGATTGCCGGTATTCCTGACGCTGATGTCGAAGGCACCACGGCCGGAATTGGCCACGTCCGGGGTGAAGTCGGCATGCAGCGGCTTGTCCGCGATCACCGCGGAAATCGTGGTCATCGGCCACGCTCGCCGGTCGCCAGGCAATGGCATGCGGAACCAGACGAAGCCCTTGAGCGTCGCCGGAGGCGCCGCGCGAATCTCGCGCACCAGGCCTGCGACCTGCTGCGGGTCGGCGAACACTTCCAGCCGCTGGCCGGCGACCGGAAGCCCGGATTCGCTCTCCACCCCGACACGCTTGCCCTGCGCATCCACCACCAGCGCCGAGCCATAGGCCGGGAGCGCGACGCGGAAGGGCTTGGTGTCCAGCTTCGCAAAACGTTCGATCCAGCCCTTGGCTTGCTTCGGGTCGAACAGACCGTGCTTCGGGTCGGTGACCGCATGGACCTGCAGCACGGCCTCGTCGGCCTTGGCCAGCACCTCAGCCAGCGCCGGCGCATCGATCCATGCCGGCAACGCGGTGATCGACAGGGTCGCGTCAGCGGGCAGCTTCGCCTTGATCGCGGCCAGCAGCGTCGCGTAGTCGGCCAGGCGCGCACTGGCGCAGTCGTAGTCGATCTCGACTCCGTCCACCTGCACGCCGGCAGCTCGCCATGCCGTGACGATGGACTGCGCCTTGCCGGCGATCGTCGCTGCATCCAGTGTCGGCAGGCGACCGTCGAGACGAATGACCGGCCGCACCGCGCGTCCGTCGGCCTGCAACGAAGGCAAATCGACCCTGGCATCAATCCAGCCCTCGCCGGGCTGGTCCTGCGCGGCCAGCACGCGCAGTTCGTTGAACACGCCGCGGCTGTCGGCCAGCGCGTTGATGTTGGCCGGCAGCCACATCCGCTGCCAGATGTACACGCCCTCGCCCAGCGACGCAGCGCCCGGCGTGGTGTTCTGGTCGGCTGCTGCCGAGGCGGTCGCGATCACCTCGGACGGATGGGCCGCGGCAGCGCCGGCATCGCTGGCGTTAGACGTCGCATCGGGCGACTGGCTGCAGCCGGAAAGCGCCAGCACAAGCAGGCAGGCACAGGCAAGGGCGTACGACTTCATGAGGCAAGGGATTCGTGGGATGCGGCACGATACCAGCGTGCGCAAGGATTGGGCAGCGCGCGATGCCGGTGAACCGCCCATGGTGCTTTGCCGTTCGGGAGCCTCGCCTCGCCCGCAACCGGACGCGCGCGATGCGTTCCATCGCATCGCGCAAGCGCGCCCGGTTACAGCCAGCCCTTTTGGCGCGCCAACCGGTAAGCCTCGATGCGGTTGCTGACCCCGAGCTTGCCGATCGCCTCGGACAGGTAATTGCGCACGGTGCCGTGCGAAAGGTGCATCTTCTCGGCGATCTCCCCTGCACCCATGCCCTCGCCCGCCAGCCGCAGCACCTGGCGCTCGCGCTCGCTGAGCGGGTCGGCTTCCGACCACGCCTCCAATGCCAGCTCCGGGGCGATGGCACGCCCGCCGCGGTGGACCTGGCGCAGGGCTTCGGCGAGTTTCTCGGCGGGCGCGTCCTTGAGCAGGTAACCGGCCACGCCGGCATCCAGCGCACGTCGCAGGTAGCCGCTGCGGGCGAAGGTGGTGACGATCACCACCTTGACCGGCAACTCGCGCTCGCGAATGCGCTGGGCCAGTTCCAGACCGGTCAAGTTGGGCATCTCGATGTCGGAAACCACGATGTCGACCGGGGTGGCGGTCGTCTGCAGGCGTCCGACCTCACGCCATGCCTGTTCGCCATCGGCGCAGCTGCCGAGCACCTCGATGTCGGATTCGAGCGCGAGGAGCGCCGACAACGCACCGCGCACCATTGCCTGGTCTTCGGCCAGCAGGACCCGGATCACTTCGACGACCCGCCGGTGCAACGTGCGCCGGTGATGCAAGGCCAGCACATCACGCGCGCGCCTGGCGGCTGGCTTGCGCGTCGGCGAGGTCGATCACGGTCGCCGATGCCTTCGGCAGCGGCAACACGATCACCAGCGTCGTGCCCTGCCCGCGCACCGCGGAAATCCTCAACGCGCCGCCCAACGCCTCGACGCGCTCGCGCATGCCGACCAGGCCATTGCCATGCACATCGATGGCACCCGTGCCGTCATCGCTCACGCGCAGTTCGACTTCGGCGTCATGGCTCTTCAGCTCGGCGCGCGCGTGGGTGGCCTTGGCGTGGCGTTGCACGTTGGTCAGCGCCTCGCGCAGCGAAAGGCCCAGACAGGTCGCCTGTGGCGACGGCAGGTCGATCTCGAAGCCGGAATACAAAAATCGCACGCCGGCGCATTCCAGCAGCAGCCGCGCCGAGGCGATCTCGCCGATCAGCCCGGCGGCGCGCATGCCGGTCACCGCGCTGCGCACCTGGGCCAGCGCATCGCGCGCGGTGCGCTCGACCTCGCCGATCTCGCGTCTGGCCGCCACAGGATCACGGGCGAGCAGCTTGCCGGCGAGTTCGGACTTGAGCGCGATCAGCGACAGGGTGTGGCCGAGCAGGTCGTGCAGGTCGCGGCCGATCCGCTCGCGCTCGGCGGTGGCCGCCAGACGACGCACTTCCTCGTGGCTCAGGCGCAGCTCGACGTCCTTTTCGTCGCTCAGCCGGCGCGCCAGATTGGCGCAGCCGATGGCCAGGCCCATGAAACCCATGCCCACCGACAAGCCCCAGGGCCACTGCAGCAACGTCACCTCGATGGCGAATACCACCAGCACCCCCGCCATCAAGCCCACACTCGTGCGCGCCGACCCGGCCAAGGCAACCGTGGCGCAGGCGTAAATGATGCAGGTGGTGCCGCCGCTGTGATTCCACGGCAGCAGGGCGAACCCGAGCAACGCCATCGCCAGGCCGAACAGCAACACCTGCCGGCGTGGGCAGGTCATCGCCCGCACCCACAACACCACGATTGCCGGGAACCCGATCGCCGTGGCGATGATCCAACTGGTGGTGACGTTCGTGGCGTACATCACGTCGCCGAAGAACCACACCGACCAGATCAGGTTGATCGCGATCGGAAAAAACGCGCGGACGCCACCCCTCCTTTGACAAGCGACCGAATCCGGCGCCGCACGCAGCCACCGGTGCAGCGTGTACTCGTCCGGTTTTGCCGCAGTGCTCATCGGCTTCAGCGCTCCGCAACCCAGTCACCACGGTACCGACGACCCCCGCCAGCCAGAATCGACAGCCCGCCGAGAATCAGAAACAGCGGCCACCACACCGTGAACGAGGCATCGAGCAGCACGATCACCGCCACCGTGACCACCATCACGGCGCGAAGCACGCAGCGCAACACCTCGCCATCGACCGTGCCGACGCTGCGGTACCGGTCGAGCGCGCGGCCGAGCGAAGGCACGGCTCCGATCAGGATGATCAGGGCCCACCCGTTGCGCCAATGCAGGAACGGCAGGTCGAAACCCAGATTGCTGGCCAGGAAGACCAAGCCGATGGCGATGACCGCCAAGCCGCCGACGATCGCGCCGGATCGGCTGGAGCTGGCTGGCGATTCGCGGCCAGGGAAGGTTTGGGCCCGCGATGATTGCTGATCGAACATTGGCTGTCTCCCGACATTCGTGCGTTGAATGGCTTGGGTCGAGGCCCGGCACCTACTGGGCGCGCATCAGCCAGCGCCGCGCGATGGCAAAGCAGATCGCGCTGAACCCGGCCAGCCACAGCAGGTGACCGCCGATGCCGGCCGCCGGCACCTGGCCGACCGCCATCAGCGCCAGTTGTGCCAGATGATACGCCGGCCACACCGGGGCGATCTGGCCGATGAATTTCGGCAGCATCGCCAACGGCATCCACAGCCCGGACAGGAAGGCCATCGGCAGGTAGATCAGATTGACGAACGCCGGCGCGGCATTGGCGTTGGCCTTGGCGCCGATCATCAGACCGAGCGCGCAGAACGGCACCACCCCTAGCAGGGCGATCGCGGCCAGTTGCAGCCACTGCAGCGCCGGCATCCGCACGCCGCCCAAGCCGAAGGCCATGATCGCCAGCACCGCGTAGATGATCGCGCCGAAGCACATCGCCATCGCCAGCTTTGCCAGCAGGTAGGCCCCCGGCGGCATCGGCGCGACCCGCTTGAGCGCCAGCCAGCCGCGTTCGCGTTCGATCGCCACCGCCACGCCGAAGCCGAACAGGCTCGGCGCCATCAGCCCGAACACGCTGTAGGTGGCGAACAGGTAGTGCGCCGCGTTGGCGCTGCCATGATTGAGCACGATGCCGAACAGCAGGTAGAACAGCGGCGGGAACATCAGGGTGGGGAAGGCCGCGCTGGGAGTACGCAGCACGCGCAGGAACTCGTATTTCGCTTCGAGCGTATAGGAGCGTAGCGCGCGACTGCCGCCTTGCGCCGGCGCGTTCGCCGAAGAATCCATCGTCGTTGCGTTCATCTGCATGTCCTCGATATTCCGAAATGGTGTCGATCCCAACTCACGACTCGCCCCTCGCCTCTCGCAACTTGCCCCTCACCTACGCCGCCACCGCTTCGGCATCACGAGTGATTTCGACGAATGCCTCGGCCAGACCGGCACGGCGGATTTCCAGTTCGGCCAGCTGCGCGTCTTTCTCCAGCAGCTTGCGCACCACCGCCTCGGCGGCGTCGGTGACGATCTCGATGTGCTCGCCCTCGCGCACCACGCTGCGCACATGCGGCCAGCACAGGATGGTTTCCGACGCCAACGCGCTGATGCAGCGGATGCGCTTTTGCGAAACGCGCGCACGGATGGCCGCGACGCTTCCCTCGGCGACGATGCGGCCCTTGGCGATCACGCACACGCGGTCGGCCAGCGCTTCGGCTTCCTCGAGGTAGTGCGTGGTCAGCACGACCGCGCAGCCTTGCGCCACCAGCGTGCGGATGGTCTTCCACATGACCTCGCGCGCCTGGATGTCCAGGCCGGTGGTCGGCTCGTCGAGGAACAGGATTTCCGGGTTTCCGGCCAGCGCCAACGCAAACTGGGCGCGCCGTTGCTGCCCCCCGGAAAGCTTGCCGTAACGACGATCCAGCAGATCCTCCACGCCCGCCAACGCGGCGCACTCGGCAAGCGTGCGCGGATTCGGATAATAGCTGGCGAACAGACGGATCAGTTCACCGACGTTGAGCGTCTCCGGCACCGCTGCAGCTTGCAGCATCGCCCCGACCCGACGCCGCGCGGCGAGCGACTCGGGCGACATGCCGAACAATTCGGCGCGGCCTTCGTCGGCCCGCTGCAGCCCCAGAAGCAGCGAAATCGCAGTGGTCTTGCCGGCGCCGTTGGGGCCGAGCACCGCCAGCACCTGTCCGGCGTGGATTGGCAGGTCGATCCGATCGAGCGCAACGACGTTGCCGAATTTTCGAGTGACGCCGGACAGCCCGGCGATCGTCGCCGGCGCGGCGGGTTCGCTCGAGCCATGGATCTGGATCATCCGCACTGCATGCATGGGCCTTCTCCGAATGGTGCGGAAAGATTGGCCGGGTTCGCCCCCGCGATGCAGTGCACGCCGTCAGGATGTCGAATTGACAAGTGTCACGATCAGGGATCACGGGATGGAGGGGCTGGTGTTCGGCGCAGTGTTGGCTCCATCGCGCACGCAGGATTTCCGTTCATGGTTCGACAAGCTCACCACGAACGGAAATCGACTGACCCGCAGGCGCACCGACCACCGCTCTGCGTTCTGCCCTCTGCCCTCTGCCCTCTGTCCTCTGTCCTCTGTCCGCTGTCCTCTGTCCGCTGTCCTCTGACCGGGGGTTATCTCGCGCCAGGCCGCATGCTAAAATTGCAACCGCAAGACGTTCTTTTTGCTGGAAGAACGCCGCAGCGGCCCATTGACGGGCCAACGATCCCCGAGACCCTGCGCGGCCGTGAGCTGCGCGTTTCGCGCGCCGGCACGCCGGCGCCCATGCCAAGGCAGATGCCCATGAACCAGACCCGTTCCTCCCTGCTGCAACAACTCGACGTCCTGCGCCAGCACGGCGGCAAGATCCGCACGCGCGGACTGGACGATGCCACCATCGAGCGCTTCGCCGCCGACCACGCCGACCTGCGCGAGGCCATCGAGGCGGCGGCCACGCAGTTCGCCGCGTTGTGCGCCGACCCGCAGATGGCCGCGCTGCTGACGATGGACGAGCAGAACCAGATCGACACCGTGCAGGCCGGCTTCGTCAACTTCTACCCGGACGACGCGGTCAATCCCTACGTTGCGCTGACCGGCCGCGGGCCGTGGGTCGTCACCCTCAAGGGCGCCGTCCTGCACGACTCGGGCGGCTACGGCATGCTGCCCTACGGCCATGCGCCCAAGGCGGTCATCGAGGCGATGAGCAAGCCGCAGGCAATGGCCAACATCATGACCCCGAACCTGAGCCAGTTGCGCCTGGTGCAGGCGCTGCAGGCCGAAATCGGCCACAGCCGCGGCGGCAGTCCCTACACGCATGTCCTGTGCCTGAACTCGGGCAGCGAATCGGTGTCGCTGGCCGGCCGCATCGCCGACGTCAACACCAAGCTGATGACCGACGCCGGTGCCCGCCATGCCGGCCGCCAGGTCAAGCGACTCGCGGTCAAGGGTGCCTTCCACGGCCGCACCGAACTGCCGGCGATCTACTCCGACTCCAGTCGCAAGACCTACCAGCAGCACCTGGCCAGCTACCGCCACGAGGGCACGCTGATCACCGTCGAGCCGTACAGCGTCGAGGCGCTGCGTGCGGCATTCGCCGATGCCGACAAGCACGGCTGGTTCATCGAGGCCATGTTCCTGGAGCCGGTGATGGGCGAAGGCGACCCGGGCCGTGCGGTGCCGCGCGCGTTCTACGAGGCGGCGCGTGAACTGACCCGCGCGCATGGCAGCCTGCTGCTGGTGGATTCGATCCAGGCCGGCCTGCGCGCCCACGGCGTGCTGTCGATCGTGGATTACCCCGGCTTCGAGGGCATCGAGGCGCCGGACATGGAAACCTATTCCAAGGCGCTCAACGCCGGTCAGTTCCCGTTGTCGGTGCTGGCAGTCAACGCGCGTGCCGCCGGCCTGTACCGCAAGGGCGTGTACGGCAACACCATGACCAGCAACCCGCGGGCGATGGACGTGGCCTGCGCGGTGCTCGGCCTGCTCACCCCCGAACTGCGCGCCAACGTGCGCAACCAGGGCCGCGCCTTCCTGACCAAGCTCGACAAGCTCAAGGACGAACTCGGCGGGTTGATCACCAAGGTCCAGGGCACCGGCCTGCTGTTCTCCTGCGAGTTGGCCGACGTGTTCAAATGCTACGGCGCGGGCTCAACCGAGGAATACATGCGCGAGCACGGCATCGGCGTGATCCACGGCGGCGCCAACTCGCTGCGCTTCACCCCGCACTTCGC
>CAZXGS010000008.1:0-81282 GCA_964640525.1 uncultured Gammaproteobacteria bacterium | reverse complement strand
GCGTCGGTTTGGACGCCTCAAATCACCCACACGCTTTCACGAAGAGCCATTTTTCAGACGGATTGTCGGAAGACTTGATCGTGGCGTTGTCGCAGTTCGAGGGGTTGAAGGTCATCAGTCGGAACTCGGCGTTCCAGTTTCGCAACTCAAGGCTGTCCAGCGACGCGCTGGGCCGTGCGCTCGGCGTGGCGCACCTGCTCGAAGGCAGTGTGCGGCGGCAGGGCGACAAAGTGCGCGTCAGCGCCGAGTTGGTGAATGCTGTCGATGGAAGAACGCTTTGGTCGCAAAATTACGACCGCCCCTATACGGACCTGTTTGCGTTGCAAGACGCCATCACGAATCAGGTAGCCGGTGCAATGAAGGCAAAGCTGCTCGATGGCGGCGGCGCGGTGGTGCAGAGCGACCGGCCGCCAAGCGGCAATCTGGATGCCTACAGTGCCTACCTGAAAGGTCTCGCGAAATTTCATCTCAACAACGAGGCGGCATTGCGTGCCGCGATCGGCCAGTTCAACGAAGCAGCGCGCATCGATCCGCGCTATGCGGCAGCGTATGCGTCCAGCGCAAACGCATGGATTCAGCTAGGGGCGTACTACCTCGGCAGTGAAGCGAAGCAACAGGCCTATTCCTCCGGTCGCGCGGCAGCGGAGCATGCGCTCGAATTGGATCCGATGCTGGCCGTCGCGCACAACGCACGCGGCAAATTCGCGCTTTGGGCTGCCTTCGATTGGAAAGTCGCCGAGGCCGAATATCGGCGCGCGCTGCAATTGGCGCCGCATGATGCCGAGGCGAAGTATGGCTTGGGCATCGTGCAAGGTGCCCTTGGACATTCGCGGCAAGCCATCGCGTTGCTGGAACAAGCCATCGCCGACGACCCGCGCAATAGCGATGCCAATTTCTGGCTGGGCGCGAATCTGGCCGGAGTTGGCGAGATGGACAAGGCGGAGCGAGTCCTGCGCGCTGCCATCAAGCGGGTGCCTGATGACGATGCCTTGTACATGGGTCTGGCACTGGTTCTTGTCGAACGAGGCCAATCCCAAGCCGCCTTGGTCGTTGCGCGCAAAGCCGGCTCCGATACCTACATTGATGTCGCCATGGCACTCACACTGCAGCTTGGACAGGACAAGACAGCGGCAAACGCAGCGTTGCAGGTACTGATTGCCAAGCATGCCGACAACTCGGCGTATCAAATCGCTGATGTTTACGCGCTGCGTCGCGATGCGGACAAGACGTTCGAATGGCTCGATCGCGCCTGGGACAATCGCGATCCAGGCATCAGTTGGTTGTTGTTCGATCCGATCATCCTGCGTTTCAGGGACGATCCGCGCTTCGCGGCGTTCTGCAACAAGGTCGGTTTGCCGACCGCGACCGAAGCCAAGGCGATGCCGTGATGCGTGCGTCGAATCGTCCGCTCCGGCGTCGGTGCTGCGACTGCGGAAAGTTCAGCGTTCGATCCGCCAGTTCACCGAAGCGCGGTTTTCCTTCGCCGACTCGATGCGGATGTCGAAGCCCTTGCGCAGCAGGTATTTCAGCGTGAGCACCTCGCCGGTGCCGGCCAGCGCCACGCCGTAGCTGACGAACAGCCGCGGCGAGAGGTACTTGCCGACGGTGAAGGCTTCCCCGCCCAGGGCGCGCGAGTCGTTGACGCCGGCAGCATCCAACCCCAGCCTGGCGCCGATGGTCTGCGCGATCAGGTTGCTGCCCACGGCCAACGCCGCCGAAGCGGCACCGATCCGGCGGGTCTCGTCGGGGTCGGCCGACTGCAACGGGCGACCGATCACCAGGTACGCCAGCGCCTGGGTCGGATCCATTGCCGGGGTGGACACGATCTGCGTCTGCGGGCGCCGCGCGCTGCCACGCACGCGCACGCCCACCGTGGTGCCGTCGTCGAACTGGCGCTGGGCCAGCACGTCCAGCGCCGGATCGTCGAAGCCGCTGCCGTTGTATTGCAGGCGGGCGCGCTCGATCTGCAACTGCTGGCCGTAGGCGGCGTAATAGCCGCCGACTTCCAGCGCGCCGCTGGCGTGCATGCCGCCGCCAGGTGGCTTGCGCACGCGCAGTTGTCCGCCCAGCGTGCCGTCCAGGCCGAATCCCTTGAGCTTTACCTGCTTGCCCAGCGCCAGCCGCAGATCCACGTCGAGCTTGAGCGGGGTGCTGCGCGTCTTCTCGACCGGATCGAGCACCACCACGTCGGGCGAAGGTGACACGCTCTCGTCCAGGCGCTCCAGGTCGAGTTTCGCGCTGGGCACCTCGACCGTGCCGCGCAGGTTGAGCGTGCCTGCGGCAAATCCCAGTTGCAGGTCGGGCGAGGCATCGGCCTGCAGTTCGGGGGTGTCGGCGACCCGCAGGTTCTGGCCCTTGAGCGTGAGCGTCACCGGTGCGCCGGACTGGTTCCAGTGCCACTGGCCACCAACGGCCAGGGTGCCCTCGCCGGCACGCAGGGAACCGGAGATCGTGGCCGCGCCGGTCGCATCGGCATCCACGCCGATCTGGCCATCGCGCAGGCTCACGCCCAGCGCCGGCAACTCGGTGCGCAGGTCCGACAACTTCAGGTGGCCGGAGAACGTCGGCTGTGCCGGGCTGCCGCCGAGGGTCAAGCGCGCCTGCGCCTCGCCGGTCGGTGCGGCGATGTCGGTGGAGAACAGTTCCAGCCAGGTGATGTCGCGCAGGTCCACGCCCAGACTGCCCTGCCACGGTGCCGTGGACGACAGGCCCGAGGTCAGTTGCGCCTGCAGGCTGCCGCCGGCCGCGAGCAGCGCCGAGGCCTGCGCGTGGACGCGATCTCCCGCCAGCCGCGCATGCGCGCTCAAGCCGGTGTAGCCAAGCAGGGATGGGCCGGACCGCGACGCCAGGCGGATGCCGCCGGCGTCCGAGTCCACGCGTGCCTGGCCGCTCCAGCGGCCGCGCGCGTCGGCCGCCCCTTGGGCGTCGAGATTGACGGTACCCCACGCCTGCGGCTGCAGGTCGGACTGGGCGATCCAGGGGTCGATCCACGCCAGCGGCAACGCGCGCGCCTGCAGGCTGGCGCGATGCGGCCAGTCGATCTGCGCGCAGATCGATGCGGTGTCCGCCTGCAGGCAGGTCGAGGCCAGCCGCAGCGTGCCGCGCGCGTCGGCAGAAAAGGCCGCCGGCGCCGCCAGCGTCCATGCCTGCCCCTGCGGCGGGGCGAACTGCAGGCTGGCGATGCGACCGCTCCAAGCCGGGCCGCGGCGCTGCGCGTCCAGCGCCAGCTCGAGCGAGCCCGCCGGGCCTGCCACCTGCGCGCGCAGTTGCGGTTGGGTGGGCGAACCGCGAAGCTGCGCCGTCATTCGATCCACCCCGGCCACGCCGGTCAGGCCCTCGCCGAGGATCTGCAAAGTGCCATCGCCACCGGCCTGGGTGAGGCGCCCCTCCAGCCGCAGATGGCGTGCGCCAAAGCCTTGCCATGCCAGGGCATGCGCATCCAGTCGGCCCTCCACGGCGGGCACCGGCAGGGTGCCGCGGATCGACAGTTGGCCCTCCACGCGCCCGCGCGCGCTCGGCAGCACGTCGGACAACTGCAGCGGATCCAGACGCAGTTGCAGATCGTTGGCAGCACCGATGCGCCCCTTGGCCTGCACGCGACTGCCACCGACCTGCAGGTCGGCATCCAGCATGCCGCGGTCGGCTTTCCAGTCGACGCTGGCGTGGCCACCGAGTGCGCGGCCGCGCAGCTTGCCACCCAGGCCGTCGATCGTTGCTTGCAACGACCAGCGCGCGTCGCTGCCGATGCCGCCGCTGCCACGCAGGCGGGCGGAGACCGCGCCTTCGAAACCCGGCGCGAGGTAGCCGGGGTCGAAGCGATCCAGTTGCGCGTCCGCACGCCATGCCAACGTGGGCGCCCAGCGCAACGTCCCGCTGCCGCGCAGTGTGCCGGCCGGGGTAGTGATGTCGATTTTCTCCAGCGTGGACTGCTGGAGGTCGCCACGGGCGGAGAACGTGAGGCGGGCGTGTTCCGCGCCGCGCAGCAGGCGGACGCTGCCCGCCGCGAGCCAGTCGTCGAGCGAACCATGCAGCGCCAGCTTGCCGCTGGCCTGCACCGGCTCGGCGTTCGGATCGGCGCGCCAGCGCAGGCCATCCACGGTCGCGCGGGCATCCACGGTGGGCGCCTGGGGTCGCAGGTCGATGTGGCCGTCCAGGCGCAGGTGGCCGCCGAGCAGGTCCAGCGCGAGCGGATCGGCGTCGATCACGCCGTCGGCGAACGCCAGTCGCGAAGGCGCGATCACCCACGTCGCGCCACCCTGCGCAAGCCGCCCCTGGAGACGGGCACGACCGCCGTGGCCTGCGGCATCCAGGGCGAACGACCACGGCGCACCTTGCGTGGGTCGTGGCGATGACCCGAACAACGCGGCCAGCGCCGCTGGGTCGAGGTTGGCGCTGGTCGCCTGCAACGTCCAGTCGGGAACCTGGCGCCCGTTGCGCAGGGTCAGGCGCAGCGCCAGCGGCGCCGGAGCGTTGCCGCCAAGCGCCAGCACGAACCGATCCAGATCGCCGCCGGCTACCAGCCGCAGTTGCGCGGGTGGCCCTTGCGCATCCGCGGGCGCTTGCCAGGACGCGCGCAGGCGCGTGGCCCAGGCGCGTCGGGCGTCCATGCGTGCATCCATGTGCAGCACGCCGCGATCGCTGGCCACATCCAGGCCGGCGATCTCCACCCGGCCGGGTGCCAGCGTCAGCGCGCCGTGCGCGCGGGTGATCGCGAGCAGCGGTGCGCCTTCCCGGGAAATGCGCAGGCCACGCAGATCCAACGCGCGCACCTGCGTCGTGAACGGCACATCCAGGCGCGGCAGCACGTCGGGCCATCGCGGTGGCGGTTGCGGGGTCCGGTCGATCGGCAGGTCGAGGATGCCCGCTTCGAGGGTCAGCGTGTCCAGTTGCAGGCGGCCGCGGAGCAGGCCGGACAGCGCCGGATCGAGCGTCACACGCGTGGCGGAGAAGTCCACGCCGGCGTGCCGGAAGCGCACGTCGTGCAGGGTCAGCGGGCCGGCGATGACGCCCTCGGCGCGCTGCCATCGCAAGGACCCGGTAGGCATCGCCGCGGCGATCCGTCCGAGCACGACATCGCGCCCGCGCGTCGTCCACAGCAGCCAGGCCAGCAGCAAGGCCACGCCCAGCACCAGCATCAGGCTGGCCCAAGCCATGCGCCGCCAGCCGCGGCGAGGCGGCCCGGATGCGGTCGCGGATCGAGATCCGGGCGTGGCGCTCACAGTCCCGATCCGATGTTGATGTGCAGGTGCACCGGCGCATGCGCATCGTTGAAGCCGTGGGCGAGGTCGATCCGTATCGGCCCGACCGGCGAGTGCCAGCGCAGGCCCAAGCCCAGTCCGAGATGCGAGCGCGGCCGGTCGTTGAAGGCGTCGCCGTCATCGGCGAACACCGCCGCGCCCCAGGTTCGGGTGAAGCGGTGCTCGAACTCGATGCTGGCCAGCACCAGGTTCGGCGCGCCCACGTTCTGGCCGTTCACCCGTGGGCCGATCTCCTGATAGCTGTAGCCGCGCACGCTGTTGTCGCCGCCGGCGTAATAGCGCAGCGAGGGCGGCAGGCGGCTGAAGTCGCCGGTGAACACGCGGCCGATCTCGCCGCGCAGCAGCAAGCGGTTGCCGTGACCGAAGCCGTGGATCCAGGCCGCGCGCGCATGCAGTTGCAGGAAGTCCACGTCCGAGCCGATCGCGGTCGCCCCGCCGCTGGCATCCATCGCCAGCGACCAGCCGCGACTCGGGTAGAGACGATTGTCGGTGCGGGTCGTCTGCGCCGAGAACGCGGGAAACACCAGCGTCGCGAAGCGATCGAACCCCGGGTACAGCGCGTCCTGGTAACGCTCGCGCTGGACATGCAAGGCAGCCGTCAGGTTCCAGCGGTCGAGGCGGCCGCTGCGGCTGCCGACGATCTCGGCCAGGCGGGTGTGGCCGGCGTCGGTGGTCTCGTCGCTGTAGTTGGTTGCCAGCCCATACCAGCCGTCCAGCCAACCGAAGGCGGGGATGCGGTAGTTCGCGGTGACCAGCTTGCGGTTCTGCGCCCACTCCAGTTGCGCGTCGAACTTGTGCCCGCGGCGGTTGATCCAGCGGCGGTCGAAGCCGAGGGTGACGCCCATCCCGCTGTCGGTGCCGTAACTGAGGCCGGCGCTGTAGACGTTGCGTTTGGCCGGCGTGGTGGTGACGAGGACGGGAACCTGGCCGTCGGCGCGATGCTCCACGTCCGGGGCGACCTCCACGGTGCTGAAGTAATCCAGGTCGGCGAGCGCTTGCTGCAGAGTCAACAGGCGCGCCGCACTGTAGGGCTGGCCAGGCTTCCAGCGCAGCAACGGTTCCAGCAGGCCGGGCTGGAGCTGGTTGGGTGCGAAGGTGGTGGCGCCGAAGCGGTAGCGCGCGCCGCTGTCCCAAGCCACGTCGATGGCGGCGGAGCGGGTGGCACGGGTGACCTCGACGCGATGGGTGGCCAGGTTGGCATCGAAGTAGCCGCGTGCGTCGAGCAGGCGTTCGACCTCCTGCTTGCTGGCCTCGTACTTGCGATGGTCGAGCACGGCGCCGGGCTTGGGCTTGAAGGCTTCGACCGCGCGCGCGATCGGCGTGTCGGTGGCCGCGGGCCCGCGCATGCCGACCTGCCGCGTGGCGACCCGCACCGGCTGGCCGACCTGCACCGTAAACACGACCTGCGCGGTGTCGCCCTGGCGCTGCACCTTGGTGGCGACCTTGGCATCGTAATAGCCGAACGGCTCCAGCGCGGTGCGGATTTCCGCTTCCGCCTGGCCGAGCAGGAAATCCAGGCGCTGCTCGCTGATGTCCTTGCCGATGGCGCGCCGCATGGACACGAACGCCTGTGCGTTGCGCGCCGCTTCCGCGTCGGCAATGCCATCGATGCGCACCGTGCCCACCTGCACGGCGTGGGCGCAGGGTGGCGTACACAGCAGGAGGGCGATGGCGAGTGCGAAGCCACGGGTCATCGGCGCGAGGATAACCGGTCGGGCCGGCGTGTGGGCCGCTCGGACAGGCGTTGACGCGATCGGCTCGCGGCGTGTTCACGTCGAGGTCATGCGCGGCGCATGCGCATCGCGGTGCCGATCGCGAGGATCGGATAAAATGGGCGTTTTCGGGGACACCGCATGACCGTACCCACATCGTCTGGCACGCGCTTCCGCGCCGCGCTCGCCGCCGAGTCGCCGCTGCAGGTGATCGGCGCGATCAACGCCAACCATGCGCTGCTGGCGAAACGCGCGGGCTACCGCGCGATCTACCTTTCCGGCGGCGGCGTGGCGGCCGGTTCGCTGGGCCTGCCTGACCTTGGCATCAACACCCTGGAAGACGTGCTGATCGACGTGCGCCGGATCACCGACGTCTGCGACCTGCCGTTGCTGGTCGATATCGACACCGGCTTCGGGCCCAGCGCGTTCAACATCGAGCGCACGGTGAAGTCGCTGATCAAGGCCGGCGCCGCCGCCTGCCACATCGAGGACCAGGTCGGCGCCAAGCGCTGTGGCCACCGGCCGGGCAAGGAGATCGTCTCCGCCGCCGAGATGGCCGACCGCGTCAAGGCCGCCGCCGACGCCAGGACCGACCCGGATTTCTTCCTGATCGCGCGCACCGATGCGATCGCGGTGGAAGGCGTGGACGCGGCGATCGAGCGCGCGCTGGCCTGCGTGGCGGCCGGCGCCGATGGCATCTTCGCCGAGGCCGCGTACGACCTGCCGACCTACCGGCGCTTCGTGGATGCGGTGCAGGTGCCGGTGCTGGCCAACATCACCGAGTTCGGCAAGACCCCGTTGTTCAGCCGCGACGAACTGGCCTCGGTGGGTGTGGCGATCCAGTTGTTCCCGCTGTCGGCGTTCCGCGCCATGAACAAGGCCGCGGAGAACGTCTATGCCGCGATCCGCCGCGACGGCCACCAGCAGGCCGTGGTGGACACCATGCAGACCCGTGATGAGTTGTACGAGGCGATCGGCTACCACGCCTTCGAGGCGCGGCTGGATGCGTTGTTCGCGGGTGGAAAAGGTCAGTAGATTTCCTTCTCCCTCCGGGAGACTGCAGGCGCAGGATGCGCCGGCGAACAGCGAAGCTGGCCCGAACGGCGAGCGCCAGGGATTGGCGCGAGTCAGGTGGCCCGAAGGGCCGGATGAGGGGCCGGAAGGAAGTCGCCTCAACAGATTGCCGACCCCTCACCCCAACCCCTCTCCCGGTGGGAGAGGGGCAAAAATTCCCAGGAGAATTGGTTCATGAGCGAAGCCACCCCCTTCAAGCCCAAGAAGTCCGTCGCCCTCTCCGGCGTGGCAGCCGGCAACACCGCGCTGTGCACGGTCGGCCGCAGCGGCAACGACCTGCACTACCGCGGCTACGACATCCTCGATTTTGCCACCACCAGCCAGTTCGAGGAGATCGCCCACCTGCTGGTCCACGGCAAGCTGCCCAACGCCGCCGAACTGGCCGCGTACAAGGCCAAGCTTCGGTCGCTGCGCGGCATCCCCGCGTCGGTCAAGGCGGTGCTGGAGCAGTTGCCGGCCAGCGCCCACCCGATGGATGTGATGCGCACGGCGGTGTCCGCGCTCGGCTGCGCGCTGCCAGAGAAGGACGATCACAACCACCCGGGCGCGAAGGACATCGCCGACCGGCTGATGGCCTCGCTCGGTTCGATCCTGCTGTACTGGTACCACTTCGCGGTCAACGGCAAGCGGATCGAGGTTGAGACCGACGACGACTCCATCGGCGGCCACTTCCTGCACCTGCTGCACGGCCGCAAGCCGAGCGATCTTTGGGTGCGCGCCATGCACACCTCGCTGATCCTCTACGCCGAGCACGAGTTCAATGCATCGACCTTCGCCGCGCGGGTGATCGCCGGCACCGGCAGCGACATGTATTCGGCGATCTCCGGCGCGATCGGCGCGCTACGCGGGCCCAAGCACGGCGGCGCCAACGAGGTCGCGTTCGAGATCCAGAAGCGCTACGACACGCCGGACGAGGCCGAGGCCGACATCCGCGCCCGTGTTGCCGCCAAGGAAGTCGTGATCGGCTTCGGCCATCCGGTCTACACGACCGGCGATCCGCGCAACCAGGTCATCAAGCAGGTCGCGCGCGAGCTGTCGGCTGACCAGCACAACACCAAGATGTTCGACATCGCCGACCGCCTGGAAGCGGTGATGTGGGAGATCAAGAAGATGTTCCCGAACCTGGACTGGTTCAGCGCGGTGAGCTACCACATGATGGGCGTGCCGACCGCGATGTTCACCCCACTGTTCGTGATCTCACGCACCTCCGGCTGGGCCGCCCACGTGATCGAGCAGCGCATCGACGGCAAGATCATCCGTCCGAGCGCGAACTACACCGGGCCGGAGAACCTGACCTTCGTGCCGCTGGACCAGCGCCAGGGAAACTGACGCCGGCGTCGAGCCGGCGCGGTGCTCCAGGATGGCCGGGTACGGCCCACCGGGCCCAGTGTGATCCGCCTTTGCTTGCACGCAAGCCGGGGCGGGTTCGGGCTTGCGCGGAAGTCACGGGCGCCATCGAAAAATCCTCGGGGCGCCACGCGTGTCGACCTTGCCGCGCTACTTGGCGTGTCCGGAACGGCGAGCCGGATCGTGCGGCGGAAGCACTTCGTTGAAGTGCGGTTGCAGTTTCCAGTTCGGAATCGGCGGATCGTGACCGGCACACGGCACATACGGTGACGGTTCGAGCGTGCGCATCGCATGGACGTAACGCGGGCAGTTGGGAAAGATCGCCTCCGCCTGGACCCGCACGATCAATTGCGCGCCTTCGAACTGCGCCAGCAGCGGGTCGTCGTCGTCCATGCGCGCGCGCCCGTTCACCCGCAGGCGTCTGGGTGATTCGAAATCGATGAACAGCAGGCCGACCTGCGGATTGACCAGCGTGTTGCCGAGGCTCTTGAACATGCCGTTGCCGTCGTAACTCGGAAACGCGAGCTCGCCGGCACCGACCACCCGGACGAAGCCGGGCACGCCGCCCTTGTACGAACAATCCGGGCGCCCGTCGCGGTCGGCGGTGGCAAGGAAAAACATCGGGCGGCTCTCGATGAACGCACGGTCTTCCGCGGTGAAGGTGGTGCGGGCGAGCCGTTCGACGAGCCGGTCGGCGAGCGGTCGTGTCTGGAAGCGATCCTGCAGTTGCCGAGATCCCTCGTGATACATCCGAATGCCTGCCATGACGGGCTCCCTGGATCGTGAGGTCGGCCCAGTCTGGCGCAATTCAGGATGTCGGGTCATCCGGCAGCGCCCGCTGCAGCGCCTGCCGGCAGGCGTGTGGATGCGCATGAGAATGGCGACGGTATGGCAGCAAGCGATTCCGGAGTGAACGGGAGTGCCATTCCATCTCGCCGCCTGGCCTGCGTTTCCGACCCGTTGCGCTCCGATGGCGGTGGCCCGACGGCGGAAGAGCATTTTCCTGGCGTGTTTCGTGGCCGGAGCAGCCGGCGATGTCCACGTGGGACCATGGCCACCCCTTCCCCTTCCGGGGGAAGGTGCCCCGCAGGGTCGGATGAGGGCAGAACCCGCGGTAGGGCGTCCGCCGTATGGGGTCAGCGGCGCGGTCGCTTTGGCTGCAATTTCCCGCGGGAGTCGCATCGTGTCGTTGGGTGCGATGCTTCCCTCACCCGCCCTGCGGGCACCCTCTCCCGGAGGGAGAGGGGAAGCCTGCCGAGTCGATCCTGATGGCCTGTGCCGGCCCTCAGGCCAGCCCTTCGCTCTTGAGCGCGCGCTGGACGCCGGCATCGGCTTCCATCCGTGCCTTGAAGCCGGCCAGGTGGTCGAGGCCGGTCAGATCGATGCCGACGATCCCGGCCCAGCGCAGGGTGACGTAAAGATACGGGTCAGCGATCGAGCGCGAACCGGCGATCCACTCGCGGCCGTCGAGCTGGCGGTCGGCGCGCTCGTACAGCCCGCGCAGCTTCTTGCGTGCGGCGTCCTTGGTCTTTTCCATCTCTTCCTTGCCAAGGTAGCTGGTGCTGCCGAACATCGGCCAGAAGCTCGGATGGATGTCGGAGTTGGCGAACCCCAACCAGCGATTGACCTCGGCGCGACCTTTCGCGCTGCCGTCGCCGCCCAGCTGGCTGTCCGGGTGGGTGTCGGCGATGTAGTTGAGGATCGCCGCGTTCTGGGTCAGGACGAAATCGCCATCGACCAGCGCCGGCACCTGGCCGGAGGGATTGAGCGCGAGGTAATCGGGCTGCTTGGTCTGCGCGG
The DNA here is from genome assembly GCA_964640525.1 of uncultured Gammaproteobacteria bacterium. Lineage (GTDB taxonomy): Bacteria > Pseudomonadota > Gammaproteobacteria > Xanthomonadales > Xanthomonadaceae > SZAS-103. The sequence continues at coordinate 70,091 of CAZXGS010000008.1, read as the reverse complement.
CAGTGACGGTCTGCACCTCGAATGGCTTGCCGGTCCATTCCAGCGCGATGTGGTCGGCAAGCGAGCAGGCACCGGGTTTGGTGTAGAGCTTCATGCGATGGGTCTCCGGATGGGGAGCCCCTTACATGGAGCCTGCGGGTGCAGACATCAGTCCGTCCGGATGAGATGCAGCGTGCCGCCGGTATCGTCAATTCGAGCAAGCGCCCGTGGGCAGGAGGCGACTGGCGCGTGCCACGGTGACTGGCGACACCGAGGCGCTCAGCGCGCCGCCAGCGCGGCAGAGCGATAGAACACATGGGCGCCGATGCGCCTGATCACGCGCCCCGGCGCAGCATCGTCGGCGATCGGCGCGAAGCTGTTGGCCCCGGGCACCACCTGCATGCGTTCGGACGCGGGCAGCGATTCCTCGCGCAGGGCGAGCAGGGCGATCCGCAGCGCCTGCAGGCCGGCGCGTGGTTCGCGCAAGCGTTGGTCCGGATGCAGGATGGACATCGCGAACTGGCCCGGCGCGGTGACCACGGCGCAGATCGAGTCACCCCACTTGCCGCTGTCGCGCCGGCGCAGCGCCACTTCGGCGATCGCGCGCTGGCCGAGCTCGGACTGCCCGCGCGCTTCCAGGTAAATGGTGGTCGCCAGGCACATCGGGTCGGCGACCGGCTGGGGCAGGGTATGCGCCAGCCACAGGATCAAAGCCAGTTTCATCGCGTTGGTTCCTTGCTGCGTTGGCCGTCACGGCGGTCAGACATGGACCGTGCGGCATGGCGTCATCGGGGACGACGGGATGGTGGTGCTGGCGCGGGCCGGCATGGCCCGGTGTGGTCGGGGGGCGAACCGTAGCACACGCCGGGATGTGGCGTGTGAAGTCCGCGGCAGGGTCGCGGCTGCGCATCGCGCCCCACAGCCTCAGTGCTTGTCCTGGTAGCGCTTGGCCAGGCTGGCGACGCGTGCCACGTAGCGGCGGGTCTCGGCGAACGGCGGCACGCCGCCGTAACGATCCACGTTGGCCTCGCCGGCATTGTAGGCCGCCGCGATCAGGCGGATGTCGCCGTGGTAGCGCTGCGATAGAAAGGCCAGGTACTGCACGCCGCCGCGGATGTTGTCGTCGGCGGCGAACGCGTCATGGACGCCGAACCTGGCCGCGGTGCCGGGCATGAGCTGCATCAGGCCCTGCGCGCCCTTGCCGGAGACGGCGGCCGGATTGAACCCCGACTCGGCATGGATCACTGCGCGCACCAGCCACTCGCTCACGCCCCAGGTGCGCGCGGCGGTGGCGATCTCCGGTTCGAATGCGGTGGTGTTGAGGACCATCCGCCCGAGCGTGATGCCCATGCCCACCATCGAACAGGCATCGCAATTGCCGATCAGGAGAAACGGGAGGCGCGACGCCATCAGCGCGCGTTGTGGCGTGTTGGTGTAGATGGTGACGCCGTTGCGCGTGTAATGGAACATGTTGGCTTCGGTTGCAGAAGCAGGCGCGCTCGCCGAAGGTGATCCCGTGGTGGCGCGCAGCCGGCCGTGTGCGTCGGCCACCAGGATGACGCCTTGTGCGGCTGCGGCGGACGCAGGCACGGATGGCCGTTCGGCAGGTGGTGCCTGGGTTGGTGCAGCTCCGGTCGTGGCGTGGATCGGCGTCGTCGGGGTGTCGCCGGGTTCGGCGGTCAGCACCGATTCCGCATCGATGGCTCGTGCGGGGAGCGTGGCGCCGATCGTCATGCTGCGTCCGACGTCGCTGCCACGCGATGCCATGCGGGCGCCGAGGGCCTGCGCGGCCTGCGTCACCGGCACGCAATGGCCAGCCGCTGGCGCCGGCGAGGCGGTCGCACCTGCGGGCGGCTGGCCGGTGTCGCACAGGTACAATGTGCCGGCCGTGGCGTGGCCGCCCAGGCCAATCGCAAGGGTTGCCGTCCAGCGCAAGGCGGTGCATCGGTTCATGCGTGCTTCCCTGTCCCCGGTCTGCCGACAGATCGTGTGGTGTGCCAGATGTGCCTCGACGCAGCACGCATCGACGGGTCGCGATGATGAATCGTCGAAAGCCTGCGGACAAGACGGCTGCCGGACCGCCTGCATCTGCAGGCGCCGCCGGGCCATCTGCATTGCAGCGCCGGCGATGGCCTGCCGATACGCGAAATGGCGTGGAGGGATGCACCAGGGATCGATCGCCCGGCGCATCCGGCCAGCGTCGGCTTGCAAATGGGCGAACGTCAAGCCAAGCACGTCACACTTTGAATGAATGTTGGATTACCGAAACGTAATGAAAACGACGAGCGGTCAGGATTCTGGCAAGATATTCAGTGTGCATTCATGTTCGGCTGTCAGGAAATTTCCGCTTTCCGGCAAAATTTCCGTCAAGGAAAGTACTTTGCACAGTTTTCTTGCGGTAACTTCGAAGGCCTGAATGCGGGTCTTGAACAGAGCATCCGCCGGCGTATAGTCGCGTTCGCCGGCGTATGGTTTGCCTTGCGGGCAGCGGCTTCAGGCAGGGGCTGCTTGCATCGAATGGGCCGGCTGTGGAAGGTTGCAGCTGGGCGATCCGATGGCAAAGGGTCAGGCGGTTGCCGAACAGGCAGGTGTTGCAGGAAGTGGCGGGCAAGGGGTTTTCGTCAGGGAAGACAGTGCGAGCCAGAGCAATGCTCCGGCGGACCTGCCGGATCCCTCGTCCTTCGCAAGGAAAATTTCAACGCTGGTGCTCCTGTGGTCGCGGGCGCGTGCCAGATCGGAGAAGGCCGAAGGCGCAGTTCCCGCAGGCGCGTGGGTGCCTGGAAAATCCATCAACCATGAAATGAGGTCACCATGAACATGCAGGCTCCACGCACGCTGGGCAAGCGCGGTTTCCGTCTCGGCCAGATCGGCCAGGGCATGACCGAGTACATCATCATCGTCGCTCTGGTCGCGATCGCCGCGATCGCGGTGTATTCGTTCTTCGGCAAGACGGTGCGCGGCCAGATGGCCTCCATCACCAGCCAGTTGGCCGGCAAGGGCGGTATCGCCGGCAACAACGCCGCCGCGTCGGCGGCCAGCAAGGCCAACGTCGAGGCCAGCAACCAGTACAACCTGAAGAACTACAAGTCCAACGCGGCCGACGCCAGCCAGACGGGCGGCTGATCGATACGGTCAAGGACAGTGTGGATCGCCTTCCCCGCGGCCTGATGCCAGGCGCGGGGAAGGTTTTTTGAGTGATGGCGGGTCAATTTCTCGCCGCTCGCGGGGTGGAAAGGCAGTCGAATCCGGCTGTTTGCGGGTGATCGCGGCGGACCGGGGGGCAGGGACGCGGAAGGCCGTCGGGGATTCAACGCTGGCAGGAGGCAACGTGCTGGGGGGCACCGCCACATTCCATCGCAGGCAACCCGAGACCGGGGCGCGTCGGCGCCAGTCCGGGCAGGTCATCATTCTGGTTGCGATCCTGGCGCTCGCCCTGCTGCTGGCCGGCCTGCTGGTCTACAACGTCGGGCGGATGAACCTCGTCCGCACCCGCCTGCAGGACACTGCCGATTCGGCTTCCTATTCCAGCGCGCAGGTGATGGCGCGGGCATACAACTTCACCGCCTATTCCAACCGTGCCATGGTCGCCAACCAGGTGGCGATCGCGCAGATGGTCAGTCTGGCGTCGTGGTCGCGGTTCTACTGCCTGATCTTCACCCAGAACAAGTGCGGCAAGTACTCGTCCAACGGCACCGACGACATGATCAAGTTCGGTCTGTCGATCTTCAGCCCCGGCGAGCCTGGCAAGACTTCCAACAAGATCTACCAGAACATCTCCAGCACGGTGTTCAATGCCCTGGACGGCACCACCGGGCCGGTGGTCACCTTCCTCAACGGACTGGAGAGCGTGTTGAGCACCGCCTCCGCCGCGTACCTGTACGGAACCGCGGCCGAAGTGCCGGCGGTCGCCAACGAGGTCGTCAAGGACAATGATCCGCAGGCCAAGCTCAGCGTTGCCGGCGTGGCGGCGTTGGGCGCCTCGGAAGTCCAGTTGCTCAAGTTCCACAAGCGCTACACGCCATACAAGAACCAGGACGATCCCAAAAACCGCTTCCACAACGTGACCATGGCCAGCCTGGACAACTGGACGCGGGCGCGCGGTGGTTCGGAGATGCCCCCGTTCGAATCGCTGCTGACCGCGTTCGGCAGTTGTCCGGATGGCGTCGGCGGGATCACCTTCTTTGGCCACTGGAATGGCTCGGCCAACCTGTCAAACGACAACACCCAGTGGAAGGCCTCGGACAACGGCAATTATTTCGGGGTGGGCGTGTGTGTCATCGACGCCGTCATCCCGATCCCGATTCCCATCTTCATCCCGGTGCCGCCGTCCAGCGGGCAAGGCATCGCCGGAGGCAATGCCGGACAGCAGTGGAAGGTCGGGGATTTCAATGGTCTGCGCCAGTACATGGGCCTGCGTGACCTGACCAGCCCGGCTTGGGAATCGCCCACCATCACCCTGTTCGTCGAGCGCACCTCCGATACCGTCGACACCACCAAGCAGATGCACGACAGCGGCAAGCCGATCGCCGGTGGCAAGTTGGACGTGTACGACTCCGAGGCCTCGGCGATGGTCCAGGTCGCGTCCTCGGCCAACGCCTATTTCGTGCGTCCGGACGGGCAGTGGAGCCTGGGCGGCAGCCTGGTGTACGGCAATTTCTTCAATCCATACTGGGAAGCGCACCTGGTCAAGACCTCGCTGCCGGTGGTGGTGGCGGCGGATGGGGCGCAGGCGGCAGGGGTGGGGCCATGAGGGCTCGGCTGCGCCCGCGGGACGGGTCATTCGTGCCACCGCGCGGCATGCGCGGGCAGTCGATGGCCGAGTCGATCATCGTGGCGCTGTTTTTTCTGGCGCCGTTCTTCCTGATGATCGTGCTGGTCGGCAAGTTCATCACCATGCGCTCGGCGACCCTGCAGGCGGCGCGCTACACCGCCTTCGAGCGCACGGTGTACAGCAATTCGGGCTACGAGCGCGATGCCAAGATGGCCAAGCTGACCGACGCGCAGCTCGCCAATGCGGTCAAGATGCGCTTCTTCAGCAGCGGATTCACCGGCGTCACGCAGCAGCAGAACGATTCGCTGGCGAACTTCGGCAACCTGCCGCTGTGGGTGGATCAGGGCGGGAACCAACTGGTCGGCAAGGCGAACCAGGTCACGGCCACCGCGCAAGGCAATGCCGAGCCGGGCAGCTTTGCCACCGACAAGGTGCTGGATGTCACCCTGAAGCCGCTGCGGGACTTGGTGGGCGCAGGGTTCGTGCTGACCATGGACAAGTACTACACCGCCAATGTCGCGGTGAAACCGAAGATGCCGATCGGTCCGACTGACTACGTCAACCTGATCGATGGAAAATCCTTGACCTTCTCCGCCCGCGACGTCCTGCTCGCGGACGGATGGAGCGCCGCGGACGAAAAATACGAGCGCTGCCAGGCGGCCACGGCGGTGCCCACGTCGATCCTCGGGACGCTGGACAACGATTGCGCCACCCGACCCAAGGCATTGGCGTCGATCGGCAAGCTGGTCAGCGATTTCCAGAGCATCATCGGGTTCGTGATTCCCGACCTGGGCAGCCAGGGCGGCGGTCCGGTGGGCTTCGGCTACATCGATGTGACCGATGCCGGTTCGGTGCCGGCGGATCGGCTGAAGAACTACAACCCGCCCGGTGGCGGCACAACCGGCGTGTCGCAATCGCAAATCGACCAGGTCATCGCCCAGTACGCGGCGATGGGATTTTCCGTGGTCAGCAACACCAAGCAGGCGGACGGATCGGTGGTGCTGGTGTTCCAGCGGGGATCCTCGGTGGTCACGGTGACCCTGAATCCATCCGGCGGGATGACCACGAGCAGTTCGGTGTCGCTGTCCGGCAATCCGTACACCGCCTGGCAGACCTATTCCGGGCAGATGGCCAGCTCCGGCTTCACGGTGTCCAGCGTGACTTACATCTGCGCCGGCGGCGTCACCTGTGCCGCTGGCCAGGAACAAAATGCCGTCGAGGTCGACGGTGTGCTGTCGACCCCGAATGGCACCACCACCTCGGTCACGGTGGTGCCGGACCCGGCCAAGCCGGGCAGTTCGCTGGTGACCACAGGATGATGTCGACCATGAAGCGCATGCGGTCCACTCTATCCGGTGCCTTTCCCGTGCATCGTGCAGCCTTGCGCTGCGCCGGTCTGGCGCTGGTGCTGGCATGGGGCATGGCGGGAGTCGCCGCGGCGACCGCGGTGCCGCAGGTGACCTGCGCGAGCCTGAAGACGCCGGCGAATACCGCCCAGCAACTGATCGCGCCACGCATCATCATCAACGGTCGCCTGATGAGCATCGTGGCGGCCAACAGCAGGTTGTCCCCGGGCGCTTTCGCCCAGTTCTACAAGGATCTGTGGAAGGGCCAGCCGAATCGGCCGCTGTTCGTGGAAGACACCCTCGGACCCTGGGACGTGGTCGGGCACAAGGAAGGCCAGTGCTATTACACCGTGCAGATCCGCGCGGATGGCAAGGGTGGCTCGACCGCCCTGCTGGGCATCGGCACGCTGGGACAGGACTTCGGTTCCGGCGTGCTGGATTTTCCCGCGCCAGGCGATGCGCGACCGCTGACCCACATGGTCAGCCAGGACGGCGGCCGCAACGGCGACACGTGGCTGCTCTACACCGCCAACCTGCCCGGTGCCGTGGTCGACTGGTACACGCAGAACATGCCCTCGTTCGGCTGGAGTCAGGACATGCCCTCCGCGCGCGGCAGCGGCCCGTCGATGCTGATGTTCAGCAAGGGCCGCAGCCACGCCGGGATCGTGGTGGCGCCGTTGAAATCGGGCGCGTCGATCACCCTCACGGTGATGTCGCAATGAGTCCGCGGCTGCACGCGCTCCGTGCCCCGCGGCTGGGCATCCGATCGCGCCAGCACGGTCAGGCCATGGCCGAATACATCGTGGCCGCGCTTGCGGTCATCTTTTTGCTTGCGGTCCTTCCGATCCCCGGAGTTGGCGGGCCGCCGAAGCCGGTGATCGAAAAACTGATCGAAGTGTTGCATACGTGGTGGATGAACTTCACCTTCCTGATTTCCCTGCCATAAGCCTCGAAGATGCGCATACCTCAAGTAAACAGATACGTCGGGATGTTGCTGATCGCCATGGTGCTGGCGATCGTGTCGGTGACGCTGATCGTGCGCTACCTGCATCAGACCAAGTCGCAGTACCAGGCAGAGATGCAGCAGAGGATGACCGAGGGCATGGTGGATGTGGTCGTGCCCAGCACCGACCTGCCGCCGGGCACCGTGGTCAGCAACGAAAACATGTCCGAACGCTCGTTTCCGAAAGACTTGCTGTATCCGGACACGATCCTGATGAAGGACTTCGCGCAGTTCTCCGGGCGCGCGCTGCGGCGGCCGGTGGTGGCGGGAAAGCCGATGCTGTCGAGCTACTTCGACAAGCTGGAGGTGTCCGACTTCGCTTCGCTGCTGCCCGCCGGCACGCGCGCGGTGACGATCACGGTGGACGAGGTCAATGCGCTGTCTGGCCTGCTGCGCCCGGGCGACCACATCGACATCCTGCTGTCCACCAGTCGCAGCGACGAAGGCGGCGGCGATGTGCAGGATCTGCTGCCGGTGCTGCATCGGGCACTGGTGCTGGCGACCGGCAACGACCTCGGCTTCAGCGAGGGCATGCCCAAGCCCGGGCAGAACCTGGCCGGCCAGTTCGGCACGATCACCCTGCAGTTGACCGCCGATCAAGCCTCCGAGCTGTTGCTGGCCAACGAGTTGGGGACGCTGCGGATCGCGCTGGCGCCCGGCACCGACACCGTGGTCGGCGCCAAGGACATGCCCAAGGTCAACAGCGTGGACCTGCTGACCAGGTTGGGCGCCGACAATGTCCAGGCCAACAGCGGCACCGGCGCGATCCAGTTCATCATCGGTTCCGGCGGCTCGGTCAGCCAGCAGGTGATGTACTCGGGCACCGCGCCCAAGGTCGCCGCGCCGCAGGCGCAGCCGGACAAGCCGCTACCGCCCGAGCAGACCCAGCAGGCCGCCAAGGCGCTGCTGCGCGCTCTGTTGCAGAACAGCCAGCCCGCACCTCCGTCCCCCGGCAACGGCGGGATGGGCGGCCACTGACGCTTCCACGACCGAATTCACAGGATGATCTTGACGATGAACCAATCCGCTCGATGGGTTGTGGCGACGGCTGCAACGACGCTGCTGGCGGCACTTCCCGCGCCGGCACGGGTACCGACCCAGGCCACCGCCCGCGCGCCGCGCGCCGTCACCGCCGAGGGTGAAACGGCCGCAAGCCAGTTGACCCTGTACGCCGGCGAAGTCAAGGTCCTGCACCTGCGCGACGTCAAGCGCGTGGCGCTTGGCAACGGCAAGCTGGTGTCGGTGCAGCAGGCCGGCGACGACCTGATCCTGATCGGCCAGGCCGCAGGCAACACCAACATGCTGTTGTGGCACAAGAACGGCGGCGTGCAGGCGTTCAACATCCTGGTCACCCCCGTGAATGCACGCGAGGCGGCAGAGGGTCTGGCCAGCGCCCTGGCTTCGGTGCCTGGCCTGAAGGTCGCCAATACCGCAGGCCGGGTCATCCTCACCGGCGACCTGACGCCCGACGACTACAAGCGCGTGGAGACGGTGGCGCAATCGGTGCCCGACGTCGTCAACCTCACCCATCCAGGCACGGTGGACATGCAGCGCATGGTCTACCTGGACGTGCAGGTGGTGGACTTCAAGAAGTCGGCGCTGCGCAACATCGGCATCGACTGGCAGAACGTGCTGGCCGGGCCGTCGCTGGGCATCGTCAAGGACTGGCGCACCAATCCGTATTTCCGGCAGGGCGACCTCACCCAGGGCGGAAACCCTGCCAACGCCTTCCAAGGACCGGGCGGAGCGTCCACCGGGCTGCCGCTGCACGTGCCATTTTCAGAGTATTTCGGCATCACCACCTCGCTGTCCTCGATCATCAACATCGCGGCCCAGCATGGCGATGCCTACGTGCTGGCCAATCCGCAGCTCAGCACGCGCAGCGAGGGCACCGCCAGCTTCCTCGCCGGCGGCCAGATCCCGATCCCGATCACCAGCGTGCTCGGCCAGAGCACGGTGGAGTACAAGGACTACGGCGTGCATCTGGACATCAAGCCGGTCGCCGACGCGCACGGCAACGTGCTGGCCGACATCAACACCGAGGTCAGCCAGATCGACCCGTCGGTGACCATCCAGGGCTTCCCCGGTTTCCTCACCCGCAAGACCGCCTCGGTGGTCAACGTCAAGAGCGGGCAGACCATCGTGCTGTCCGGCCTGGTCCAGGCCGGGGGTGCCAAGTCGATCAGCAAGTTCCCATGGCTTGGCGACATTCCGATCCTGGGTTACCTGTTCCGCGACAAGAACTTCAATGCCAACAAGTCGGAGCTGGTCATCTTCGTCACCCCCGAGGTCATCGATCCGTCCTCGGCGGTGAATTCCGAGTTGATCCAGCGCGGCACCCAGATCATCCAGGACTTCGACAGCAAGTACGGCAGGTCCACCCAGATGCCCGGCTTCGGCATCGGCCCGGGATCGCACCCCGAACAGGAACGCGCGGTACCGGACGCAGCTCCTGCGGCGTCCCAACCGGCACCTGCGCCGGCCGAAGCTGCGCCGGCCGAGGCTGCGCCCGGTGCGAGCAACGCGCATCCGGCACCTGCGCTGACCAAGCCCGCGGCACCCGTGGCCCCGGCACCGCCGGTGAAGGCGCAGGCCGCTGCGCGCGCGGCCGGGAACGCGGGCGGCGGGTCGGCGTCTGCCGGAACGGCCAATGCAGCGACGGCGCCATCCGCAGCGGCGCCATCCCCGGGTCACGGATAGCCGGAGTGTCGGCGCCGACGCACCGGGGACGGTTGCGTCGGAAGCGCGGCGTGGTATGAAGATCGAACATTCCGGCGGTGGCGTGAACCATGTTCCAGGTAACTGTTTCCAACTCGCGCGGCAAGGTGCAGACGGTCAACTGCAATGCGCCGATCTGCGCGATCGGCAAGTCGGTGGAAAACCTCGTGGTGTTGCAGGGCTGGGACGTGGGCCGCACGCACGCGGTGCTGGTGGTGCAGGAGGACGGCATCTACGTGCGCGACGAGGGCAGTCGCGCCGGCACCACGGTCAACTCGCACCGCATCTCGCGCACCCACGGCCCGTTGCTGCCTGACGACGTCGTCGGAATCGGCAGCTACAAGATCCAGGCGGTATTGCAGAAGGAAGCCGGCGGCACGGCGGCCACCGCCAGCGCCATGCCCTCCGCCGCGGTGATGACGCCGGCACGGGAGCCGTTCGCCGACGCGCTGCCTGCGGCCGGCAACGCCTTCGACCAGGGCGAATACGCCGTCCTGCGCACGATCCACGACCGGATCATCGCCAGGATGGACTTCCGTCGGCTGGACGTGACGCGGCTGAGCGAGGCCGAGCTGCGCGCCAAGACCCGTGAGCTGATCGAGGAGATCATCAACGAGGACCCCGGCCTGATCGGCACCTATGATCGCAACCAGTTGGCGCGCAACGCGCTCAACGAGGCGATCGGTCTTGGCCCGCTGGAGGTCCTGCTGGCCGACGAGAGCATCAGCGAGGTGATGGTCAACTGCTTCGACCAGATCTTCATCGAGCGTGGCGGCCGGCTGGAGCCGGCACCGGTGGTGTTCTCCAGCGACCAGGCGGTGCTGTCGGCGATCGAACGCATCGTCACCCCGCTGGGCCGCCGCATCGACGAGGGCTCGCCGATGGTGGATGCCCGCCTGCGCGACGGCTCGCGCGTCAACGCGGTGATCCCGCCGCTGGCGCTCAAGGGGCCCAACATCACCATCCGCAAGTTCGCCAGGCGCAAGCTGGTGGCCAAGGACTTCGTGGACTTCGGTTCGGCCAACCACGAGATGATGAACTTCCTGCGCCTGTGCGTGGAGCAGCGGCGCAACGTCATCATTTCCGGCGGCACCGGCTCGGGCAAGACCACCCTGCTCAACATCCTGTCCAATTTCATCCCCGACCGCGAACGCGTGATCACGGTCGAAGACGCCGCCGAACTGCGGCTGGGCATGACCAACCTGATCTCGCTGGAATCGCGGCCGGCCAATGTCGAGGGCAAGGGCGCGGTAAGCATTCGCGACCTGGTGCGCAACTGCCTGCGCATGCGCCCGGACCGCATCGTGGTCGGCGAGTGCCGCGGCGGCGAGGCGCTGGACATGCTGCAGGCGATGAACACCGGCCACGACGGCTCGTTGACCACCGTGCACGCCAACTCGCCGCGCGACACCCTGGCGCGCCTGGAAGTGATGGTGCTGATGGCCGGCATGGACCTGCCGGTGTTGGCGATCCGCCAGCAGGTGTCCTCGGCGATCAACATCATCGTGCAGCAGAACCGCATGTCCGATGGCGCCCGCAAGATCACCCACATCACCGAGGTGACCGGGATGGAGAACGGGGTGATCCAGTTGCAGGACATCTTCCAGTTCAAGCAGCAGGGCTTCGACTCCGAACGCCGGGTGGTCGGTGAGTTCGTCGCCACCGGCCGGGTTCCCGAGTTCTACGAGGAACTGGGTGCGCGCGGCATCGAGATCGACCGTTCGATCTTCTTCGCCAAGGGCAGTCGCCACCTATGATGATCGCGGCCATCATCGTCTGCGTGGTCCTCACCCTGGTGCTGTTCGGTTGGGTGGCGCTGATGTTCATGGGCCACCTCGCCGACAAGCAGGTCGAGAAGCTCAAGGGCACGACCGAGCGCGACCTCGCCGACATGTTCGTGTTCGTGGACTATCGCAAGCTGGCGGTGGTGTATTTCCTCGGGTTCATCGCGGTGCCGGCGCTGGTGTGGCTGTTCACCGACAACATGGTGTTCACCCTGCTCAGCCTGCCGGTACCCATCATCGCGCCCAAGTTGATCGTCAACTTCGTGCGCAAACGCCGGATGGACAAGTTCCGCAACCAGTTGCCCGATGCGCTGGCGGTCATGGCCAGTTCGCTGCGCGCCGGCGCCAGCGTGATGACCACCCTGGAGAACCTCGCCAAGGAAGCCCACCCGCCGCTGTCGCAGGAGTTCTCGTTGATGTTGCGCAACCAGCGCATGGGGATGAGCTTCGAGGATGCGCTGGGCAAGATGGAGGAGCGCATCCCGCTCGAGGAGATGGGTCTGTTCACCGCCGGCGTGCGCATCTCGCGCGAGACCGGCGGCAACCTCGGCGAGATGCTCGACTCGCTGGCCGGCACCATCACCCGCACCATCCAGGTCGAGGGCAAGATCCGCAGCCTGACCTCGATGGGCAAGATCCAGGGCCTGGTGATGACCTCGCTGCCGCCGTTGATGATCGTGGTCCTGACCCAACTGCAACCGCGCGAGATGGCGCCGCTGTTCACCAGCATGCCCGGATACATGACCCTGGGCGTGATCGTGATCATGGAAATCCTGGGCTTCATCGGCATCCGCAAGATCACCAACATCGACGTATGATCCTGATCGTCCTCATTTCGCTGCTGGTGATCGCCACCGTCGTGCTGGCGATCTGGGCGCTGGCCGGCCTGCAGTGGGAGCTGCCGGAGGAGGATCGCCTCTACCTGGACCCGCTGCCGCGCATCCTGCGCGCGATCTGGCCGCTGGTGCGCTTCGTGTCCACCTACATCGGCTCGCGTCTGCCCACGCCGCTGCTGGAGGGCGTGTACGTGAAGATCGCCCGCTCCGGTGCCAACTACATGCTGACCGCCGAGGAGTTCTGCTCGGTGATGCTGATCGGTGCGGTGGCGCTGGGCGGCCTGATCTACGTCGGCGTGCGCGAGACCGGGCCGATGATGGCGTGGTCGCTGACCGCCTTCGGCGTCGTGCTTGGCTTGTTCTACCCGCTGATGTGGCTCAACCAGCGCTTCACCCATCGGCACAAGTCGATCCTCAAGGAGCTGCCGATCTTCCTGGACTACATCGTGCTCGGCATGGAAGCCGGCCTGAACTTCACCAACGCGATGGCGCAGACCATCGAGAAGGGCCCGAAGGGCGCACTGCGGCAGGAATTCTTCCTTGTCCTGCGCGACATCCGCGCCGGCCTGAACCGCTCCGACGCGCTGCGGCGCATGGACGAGCGGCTGACGATCCCCGAGGTGTCCTCGTTCGTCTCGGCGATCATCCAGGCCGAGCAGGTCGGCGCCAGCGTCGGCAAGGTGTTGCGCCTGCAGGCCGAGCGGCGCCGCAACGAACGCTTCCAGCGCGCCGAGAAGATGGCCATGGAAGCGCCGGTGAAGCTGCTGTTTCCGCTGGTCATGTTCATCTTTCCCACCACCTTCATCGTGATCGCGTTCCCGATCGTGATGATGGTTGCCGAGCAGGGGTTGTTTTGAAACTCGCCAGGCTGCTGTCGGGTGGGGAGGTCGTGGCGGATCGGCTGCTGGTGACGCGCGGCCCGCTGGAGCGAATGCGCGGCCTGCTGTGGCGGCCGCCGCTGGCGGCGGGCGAGGCGATGTACCTGGAGCGCTGCAACGCCGTCCACACCGTGGGCATGCGGTACGCCATCGACGTGGTGTTCCTCGACGCCTCCGGCGTGGTGCTGCGGGTGGTCAGCGCGCTGCGGCCGATGCGCATGGCCGCCTGCCTGCGGGCCAGGACGACGGTGGAGTTCGCCGCCGGCGCGTGCGCGCGGGCGGGCATCACGCCGCAGCGCCAATTGACGGTGAGCGATGCGGGTGTGCCATGACCGCAGGAATCGTCCATGCCGGCCCGGCCAGCAACGCCAAGGCGGCGGGTGACGGTGATGCGGGTGTCGCGCGTGGCCTCGTTGGGGTCGCGAGCGCAACGAAGGGCGATGTCGGATCGGGTTCGCGTGCGCGGACCTGCGCAACGACGGAGGGCATCCCATGAAAAGGTCCGTGCGGCAGCCGCTGGCACCCCGGCTGGGCAGGCGCCACGCCATGGCCGGTCAATCGCTGGCCGAGTTCATCATCGTGATCCCGGTGTTGCTGTTGCTGACCCTGGGCATCCTGCAGTTCGCGCTGTTCTTCATGGCCAAGACCACGCTCGACCAAGCCGCGATTTCCGGCGCGCGCGAGGGCATCGTTGCCAACGGCAGCGTGTGTTCGATCCGCGCCGGCGTGATCAAGGGGCTGGTGCCGCTGTACCAGTCCGCGAACATGAATCGCGATATCGCCGGCTACACCTCGTCGCTGGTCAACGCCTGGACCAAGACCACGCTGGGCGCCATCGGTGGCCTGGACAATGTGGCGATCGACGTGCTCAACCCGACCGCCAATTCGTTCAAGGACTTCGCGACCAACAACAACGTGCTGGTGAATGGCACCCCGATCACCGCGATTCCCAACGCCAGGCTGTTGTACCGGAGCACCACGCCCGGCGCGAAGTCCAAGCAGAGCATCCAGGACGCCAACATCCTCAGCATCCGGGTGAATTACTGCGATCCGGTCATCGTCTGGCCGGTGCGCTGGGTGACCCAGTTGATGAACGGTGCGGGCAACGACGCCGGCTTCGGCACGGCTTGCTACCGTGCCGGCGGCATCCCGATTCAGTCCTATGCCAACCTGCTGATGCAGTCTCCGGCGATCCAGACCGAGATGTTCGGCAAGACCGCAAAGGCCTGCGCGAACCCGTTCTGAGGCACGCCCCGAACGGATTCGGGAGACTTTGGGTGATGGCGTTCTGGATCACCCTCGCCACGCGACCGGCCGGCGGCGGTCGAACGCCGCGAGGATGGCGGTACGGAGCCGGTTGCTTCCTACAGGGAACCTCGAAAAACCGGTTTTTGCTCGTCATCCCCGCGCAGGCGGGGATCCAGAGTCGTTGAATTTCAATGGTTTGAAAGACGCTGGATTCCCGCTTTCGCGGGAATGACGGAGTTTTTCGAGGTTCCCTACAGCCTTGCCGCCAGCCTGCAGCCCTGGTCGATGGCGCGTTTGGCATCCAGTTCCGCGGCCACGTCCGCGCCACCGATCACGTGTACCTCGCGCCCGGCATCGCGTAGCGGCTGCGCCAGTTCGCGCAGGGGTTCCTGTCCGGCGCAGATGACCACATGATCCACGGCCAGCACCTGTTCGCTGCCATCCACGCGGATGCGCAGCCCCGCATCGTCCACGCCCAGGTACTCGACGCCGCCGATCACCTTCACCCGCTTGGCCTTGAGGGCCGCGCGGTGGATCCAGCCGGTGGTGCGCGCCAGCTTCCTGCCGGGCCTGCCGGTGCTGCGCTGGAGCAGCCAGACCTCGCGCGCCGGAGGTTCGATGGCAGCGGGCGTCAGGCCGCCACGTGCGCGTTGATCGGGGTCCACGCCCCATTCGGCCATCCATTTGCCGGTGTCCAGGGTGGGCGATGTGCCTTCCTGGACGAGGAACTCGGCGACGTCGAAACCGATCCCGCCGGCGCCGATGATCGCCACGCTCGCGCCGGCCACGACGCGGCCGCCCAGCACGTCCAGGTAGCCGACGACCTTGGGGTGGTCGTGGCCGGGGAAGTCCACCGCGCGCGGGGTCACGCCGGTGGCGATCACCACCGCGTCGAAACCGTCCAGGTCGGCCGCGCTGGCGCGCCGGCCCAGCCGCAGCTCGACGTTTTCCTCGGGCAGGCGGTTGCGGTAATAGCGCAGGGTCTCGTGGAACTCCTCCTTGCCGGGGATTTTCTTGGCGAGGTTGAACTGACCGCCGATCTCGTCGTGGTCGTCGAACAGGCTCACGCGGTGGCCACGCTGGGCGGCGACCGCGGCGCAGGCCATGCCGGCCGGGCCGGCGCCGACCACGGCGATCCGTCGCGGTGCCTTGGTCGGCAGGTAATTCAACTCGGTCTCCGCGCAGGCGCGCGGGTTGACCAGGCAACTGGCCTTCTTGCCGGCGAACACGTGGTCCAGGCAGGCTTGGTTGCAGGCGATGCAGGTGTTGATCGATTCGCTGCGGCCGGCCCGGGCCTTGTTGCACCAATCCGCATCGGCCAGCAGCGGCCGCGCCATCGACACCATGTCGGCGGTGCCGGCGGCGAGGATCGCCTCGGCCACCTCCGGCATGTTGATGCGGTTGGTCGCCACCAGCGGCAGCTTCACGTGCGGACGCATGCGCGCGGTGACGCCGGCAAACGCCGCGCGCGGTACCGAGGTGGCAATCGTCGGCACCCGCGCCTCGTGCCAGCCGATCCCGGTGTTGAGGATCGTGGCGCCCGCGGCCTCGACCGCCTGCGCCTGGGCGATGGTTTCGTCCCAGGACGAGCCGTCCTCGACCAGTTCCAGCATCGACAGCCGGAAGATGATGATGAAATCCGGCCCGCAGGCGCTGCGGGTGCGGCGCACGATCTCGCTGGCAAAACGCATCCGCCGTGCGGCGTCGCCGCCCCAGGCGTCATTGCGCTGGTTGGTGCGCGGAGCGAGGAACTCGTTGATGAGGTAGCCCTCCGAGCCCATGATCTCCACGCCGTCGTAGCCGGCCTCGCGCGCCAGCCGCGCCGAGCGCGCAAAGTCCTCGATCACCCGATCCACGCCGCGCGAGGACAGGGCGCGCGGGGTGATCGGGCTGATCGGCGACTTGATCCGCGATGGCGCGACCGCGAACGGGTGCGCGGCGTAGCGCCCGGCGTGCAGCAGTTGCAGGCAGATCCGGCCCCCGACGTCGTGGACCGCGCGGGTGACGATGCGGTGCTTGTGGATCTCCCACTTCCAGCTCAGCTTGCCGGCGAAGGGCTTGAGCCAACCGCGCAGGTTCGGCGCCACCCCGCCGGTGACCATCAGTCCGACCCCGCCGCGGGCGCGCTCGGCGAAGTAGGCGGCCAGCTTCGGGAAGTCGGCAGCGCGGTCCTCCAGCCCGGTGTGCATCGAGCCCATCAACACGCGGTTGGGCAGGGTGCAGAAGCCCAGATCGAGCGGGGCGAACAGGTGCGGGTAGGGCACGGGTGGCCTGCAAGCGCTTCAAACGATCGTATGAATATGCCAAGTCGCGGGATCGCCGACAAGTGGCTGGGTGACGGTTTGGGTGACAATGGAACGGGGTCGATGGGTCGGACGATCACCGAGGCGTACGGCCGCATCTGGCACAATGGGCGTTCGGCTGTTGCCTGCAAGGCGATGCGCATCGCCTCCCTTCTCCCGGCGGAAGAAGGTGCCCCGCAAGGGGCGGATGAGGGGTCGGTGCGAGCGCGGACCTGCGTGGGCGGCCGGCCCCTCACCCCAACCCCTCTCCCGGTGGGAGAGGGGCTTTCCACAGCAGGGATTTCCACGCATGAACAGCGAATTCCGCAAGCCGCTGCCCGGCACCGAGCTGGACTGGTTCGACGCCCGCGCGGCGGTCGATGCCCTCCGCCCCGGCGCCTGGGACACGCTGCCCTACACCTGCCGCGTCCATGCCGAGAACATCGTGCGCCGCGCCGATCCGGCGCTGCGCGACGACTACCTCAGGCAATTCATCGAACGCCGCCGCGACCTCGACTTCCCGTGGTTCCCGGCGCGCGTGGTCTGCCACGACATCCTCGGCCAGACCGCGCTGGTGGACTTGGCCGGCCTGCGTGATGCGATCGCCGATCAAGGCGGTGACCCGGCGCAGATCAATCCGGTGGTGCCGACCCAGTTGATCGTCGACCACTCGCTGGCGGTGGAATGCGGCGGCTACGACCCGGATGCGTTCGCCAAGAACCGCGCCATTGAGGATCGCCGCAACGAGGATCGCTTCCACTTCATCGAGTGGACGAAAAAGGCGTTCCGCAACGTCGACGTGATCCCGCCGGGCAACGGGATCATGCACCAGATCAACCTGGAGCGGATGAGCCCCGTGGTCGGCGTGGAGGACGGGGTGGCGTATCCCGACACCTGCGTCGGCACCGACAGCCACACCCCGCACGTGGACGCGCTGGGGGTGATCGCGGTCGGCGTCGGCGGGCTGGAGGCCGAATCGGTGATGCTCGGCCGCGCCTCGTGGATGCGGCTGCCGGAGATCGTCGGCGTCGAACTGCGCGGCCGCCCGGGGGCGGGCATCACCGCCACCGACATCGTGCTGTCGCTGACCGAGTTCCTGCGCAACGCGAAAGTCGTCGGCGCCTACATCGAGTTCTTCGGCGAGGGCGCGGCAGCGCTGACCCTGGGCGATCGCGCCACCATCTCCAACATGACCCCGGAGTACGGCGCCACCGCGGCGCTGTTCTCGATCGACGAGCAGACCCTGACTTACCTGCGCCTGACCGGGCGCGAGCCGCAGCAGGTCCGGCTGGTCGAGACCTATGCGAAGCAGGCCGGGCTGTGGTCGGACAGCCTGCGCGGCGCGCAGTACGACCGGACGCTGAGCTTCGACCTGGCGGCCGTCGTGCGCACCATGGCCGGGCCGTCGAACCCGCACAAGCGGGTGGCGACCAGCGAGCTGGCCGCGCGCGGCATCGCCGATCCGGCCAAGCTGGCTTCCGGTCGCGCCGAGCAGGCGCAGGGGCTGATGCCCGATGGCGCGGTCATCATCGCCGCCATCACCAGTTGCACCAACACCTCCAACCCGCGCAACGTGATCGCCGCCGGCCTGCTGGCGCGCAATGCCAACGCCCGCGGCCTGCGCCGCAAGCCGTGGGTGAAAACCTCGCTGGCGCCCGGCTCCAAGGCGGTGGAGTCGTACCTGCGCGAGGCCGGTCTGCTGCCGGAGCTGGAGCAGCTCGGCTTCGGCATCGTCGGCTTCGCCTGCACCACCTGCAACGGCATGAGCGGCGCGCTCGACCCGGTGATCCAGCGCGAGATCGTCGAACGCGACCTGTACGCCACCGCGGTGCTTTCGGGCAACCGCAATTTCGATGGCCGCATCCATCCCTACGCCAAGCAGGCCTTCTTGGCCTCGCCGCCGCTGGTGGTGGCCTGGGCGATCGCCGGCACGATCCGCTTCGACATCGAAAAGGATGTGCTGGGCGTCGATGCGAACGGACAGGACGTGCGGCTGGTCGACATCTGGCCCGACGATGCCCAGATCGACGCCATCCTCGCCCAGCACGTCAAGCCCGAGCAGTTCCGCCGCGTCTACGAGCCGATGTTCGCCCGCACCGGCGGGCCGGCCGGCATGGCCGCGCCGCTGTACGGCTGGCGCGAGACCAGCACCTACATCCGCCGGCCGCCGTACTGGGAAGGCGCGCTGGCCGGCGCGCGCACGCTGCGCGGCATGCGCCCGCTGGCTGTGCTCGGCGACAACATCACCACCGACCACCTCTCGCCGTCGAACGCGATCCTGCGCGACAGCGCCGCCGGCGAGTACCTGGCGAAAATGGGCCTGCCGGAGGAGGACTTCAATTCCTACGCCACCCACCGCGGCGACCACCTGACCGCGCAGCGCGCGACCTTCGCCAACCCCAAGCTCATCAACGAAATGGTGGTCGTCGATGGCGCGGTGAAGCAGGGCTCGCTGGCGCGGATCGAGCCGGAAGGCAAGCTCGTGCGGATGTGGGAGGCGATCGAGACCTACATGGAGCGCGGCCAGCCGCTGATCATCGTCGCCGGCGCCGACTACGGCCAGGGCAGCTCGCGCGACTGGGCGGCCAAGGGCGTGCGGCTGGCGGGGGTGGAGGCGATCGTGGCCGAGGGCTTCGAGCGCATCCACCGCACCAATCTGGTCGGCATGGGCGTGCTGCCGCTGGAGTTCCAGCCGGGCACCGATCGCAAGACCCTCGCTCTGGATGGCACCGAAACCTACGACGTGCTCGGCAGCCCGGCCCCGCGTGCGCAGCTGACCTTGGTCGTCCACCGCCGCAGCGGCGAGCGCGTGGAGGTGCCGGTCACCTGCCGGCTGGACACCGCCGAGGATGTGGCGATCTACCAGGCCGGCGGGGTGCTGCAGCGGTTCGCGCAGGATTTCCTGGCGGCCAGCAAGGCGGCCTGAGGCGCGGCGGAACGGTGCGGCCTGGCGCGCGGTGGCCGTGGCGGGAACGACACGCTTCCTCGTGCGGCGCCGGGTCGCCGCGGTGATGCCTGCGGCCGGCGCAGGATGCCGCTTGCGGCCGCACCCTGCCGGGCGCAGACTCGATGGCAATCCTTGCCATCGGAACGCGCCATGGCCACCATGAACATCTCCTTGCCCGACGACCTGAAGGCGTTCGTCGATGCCCAGGTCGCCGAACATGCCTACGGCTCGACCAGCGAGTACCTGCGCGAGTTGATCCGCAAGCAGCGCGATGTGGCGAAAGTGCGTGCGCTGCTGATGGAGGGGTTTGGGTCGGGGCCGGCCCAAGAAGCAGACGCGACGTTTTTTGCACAGTTGCGCGAGGTCGCTAAAGGCCGATCCGAGCCGTGACGCCAACGCGCGTCACCCTCAGCGCCAAGGCCCGTCAGGATCTGCGACAGGCCACCGCTTGGTATCGGAAGGAGGGTGGTTCGGGACTGGCCCAGCGCTGGGTCGCCGCGGTGCAGGGCGCGTTGCGGCACATCGGTAGCTACCCCAAGGCCGGATCGACCCCGTACGCGGCCGAGCTCAATCTCGATGGCTTGCGCTGCTGGCCGGTCAAGGGGTTCCCGTATCTGGTGTTTTTCGTGGAACGCGCACGGCACGTCGAGGTCGGGCGAGTCCTGCACGCGCACCGGGGCATTCCGGCATGGTTGCAGCAGGGCTGATCGCGTATTGGGGAAGGATGAACGCTGGCCACTGCGGCCCGCAACGCGACTGAGTGCCGGCAGCCAAATCCGAACCGAGCCTCGAAGGCTTCGCGCGCATCCGCGAGCGATCCAGCCCGACGTCGCCCGCCATCGCCCGTTCGCAAGCGCCGTCGGCGGGTCGTTACAATTCGCCCATCCCCGCCAGCGATCCCCGCCATGCCGCATCCCCCGCAACTTCGCATCCCCGCCACCTACATGCGCGGCGGCACCAGCAAGGGCGTGTTCTTCCGCTTGGCCGACTTGCCGGCCGCGGCGCAGGTTCCCGGCGCCGCGCGCGATAGCCTGTTGCTGCGGGTGATCGGCAGCCCCGACCCCTACGGCAAACAGACCGACGGCATGGGCGGGGCGACCTCCAGCACCAGCAAGACCGCGATCGTCTCGCCCAGCTCGCGCGCCGACCACGACGTCGATTACCTGTTCGGCCAGGTCGCCATCGACAAGGCGTTCGTGGATTGGTCGGGCAACTGCGGCAACCTGTCGGCGGCGGTCGGGCCGTTCGCGATCGCCTCCGGGCTGATCGATCCGGCGCGCATCCTGCGCGATGGCGTGTGCACCGTGCGAATCTGGCAGGCCAACATCGGCAAGACCATCCTCGCCCATGTGCCGATCACCGACGGACAGGTGCAGGAGAGCGGCGATTTCGAACTCGACGGCGTGACCTTTCCGGCCGCGGAGATCGTTCTGGAATTTCTCGATCCTTCGGAGGAGGGTGACGGCGATGCTGCCGGCAAGGGCATGTTCCCCACTGGCCACCTCGTCGATGAACTCGACGTACCCGGCGTGGGCGTGCTGCAGGCGACCCTGATCAATGCCGGCATCCCGACCGTTTTCGTCGATGCCGCCGCGCTCGGTTATGCCGGAACCGAGCTGCAGGGTGCGATCAACGAGGATGCGAAGGCGCTGGCACGGCTGGAGACGATCCGCGCCCACGGCGCGCTGAAGATGGGTCTGATCGACGAGTTGGCTCAGATCGCCCAGCGCCAGCACACCCCGAAGCTCGCCTTCCTCGCCCCGGCTGCGGACTACGTCGCCTCCAGCGGGAAGAACGTGCGTGCCGCCGACATCGACCTGAACGTGCGCGCGCTGTCGATGGGCAAGCTGCACCACGCCATGATGGGCACCGCGGCGGTGGCGATCGGCGCCGCCGCGGCGGTACCGGGAACCTTGGTCAACCGCGCTGCCGGTGGCGGCGCGCGCGAGGCGGTGCGCTTCGGCCACCCCTCGGGGACCTTGCGGGTGGGCGCTCAGGCGCGCCAGGTCGATGGCGCCTGGCAGGTGGTCCGCGCGAGCATGAGCCGCAGTGCCCGCATCCTCATGGAAGGCATGGTGAGGGTACCGGAGGAAGCGTTGTCGGCGATCGAACGCAGCTGACCGCGGTCGATCCGGCATTCGCCTGCCGGCCGCGACACGCGGGCATCTGCAATCGTCAGGAGTGGGGCCATGAGTCAGCCGGACATTCGCTCAGCCGTTCGACCCCAACCCGACCAGGCGATGGTGGACATCGCCGATTACGTCACCGGCTACCGCATCGACTCCACCGAAGCCTTCGACACCGCGCGCTGGATGCTGCTGGACTCGCTGGCCTGCGCGATGCTGGCGATTAAGCATCCGGCCTGCGTCCGCCATCTCGGCCCGATCGTGCCGGGGGCGACGCTGGCTGGCGGCGCGCGCGTGCCCGGCACCGGCTTCGAGCTCGATCCGGTGCAGGCCGCCTACAACATCGGCGTGCAGGTGCGCTGGCTGGACTTCAACGACACCTGGCTGGCCGCCGAATGGGGCCACCCCTCCGACAACCTCGGCGCCATTCTCGCGGTGGCTGATTACCTCTCGCGCAAGGCCGAGCGTGATGGTGGCAAGCCGATCACCGTGCGCGACGTGCTCGGCTGGGCGATCAAGGCGCACGAGATCCAGGGCTGCTACGCGCTGCAGAACAGCTTCAACCGGGTCGGCATCGACCACGTGATCCTGGTCCGGCTGGCGTCCACCGCGGTGACCACGGCGATGCTCGGCGGCAGTCACGAGCAGATCGTCAACGCGGTGTCGCACAGCTGGATCGACAACGGCGCGCTGCGCACCTACCGCCACGCGCCCAACACCGGCCCGCGCAAGAGCTGGGCCGCCGGCGACGCCTGCCGGCGTGCGGTGACCCTTGCGCTGAACGCGGTCAAGGGCGAGGTGGGCTATCCGAGCGCGCTGAGCGCAACGACGTGGGGCTATTACGACGTCGCCTTCAAGGGCCAGCCGTTCCGGTTCGAACGTCCGTTCGGCAGCTACGTGATGGAGAACGTGCTGTTCAAGATCAGCTTCCCGGCCGAGTTCCACGCCCAGACCGCGGTGGAGTGCGCAATGGCGCTGCACCCGCAGGTCAAGGATCGGATCGCGGAAATCGAAAGGGTCGTGATCCGCACCCAGGAAGCCGGCGTGCGCATCATCGACAAGACCGGCCCGCTGGCCAACTATGCCGACCGCGACCATTGCATCCAGTACATGGTGGCGGTGCCGTTGATCTTCGGACGCCTGAGCGCGGACGACTACACCGATGCGGTGGCCGCCGACCCGCGCATCGATGCGCTGCGCGCGAAGATGGCGGTGGAGGAGAATCCGCAGTTCACCAAGGATTATTTCGACCCGGGCAAGCGCTACATCGGCAATTCGGTGCAGGTGTTCTTCGCGGACGGCAGTTCGACCGAGCAGGTGTCGATCGACTATCCGATCGGCCACCGCAAGCGCCGCGTCGAGGGTATCCCGGTGTTGCTGGCCAAGTTCGAGGCGGCGCTGCGCGGCCACCTGCCGGCGGCGAAGGTCGATGACATCCTGGCCCTGGCGAGGGATCCGGCGGCCCTGGATGCGACCCCGATCCAACGCTTGCTGAACGAATTCGTGACCGAATAGACACTGCTTGCGCGGATCGCGGGAACTTGTTAGTCTCTCGTTAACAAGGCGGTTTGCGGGGGATCGCGGCTGCTTTCCCGAGTGCAATGGACTGGCCCCGTTTCGGATTGGATTGGTTTCGCAAGGTCGTCATCAAACCGTGAGGAGATTCAAATGAAGAAGAAGATTCTTTGCCTGGCCCTGTTTGGTGCGATCGGCCTGGTGCAGACCGCGGCTGCGCAGAGCTACGACGATCGCTGGTACATCGACGGATCGTTCGGCTACAACTACCAGGACAATGCGCGCCAGAACTACAACGCGCCGTTCGGCATGATCGGTGTCGGCAAGCCGTTGTCGCCCAATTGGGCGCTGGAACTGAACTTCAACAGCCAGAGCGCGCGCGAGAACAATCCCGACAGCGGCCTGCACTGGCAGCAGTATGGCGTGTCGCTGGATGCCCTGTACCACTTCCGCAAGGAGGGGCGTGACTGGAATCCATACGTGCGCTTCGGCCTGGGCTGGCAGCACAACCGCGAAGGTTACTGGTTCGGCGGTCTGCCCTTCCACAATTCCGAGGACAACCTGGCGGCGGTGTTCGGCGTCGGCCTGCAGGCCAATTACGGCCGTTACGGCATCCGTACCGAGGTTGGCGCCCGTTATGACGGGTTCAACAATTCGGTGCAGGCGCCAACGACCGGCCACTTCGTCGATCTGCTGGCCTCGGTCGGCGTGACCGTGGCCCTGGGTCCGGAGCCGATGAAGCCCGTCGAGCCGGCCCCGGCGCCGGCGCCGGTGGTCACCTGCGCGGACAAGGATTCCGACGGTGACGGCGTCAACGACTGCAACGACAAGTGCCCGAACACCGCGGCTGGTACGGCCGTGGGTCCGGACGGCTGCCCGGTTCCGGTGACCATCGACCTGCGTGGCGTGAACTTCGACTTCGACAAGTCCAAGCTGCGCCCGGATGCGGTGGCGATCCTGAACGAGGCCGTCGCGGTGCTGAACAAGTACCCGCAGTTGCGCGTGGAGGTTGCCGGCCACACCGACTCGATCGGTTCGGATGCCTACAACATGAAGCTCTCCGAGCGTCGCGCCAAGATCGTGTACGACTTCCTGGTGAAGAATGGCATCGATGCCGGTCGCTTGGTGGGACCGCACGGTTACGGCGAGAGCCACCCGATTGCGCCGAACACCAACCCTGACGGTTCGGACAACCCGGCCGGTCGCGCGCAGAACCGCCGTACCGAGTTGAACGTGCAGAACTGATCCAGCGCGTCATGCAGTGCATGCAAGCCCGGCCTCGCGCCGGGCTTGCTTTTTAGGTGTCCTGCGTGGCTCGGATGGCCTGGCGCGTCTGTTGTCGACAGGTGTCGAATGGCGCGGTTGCGTGATGCTGAGGTTGCGGTGCGTCGTGCCGACCCCTAAAATGCACAGTTCACTCGCGAACCCGGGCATCTGTCCGGTATCTGATCTGGAGCAAGCATGGCCCGCGTGACCGTCGAAGATTGCCTGGAAGTGGTGGACAACCGTTTCGAACTGGTGGTGATGGCGTCCAAGCGCGCCCGCCAGCTGGCGCGCGGGGTGCCTTCGGTGCTCGACGGCACCGAGCACGGCGACAAGCCGACCGTGCTGGCGTTGCGCGAGATCGCCGCGCGCCGCATCGACCAGGCCACGATCGATCAGGTCGATCGCAGCGAGCGGGAACGCCGCGAGCGCGAGGCGCTGGAGTGGGCTGCGGCGGAAGTCGTCGACGACGACATGTCCAAGGGCGGCGACGACTGATCGTCCCGGTTTACCGCGCCAGGCGGCATCCCTCGATGACGCCTGCGTGATCGCCCCGTCGCCTTGACGCGAGGGCAACCTCCGCGGTGCAGGCAATCGGACGCATTGCCGCGCCCGGTCGGCCCGGTTACGCTCGGGTCATGGACGAGCAACGCACGCAATTCACGTCGGACGGGCCGGTCACGGTGCCCGATGACGTGGCTGCGCTGGAAGCGAAGTTGCGTGATTACCTGCCGCCCGACCAGGTCGCGACCGTCCGCCGCGCCTATTTGCTGGGTGCATCGGCGCATGCCGGGCAGACCCGTCGCAGCGGCGAGCCCTACATCACCCACCCCGTCGCCGTAGCCTCGATCCTCGCCGACCTGCGCATGGACGTGGAGGCGTTGTGCGCGGCCATCCTGCATGACGCGCTGGAGGACACCCCGCTGCAGCGGGACGTGCTCGCCGAAGGTTTCGGCGAGGCCGTGGCCGAACTGGTGGAGGGGGTCACCAAGCTCGATCGACTCAAGTTCCGTGATCGCCAGGAGGCCGATGCGGAGAGTTTCCGCAAGATGCTGCTGGCGATGTCGCGCGACCTGCGGGTGATCCTGATCAAGCTCGCCGACCGTTTGCACAACATGCGCACGCTCGAAGCGATGGTATCGGCCAGCCAGAAGCGCATCGCCCGCGAGACGCTGGACATCTACGCGCCGATCGCCCAGCGCCTGGGCATGAACCGCATCCGCAGCGAATTGCAGGATCTGGGTTTTCGCACCCTGTATCCGCATCGCCACGCCACCATCGCGCGCCGCATCCGCAGCCAGCCGCTGGCGCGGCGCGAGGCGATGGGCGCGATCGAGATGCGCCTGGCCGAGCGCCTGGCGGGCGAGGGATTGCCATTCCGCCTGGTCGGCCGTGTCAAGACGCCCTACAGCATCTACAACAAGATGCGCAGCGAGAGCAAATCGTTCGCGCAGGTGATGGACGTGTTCGGCTTTCGCGTGGTGGTGCAGACGGTGAGCCAGTGCTATCAGGCGCTGGGCGCGGTGCACGGGCTGTACAAGCCGCTCGACGGGCGCTTTCGCGATTTCATCGCCATTCCCAAGGTGAACGGTTACCAGTCGCTGCATACGGTCCTGTTCGGGCCGCACGGTTCGCCGCTGGAGGTGCAGATCCGCACCGAGGACATGGACCTGATCGCCGAGCGCGGGATTGCCGCGCACTGGGTGTACAAGCACGGCGGCAGCCCGAGCAGCGCGCAGACCCGCGCGCACGACTGGTTGCGTGGCCTGCTGGAGTCGCAGCAGTACGCAAGCTCCTCGCTGGAGTTCCTGGAGCACGTCAAGGTGGATCTGTTCCCCGACGAGGTGTACCTGTTCACGCCAAAGGGCGCGATCATGTCCTTGCCGCGCAATTCGACCGCCCTGGACTTCGCCTACGCGGTGCACACCGACGTGGGCAACCACGCGGTGGCGGCGCGAGTGGACAAGAAGCTGGTACCGCTGCGCACCAAGCTGGCCAGCGGGCAGCGGGTGGAGGTGATCACCGCCAAGTCGGCCAGCCCGCGCACCAACTGGCTGGATTTCGTGGTGTCCAGCAAGGCGCGCACCGCGATCCGCCACCACCTCAAGCACCTCGAGCACGAGGATGCGGTGGATCTGGGCCATCGCATCCTGGAACGCGCGCTCGAAGCCCAGGGCACCTCGCTCGACGCCGTGCCGCAGGCGGGCCTGGACAAGTACCTGGCCGACAACCGCTACAAGCGCCTGGAGGAGCTGTTGTCGGACATCGCCATGGGCAACCGCATGCCCTCGCAAGTCGCGCACGTGCTGGCACGGCGGGCGGCGCACGAGAACGCGCGGCCGGCCAGCGCGGACGACATCCAGATCTCCGGCGCCGAGCGCGGGATCCTGAGCTTCGCCGCCTGCTGCCGGCCGATCCCGGGGGATCCGATCATGGGCTATCTGAGCGCCGGCAAAGGCGTGGTGGTGCACCGGCTGGAGTGCCCCAACGTCCCGGAATACCGCAAGTTGCCCGACCGATGCCTTGCCATCAGTTGGGATCGCAATGTCGAGGGCGACTACCTGGCGGAGCTGCGCATCGAGGTGGTCAACAAGCCCGGCGTGCTGGCGCAGGTGGCCGCCGCAGTGGCCGAGGCGAAGTCCAACATCGAGAGCGTCGAGTACCAGGAACGCGACATCAGCGCCTCGGTGATGCACTTCGTGATCGAGGTCAAGTCGGCGCGCCACCTGGCCGAGGTGATCTCGCGGATCCGCAGGCTGACGGTGGTGCAGGACGCGCAGAGGGTTTGATCGATTCGCGCCGCGCTGCGGCCCATGCGTGTGGCCCCGCGGCCAACCCCGAATGGCGCCGAACGTCCCATCCGTCATCCCGGCGGAAGCCGGGATCCAGCAGTGCTGGCGCCCTGTGAAATGGCAGTCGAGACGGGATGCGCGGCGTTCGTCATGCAAGGGCGCACCTGGCTCGCGCGGTGATGGCGCGCCGGGAGCGGCGGTGATCCGGCAAGCCGGGATAAACTCA
The DNA here is from genome assembly GCA_964640525.1 of uncultured Gammaproteobacteria bacterium. GTDB lineage: Bacteria > Pseudomonadota > Gammaproteobacteria > Xanthomonadales > Xanthomonadaceae > SZAS-103. Next base: position 42,377 of record CAZXGS010000008.1, on the reverse strand, counting down.
TGCCTCGACCGTGAACACGAGAACGCCATGCCCCGTCACCCCATCACCAGCGATGCCGCCCCCGCCGCGATCGGCCCGTACAGCCAGGCCGTGGTGTCCGGCAAGACGATCTACACCTCCGGCCAGATTCCGCTGAACCCGGCCACCGGCGAGTTGATCGATGGCGACATCACCGCGCAGGCGCGGCAGGTGTTCAAGAACCTGCGCGCAGTCTGTGATGCCGCGGGCACCAATTTCCTGCACGTCGTCCGGGTCGGCATCTACCTCGTCGACCTGAAGGACTTCGCCGCGGTCAACGCGGTGATGGCGCAGAACTTCAGCGCCCCGTTCCCGGCCCGCTCGACCATCGGCGTGGCCGCGCTTCCGAAGGGGGCCAGGGTCGAGATCGATCTGGTATTGCAACTGGACTGAACCGCGCGTGGGCCGCGCGCCACGACCCAAAGTCGCCGCGCCGGCGCTGGCGGCCAGCGGGGAGACCCTGCTGGCCGCGTTGCCCGGGGTCGGTGCGGGCGTGGCTGCCAAGCTCGCCGCGCAGGGCCTGCAGCGCGTCCAGGACCTTTGGTTCCACCTGCCGTTGCGCTACGAGGACCGCACCCGCCTGAGCGCGATCCGCGCGCTGCAGCCCGGTATCCCGGCACAGGTCGAGGGGCGGGTGGAGGCCGTCGAGCGCAGTTTCCGCTTTCGGCCGATGTTGCAGGTGGCCATTGGCGATGCCAGCGGCGCGAGCCTGGTGTTGCGGTTTTTCCACTTCACCGCCTCGCAGGCGGCGCAGTTCACCGTCGGCCGCCGCATCCGCGCCTTCGGTACGCCACGCGAAGCGCGGGCGGGGCTCGAAATCGCCCATCCTCGTTACCAGTGGCTCGCCGATGCCGAACCGGCGGTGCTCAGCGAACGGCTCGATCCGGTTTATCCGATGGTCCCGGGCGTCATGCCGGGCACCTTGCGGCGACTTGTCGGGCTGGCGCTGCAACGCCTGCCAGCAGCCGCCGAGATGGAGTTGCTGTCGCCGGATCTGTTGTCCGCGCATCGCTTGCCTGGCCTGCGCGAGGCGTTGCTGACCGTGCATCAGCCGGCTGGCGGCGTGGACACCGCGCAGCTTGCCGCTGGCCTGCACCCGGCGCAGCAGCGGCTGGCGCTGGAGGAGTTGCTGGCTTATCAATTGAGCCTGCGCCGCAAGCGCATGGCGATCCGCCAGCTCGGTGCGCAGCCGATCCCCGCGGATGACCGGCTCGCCGCCCGCCTGCGCGAACTGCTGGGTTTTGCGCTCACCGGGGCGCAGCTGCGGGTGCTGGGGGAGATCGGCGCGGACATGGCGCGTGCCGAGCCGATGCTGCGCCTGCTGCAGGGCGATGTCGGGGCCGGCAAGACCGCGGTGGCGGCGCTGGCCGCAGCGCGCGCGGTCGCCGCCGGCCGCCAGGTTGCACTGATGGCGCCGACCGAATTGCTGGCCGAGCAGCATCTTGCGACCTTCAGCGCATGGTTTCAGCCGCTGGGGGTGGATCTGGCGTGGCTGGGCGGAAAGCTCGGCGCGCGTGCGCGGCGCCTGGCCCTGGCGAACATCGCCGCGGGCAGGTCCAGCATCGTGGTGGGAACCCACGCGTTGATGCAGGAAGGCGTCGTCTTCGCCGACCTTGGCCTGGCGATCATCGATGAGCAGCATCGCTTCGGTGTCCACCAGCGTCTTGCGCTGCGCGACAAGGGCCTGGACGGCGCGAGGGTGCCGCACCAGTTGGTGATGACCGCCACGCCGATCCCGCGCACGCTGGCAATGACGGCGTACGCCGACCTGGATGTCTCGGTGCTCGACGAACTGCCTCCGGGCCGTACCCCGGTGCAGACCGTGGCGGCCGGCGCGCAGCGTCGTGACGAGTTGATCGAACGCGTGCGCGTGGCCTGCGCGGAGGGCCGTCAGGCCTACTGGGTGTGCACGCTGATCGACGAGGAAGGGGGTGATCCTGCGGCGGCCGGGCCAGCCGCAACGCCGGGCAATCCGCTGCCACCGGCGCAGGCCGCCACGGCGCTCTACCGCAAGCTGGTCGAGGCCTTGCCGGAACTGCGCGTGGGCTTCGTGCATGGCCGGATGAAGCCGGCCGAGAAGCAGGCGGCCATGCGCGCCTTCAAGGATGCGGCGCTGGATGTGCTGGTGGCCACCACGGTGATCGAGGTAGGCGTGGACGTGCCGCGGGCGAGCCTGATGTTGATCGAGAATGCCGAACGCCTCGGGCTGGCGCAGTTGCACCAGTTGCGTGGCCGGGTCGGGCGCGGCGCCGCGGTATCGACCTGCGTGCTGATCTACCAGCCCCCGTTGTCGGCATTGGCCAGGCAGCGGATCGAGGTCATGCGCGCCACCACCGATGGCTTCAGGATCGCCAACAAGGACCTGGAACTGCGCGGCCCCGGAGAACTGCTCGGCACCCGCCAGGCAGGCCTGGCGCAGTTTCGCGTCGCGGACCTGCTGCGCGACGCCGCCTTGTTGCCCGGCGTGCAGAAGATGGCGGCCGGCCTGCTGGCCACCGACCCCCAGCGCGCGCAGCGCCTGATCGCGCGCTGGGTCGGTGCCGCCGAACGCTACGCGGGGGCGTGAAGACGCTTTCCAGATGAATCCTTGCCTGCTCCCGCAGGCGCGGAACCATGCCCTCGTGCAACGCGCGGGGTTGGGCAGGTTGCCCTTGCCACATGGCGCGAACGGCGCCCCCGCGCCTGCTGCGCCGGGCGCCGCGAGACCAACTCCAGCCGCCCAATCGCGGCACAGGGCTCCCTGCGGAGGCCGGCTGCGGGTCACGCGTCGGGCCGGCTGGAGGTCCTTCGCCGGGCCTCCGCGGCTGATGCAACTTGCGGCACGCGCCGCCATCTGGCTAAAATGGCGGTCTTTTCCCGCAAGACCCCATCCGCAAAAGGCGCGTCCCATGAAAGCCGACATCCATCCGAATTACCGCCCGGTCGTGTTTCAGGACGTGACCACCGATTTCTCCTTCCTGACCCGCTCCACCCTGGCCAGCAAGGAGACGATCACGTGGGAGGACGGGCAGGCGTATCCGTTGATCAAGATCGACGTGTCCTCGCATTCGCACCCGTTCTACACCGGCAAGCAGAAGATGATGGACACCAGCGGTCGCGTCGATCGCTTCCGCAAGCGCTACCAGAAGTAAGCCGCTATCGCCTGGCGCCGGCCTTGCCCGCGCGCCACGGTGCGCCACCGTTGCGTGGGCGTGCGCGGATTTCCCCGGCGCGCGCAAGAATCCGCAACGGCTGTGGGATAATCCTCGTTTCCACCCGGTCTGCCGGCGCCCTGCACCTTGCGGGACGACTCCGGCGATCCCCCGGCGTGTCCGAATACAAGCCAAGGAGCAGCCCGTGTCCGAGCCCCAGAGCGTTGTCCTGAACGATGCCACCTCCGGCAAGTCCGTCGAATTGCCGCTGATCCACGGCACGGTCGGCCCGTCCTGCATCGACATCGGCAAGCTCCCCGGCGCCACCGGCCATTTCACCTACGACCAGGGCTTCATCGCCACCGCCAGTTGCAAGTCGGCGATCACCTACATCGACGGCGATGCCGGGGTGTTGATGTACCGCGGCTACCCGATCGAGCAGCTCGCCAAGCACTCCAATTTCCTGGAAGTGGCCTACCTGCTGATGCACGGCGAGTTGCCGAACGCGCAGCAGTTCGCCGCCTTCGACCACGAGGTGGCGCATCACACCATGATGCACGAGGCGTTCCGGACCTTCCTGTTCGGTTTCCGCCACGACGCCCACCCGATGGCGATGCTGACCGGCATGATCGGCTCGCTGGCGGCGTTCTACCACCACGGCCTGGACCTGGACGATCCGGAAATGCGCCGGCTCGCGGCGATCCGCCTGATCGCCAAGGTGCCGACCATCGCCGCCGCGTGCTATCGCTATTCGATCGGCTGGCCGCTGCGCTACCCGCGCAACAACCTGGAATACGTTGATCGGTTCCTGCACATGATGTTCGAGGTGCCCAGCGAGCCGCTGCGCCTGAACCCGGTGGTGGCCAAGGCGCTGGATCTGCTGTTCATCCTGCACGCCGACCACGAGCAGAACGCCTCCACGTCGACCGTGCGGCTGGTCGGTTCCACCGGCGCCAATCCGTACGCCTGCGTGGCGGCCGGCGTGGCCGCGCTGTGGGGGCCGGCGCACGGTGGTGCCAACGAGGCGGTGCTGCGCATGCTGGCCGAGATCGGCAAGCCCGAGCACGTCGGCAAGGCGGTCGATCGGGCCAAGGACAAGCACTCCGGCTTCCGCCTGATGGGCTTTGGTCACCGCGTGTACAAGAACTTCGACCCGCGCGCGACCATCATCCGCGAGATGACCCACAAGGTGCTGGCCGAACTGGGGGTCAACGACCCCATGCTGGAGATCGCGCTGAAGCTGGAGGAGGCGGCGCTGAAGGACGAGTATTTCGTCTCCCGCAAGCTGTACCCGAACGTGGACTTCTATTCGGGCATCATCTACAAGGCGCTGGGCATCCCGACCGAGATGTTCACGGTGATGTTCGCCATCGCACGTACCGCCGGATGGGTTTCCCACTGGCTGGAGCAGAGCGCGGAAGCCGATTCCAGGATCGGGCGTCCGCGACAGGTCTATGTCGGCGCCACCGCGCGCGAGTTCACCCCGATCCAGGCGCGCTGAACGGCGCGCAGGCGTCCGGGCCGGGCGCAGAACGCCGGCGCCCGCTTCCAGCGTCAGCCATCCCCGAGCAGGGCTTCCAGCGCGGCCAGCGAGGCGCGCGGCATCGGCTTGTCGTCGAATCGGTCCAGTGGCGCCTGGCGCAGCACGCTGCGCGGCAGCACGCTGAGGTCGAAGGGCAGATCCTCGGCGGTGAACAGCCACACCGGAACCTCGATGGCGCGCTCGCGATCCAGCCGTACGCGGCGGTGTGAGTCCTGTGCGGGGATGCCCTGCTCGGCAAGGAACACCGCGACCCGGTCGGGTTCGTCGGTATGCAGGTGCAGGCAAACGGCCGAGTGGGCGTCGGCGCTGCCGTCGAGCACGGCGCCGACCAGGCGCGGCTCGAACGCGGCGAAAAACGCCAGCGCGCGCGCCGCGGCCTGGCGTCGTTCGCGCAGCAGTCCGGCATGCGCATCGCCGTGGAACAGCCGCTGGTAGTCGTGCAGGGCGGCCTGGATCTCGCTGTTGCGCGGCAGGCTGGCGTCGTCGTGGATGCCCAGCCGCTGCGCCGCCTTGCGCTTGGCGAGGTGGAAGTCGCGGATGCCGCCCTCGCTGATCAGCCGCGCCGCCTCGATGGCCAGTCGCTGGCGCCGTTCGCGGGTGCGGGCTTGGGTGTGCGCGATCGCGTGGGCGTGCCGGCTCGAGTCGGGGGCGTGGCGCATGGGAGACCTGCGGATGCGCGGCCGCTCCGACCGGCGTCGGACCGGGCCGGCCAAGGCCGACCCTCAGAAGATATCAAAAGCTTCCTCGCTGGTGCTGCCGCTGGAGTCGGCCGGCCCGGGGAGCTCGTTCTGGAACCGGGCCAACTCCTCGGCCTTGAAGTATTCGGTCATCCCTCCGGTGGAGCCGGCCGGGAGGATGTGGCCGCCGCCGTCGATCTGCACGGTGACGATGCCCGGTGGCGGCACGACCGGGTTCTCCGGCTGGTAGGCCAGCGCGGTGCGCATGTAGTCGATCCAGATCGGCAGCGCGGCGCGCGCGCCGAACTCGCCGTGGCCGAGGGTGGAGTAGTCGTCCATGCCCACCCACACGGTCGTCACCAAGTGCCCGCCGTAGCCGGAAAACCATGCGTCGTGCATGTCGTTGGTGGTGCCGGTCTTGCCGCCGAGGTCGGCGCGGTGCAGCACCAGCGCCGCGGTGCCGGTGCCGTGCAGGATCACCGATTGCATCATCGACTTGACCAGGAACGCGGTGCGCTCGTCGATCGCGCGCCGCGCCGGGAAGGTCGCCGGCGGACCGACGAAATCCGGATCGATCGGCGGGATCGGCGGTGCTGTCGCTTCCTGCGGCGCCGATGCCGCATCGGTGGCGGTCGAGGCGGCTTGCGAGGCAGCCGACGCCGCGGCTTGCGCGACCGGCTTGCCGCCGGCTGCGGGGCTGGCCGCCGGAGCCTGGGCGTCGAGATCGAAACCGCCGTCGGCAGCCTCGCTGGACGCGTCCCCGTCGGTGCCTGATGCGGCCGGCGCGGCACCGGCGACCGGGGCCAGATCGAAGCCATCCACCACGCTCGAAACCGCCTGGTCCTGCTGCGAGCGCTCCACGCAGCCCTTGCAGGCGCGTGCCGGGTGCGCGCGGGCGATGGTGACCCCGTTGCGGTCCACCACCCGGTCGATGAAGTAGGGCTCGACCTTGAAGCCGCCATTGGCGAACACCGAGTAGCCGCGCGCCATCCACATCGGCGGCACCGAGGCGGTGCCAAGCGCCATGGTCAGGTTGTTGGGCAAGCTTTGCTCGGTGAAACCGAAGTTCTGGATGTACTTGCGCGCGAAATCCACCCCGACCGCATCCAGCAGGCGTACCGAGACGAGGTTGCGCGAGAGCGCCAGCGCCTTGCGCAGGCGCATGGGGCCGAGGAACTTGCCGTCGTCGTTCTGCGGCCGCCACACCTTGCCCGCGCTGTGGTCGTTGAACACCACCGGCGCGTCGAGCACGATCGAGGCCGGCGAGAAGCCGCGCTCCATCGCCGCGGCGTAAATGAATGGCTTGAAGCTCGAGCCGGGCTGGCGCAGCGACTGGGTGGCGCGGTTGAACTTGGTCTGCGCGAACGAGAACCCCCCCACCAGCGCCTGCAGCGCACCGTCTTCCGGGTTCAGCGAAACCAGCGCGGACTGCGCTTTGGGAATTTCGTCGAGCTGGTAGCTGACCACCCGGTTCGCGGTCGGATCCAGGTTGGGCGGCGGCGGCGCCAGTTTGTCGGCATCGACCTGTCCGCGGATCTTGTTGAGCGCATCCACCCGCGCCTGGTTGTCCTTGTCGGCCTGGGTGATCGGCAGCAGCCGGATGACATCGCCGCGCGCGAGCAACTGGTCGATGCGCGACTTGCCGGCCAGCGCCCAGTGCACGTCGTCCATGCCGAGGGTGACCTGGTTGCCGTCGGCCAGCAGCACCTGCGCATCGCGCGGACCGGCCTGCGTCACCACCCCCGGCAGCAAGCCGCCGATGGTTCCGCGCGCCTGCAGCTTGCCCAGCAGGGCAGCGCGGTCGGTCTCGGCGTTGAGGTCCAGTTTGGCCTCGGGGCCGCGGTAGCCGTGACGGCGGTCGTAAACCAGCAGGTCGTTGCGCACCGCCAGGTTGGCCGCGGCCTGTTTCACGCCATCGATGGTGGTGTAGACCTTGTAGCCGCGGTTGAGGGCGTCGCTGCCGTAGCGGTCGATCATGGCCTGGCGGACCATCTCGGCCACGTACGGCGCATCGACCTCCACCTGCGGTTCGTGCGGCGCGGCATGCGGCGGCAGCGCCTTGGCGGCATCGCGTTGCGCGGGGGTGATGAAATTGTTCTCGGCCATGCGGTCGAGCACCCAGTTGCGGCGTTCCAGCGCGCGTTCGGGGTTGGACAGCGGGTTGCCGCTGGAGGGGAACTTGGGGATCGCCGCCAGCGAGGCGGCCTCGTCCAGGCTGAGCTGGTCGAGCGTCTTGCCGTAGTAGAAATCCGCGGCTGCCGCCACGCCGTAGGCGCGGTTGCCGAAGAAGCACTTGTTGAGGTAGAGCTCGAAGATCTCGTCCTTGCTCAGCTCGCGCTCGATCTTCAACGCCAGCAGGATTTCCGTGGCCTTGCGGGTGTAGCTGTACTCGTTGCTCAGGAAGAACTGCCGGGCCACCTGCTGGGTGATCGTGCTGCCGCCGGGCACGCGGTGCTCGTGGGTGGTGGCGATCAGCCACACCGCACGCGCCACGCCGCGCCAGTCCACGCCGGGGTGCTGGTAGAAGTGCGCGTCCTCGGTGGCCAGGAAGGCGTCGCGCACCCGCAGCGGCACGTCCTTGATGTGCACCGGGTAGCGCCGCGTCTCGCCGAACTGCGCGATCAGTCGGCCTTCGCGCGAATACACATTCAGCGGCAACTGCATCTCGACGTGGCGCAGGCTGTCCACGTCCGGCAGGCGCGGCACCACCAGCCAATAGCCGATGCCCAGGGCTGCCACGCCAAGCGCAAGCAGGAGCAGGCCGGCGTAGAACGCGCGGCGGATCCAACGAAAGAGTCGTGCCATCCCTGGAATTCGTCCGGTGGTTTGCAGGATGTGGGGTTATGGAGTATAGAACGTGGGCGGCCGGCTCAGGGGATCGAGCCGCCTTTCCGTCAGGGGGCGGGAGGGTCCGAGGAGGGGGTCGGAGGCGGGTCGGCGAAAAAAGTTCGCGCTGCCCGCTTGCTATTTCGTGAGCGAATCGTTATTACTTTGTCACGGCCGGTACATGTACCGCCGACAAATGACCGTCGGAAGGGGAGAAACCGTGGGTCTCTTCGGAAGTGCACAGGCGCCGCTCGTCGGCGTCGACATCAGTTCCACTGCCATCAAGTTGCTGCAGCTCAGCCAGAGCGGTGGCCGCTATCGCGTGGAGCATTACGCGGTCGAGCCGTTGCCGTCCAACGCCGTGGTCGACAAGGCCATCGTCGAGGTCGAGGCGATCGGCGAGGCGATCAAACGCGCGGTCAGCCGTTCCGGCACCCGTGCCAAGCATGCAGCGGCTGCGGTAGCGGGCTCGGCGGTGATCACCAAGCTGATCACCATGCCCGCCAACCTGGACGACGACGCGCTGGAGGATCAGATCCAGTACGACGCCGCGCAGTACATCCCGTACCCGATCAATGAGGTCAGCATGGATTTCGAGGTGCTCGGGCCGATGCCCGGGAATGCCGAGATCCTGCAGGTGCTGCTGGTGGCCTCGCGTTCGGAGAACGTGGAGCTGCGGCAGTCGGCGCTGGAGATGGGCGGCCTGACTGCCAAGGTGATGGATGTCGAGGCGTTCGCGATGGAAAACGCGTTCCGCCTGATCGCCGACCAGCTCTCGGTGCCCAAGGATGGATTGGTCGCATTGCTCGACGTGGGCGCTACGATCACCACCCTCAACGTGCTGCGCGACCAGCGCAGCATCTACACCCGCGAGCAGACCTTCGGTGGCAAGCAACTCACCGACGAGGTGATGCGTCGCTATGGCCTCAATTACGAGGAAGCCGGGCTGGCCAAGCGCCAGGGCGGCCTGCCCGAGAGTTACGAGGTCGAAGTGCTCGAGCCGTTCAAGGAAGCGATGGTCCAGCAGATCAGCCGCCTCCTGCAGTTCTTCTACGCCGGCAGCGAGTTCAATCGGGTCGACCAAATCGTGCTGGCCGGCGGTTGCGCTTCCATCGCCGGCATGCCGGGCATGATCGAGGAACAACTCGGCGTGCCCACCGTTCTAGCCAACCCGCTGGCGAACATGTCGCTCGGTCCCCGCGTCCAGGCCAATGCCCTGGCACAGGATGCCCCGGCGCTGATGATCGCCTGCGGACTTGCCATGAGGAGTTTCGACTGATGGCCAAGGTCAATCTCCTTCCATGGCGCGCCGAGCGCCGCAAGGAACGCCAGCAGGCGTTCTTCGTGATGCTGGGCGTCGCGGTCGCCGCGGCGCTGGTGATCGGTCTGGGTGGTTGGGTCTATTACAACCAGCAGATCGAGGGCCAGAATGCCCGCAATGCCTTCCTGCAGGACCAGATCACGCAGTTGGACGCGAAGATCAAGGAAATCGAGATTCTCGACAAGAAGAAGGAAACCTTGCTGCGTCGCAAGGGTGTCATCGAGCAGCTCCAGGCCAATCGCTCCCAGATGGTGCATCTGTTCGATGAGCTGGTGAAGACGATTCCCGACGGCGTTCGCTTGAGTTCGGTCAAGCAGGATGGCAACAGGCTGACACTGCAGGGATATTCGCAGTCCAACGCCAGGGTCAGCGCTTACATGCGCAATATCGAAGCATCAGGATGGATGACCAGTCCAGACCTGAATGTGATCGAGGCCGGTAGCGACGACAAGACCTTGCCGTATCAGTTCACTCTGGCGCTGACCTTGACCAAGCCCGGGCAAGTCCTTGGCCCGGATGGACAGCCGGTTCTGGGTCCGGATGGCAAGCCGCTGGTGAAACCGGCTCCGGGTGCGGCAAGCGGGCCCGGCGACAGCGCCGCAACGCAACCTCCCGCATCGGCAGCGGCCGTACCGTCGCCCGCAGTGCCTGCATCCGCAGCCAGCAGCAAGGGAGGGGCGACCCCGTGAGTACCCAAAAGAAAAAAGTCGACCTCAGCAACATCGACTGGAACAATCCGGGATCGTGGCCGGATGCGGTCAAGTATGGCGCTTGCGCGGCCGTGATCGTGGCCATCGTGGCGATCTTCTATTACGCGCTCATCAAGGGCCAGATCGAGCAGCTGACAGGGTTGGAGCAAAACGAAGCGTCTCTGAAGGTGACGTTCGAGGACAAGGCGGGGCGTGCGGCCAATCTGGAGCCACTCAAGATCCAACTGGCGCAGATGGAGGAAATGCTCCAGCAGATGATGCGTCAGTTGCCTGGCAAAACGGATATGCCGGACCTGATCGTCGACATCTCGCAAACCGCGCTGGCGACCGGCATCGTCAACGAGCTGTTCAAGCCTGGTGACGAAAGCAAGCAGGAGTTCTACGCGGAGAAGCCAATCCAGTTGCGCATGGTCGGGACGTACCACCAGTTTGGTGCGTTCATGAGCGGCGTCGCGTCCTTGCCGCGAGTTGTCATCCTCACCATGCAGGACATTTCGCTCAAGCCGACCGACAAGAGCGACAAGAATGGCGGCGCAGGCAGCCTGACGCTGGAAGGTACGGTGAAGACCTACCGCTATCTGGACGAAGACGAAACCGCCGCGGCGTCAGCGGCGGCGGACGCGCCGACCACGCCACCGGCAGGGGGTAAGTGAAGATGACTGGTCTGCGAAACGTCGTAGTGCGTTGCATCGTTCCGGTCGCGATCGCGGCGACCTTGGGTGGCTGCGGGCGCGGGATCACCTCCGATCCGAATCTTGAAACCTACGCGGCCCAGATCAAGGCCAAGCCGGGCCCGCCACTGGATACCGTGCCGCCGATGCAGCAGTTCGAAACATTCGTGTACAAGGATCAAGGTCTGCGGGATCCATTCTCGGCGCCCAACGACCAAGGCAAGGGCAACACCGGGCCCAGGCCTGAACCGAACCGTCCCAAGCAGCCTCTCGAGGCTTTTCCGCTGGACAGCTTGGTGATGAACGGTACCTTGGGCTCGGGCAGCCACATTGTTGCCTTGGTCATGTCGCCGGATCGAGTGACGCATCGCGTCGTTCCAGGCAACTATCTCGGCCAGAACGACGGCAAGGTGATCGAAGTGACACCCACGAAGATCAACATCACCGAGCTGGTGTCGGATGGGGCGGGTGGCTGGATCGAACGGCCGGCATCCATCAGCTTACCAAATCAATGATCGGGGAGTAGCAAGATGAGCGCAAACAAAGTCACCCGCCGGATCAACCGGTCGCGCGCCACTGCGGCGCTGGGCTTGGGCGTCTGGCTGCTCAGCAGTGCATTCCCCGCCTGTGCGTCGAATGTGCTGCAGCAGGTCACCCATGCCCCCGGTGCAAAAGGCGGGGTGGACATCACCTTGAAGTTCGCACACCCGGTCGCCGACGCGCAGGTTTTCACCACGGACGGTCCGCCGCGGATCGCGATCGACCTGCCCGACACCCAGAACGGCTTGGCCGGGCACAAGGTTCTGATCGGCGATGGCTCGGCAAGCACGCTGTCGGCCGCCCAGGCCAACGGTCGCACGCGGGTCATGGTCGATCTGTTCAGGCAGGCGGCCTACAAGTCCAGGATCGAGGGCAATCGCCTGATCCTGAACGTGGCTGACTCCGGTGCGAAGGTGAAGGGCCCGGTGATGGCCAATACCGTTGATCCGTCGCGTCGGGTCGCCGGCGCACTGAGCGTGTCCAACGTGGACTTCCGTCGCGGCCAGGACGGCGCAGGTCGGATCGTGCTCAAGTTCAGCGGTGATGGCGCTGCCGCCGACATGCACGTGGAAGGCTCGCGGGTGATGATCGATGTCAGCAACGCGATGATCCCGGCCAATCTGGCCAAGCACTTGGACGTGAGCGATTTCGCGACCCCGGTGCGGTCGATCGATGCGCGCGAGCAGGCGGGCGGTACGCGACTGGTGATCGACACCGGCGGTGGCTTCAGCGCCTCCGCCTACCAGATGGGCAACGAGTACGTCATCGAGGTCAACCCGAAGAAGGTTGATGCGGGCGGTGCCGTGGCCGATTCCGGACGCATCGGAGCGGGTACGGCGAAGAAGTACACCGGCAAGCCGGCGACCTTCAACTTCCAGGACGTGCCGGTGCGCACCGTGCTGCAGTTGATCGCCGAGGAGTCCGGCCTGAACGTGGTGGCGGCAGACTCGGTCACCGGCAACGTGACGCTGCGGCTGATCAACGTGCCGTGGGATCAGGCGCTGGATGTGGTGCTGCGCGCCAAGGGACTGGACAAGCGGCGTGACGGCGGCGTGGTGTGGGTGGCGCCGCAGAAGGAACTGGCCGACTACGAGCAGTCGCTGGAGGATGCGCGCATTGCGATCGAGGAGCGCGCGCCTACGGTCACCGAGTACATTCCGATCAACTACGGCAGTGCCGAAGACATCGCCAAGCTGCTGACGGACGGCGCCAAGTCCAACAATTCGGGCGGCAATTCATCCGGCAACCAGCAGCGTGGTTTCCTGTCCGACCGTGGCAGTGTCAGTTTCGACAAGCGCAGCAACACACTGCTGTTGACCGATCTGCCGCGCAAGGTGGATGACATCAAGAAGCTGGTCACGGTGCTGGATCGCCCGGTCGACCAGGTGCTGATCGAGGCGCGGATCGTCATCGCCAACGAGGACTTTGCGCGTGAAATTGGCGCCAGGCTTGGGATCAGCGGCTTCAACGACGGCTCCAAGACCATTACCAGTTGGGGTGACAGCATCGGCAATACCCTGGCGACTCAGGGTTCGGTGACGAGCGCCGACGTCGCAAACGCATCAGCGATCGCGACGTACAACGCTGCGATTGCGGCACTGGGTCCCAATCCGACCCCGGCGCAGATCGCTGCGGTGGCGCTGCCGACCATCACCGTGCCAAGCATCACCCATGGCTTGAACGTGAACCTGCCGATCACAGGCGCCGCCGGGAGCATGGCCTTCAGTATTCTGCGCGGCAGTCATGCGCTGGATCTGGAATTGACCGCCTTGCAGACCGAGGGACGCGGCGAGGTGATCTCCAACCCGCGTGTCATCACCAGCAACCAGCGGATGGCCGACATCAAGCAGGGTGACGAAATCGGCTACGTCACCACCAGCGGCGGTAGTGGCGGCGGTGGTGCGCAGGCCAACGTCCAGTTCAAGGACGTCGTGCTGGAGCTGAAGGTGACCCCGACCATCACGCACGACAACCGCGTGTACATGGACCTGGACATCACCAAGGACGAGCTGAAAGGCTTCATCACGGTGCCAAGTTACGGCGACGTGCCGCAGATCACCAAGCGGCAGATCACCACTGCGGCGCTGGTCGATTCCGGGCAGACCGTCGTGGTCGGTGGCGTGTACGAGTTCAGCAAGCGTGACGACATGAACAAGGTGCCGTTCCTGGGTGACCTGCCGGGGCTCGGCTTCCTGTTCCGCAGCAAGAACCACACCGCGAGCAAGGCCGAGTTGCTGGTGTTCGTGACGCCGAAGATCCTCGACGTCAAGCAGCGCAACTGACGGTGACGGATTTGCTGCAAGCAACACCGGAGAGGGCCGCTTTGCGGCCCTTTCCTTTTCCGTGCGATGGAGATCGATCGTGCCGCGGCTCAGCCTGAAGGGCGGTGATTACCTGTTTCGCCACGGGGAACAGCCCAGGGCCGGATACCTGATCGAGGGCGGGATCGTCGAGCTGCGCGGAACCCGTCCGGGGCGTGCTGGCGGTACGCCCAAAGCGGTTGTGCTGGCCCGCTTGGGACGCGGTGATCTGGTCGGCGACATGGCGGCAATCGAAAGGACCAACTACCTCGTGGACGCCGTGGTGGTGTCCGATGCGGCCGACGTCCTGGCGATCGACAGCGACCAGTTGCGCGAGCGCCTGACCGGCGCCGATCCGATCCTGCGGATGGTGCTGGAAGGCCAGATGAAGCGGAACCGACGGATGCTGCGGATGCTTCGCGGCGCCGTCGAGCCCGAGATGCTCGAGGACGCGCCCGACCGCGACGACCACGGTTCCAGCAAGTTCCGGCTCGAGGACGAGCTGCGCGAGGCCCTGCTGGAGCGCAAGCTGGAAGTCTGCTACCAACCGATCCTGGAAATTGCCAGCGGCCGCATCGTCGGGTACGAGGCATTGGTGCGATGGAATCACCCTGGCCTCGGTGCGGTGGACCCGGAAGAGTTCATTCGCCTTGCCGAGGAGACCTCGTTGATCATGCCGGTCGGGGAGTACGTCTTCGACGCCGCCTGCGCCGCGCTGGATGCGCTGCGCGATGATCCGATGCCGTTCGTGGCGGTGAACGTCTCCGCGCGCCAGTTGGCCGCGCCGGGTCTGATTCGCGGGATCGTCGCCCGACGCGATGCACTGCAACTGCCGCTGGGCTGCATCAAGGTCGAGATCACCGAGAGCCAGGCTCTGGACCCCGCGCAGGTCGCACAGGTCATTGACGACTGCCATGCCCAGGGCATCGGCGTGTCGCTGGACGACTTCGGCACCCGCTACGCGCACCTGGCACAGTTGCATCGGCTGGCGGTGGACGCGATCAAGATCGATCAGGCCTTCGTGCGCGAGATGCTGGCGTCGGAGCGGGCGATGCAGATCGTGCGGGCGATCGTGGCCATGGGGCAGGCGATCGGCGCCGATCTCGTGGTCGAGGGCGTGGAGACCGCCGAGCAGTTGGCAGCGCTAGGCCGCATCGGCTGTGGTTACGCGCAGGGGTTTTTGATCGGCAAGGCCGAGTCGCTGGCCGCGATCCTCGCCAATCGCTGAGCCCGGCGCGGAACATTCGGGCGCGAGCCCGGTCGAACGCCCCGACGAAACCCCAACACCACCGCCGGTTGCGACCGGCGCCGCCGAGTCTTGCCCATGGATACGCCCAGCTTCGACCAGGCCATGCCCAACACGCCGCAACCGCCCCCAGCCATCGCCGTGCCGCCGCCGCAGCCATCCACGACGGCGGCGACGAGTCCACTGCACGCACGCTTCCTCGCCCTGCGCGAATCGCTGGCGAGCGCCGTCATCGGTCAGTCCGAACTGGTCGAGCGCTTGCTGATCGCGCTGCTGGCCGACGGTCACCTGCTCGTGGAAGGCGCGCCGGGTCTGGCCAAGACGACTGCGGTCAAGGAGCTGGCTGCGCGCATCGAAGCCGACTTCTCCCGCGTCCAGTTCACCCCGGACCTGTTGCCGGCAGACCTCACCGGCACCGACATCTGGCGTGGCGTCGAGGGGCGTTTCGAGTTCCAGCCCGGGCCGCTGTTCCACAACCTGTTGCTTGCCGACGAGGTCAACCGCGCACCGCCCAAGGTGCAGTCGGCATTGCTGGAGGCGATGGGCGAGCGGCAGATCACGGTCGGCCGATCGACCTACGCGCTGCCATCGCTGTTCATGGTCATGGCCACCCAGAACCCGATCGAGCAGGAGGGCACCTACGCGTTGCCCGAGGCGCAGCTCGACCGCTTCCTGATGCATGTGCGGGTGGGTTATCCGGAGGCCGGCGCAGAGTGCCAGATCCTGCGCCTGGTGCGCGAGCGCGAGCGCGCGGGCCTGGGCGAGCGGCTGCCGCAGCAGCAAATGCTGACCCAGGCCGAGCTTTTCGCCGCCCGTGCCCAGGTGCTCGGCCTGCATCTGGCCGAGCCGCTGGAGCGTTACCTGATCGAGCTCGTGTTGGCCAGCCGCCAACCCGCGCGTTACGACACTGAACTGGCACAGCGCATTGCCTGGGGCGCCAGCCCGCGTGGTTCCATCGCGCTCGAGCGGTGCGCGCGTGCACGGGCGTGGCTGGCCGGTCGCGACTACGTGAATCCCGAGGATGTGCAGGCCGTCGCGCCGGACGTGCTGCGCCACCGCCTGCTGCCCAGCTACGCCGCCGCCGCCGAGGGCTGGGACGGCGATCGCCTTGCGCGCGCCTTGCTGGAACGCGTGCCGCTGCCCTGATCCGATCATGCAGCGCACACCGCCACCTGCCGATGGACTGCGCCCGGTGCTGGCCGAATTGATCGGACTGCGCGAGCGCGTCCGCGGTTGGCCGCCACCGACGCTGGGTCTGTCCGGAGCAGCGGGACCGGCGCTGTCGCCGCTGCGCGGGCGCGGCATGGAATACGCCGAGTCGCGGCCTTACACCGCCGGCGACGACGCCCGCCACATCGACTGGCGGCTCAGCGCGCGCACCGGCAAGCCGCACACCAAGTTGTTCCAGGCCGAGCGTGAACGGGTCGCGCTGATCGTCGCCGACACCGCTCCGGCGCTGTACTTTGGCACCCGGGTTCGGTTCAAGTCGGTGCAGGCTGCGCGCGCCGGCGCGATCGTGGCGTGGGCCGCGCAACGTCGCGGCGACCGCGTCGGTGCCCTGCGCG
Organism: uncultured Gammaproteobacteria bacterium; assembly: GCA_964640525.1. Lineage (GTDB taxonomy): Bacteria > Pseudomonadota > Gammaproteobacteria > Xanthomonadales > Xanthomonadaceae > SZAS-103. The sequence continues at coordinate 25,829 of CAZXGS010000008.1, read as the reverse complement.
GGGTCGTGGCGCAGGCGCCGGTGGCCCCGCGCGGCGGCCGCAACGGCGTGCTGCGCGTGCTGGATGCGCTGGTGCGCTGGTACACGCAGCCACCGGAGCAGGATGCAGGCCTGGCGCACGCGATCGACGCGGCGGCGCGGGTGTTGCACACCGGCGCCAGCATCCTCGTGCTGGCCGATGCCCACTCGCTGACGACGGTGGCCGATCCGGCGCTGTCGTTGCTGGCCCGGCGCCACGACCTGCAGGTCGTGCTGCTGTCCGACCCGCTGGAACTGCAACCGCCGCGCGAGCGCCTGCCGTTCGCGGTCGCCGGTGCATCTGCGCCGGTCGAACTGGATCTGGCCGCCACGCGCACCCGCGAACGCTGGCGGCGCGCGTTTCCCGCCCTGCGCGATGGACAGATCCAGCGCCTGCGCGGCATGGGCGCCCGCGCGCTGGCGATCGCCAGCAGCGATGACGACGCGACCTTGCTGGCAGCGCTCACCGATCCGCGCCGCGTCGCGGCCTGAAGGTTCCGATGCAACCGGCACTGCCCGAGCTTCGCGGTATCCACCTGCCCGCCCCTGCGGGCTGGTGGCCGCCGGCGCCGGGTTGGTGGCTGCTCGCCGCGGCGGTCGCCATCGCTCTGGGCTGGTGCCTGCGGCGGACGTGGCAGGCGCGGCGGCGCAGGCGTCGCCTCGCCGCGGCGATGGCCGAATACGACGCCGCGCTGGTGGCCGCTGCCGATCCGCCCGCGCAGCTCGCTGCGGCCTCGGTGATGCTGCGCCGCGCGGCCTGCCTGGCGAATCCGAATGCCGCCACCCTGGGTGGCAATGGCTGGCTGGCGTTCCTGGATGGCGACGATCCGGCGCATCCGTTCTCCGCCGGCCATGGCGCCTTGCTCGCCGACGGCGGATTCCGCCGTCATCTGGATGCCGATGCCGCGCCCGCCTTGCAACTGGCGCGCTCGCGCTTCGCCGCGCTGTGTGCGCATGCGCACGCGGGTGATGGGCATGCCTGAGTTTGCCTGGCCGTGGGTGTTCCTGGCGCTGCCGTTGCCGTGGCTGGTCGCGCGCTGGTTTCCGCGCGCGCCGAGGCTCGCCGCGGTGGCGCTGCGGGCCCCGTTCGCACCCGCCATCGCCGCCCTGCGCGGCGACCACGGGGACCGCCACCGTGAGCGAATCCTGCGGTGGTGGCCGTTGCTGGCGTGGTTGCTGCTGTGCGTGGCGGCCGCGCGTCCGCAGCAATTGGGGCCGCTGGTGCAACCCCCGCGCAGCGGCCGCGACCTGATGCTGGCGGTGGACCTGTCCGGCAGCATGCGCAGCCAGGACATGGAGTTGGGTGGACAGGTGGTGGACCGGCTGACCGCGATCAAGGCAGTCCTCGGCGACTTCCTGACCCGCCGCATCGGTGACCGCGTCGGCTTGGTGGTGTTCGGCACCCATGCCTACGCGGTGACGCCGCTGACCTGGGACCTGCGCAGCGTCCGCGACCAGTTGCTTGGCAGCGAGGCCGGGTTGGCGGGCGACAACACCGCGATCGGCGACGCCATCGTGCTCGCGGTCAAGCGCCTGCTCGCCACCGACGCGCATGCCGGCAAGGCATCCGATCGCGTGCTGATCCTGCTCACCGACGGGGTCAGCAATGCCGGCGCGATCGCGCCGTTGAAGGCGGCGCAACTGGCCGCGGCCAAGCATGTGCGCATCTACACCATCGGCTTCGGCGGCGACGGCAGCGAAGGGTCGTTCTTCGGCATGGCCTTGCCGACGCAGGGCGATGGCGTGGACGAGGACACGTTGGGAAAGATCGCCAGCATGACCGGCGGTCGCTACTACCGCGCCCGCGATACCGAATCCCTGGCCGGAATCTACGCCCAGCTCGACCGCATCGAACCGGTGCTGCAACCGCAGCAGGCACAGCGGCCCCGGGTCGAACTGTACCCGTGGTTCCTCGGCGGCGCGCTGGGGCTGGCGATGGCCGGGATCCTCGCGCCGCTGCCACGCAGGGTCGTGGCATGAACGCGCTGTCGCCGCTGTTACCACACCTGCTGCGCCCGTGGTGGCTGCTGGCCCTGCTCGCGCTGCCCCTGCTGTGGTGGCGCTGGCACCAGCGCGCGCGTGCGGACTCGCCGTGGACGCGTGCGGTCGATGCCCACCTGTTGCCGAGCCTGCTGCAGACCATGCCGGGCGCACGGCGCGCGTGGCCGATGACGCTGTTCGCGGTCGGCTACGTCCTCGCCGTGCTGGCGCTGGCCGGACCGGCGTGGCAGCGCGCCACGACGGCGACGTGGGAAGTCCAGGCGCCGTTGGTGGTGGTCGAGGACATGTCCTCGCACATGCGGGTGGCGGACCTCGCGCCGACGCGCGCGCTGCGCGAGCGGCTGAAGGTCCAGCAGTTGATCGCGCAGCGCCGCGGTGGGCAAATGGGGCTGGTGGCTTACGCCGGCGATGCCTTCACCGTGGCGCCGATTTCCGATGATGCGCACAGCCTCGACGATATGGTGGTCGCGCTGGCGCCCGACACCATGCCGGTGGATGGTCAGCGCGCCGACCTCGCGCTGGATCGAGCCGCCGACCTGCTGTCGCAGGCCGGATTCACCCGCGGCCGGATCCTGTTGCTCAGCGACGATGCCGATCCGGCGGCCATCGCGATGGCGCGCCGCGTGCATGCGCGCGGTTATCGGGTGGACGTGATCGGTGTCGGCAGCCCGCAGGGCGGGCTGCTGCCGGATGCCAACGGATCCTTCGTCCATGACGCCGGCGGGCAGGTGATGGTGGCGCGGCGCGACGATGCCGCGCTGCGTGACCTGGCCGCGGCGGGCGGCGGTCTTTATGCGCCGATCGACACCTCCGGGCAGGATCTGGCGTCGCTCGGCGTGCTCGATGTCGCATCGCAAGGAAAGGCTGCCGCGGGATCGTCGCAGGCGATGGTGTGGCGCGATACCGGGCCGTGGCTGCTGCTGCTCCTGCTGCCACTGGCGGCGCTGGCGTTTCGGCGCGGCTGGCTGGCCGCGGTGCTGTTGGCCGTGCTGGTGATGCCGGTGCAGCCGGTGCGTGCGGCGCCGCTGGATGCCTGGAACGGCCTGTGGCAGCGTCGCGACCAGCGCGCCGACCAGGCGCTGCGCACCGGCGATGCCACGGCAGCGACCACGCTGGCGCAAACCCCCGCGCAGCGTGCGGCTGCCGCTTACCTGCGCGGCGACTATGCCGCCGCAGTTGCCGACTGGTCCGCTCGCGACGATGCCGACGCCGATTACAACCGTGGCAATGCATTGGCGAAGATGAAGCGCTACGAGGACGCGATTTCAGCTTGGCAGCGCGCGCTGGCGCAGCAGCCGGGCATGGCCGATGCAAAGGCCAACATTGAAGCGGTACGCAAGCTGCTGGCCCAGCGCAAGCCGCCGCCGCAGCAGTCTTCATCCGACTCGAGGCAGGCGCAGGCACGGAACAAGCGACAGCAGCCGTCGCAACGACAACAGGCGCAGCAACAGCAAGCGCAACAGCTGCAAGCGAAACAGCAAAAATCCCAACAGCAGCAAGGTCAACAGCAGCAAGCCCAACAGCAGCAAGCCCAACAGCAGCAAGCCCAACAGCAGCAAGCCCAACAGCGACAAGCCCAACAGCGACAAGCCCAACAGCAACAAGCTCAACAACAACAAGCTCAACAACAACAAGCTCAACAACAACAAGCTCAACAACAACAGCAAGCCCCCCGGAAGCCGCCGCAGCAAGCGCAGGCAGCGACCGCCTCGCCGCCATCCGACCACGGCAAGGACGCGTCCGCAGCCGCGCAGCAAGCGCAGGCGACGCAACCAAGGCCCGATGCCGCGCGGCAGGCGGCTGCCGATGCCGCGCAGCAGCGCGCGATGCGGCAGGCGCTGGGCCGGAAGGATCATGGCGATCGCAAGCAGGCTCTGGCGAGCATCCCGTCCACCGCGCAGCGCGAGCGACAACAGGCCGACGAACGTCTGCTGCAACGCGTGCCGGACGATCCGGGCGCGCTGCTCAAGCGCAAGTTCTGGCTCGAGTACCAGCGTCGGCAACAGGGAGACTCGCGATGAATTCTGGTCGTCCACGCAAACCAGCGTTCGCCCGTCCGGCCCTGCGCATCGCATGCGCCGTGCTCGGCCTGTGCGGTGTCCTGCACGCCAGCGCGGCGGTGCGCGCGTCGCTGGACCGCGATCACATTGCCTTGGGTCAAACGATCACCCTGACCCTGAGCAGTGATCGCTCGTCTGCCAAGCCGGAGCTTGCGCCACTGCAAAAGGACTTCGAATTGCTGGGCGAGTCCACCGGCAGCCAGACCACGATCATCAATGGCGCGATGCAATCCAGCCAGCAATGGTCGGTGACGATGACGCCGCGCCACGCCGGCCTGATCGAGATTCCGCCGCTCACTGTCGGAACCGAATCCACGAACCTGCTACGCGTCCAGGTCGATGCGGCGCCCACGGCCAGCGGTGCGATGGCGACGACCCCGGGCCAGGCCGGCGCCGCACCCGTGCACGCCGGCAAGCCCGGGGATCCTGCCTTCGTCGTCGGTTCGGTGGCGCAGACCGATCCCTACGTCGGCCAGGCCGTGGTCTATACCCTGCGTCTGTACTACGCGGTGAACCTGTTCGGCGGTTCGCTCGACCTGCCCGCGGGTGACAATGGTGACCTGCGCCAGATCGGGCCGGACCAGCGCGACAGCGCGGTGGTGGATGGTCGCAACTACGTCGTCATCGAGCGACATTACCTGCTGGTGCCCGAGCACAGCGGCAGCGCGCACATCCCGGCGCCGGTGTTCCAAGGCCAGGCCATCGTCGACCCGACCCAGGACCCCGGCAACGCCTTCGACGATGCCTTCGTCGGCATGGGTGGCTTGCGTACCCTGCGCGCGACCGGCCGGGCGATCGCGCTGACGGTGCGGGCACGTCCGGCGCAGGCGGGGGAGCCGTGGCTGCCGGCGCAATCCGTGGGGTGGGTGGTGGATGCGCCCACGACCGCGCCGCGTGCCGGCGAGCCGTTCGAACTCGTACTCCACGAGACGGCCGACGGTGTGGCCGCCACGCAGTTGCCGGAGATCGAACTGCCAGCGATTCCCGGCGCGCAGGTGTACCCGGAACCCTCGACCACTACCCAGGCCTTGACCGGCGACACCCTGCACGCCGAGCGCACGCGGCGCTTCGCGATCGTGCCGGCACAAGCTGGAACCCTGCAGTTGCCGGTACTGTCGCTGCCGTGGTGGGACGTGGTCCACGACCGCTCACAGGTGGCGCAGACCCGCCTGCCGCTGTTGCAGGTGCAGCCTGGTGCGGGAACCGTGCCCGCTGGCCCGCCCACCACCGGCGTCGCGCCCGCACCGGCATCGGCGCCGATGGCTGCGCATGCACGGGGCGAGTTGCAGCCCAATCCGATGTTGCGCTGGTGGCAGGGCGCGGCGGCGGTTCTGGCGTTGATCCTCGTCCTGACCCTGGCCTGGGGCCGGCGGCGCCCGCGCGACGAGGAAGCAAGCCCGATTTCGGGCGCCGATGCGCCGGTGCTGCCGAAGCTGGATGCTGCGCTGGCGCTGGGCGACGTGGCGTTGGTCGTGCGCATCCTGCGTGAGAGCGCGCCGTCACCGCGACCCCGCGACCTCGATGCCTTGCAGCAGCGCCTGGCCGATCCGGCCCAGCGCACCGCCTTGAAGGCTTGCGAAAGCTCGCGCTGGAGCGCCGACGGCCAGCCCTCGGCGCAGGCACTGGCGGCCTTGCGCGCGGCGTTCGCCAAGCGGCCGCGCTGGCTCGACCCGGCGGGTGCGCAGGCAGCGCGGGAAGGCTTGCCGCCACTGTATCCGGATTGAGCACGACAGCACCGGGCAGGAATGGGACAATGGCATCCCTTCTCCCGCCGGAAGAAGGTGGCGCGAAGCGCCGGATGAGGGCAGGCCCTCGCCCGGACGCTGCGCCTCGCGACCGGTCACAATCTTCCCTCACCCCAACCCCTCTCCCGGTGGGAGAGGGGCTCCAAGGCACCACGACGCCGACCATGACCCAGCCCACTCGCCGCGAACTCGCCAACGCCATCCGCTTCCTGTCCGCCGACGCGGTGCAGAAGGCCAAGTCAGGCCACCCGGGCATGCCGATGGGCATGGCCGACATCGCCGAGGTGCTGTGGAACGATTTCCTGCGCCACAACCCGGCCAACCCGAAGTGGTTCAACCGCGACCGCTTCATCCTCTCCAACGGCCACGGCTCGATGCTGCAGTACGCCTGCCTGCACCTTTCCGGCTACGACCTGCCGATGGAGCAGCTCAAGAATTTCCGCCAGCTGCATTCGAAGACTCCCGGCCATCCCGAGCACGGCCACACCCCCGGCGTGGAGACCACCACCGGCCCGCTCAGCCAGGGCTTCGCCAACGCGGTCGGTTTCGCGCTGGCCGAGAAGCTGCTGGCGCGACAGTTCAACCGGCCCGAGTTCGAGATCGTCGATCACATGACCTGGGTGTTCATGGGCGACGGCTGCATGATGGAAGGCGTGTCCCACGAGGCTGCCTCGCTGGCCGGCACCTTCGGCCTCGGCAAGCTGGTGGCGTTCTGGGACAACAACCACATCTCCATCGACGGCCATACCCAGGGCTGGTTCGGCGACGACACCCCGGCGCGCTTCGAAGCCTACGGTTGGCATGTCATCCGCGATGTCGACGGGCTGGACGCCACGTCCATCCGCGAAGCCATCCTGCATGCGCAGGCGGAAACCGAAAAACCGAGTCTGATCTGCTGCCGCACCATCATCGGCTACGGCGCGCCGCACAAGCAGGACAGCGAGCATGCCCACGGCTCGCCGCTGGGCGCCGACGAGATCGCCGCCGCGCGCGCCAACCTGGGCTGGCCGTATCCGCCGTTCGAGATTCCGCAGGCCATCTACGACGGCTGGCGCGCGGTAAACACCGGGCGCGTCCGCGAGGATGCGTGGAACGGCCTGTTCGATCGTTACGCGCAGCAATACCCCGGGTTGGCCGCCGAACTGGTGCGCCGCTCGCACGCCGAATTGCCGGAAGGCTTCGCCGCCGCCGCCGATGCCTACATCGCGCAAACACAAGTCGCCGGGCCCGAGGTCGCTACCCGCAAGGCCTCGCAGATGGCGCTGGACGCCTACGGCCCGCTGCTGCCGGAGTTGATCGGCGGCTCGGCGGATCTGGCCGAGTCCAACCTGACGATCTGGAAAGGCTCGAAGAACGTCCTCGACGAGACGGTGGTCGGCAACTACATCCATTACGGCGTGCGCGAGTTCGGGATGACCGCGATCTCCACCGGGCTGGCCCTGCATGGCGGCTTCCTGCCGTATGACGCCACCTTCCTGGTGTTCTCCGACTACGCGCGCAACGGCGTGCGCATGAGCGCGATCAACCCTGCGCATTCCATCCACGTCTATACCCACGACTCGATCGGGCTGGGCGAGGACGGCCCCACCCACCAGCCGATCGAGCATCTGGCGTCGTTGCGCCACATCCCCAACCTCGACCTGTGGCGCCCCTGCGACGCGGTCGAATCGGCGGTGGCGTGGAAGGCGGCGATCGAACATCGCCAAGGACCGAGCGCGCTGGTGTTCACCCGCCAGAAGCTGGCCCACCAGCACCGCCCGGAGGCCATGCTGGCTGATATCGCGCGCGGCGGTTACGTCCTCAGCGATCCGCCGGAAGCGCGTTTCGACCTGATCCTGATCGCCACCGGCTCGGAGGTCGAACTGGCCCGCCAAGCCGCGGTCGCGCTGGCCGCGAAGGGCGTCAAGGCACGGCTGGTGTCGATGCCGTGCACCGAAGCGTTCGACCGCCAACCGCTGGAGTGGCGCGAAGGCGTGTTGCCCGGCTGGTGCCGCAAACGCGTGGCGATCGAAGCCGGCGTGTCCGACTACTGGCGCAAGTACGTGGGCCTGGACGGCGCGGTGATCGGTATCGACAGCTACGGCGCCTCGGCGCCGGCGGAGGTGCTGTTCCCGTACTTCGGCTTCAGCGTCGAGAAGGTGGTCGAAGCGGCGTTGGCGCTGCGCTGATGGTGCGGGAATCGAAGCGGCTGACATCGACCCGGCCGGTGCGGATGCGGAGCATGTCGAACCAGCCTGCTGTCGCCTTGGCGCACGCCGGTGTCGAGCCCGTCAACTCCGTTCGTGGTGAGCCCTTCGCCAAGCTCTGGACGGGTTTGTCGAATTTTTCGTTCGTGGTGAGCCCTTCGGCATGCTCAGGACAGGCTTGTCGCGGTATCCGTTCGTGGTGAGCCCTTCGTCAGGCTCAGGACAGGCCTGTCGAACCACGAGCGGCTGCGACCATGACCCTGCCCGCGACCACGCGCCGCGTGCGCCTTGCCCGCGATCGGCAAGATTCGGCCCATCACGCAAGTGGTTCGACACGGATCGGCTCGAACTTCGTTCTCGACCGATCCTGCTCACCACGAACGGACTTCGGATACCAGGTTCGTCTTGAGCCTGTCGCCATCCCCCTTGCCATCTCCCTTTGTGCAGAGCCTGTCGCCATCCCCATTCATGGTGAGCCCTTCGCCAAGCTCAGGGCAAGCCTGTCGAGCTTCCCGTTCGTGGTGAGCCCTTCGTCAGGCTCAGGACAGGCCTGTCGAATTTCCCGTTCGTGGTGAGCCCTTCGCCAGGCTCAGGACAGGCCTGTCGAACCACGAGCGGCTGCAACCATGACTTTGCCCGCAGTTGCGATCCGCAGCGTTCGCCCCCACACGTCGATGCCCACGCCAATTCTCCCGCCATGATCGAACTCACCGGCATCCACCGCCGCTACGCGATGAGCGGGGCGACCGTGCACGCGCTGGCCGGGATCGACCTGGGCATCGGTCGCGGCCAGTTCGTCGCGATCACCGGCGCCTCGGGCTCGGGCAAGTCCAGCCTGCTCAACCTGCTCGGCTGTCTGGATCGGCCCGACGAGGGCCGTTACCGGCTGGAGGAGCACGACGTGGCGAGCCTCGACGACGAGGCCGCCAGCGAATTGCGCAATCGCCGGATCGGTTTCGTGTTCCAGTCCTTCCACTTGTTGCCGCGCCTGAGCGTGCTCGAGAACGTGCTGCTGCCGCTGCGCTTCGCGCGCACCCCCGACCCGGACGCGCGCGAGCGGGCGCGCGGCCTGCTCGCGCGGGTCGGGCTGGCCGCGCGCACCGACCATCGCCCCGGCGAGTTGTCCGGCGGGCAGATGCAACGCGCCGCGATCGCCCGCGCGCTGGTCATGCAGCCGGCCCTGCTGCTGGCCGACGAGCCCACCGGCAACCTCGATTCGCGCAGCGCCGGCGACGTGCTGGGCTTGTTCGAGGAATTGCACGCCGGCGGCCAGACCATCGTCCTGGTCACCCACGACGCCGAGGTGGCCGCGCGTGCGCAACGCGAGATCCGTTTGCGCGATGGCAAGGTGGACCATGATTCGGCGGCCTGACGCGGTGGCGCTGACGCTGCTGCTGGCGCTGCCGTCGGCGGCCCCGGCGACGACCCTGCTCACCGGGCAGGTGCGCGCGGTCGATGCCCAGATCCTCTACACCCCGCCGTCGAATTCCTCGCCGGTGGTGTTGCGCTATTACCTGCCCGACGGCTCGCGGGTGCGCAAGGGCGAGGTGCTGGTGCGGATCGACCCGGGCCAGTTCGCCACCCTGGTGCGCGACGCCAAGGCGCAGATCGAGCAGGCGCAGGCGCGCGTCGACAAGGAAGTCGCGGCGCTGAAGGTCAAGGTCGTGGACGCGCAGATCGCGCAGGTGGATGCGCAGGCCGCGCTCGACGACGCACAGGTGGATGCGGCGATCCCGCGGCAGTTGATCTCGGCGCTGGACTACGACCGCTACCAGGGCCAGGCGCTGCGGGCGAAAAACGAGTTGGCGCTGAAGCGCAAGGAACTGGCGGCGGCGCAGACGGCAGTCGCGCGACGGGTCGAGGACGGCAAGCTGGAAGTCGCCAACCTGACCCTCCAGGCCGACTATGCCGGCACCCAGGTCGGCATGGCGCAGGTGGTTGCGGACCGCGATGGCGTGCTGCTGCATGCGTTCGACAGCGAGAGCGAGAATGGCGGCCGGATCGACGAGGGCGCATCGAGTTTCCCCGGTCGCGAGATCGGCGAAGTGGTCGGCGCCGGTCCGATGGCAGTGCGTGCGTGGGTGATCGAGTCCGACCGCGCCGGCCTGCGCGTGGGTGAGCGCGTGGGCTTGGTGTTCGATGCCTGGCCGGGCCGGCGCATGGCCGGCCACGTCAGCGCCATCGGCGGGGCGCCGGAAGCCAAGGCCGAGTGGGGCCGCGGCCATTATTTCCAGGTCGACGTTGCGATCGACGGCACGCCACCGACGGCGCTGCGGCCGGGAATGAGCGTGCGGGTCGAGGTCGGCAGCGCGCCTGCCGATGGCGGCAAGGGCCACGCATGAAGGTTGCGATCGCCAGCCTCCTGCTTGCCGGCCTCGGGTTCGCCGCGGCCACGCCCGCCGCGAATGCCGTGCATGCGCAAAATGAGCGTGCGGGTCGAGGTCGGCAGCGCGCCTGCCGATGGCGGCAAGGGCCACGCATGAAGGTTGCGATCGCCAGCCTCCTGCTTGCCGGCCTCGGGTTCGCCGCGGCCACGCCCGCCGCGAATGCCGTGCATGCGCAAAATGAGCGTGCGGGTCGAGGTCGGCAGCGCGCCTGCCGATGGCGGCAAGGGCCACGCATGAAGGTTGCGATCGCCAGCCTCCTGCTTGCCGGCCTCGGGCTGGCTGCGGCCACGCCCGCCTCGAATTCCGTGCATGCGCAAGGCGAAGTGGTCGCCCGCGACAGCGCGGCGATCGCGCCGCCAACGGTCGATGGTCTGTGGATGCTCAACCTCACCCAACTCGCCGCCGACGGCGCCAGCGTCCGCAAGGGTGAAGTGGTGGCGGCGTTCGACGCCGGCGACCTCGCCACCCGGTTGAACGAAAAGCAGAGCAAGCTCAAGGAAAAGCAGACCGAGCTGGCCAGCCTGCAACTGGACCTGGCCGAGCGCGAGCGCCAGTCCGCACTGGACACCGAGCAGGCGCGCGCCGACTTCGAAAAGGCGCAACGCAAGGCCTCCGAGCCGAAGGATCTGATCGCCGGCAACGCCTACAAGAAGCTGGTGATCGGCCTGCAACAGGCGCGCGCGAAATACGCGCTGCAGCAGCAGCGCCAGCAGCTCCAGGCGCGCCAGCGCAGCGAGGAATTGCGCCTGGCGCAAGCCGAAGCCGGGCAATTGCGCGGCGAGGTGGGCACGTTGCTGGCCTCGATCGCGGCGCTGACCGTGACCGCCCCGCGCAGCGGGGTGATGATCCACGCCGACGACTGGAACGGCGGCAAGATAGACGTCGGTTCGCGGGTCTGGCGCGGTCAGGCGGTGGCGCAGATTCCAGACCTTTCTTCGTTGCAGATCCGGGCCTGGGTGGCCGAGCGCGAGCTGGCGCGGCTGGCGCTGGGTGAGCCGGTGCAGGTGGGCGTGGACGGCGGTACGGGCAACAGTCTGGACGGGCGCGTGGTTGCGATCGGCCAGGTCGTCCACAGCAAGAGCCGGTCCGAGCCGGTGCCGGTGGTCGATGTGACGATCGCGCTCAGCGGCCGCACCGCCAGTCTGCGTCCCGGCCAGCCGGTGAGCGTGACGATCGACACCACGAAGGTGCGGCGATGAAGCGGCGCCTCGGCATCGCCATCGCCTGTCTGGCCGCGCTTTGCGCGTGCAGTCCTCCGCAGGCACAGCATCCCGTCGAGACGATCGTCGCAGCGCCGATCGCGCTCACGGTCGGCGCGCAAGGCGAGCTGCAATCGGTCCAGGCCACGCCACTGAACGTGCCCGGGCCGCAGTGGTCGAAGCGGCAGCTGGTGTGGATGTTGCCGGAGGGCAGCCGGGTGGGCAAAGGCCAGGTAGTGGCGCGTTTTGCCGCCACCCAGACCCGGCTGGAGCTGGACCAGTCGGCCCTGGATCTGCAGCGCAACGCGCTCAACCAGGCCGGCAAGCGGCAGGACTTGGCCACCGCCGAGGGCCGGGTGGACGTGGACCTGGCGCAGGTCGGCGTGGACCTGGGCATCGCCCGCCGGTTCGCCCACGCGCCGCTGACGATGTATGCGCGCGACAAGGTCATGGATGCCGTCCAGGACCAGCGCCTGCTCGACCACAAGCAAGCCTTCCTCGACTGGAAGCGCGCCCAGTCCGGCGCGCGCGGTGCCAGCGAACTGGCGGTGCTGGACGCCCAGCGCGCCACCATCGCGCTCAAGGCCGACACGGACCGCAAGAGCCTGGCCGCACTCGAGCTGGCCGCGCCGCACGCCGGCGTGTTCGTGCTGCAGGCCGACTGGAGCGGGCAGAAGCCGCAGATCGGCGCGACCCTCTGGGCGGGCATGGACTTCGCCAAGCTGCCGGACGTGAGCCAGCTCGACGTCGAGCTGAGCCTGCCGCAACTCGATGCCCAGAGCCTGCACGTCGGCGACGCCGTCCGCCTGCATCCGGAAGGCCACCCGGCACAGGCGATCGCCAGCCGGGTGTCGTGGGTGGCCGATGCGGCGCAGGCGCGCGATCAAGACAACCCGGCCAAGTACGTCGCCTTCAAGGCGTTGGTACCGGCCGCCGCCGCCGCGCGCCATGGCTGGACGCCAGGCCAGCGCTTCGCCGCGCAGGTGGAGCTGCGCCGCGCCAAGGCCGGCATCACGGTGCCGAACCTGGCCTTGATCGCCGCCGGTGGCCATGACTTCGTGGACGTGCTGACCGGCGGGCGCAGGCAACGGCGCGCGGTGGTGGTCGGCGCGCGCGGCGTGGCCCGCAGCGAAATCCTGAAGGGTCTTGCGCCTGGCGATCGCGTGCTGTTGTTGCCGACGGGAAAGGCGGCCGGCGCATGATTCCGCAAGCCTGGCGCGAGGCCATCGACGAACTGGCGCGACGCAAGCTGCGCACCGGCCTGACCCTGCTCGGCCTGATCTTCGGGGTCGGCGCGATCGTCGCCATGCAGGCGGTCGGCGAGGGTGGCCGCCGTGAGGCCGAGCGTCTGGTGCAGGGCCTGGGCCTGGACAACCTGATCGTGCAGAGCGTCGCTCAGGACGAGCAAGCGCTGAAGGAGGCCCGCAAGCGCAGCCTCGGCCTGAGCCTTGCCGACGCCCAGGCCGCCCGCGCGGTGGTGCCGGACGCCGATGCCAGTGCGGCGGAGAAGCAGATCAAGACTTGGGGCGTGTTCAGCGACGCCGCCTCCGGCAATGCCAGCGCCAGCGGCGTGACCCCGGCGTACTTCGCGCTGTCCTCATTGCGCGCCGCGCAGGGGCGGGTGCTGACGGCCGCCGACGAGGAGGGCATGGCTGCGGTCGCGGTGCTCGGCCACCAGGCCGCGCACGACTTGTTCCCGCACGGGGATGCGCTCGGCAAGCCGATCAAGGTCGATCACGTCTGGTTGACCGTGGTCGGCGTGCTGGCCGACCGCGACCTCGGCGGCAGCCAGTTCGAGGGCGTGCAACTGGGACTGGACGCCAACCGCGTGTTCCTGCCCCTGTCCACCGCGCTGGCGCGCTTCCGCTTCGAGCCGCTGGAGCCGCAGATCGACCGTTTCATCCTGCGCCTGTCCGGGCCCCAGCACATGGCCGCCGACGCCAAGGTGCTGTCGGCCCTGCTCGATCAACGTCACGCCGGGGTCGCCGACTACAGCCTGGTGGTGCCGCAGCAGTTGTTCGTCCAGCACCAGAAGACCCAGAACATCTTCCGCATCGTGATGGCCGCGATCGCGTTCGTGAGCGTGCTGGTGGGTGGCATCGGGATCATGAACATCATGCTCGCCAACGTCCTGGAGCGGCGCCGCGAGATCGGCCTGATGCGCGCCCTGGGCGCCCGCCGCAAGGACGTGATCGCGCAGTTCATGCGCGAGTCGGCGGTGATCTGCATCGCCGGCGCCCTGCTCGGACTGGCGTTCGGAGTGGCGCTGGCGCTGGCGATCGCCGGCTTCGCCGGCTGGAAGGTGGCCTGGGCGCCGCTGCCGATCCTGCTGCCGGCGGTGGTGTGTGCCGCGATCGGATTGGCGTTCGGCATCTATCCCGCACGCCAGGCCGCAGCGCTGGACCCGATCGCGGCGTTGCGGACGGATTGATGGCGATTCCCGTTCGTGGTGAGTCTTTCGCCAGGTCCAGGACAGGCCCTTCGCCAAGCTCAGGACAGGCCCGTCGCCATCCCTGTTCGTGGTAAGCCTTTCGCCATGCTCGGGACAGGCCTGTCGAATTTCCCGTTCGTGGTGAGCCCTTCGCCAGGCTCAGGACAGGCCTGTCGAACCACGAGCGGCTGCGACCATGACCCTGCCCGCGACCACGCGCCGCGTGCGCCTTGCCCGCGATCGGCAAGATTCGGCCCATCACGCAAGTGGTTCGACACGGATCGGCTCGAACTTCGTTCTCGACCGATCCTGCTCACCATGAACGGAATTCGGGCCTTTCGCCATCCCCGTTCGTGGCGAGTCTTTCGCCAGGCTCAGGACAGGCCTATCGAATTTCCCGTTCGTGGTGAGCCTGTCGAACCACGAGCGGCTGCGGCCTTAACCCTGCCCGCGACCGTGAGCCGCGTACGGCTTGCTCGCGATCGGCAAGATTCGGTCATTCCCGTGAACACGCCGTGATGCGGCGATGAAGGCCGTTACACTGGGCGTGCCGGCCCACCCATTCCCGCGCGCCAGGAGAACCACGCCCATGACCCTGCACCCTTGCTCCGCACATCCTTCACGTCACTCCGCGGGCCGTGCCGGCTTGCTGTTCGTCATCGCGGTGGCGATGATCCTGCCCGTCGCCCAGGCACGCCGTTTCGCCGCGGTCGAGCCGGACGTGCCGCCGACCGCGCAGTTGGCCGGGCAATGGACACCGGTGAGTGCGCAACTGGGCGGGCAGGATTACCCGCTGGCGAACTTCCACGGCCAAAGCCTGCAATTGAACGGCAACCACTACGCCTTCGACGGCGACCGTGGCGATTATCAGGTGGTGTATTCCGGCACCCCGGGACGGATGGACATCCACGGCGACACCGGGCCGCACGCCGACAAGACGCTGCCCGCGTTGTACCTGCTGTCCGGCAACGAGTTGACCATTTCGTATCAGCTCGGCCCGGGCGTGCGGCCGAAGGACTTCACCTCGCCGGCCGGCTCGCAGATCCTGGTGGTCCGTTTCCGCCGCGGGCCATGAGCGCGCATCCGCTGGAGGCATGGCATCGCGTCGCGCAGGCGCGCGATGCCGCCGCGCTGCCGGCGCTGCTGGCCGAAGATGCGGTGTTCCATTCGCCGCTGGTGCATGCCCCGCAATCCGGCCGCGCGGTGGTCGCGGCCTACCTCGGCGCGGCGTTCAAGGTGTTCGGCAACACCAGCTTTCGTTACGTGCGGCAGGTCGTCGGCGAACGCGACGCCGCGCTCGAATTCGAAACCTCGATCGACGGCATCCAGGTCAACGGCGTGGATCTGATCGCGTGGGACGAGGCGGGGTTGATCGTGGATTTCAAGGTCATGGTGCGGCCGTTCAAGGCGATCCAGGTCGTGCAACAGGCGATGGCGGAGATGCTCGCGGCCGCGCAGGCCAAGTCGCCTTGATGGTGTGAGCGTTCGGCCTGCCTGCGCCGTAACGCCGGGTCTGGGACAATGCAGGCTCCGGCAGGCACGAGGAGCAGGGCGATGCGTGGCATGGCGGTCGGATGCAGGCACTGCGGCGCGCGCGCGGAGATGTGCGCATGAGCGCGCCACGCAAGGCCGCCGCGGCGAAGGCGCGCCGGGTGCTGGTGCTGGACGTGGGCGGTACCCACGTCAAGGCGATGCGCAGCGGCCACGATGCGGAAGTGAAAGTCGATTCGGGTCCGGACATGGGCCCGCAGCAGATGCTCGACGCGCTGCGCAAGCCGCTCGCCGGCTGGGCTTACGATGCGGTCAGCATCGGTTTCCCGGCACCGGTGGTGCACGGGAAGATCCTCCACGAGCCGGCCAACCTCGGCTCCGGCTGGGTTGGCTTCGACCTCGAACGCGCCCTGGGTTGCCCGGTCAAACTCATCAACGACGCCGCGATGCAGGCGCTCGGCAGTTACGAGGGCGGACGCATGCTGTTCCTCGGCCTGGGCACCGGGCTGGGCTCGGCGATGGTCGTCGATGGCATCGTTCAGCCGATGGAGCTGGCGCACCTGCCGTACCGGAAGCACGACTACGAGCACTACGTGTCCGAGGCGGCGCGCAAGAAAGACGAGAAAAAATGGCACCGCCACGTGCTCGCGGAAATCGCCGCGCTGCGTGCGGCGCTGGAACCGGATTACGTGGTGCTCGGCGGCGGCAATGTCCGCCATCTGACCGAATTGCCCGAGGGCGTGCGCCGCGGCGACAACGCCAATGCCTTCCTCGGCGGTTTTCGACTCTGGGAGGACAAGGCATGAGCGAGGCAAAGCAGCGGCTGCAATTGGGGTTCGTGGGCCTGGGCCGGATGGGCCTGAACATGGTGGCGCGCTTGCAGCAGGCCGGGATCGACTGCGTGGCCTTCGACACCCGCGCCGAGGCGCGCGCCGCAGCGGTGGCCGAAGGAGCGCAGGCGGCCGACACGTTGCCAGGGCTGGTGGAAAAGCTGCACGGCCCGCGTGCGGTGTGGTTGATGCTGCCGACCGCGGTGGTCGATGCGGTGATCGCGCAACTGGCGCCCTTGCTTGGCGCCGGCGACATGTTGATCGACGGCGGCAACTCGCATTACGTCGAGGACCTGCGCCGCGCGAAAGAATTGTCCGCGCGCCAGATCGCCTACGTCGATGTGGGCGTCAGCGGCGGCGTGTGGGGCCGCGAGCGCGGTTACTGCCAGATGATTGGCGGCCCCGCCGACGCGTTCGCGCATCTGGAGCCGGCATTCGCCGCGCTGGCGCCGGGTGTCGATGCCGCGCCGCGTTCGCCCGGCCGCGAAGGCGAGCCGAGCCCCGCCGAGCGCGGCTACCTGTATTGCGGCCCAAATGGCGCCGGCCATTTCGTCAAGATGGTCCACAACGGCATCGAGTACGGGTTGATGGCCGCGTATGCCGAGGGCCTGAACATCCTGCACGGCGCCAACGCCGGCAAGCAGCAACGCGAGGCCGATGCCGAAACCACGCCGCTGGAAAACCCCGAGCGCTACCGGTACGAGTTCCCGCTCCACGACGTGGTGGAACTATGGCGGCGCGGCAGTGTCATCGGATCGTGGCTGCTGGATCTGACCGCGATCGAGATGGCCGCCGACCCGACCCTGAAGAACTACGCCGGCCGCGTCTCCGACTCCGGCGAAGGCCGCTGGACCGCGCTGGCGGCGATCGAGGAAGGCGTGCCGGCGCCGGTGTTGACGGCGGCGCTGTTCGGCCGCTTCGGCTCGCGCGGCAACGACCTGTTCGCCAACCAGGTGATGTCGGCGATGCGCCACGCCTTCGGCGGCCACCACGAAAAACCGGCGGGCGGCTGAACAACGAAAAATCGTCTAGCTGCGCCGGCAAGGATCGAGCCGCTTCCCACACGCCGGACAGTTGCTCTTCCTTCTCCCTCCGGGAGAAGGTGCCCGCAGGGCGGATGAGGGAACGCACCGCGAGTCGAATTGAAACATTCTCCCTCGCCATGGACAGGAGCCGTCTGCATGAACGCCCCCGGCTGGCCCGGCCTGGAACCCACCTGGACCAGCAGCGACAAGGATCTGGTCGGTACCGCGCTGGGCCCGGGGCGGGTCTGGTACACCCTCGGCCACGGCATCCTCGACGAGGTCTACTGGCCTTCGTGCAGCACCCCGCAGATCCGCGATCTCGGCTTCATCGTCGCCGGCGACGGCTTCTGGGCCGAGGTCAAGCGGATCGGCCAGTACGAGCTGTCCACGCCCGCGCCCGACCTGCCGCTGCCGACCGTCGTCCATCGCCACGACCGCTACCGGCTGGAGCTGACCGTGCTGGCCGACCCGCTGCGCGACGTGGTGCTGATCCGCTACCGCCTGCAAGGCAAGGGCCTGAAGCTGTACGCGCTGCTGGCCCCGCACCTGGAATCCTCCGGACACGGCAATACCGCGCAGGTGCTGCCGCAAGGCTTGGCGGCGGTGACCGCCGACGCGGCCTTGCTGCTGGCCGCTGATTGCGGCTTCAGCCGCGCCAGCGCCGGTTTCGTCGGCGTCTCCGACGGCTGGCAGGATTTCAAACAGCACGGCGCGATGCGCTGGAACCACGACACCGCCGCCAACGGCAACGTCGCCTTGATCGGCGAGCTGGCTGATCCCCAGGGCGTCCTCGCGCTCGGTTTCGGCGACATCCTCGAAGGTGCGCGCACGCTGGCGCTGTGTTCGCTGGCCAGTGGATTCGATGCCGCCCACGCGGCCTTCGTCGAAGGCTGGCAGCGCTGGGCCGCGCCGGTGTGCTGCGACGGCTTCGCGCCGGCGCTGGCGGCGGCGGTGCGGCGCGCCGCGGTGGTGCTCAAAACCCACAACGACCGCAACTTCCCCGGCGCGATGGTGGCCAGCCTGAGCGTGCCCTGGGGCAATACCCGCGACGACCCCGGCGGCTACCACCTGGTGTGGCCGCGCGATGCGGTGGAGTCGGGTTTCGCGATGCTCGCCTGCGGCCACCACGAGGAAGCGCGCGCGCTGCTGTCCTACCTGATCGCCACCCAGCAGCCCGACGGCCACTGGCTGCAGAACTTCTACGCCGACGGCCGCCCGTACTGGTCGGGCGTGCAACTGGACGAATCCGCATTGCCGGTGCTGCTGGCCGCGCGCCTGGACGAACTGGGCGAACTGGGCGACCTGCGCCCGGAAGCCACCGCGATGGTCCGCCGCGCCTTGCAGTTCATCGCCCGCAGCGGCCCGTACAGCGCCCAGGACCGCTGGGAAGAGAACCCCGGGATCAACCCGTTCACCCTCGCGGTGGCGATCGCCGCGCTGGTCGCCGGTGCCGCGCATGGCTTCCTCGAAGAATCCGATGCCGCGCACGCGCTGTCGCTGGCCGATGACTGGAACGCCCGCGTCGAGGACTGGACCTACGCGACCGACACCGAACTCGACCGCCAGCACGGCACCGCCGGCCACTATGTGCGCATCGCCCCGCCCGGACAGACCGCGCAGGATGGACTCGTGCCGCTGCGCAACCGCGGTCGTAAGAGCCTGCCGGCGAGCGAATTGCTGGGGCTGGAATACATCTACCTGGTGCGGATGGGCCTGCGCGCTGCCGCCGACCCGCGGATCGTCGACACCACCCGCCTGGTCGATGCGCTGTTGAAAGTGGACCTGCCCGGCGGGCCGTACTACCACCGCTACAACGAGGACGGCTACGGCGAGCACGCCGACGGCAGCGCCTTCGACGGCACCGGGATCGGCCGCGCCTGGCCGCTGCTCAGCGGCGAACGCGGCTTGCTGGCGCTGCTGGCCGGCGAGGACCCGCAACCGTATCTGGACGCCATCCTCGCCTCGGCCAGCCAGGGCGGGATGTTGCCCGAGCAGGTCTGGGACGCCGCGCCGATCCCCGAGCGCGGCCTGTTGCCCGGCCGCCCGAGCGGCAGCGCGATGCCGCTGGTGTGGGCGCACGCCGAACTGCTCAAGCTGGCCGCGGCCACCCGCGGTGGCCAGCCGGTGGATCGTCTGCAGGCGGTGGCGCGCCGCTACGCCGTCCCGCGCCCGCCTGCCGTGACCCACTGGCGCGAGCAGGCGCCGTGCCGCGCGGTGGCGCGCGCGGGCGTGTTGCTGGTGGAAGCCGACGCGCCGTTCGTGCTGCATCTGGGCCGCGACGGCTGGCAGCGGGTGAACGAGCACGCCAGCGTGCCGGCCGGGTTCGGCCTGCACGGCGTGCGTTTGCAGGTGGTCGCACTGGGCGCGCAGGCGTCGCTGGAATTCACTCGCCGTTTCCTCGGCGAGCGCGGTTGGGAAGGGCAGGACTGGACGCTGCGGCTGGCGACGGCCGGGTGAGATTCACCCGCACGTCGTGGCATGCACGGCCATCGGAGGCCAGGTTTGAGCGGTAGCGGATCCGTGCGCGTGCTGATGCTGGGTTGGGAGTATCCACCACGCTTCGTCGGCGGCCTGGGCAAGGCCAGCCAAGGCATCGCGCGCGGCCTGGCCGCGCTCGGCGCGGATGTCCGCTTCGTGCTGCCGCGCCTGCGCCGCGCCCAGGGCGAGACCCGGCTGCGGGTGTGCGGCGCGCGCGAATGGCTGCGCGCGCGCGGGCAAGCGCGGGTAGCGACGCCGCAATGGCTGGGCGTGGCCTCGGCGTTGCGGCCCTACGCGCGGCCACGGCCGACCACGCCGCCTGCGCCGGCGCTGGCGGATGCCGATGCGGTGTATGGCGGCGACCTGGATGTCGAAGTGGACGTGTTCGCGCAACGGGTGCTGGCGATCGCCGCCGACATCGGTGCCGACCTCGTCCACGGCCACGACTGGATGACCTTCCCGGCCGCGGTCGCGGTGGCCGATGCGCAACGCCTGCCGCTGTTCCTGCACGTCCATTCCACCGAATACGATCGCGCCGGGTCCGGCGCCAACCCCGCGATCGCGACGATCGAGCGCGATGCCTGCCGACGCGCCGACCACGTGTTCGCGGTCAGCGACTATACCCGCGGCATCCTGATCGAGCGTTACCGCCTCGACGCGGCCAAGGTCAGCGTCGCCTACAACGCTCCGGATGGCGACGGGCTGCCGCCGGCACTGCCGTTCGATGCCGGCGCGCGCCGGCCATGGGTGGTGTTTCTCGGCCGCCTGACCTTCCAGAAGGGCCCGGACCATTTCCTGCGCGCGGCCGCGCAGGTGGCGCGGCTGAATCCGGACGCCTGCTTCATCGTCTGCGGCGCTGGCGACATGCGCGATGACCTGCAACGGTTGGCGCAGCAACTGGGGATCGCCGAGCGGGTGGAGTTCCGCGGCTTCCTCGCGCCCGGCGCGGTGGATCGGCTGCTGGCGCGCTCGGCCCTGCTGGTCATGCCCAGCGTCTCCGAACCGTTCGGCCTGGTGGCGCTGGAAGCGCTGCAGGCCGGCACCCCGGTGGTGCTGTCGCGGCAATCGGGCGTGCGCGAAGTGCTCGGCCCGGGCTTGCAGGTCGATTTCTGGGACCACGACCGCCTCGCCGACCAGATCCTCGCCGTGCTGCGCCTGCCGGTGCTGGCGCGGCAACTGGTGGACGAGGGCAGGGCGCACCTGCAGCGGCTGTCGTGGGAGCAGACCGCGCAACGGATCCTCGATGGCTACGCACAGGTGGGCGGTCGGGCACGGGGCGATCCCGCATGAGTCTGGACGTGTGCTTCTACTTCCAGGTCCATCAGCCCTGGCGCTTGCGTCGCTATGCCTACGCCGAGGTCGGCCAGCGCCACGACTACTTCGACGATGCGGAGAACGCGCGGATCCTGCGGCGGGTGGCGGAGAAGTGCTACCGGCCGATGAATGCCCTGCTGGGCGATTTGATCGCAAGGCATCGGCCGCATTTCCGGGTGGCATTCTCGATCAGCGCCTGCGCGCTGCAACAGATGGCCGCCTACGCCCCCGCCGCGCTGGCCTCGTTCCGCCGCCTGTACGCGACCGGTCAGGTCGAACTGCTGGCCGAGACCTCGCACCACAGCCTGGCCGCGCTTTACAGCCCGCGCGAATTCGCCGCCCAGGTGCGCCACCACCGCGCCGTGTGCCGACGCCTGCTCGGCGTGCCCGGGCCGGTGTTCCGCAACACCGAGTTGATCGTCAGCGACGCGGTGGCCGCGCAGGTCGCGGCGCTGGGCTACCGCGGCCTGTGCCTTGAAGGCGCCGAGCGCCTGTTCGCCGGGCGCAGCGTGCTGGGCGCCTACCGCTACGCCGCCGCCCCCGAACTGGTGGCGCTGCCGCGGCACTACCGGCTGAGCGACGACATCGCGTTCCGCTTCTCCGATCGTCGGTGGTCGCAGTGGCCGCTGCGGGTGGAGCGCTATGCCGACTGGCTGCAGGGCGAGGCGCAGGCGCTGCCGGCCGCAGCGCACGGTCGCGGCGTGCTCGGCCTGTTCATGGACTATGAGACCTTCGGCGAACACCAGTGGGCCGACACCGGCATCTTCGACTTCATGCGCGCGCTGCCGGGCGAACTGCTGCGCCGCGGC
Source organism: uncultured Gammaproteobacteria bacterium (assembly GCA_964640525.1). Taxonomy (GTDB): domain Bacteria; phylum Pseudomonadota; class Gammaproteobacteria; order Xanthomonadales; family Xanthomonadaceae; genus SZAS-103. The sequence goes on along the minus strand of CAZXGS010000008.1, from coordinate 3,856 downwards.
ATCGGTTTCGTCACCCCGTCGCAGGCGATCGCGCGGGCGCCGCGCAACGCGCCCCGCCTGCACCTTCCGGAGCCGCTGTCGTGGGCCGATGCCGAACGCGACACCTCGGCCTGGGAAGGCAACCCGATCCAGCGCGCCACCCTGACCGAGGCGTTCGCACTGGAAACGTTCGTGCGCCGCCACCACGCCCGCCACGGCCTGGATGCCGCGCGCGTGCTCGAGGACTGGCGCCGCCTGCTGACCTCCGACCATGCCTACTACATGGCCACCAAGCACTGGTCGGACGGCGACGTGCACCAGTACTTCAGCCCGTTCGACTCCCCTTACGAGGCCTGCATCAACACCATGAACGTGCTCGCCGACCTGGCGCAGCGGGTGGGCGCGCCGGCGCCGAGGCCGGTTTGAGGCGGGCGCAGGCAGCGCAGGTCCGTGGCGGGGTCTGGCGAGTGGCGGCGTGGATGAACGAGGTGAATGATCATCTTCGGGCTACTACGGGATTCGCACCCGGACGATCGGCCGGGACGAACGGGGCGCCCGATTTCAGGCGTTCGGCGATGGCAAAATGTGGGTGTGCCGAATTTGGGTGTGCCGAATTTGACGCCGGTACGCTCGGTAGCGGCAGGGCAAAGCGGCCACCGACCGTCGGCGCCGGCAGCACTCACCGGGCGGGCTATGCCGCCGTGGCCGCGCCGGTGTCAGCGTCTGCCGTCGCCACGCTCACCGGGTGACGCGCCAGCCGCAGCACGCTGGCGACCGCGCCCACCGCCAGCCCCAACACGAACAACAGCGCCGGTTTCACCCAGCCGCGGGCGTATTCAGGGCGGTCGATGGGCCCCAGCGGGTGATGGCGAACGGGCATGGTTGGGAAGTTGGCCTGAGTGCGGGCGGGATCGAAACGGTGACCCTGGATTCCGCCGTCGACCGCTTGCCAGCTTCGGGAATCGATCGGGTGGCCGTGGCTTGATCGCGTCTGTTTGCGCAACCATCGGGCGACGGCCGCGACGCGCCCGACAGCACGCCGGGGAGGGCGTCTGACGGCATTGTTCCTCCTTGCGGGTGGCTGGCCCGCGCGTCGTCGCGCCTTGCCAGGCACCCTCCGCGACGCACACTCGGGCACGGCCAACGGTGGAATCCGGGATGACAACAAAGCCTGAGCTTGCAAAACGTGCGGGGGGGGTAGCCTGCGCGCCCCGCGGTGTGTAGCTGCACAAGCTGCGTCCGGGGTCCTGGGGAAAGGTCGCGGAGCGGATCGTGCGCGGTCGAGCGCAGCATTGATGGGGCTCATCTGGCGTCCAGCGGCGTCGGCTCGATCACGGCGGACCGAACTGGCGCCAATCGTTGGTCATGGCTGAGCCTGGGGGAAATCGATGCGAATTTCGCGGACCTTCGGGGACGGACTTTCGCAGACCTTAGGGAGGACCTTCGGGGCGCCCGCCTTTCGGTGCGTCGGAATTTTGGGTGTCCCGGAGTCCCTTCTTCCAGCCCGCAAGGGAAGATGGCGCGTGGGCGACAAGAACACTCCACGCGCGGCAATCACGGAATCGACCTGCGCCGAGGCGTTTGCGCCGGCAATCCCAGCGAAATCAGGAATTGGTGGCTGTCCTTGTCTTTCCGGGATCATCACCAAATCTTGCGTGTCCCCGTGTTTCTCCGCGATGACCTACGTCGATCTCAATCCGGTGCGCGCCGGCATGACCACGCGACTCACGCGACTGGAGGATTCCGATCACACCAGCATCAAGGCGCGGCTGGATGGCGTGCAGGACGATGCCATCCGCAAGCCATTGGCGCCGATCCTTGGCAAGCCCCTGGTAGCGTTGCTGCCGGTGACGCTGGGCGACTATCTGACGCTGGTGGAGTGGACCGGGCAGCAGGTGCGACCGGGCAAACGTGGGCGCTTAGCCGAAACGCCGAGCGTGCTGGATCGCTTCGAGGGCAAACCGGAACGCTGGCCGGTGCGGGTCAAGGCGATCGGATCGGGTTACTGGCGGGTGGTGGGTAACGTGGACGACCTCATCGAGCGGGCGCGGCAACTCAAGCAGCGCTGGCTCAAAGGCATCGGCTTGGCCGCGGCGTTGGCCAAGGCCGACTGAAAACCCAAGCGATGAAACGTCGCCCGCGAGGGAGAATGACCCGTGGGCGACAAGAACACTCCACGCGCTTGAATCACAAAATCGAACCTCGCCGAGACGACGGCGCCGGGAATCGCCGCGGCATTTTTAAACGACGCGTGTCCTTGTCTTTTCGCTCCGTGTTTTGCATCTTTCTCTCATCGGGTTGTTTCTCCTAAGGAACCGCCAAAACCGTAGTGATCAATCGAGATTAGTTCCATGGTAGTGGTGCTTGTATTTACGAAAATGGCGCGAAGTCCTGTTTCCGTCGAAAAAATCGCTCTCATATCATATGGACCGGTGTGCGTGCAGTCTCCTGACGACCTAGAAAAGACAACGTAGGCCCTACCAAATCCATTCCGATCACGCGACGATTCTTCCTTATCAGATTCTCTAAAGGATTGCACAACACAAAAAATCCGGCTTCCATACTTCCATTTGCGTTTATTATCTAGCTTTTTGGGGAAAGCAAATTCAAAATCGTGCGTGATAATGCAGTAGAAGGCCGAATCAATTTGACAAAAAGAAGCGTCTTCAGCCACTTCCCCATAAATAAATTTACGTTCACTTTGATTTAGCAAGACAAGGTTTGCACTCTTCATCTCCACAAAACTAAAATCTCGGGCTGCCGCAGTTGTTTCGGCTGCCCCGCCTTGAACATTGAACCCGACCAGCAACGCGGTCGCGATAGAAATAGCCTTAATGTTTCGCTGGAACATAATAAGTCATTACCTTTCTAGACCAAGAAAAAGCATCAATTTCATTTGGGCGATTCATGTAGATGTCATTGTTTTGATACGCCGGCGTCAGCTTGTACGCTTCCCACAATCGTAAATTTACAGGTGTTGTATGGCGATACTCATGCAACAAAATTTCCGCGAGCGCCTGCGCGCCGGTACCTTTGCCTTGCAACGCTATTCCACCGGCGTACAACGTAATGACTCTAGTATTTGGATCTGTTGTGCCACCGGTAAAATAAATCGAGCGCTTGTCTTCGTGCCCATAATATAATTTTGAAGACCAATTGAACTTGTATTTATTGAAATCATCGACAGTTCCTGTATCAGCGCTGCAATTCGCGCCTGCGGAGGCACAGTAATTTGTAAGTGCGTTCACTGCATACGCCTTCGCGTCGTCAAAATTGGCTTTTACTTTGCCTGCAAGGCGTTTTACCGCATCTTCGCTCAAGTCGGCATTTGCACCTTCTTCTTGATCTGCTTCTGCTGTCCTAGGCTCCTCCATCGCCCCCTGTACCGCGCCGCTGATCGCGCCGTTCACGAACTTCCCGCCGGTCATCTCGGAGATCGTCCCGCCGATCAGTGCGCCTTCCACCGAGCGTACCGCCGCGAAGTTGCTATGACCAGCCAAGGGCATGGCCGCGCTGGTCAGTCCCGCCGACACGAACCCGTTGCCGAACTTGCCGCCCGAGAGAACCGACACCACGCCGCCGGTGACGGCATTGGCGCCGATTTGTCCCAGTGTGCTCCAGCCGCTGCCTGCAATGCCAAGGGTTACCCCGGATTCAAATGCACCGATGATTCCCTGCTTCAGGCTCCCGGTCGAGACCACCCCGGACAGGAAGCCGCCCGCGGCCGAGGTTGCGAAGGCAGCGAAGATCTCGTTCAGCGCCCAGTACTGCTGGCTGATGACGGCAAACACGATGCCTATCACCACCCCCAACGCCTGCCGCACGTAAGCGGTAACTGACCGGCGTCCTTCCCCCGCCGCGACCGTTGCGGACAATA
>CAZXGS010000007.1:41322-82511 GCA_964640525.1 uncultured Gammaproteobacteria bacterium | reverse complement strand
GCGAGGTATCGTGGGAAAATTCCTACGATTAATTGCCTCCGTCCCCATTTTGGGCCGAAGTCCCCATTAATTGCCTCCGTCCCCTTTTTTGGTGACAGGGCTCCAGGTGCGGGAGCCGTCGCCAGCAGGTGCAAGTGGTTGCCCATCAGCACGTAGGCGTGGACGGCGACGCCTTCCTCCCTCGTGGCAATGACCAACAATTGCATCAAGTGCGACCGGTCTTCATCGTCCACGAAGATCGCGCAGCGATTCACGCCCCGCTGCGTGACATGGACGGGAACATTCGGCAGCATCAAGCGGGCGCGTCGCGGCATGGCGTGATCGTAGGCGGGATGTCGAACCGATGCCATCGGCAGGTCTTGCGAGGTATCGTGGGAAAATTCCTACGATTAATTGCCTCCGTCCCCATTTTGGGCCTGCTCTGTCCTGGCTGTTCTCCGGTCAGAGGAAGGCCGCCATCGACCGCCCAGTACAGGTCGTCGATTCGGTTCTCGTTCAAGCCCGTCCATTCCGGATCACGCAAGGTGTACCGAACCATGCCGACCAACCTGGTTTGCTGATCGACGTAGTAGGTCTCGACCGGATAGGCAAGCGCTTTTGCTTCCCTCTTCTTCTCAAGAGTGCTCGTCAGAAAGGCATGGATCACGGCGACCTGCTTGGATGCGGGCAAAAACGCAACGCGTTGCCAGCCCTCAAAGAAGTAGGTCCGGTCGCCGTGCTTCCACGACGTCCACTCCGACGGCTTGCGGGGCAGGTACAGCACCCAACCATAGGACGGATCGTCGAGGCAAAACATATCCCGATCCGCAGCACAAATCTTGAAGTCAGCCGCCTGCCCTCCATCCTCTACATAGGTGTCGCCAGGAAGAGACATATCGAGACAGTGATCGCCCAACTTTGAATCACATAGCTGGAATTTTTTTGGCTTTTCCTCACGAGCGCCATGCTTTTCCTCGATGTGATACGTCAGCCGATTCCTCATCGGCGCTAGTTGCGTTCCATTTACGTATGGCGATTCGAGATTTTCGAAGACATATTCCGAGCCTTCACTTCTCGTTGTGACGAGCAAGCCGCACAAAGCAAGCGAAATGTAGGACAGCGACAATGAGTTGCGCAGCAGAGGCGAGAACAAATCCATGACATGCCTATCGAGAAAGGGGGTTAAGTTGATCCCACTGCTTGGTAGCCCACATATCCGCATCATGTTCCTGCGAGTCATGGTTCCTTAATTGCCAGCCCGTGCCACTCCGATTGAGGTGGGCCATTGGATCCATGTGCCTCATCTCATGCATCATTTTTTCAGTGATTCCCCGCGCGCCACGATCAAACCCAATGCCGGCGTAACCTGCGCTAGTGTCGCTATGCACCTCACAGCAAAATTCCGTCATTACTTGCTTCAAATTTACGGCGAGAAAGAATCCGTCAGCATTGTCGGGGCCTGTGGTTGCAAGGTTCCCCGGGTATCGCGTCGACATCACCTGGTGCCGTTCGCTATCGTTAAACGGCCTCCCATCGAAGTTGTCGAATACCGCAGTCGCGAATTCGCTTTTTCCCCAACTAGCTAGTTGACGCTGTGCGCTTTCGCGCACCACTGCCGGCAAGGAAGTATCGTTCGCAATACGGTCGGTCTCGGATTTTGCGATCGACGCTGAATTGCTGATGTCGCCCAGGACTGCCTGCTCTTCCGGAGTGTAGCTGCTGAAGTCGCGGGGCTGCAGTGTCCCACTAAACAACTTTAGATTGCTCGGCGCTGTCGGTGGTATTGAGTTAGGGCGCTGCGATGCGGTGCCAGTTTGCGAAGCGCCGCCCTCCTGAGTCGCCAATCCTTGGCCACTTGTCGCTCCATTGGGCTTGGTCACGCTCACTGACCAGTCGGTGATTTGACTTGTCGTGTTCGCGGTCCCGTTGGACCCAGTCGCGACGGTGATGTGGCTCGTCGTCCTCGTGCCATCCGCACCCGTAGCCGACGAAGTGACATCGCGGGTCGATGCACCGCCATCGGCTCCCGTATCCACGTTGCAGATGTGGCTGCCCGTTTCAGCCTCGCACGCATAGCCCGAAGGGTCCGTGCCGGCCAACGGATTGTTCATGATGTAGCTGTACGGGTTGAGGGATTGGGAGTTGAGCGGGAACTGGATGAACGGGTCCACCGACAGGAACCGCCCGAGCTGGTAGTCATACACCCGCCCGTTCATGTGGATCAACTGCACCGCGTTCAGGTGCTCGTGCTCGGTGAAGCCGCGGGCCGTGATCGCCGTGCTCTGAATCTGCGCCGGGTTCAGGTCCGCCCAGGTGCCTGATCGGGGCTTGCCGAACGGATCGGAGCCGCGCGTCTCCACCAGCGTGCCGGTGGTGTCGGCGATCGAGTCCACCGATCCGAGGCGGTCGGTCAGCAGGTAGTTCACCTTGCGTCCCGTGGCACCGGTGGTGATTTCCGCCTCGGTGCCCACGTACACCTTGCTCGTGCCCTGGCTGATCCAGTCCTCGTAACCGCCATCCAGGTACACCTTGGTGCCGTCGCCGCTGCCCCACTCGCGGGTATGCTGGTTGTCCGGGCCGTAGGCCAGCCAGATCGTCTGGCCGCCGCGGCTGGTCACCACCGGCAGATTGTCGTGGTCGTACTTGACCACCAGCCCGGCGCTGTCCCTGGTCAGGTTGCCGTCGGCGTCGTAGCAGTACGTGCGCGTGCCGCCCGCGGCGATCTGGATCGACTTGACCGCGTCCGGGCCGCCGCCACAGGTGCCGCCCGTGTACGTGTAGGCATTGGCCGCCGGCGTGCTGAAGTCCGACTTGGAGGTGAAGTTGCCGGCCGCGTCGTACTGGTAGTTCGTCGTCCCCGTCGCCGTGCCGCTGCGCGACGCGCTGGTCATCCGCATCAGCGCGTCGTACTGGTAGGTCTCGGTGGTCTGGGTGCCGTTGAGCGCCTGCTGGGTCAGGTTGCCGAACACGTCGGTCTGGTAGTTCAACTCGCGCAGGTTGGCCGCACCGCGCTGGTAGGCGATCGCCAGCAGTTCGCCGGTGCTGGCGCGGTAGCTGCGCTGGTCCTGGATCAGGCCGCTGGTGTCGCCCAGGCTCGCGCCGCCGAGGACGGCGGTGGTCGGGTTGCCGCGCGCGTCCACCGCGGTCACCTGGCGGTAGACCGTGCCGTCGGCCGGGTTGTAGCTGGCGATCGCCTGGCCGTACTTGCTGTACCACGTCGCCACCGCCTCGCCGTTCGGGTAGCCGATCGACTTGGGCCGGCCGTAGTAGCCGTCGTAGGCGATCGTCTCGACGTAGTCCTTGTACTGGCCGGTGCTGATCTGCTGGTGGGTGTCGGTCTGGGTCAGGCGCGACAGGCTGTCGTAGGTGTAGGTCTGGCTGCGCTCGATCGCCCCGTTGACCGTGCGTCCGCTGCTGTCGACCTCGCCGATGCCGTGGGCCGCGTGGTCGTAGCTGAAGCTGTCGACCACCGCGTCGGCCTTGCCGTCGCCGGTCTCGTCCACGCTCGCGCTGCGGGTCAGCGGGCGGCCGAGCACGTCATAGCGGGTCTGGGTCACCACCCCGCGCGCGTCGGTCTGGGTCAGCACCTCGCCCAGGGCGTCGTAGTCGAAACGCCAGGCGCCCTGGTTGGGGTCGTTCACGCCCGTGCGCTGGCCGATGGCGTTGTAGGCCGCCGTCGTCACCACGCCCTTGGCGTCGACCAGGGCCAGGGTGTGGCCGGCGCCGTCGTACCAGTACTGGGTCTTGCCGCCCATGGCATCGACCGTCTCCATGTAGCGGCCGAGGCTGTCGGTGGTGCGGGTCAGGCTCAGGCACCGGCTGGCGTCCGGGTCGCGCGTGCCGCAAACCTGGATCGCGGTCTGCCGACCGCTGTAATCGTAGCTGGTGACCTGGTCGCCACGGCCGTCGTCGGCGCCCTTGGGCACGATCTTCTGGATGACGCGGCCGACGCCGTCGTACAGGTACGTCGTCCAGAACGCGCCGGCCGGCGCGGTGTAGGGCGTGGACTGCTGGCGGATCCGGCCGAGCGCGTCGTACATCGTCTGCACCAGCGGCAGGCTGCCGTCCTGCTCGCGCTGGCCGACCAGCAGGGGGCGGCCGTACAGGTCGTAGGTGACGATCTTCGTCGGCGCGCCATCCTGCACCGTGGTGACTTGGTACACCGCGTTGGACAGGCCGGCGCAGCCCGGGCACCAGGTCAGCGCGGTTTGCAGGTCCGGCAGGCGCTGTACTGCATCGCTGCTGCCGTGGAACTGGGTTCTCACGAGTTGCCCGAAGGCATCGTAGGTCATCAGCGTGCGCAGGCCGTTGACGTCGACGGTCAGCGTCGGCTGGCCGTCGCGCGGGCTGGCGGTCACCTGACGGGTCTGGCCCAGCGCGTTGGTGGTCGCGGCCGGGAAGTAGCCGTCGGCGCTGTAGTTGATCGTGCTCGTGCGCGTGCGCTGGGCACCGCTGGCATCCACGTCGCCGCTGGCCACGACCGCCACCGCACTGGGCAAGCCATAGCTCGGCGTGGGATAGGCATAGGCCGTGGCCACCTGCTGGTTCGCCACGCCGGACTGGACGGTCTGTGTGTGCAAGGTGCGGTTGGCGTTCCAGGTGTAGGCGGTCGTCACCTTCTGCACGGGGTTGGCGCTGCCGGTCGGCAGTGGATGATGGGTGGCGTCGTAGGTAATTTTCGTGATCGCCGTGGTGCTGTTGAGCTTGCCGATCCACCAGTTCGAGGTGGTGTTCGAAAAACGCGATACCGTGTTGACGCAGCGTTGCGTCACGAACGCGCGCAAACCGCCCGTGCCGGTACCGGCATCCGAGCTGAGCACGGTGTGCTGGGTCAGGTTGCCCCAGGCGTCGAAACCCGACGCGCCGGCGATCGTGCCGGCGCAGTTGGCGTCGTTGGCATTGATGTCGCGCACCAAGCCGATGGCCTTGGGTGTGCCGGTGGCCTGCAGGGCCACGGTGGCATCGAAGGTGGTGGTGTCGCGCTCGTCCAGGAAGGGGAACTTCACCTTCGTGCTGCCGTTCTGCGGGGTGCAGGCCGTGGTGTCCGCTCGGTTGGCGCGGTCGCAGCGCCACGTGTAGACCTCGTGGCGGATCGGCGCGGCGGTGCCGCTGCGGGTCATGGCATTGACAACCACGTCGGCCACCTGGCCGGCGAGCGGGAATTTCTGGTTGTAGGTAGTCGTCGTGCGCAGGCCGGACGTCAGATCCTCCTCGATGATCGTGCGGAAGCCCTGGAAACCGCGGCCGAACTGGTTGAACATCGCCTGCGCGTAGCCGTAGCGGATGGAGTGGAAACCGCCGATGCCGTCGCTGCTGGACATGTCGGACACGACCGGCATCGAGGTGGTGAAGTACACGTTGGCCGCGTCGATGTAGCGTTGCGCCGGGTCGGTCGGAACGGTGTACAGCGGCGTTTGCCCTGCGGTGCGGCCGGCGGCGCTGGACAGCGGGTAGTAGGTCCACACCGTCTGCCCGCCCATACCATTGGTGACCATCGACATCAGGTCGGGTAGCTCGGGGGTGATGCCGTCGGGGTTGGCTTGGCCGTTGGGGCCGAGGTTGTCGTTGAGGAAGGGGCCGGACGGACCGCCACCATTCGGGGTCACCGGATAGCCGCCCGGCAACGTCGAGGGAAGACCCGGATCGGTGTCGACGAAGCACGCTCCAGCCCCAAGCCAGCAATGCACGTCGGTCGTGCCGCTCTCCAGACCGTTGCCATACAAGCTGCCACGCTCGTTGTCGTGGCCGCTGATCTGGCTGGTGACCTCGTCGACGCCGCGGAACTGGTTGGGCCCGGTCTGGACGAAGTGCAACGCATTCATCTGGTAGGAACTCTGGTCCTGGAATCCCAGCCCCTGGAAGTACAGGTTGCGAACGTCCTGGCCAGCCAAGCGCGACGGAACGACGCCGCCAGGACAGGCGAAGTAGACCTCCGGCTCGTTCTTGTCGGAATGGTCCGTGTACTTGTTGCAAACCAGCACCGCGGCGCTGCCCGGATACAGAATTTCCTTGCGGCCGTCCGCGTCGATGTCGCTGACCTGGAACCGTTGCGCATACCAAGGCTGGTAGACCTGTGCGCAGGTCGGGTTCATGGGTTTCTTGCTCTGATCGACCCCACAGGCGGTCGCGCCGCTGTGGCTGCCGGTGAACGCGCGCGGGCCGAAGCCGTTGCCGGTCCCGAGCCGGATGACCCACTCGCCGCCGGGGCCGGAATTGACCAGGTCGTCGATGCCGTCGCCGTTGACATCCATCCACAGGGTCGTGCCATGCGGATCGTTTTCGTAGGGCTCGAGCGGATCGCTGGCAGGGAAGAAGTTGCCGTACGGCAGCTTGGTGTAGCTCAAACCGCCGGACGATCGCTGCGCCACCAGGATGGAGGTCAGGTTGATGGTCGGGATCCCTCCTGGCACGTCGTAATAGCCGACCAGGATGTCGGGCAGGCCGTCGCCATTGACGTCGTGGATGCTGTTGGCGTATTCGCCGTACCAAATGCCTTGGCCTTTCACGACCTCCTGCGATGCCAAGCATACCGACGCCACCTCCGGGAAGCTGGCCGGCAGGCTCGGATCGGTCGAGTTGGCCACGTTCTTGTAGATGTGGATGGTGTAGTGACAGGCCGGGTTCGATGGATCGACCGTATTCGTGACGATGTCGGGGCGGCCGTCTCCGGTCATGTCACGTACCGCGAACAGTCCACCACCATTGACGGAATCGAAGCCCGTGATGCCGGTGTCCCACGTTCGGGTGAAGGCCTGCGCGAAGGTGGCGGCAGTGCTCGGACCGTCCCAGAAATAGACCACCACGTGGTGCGTATTCGGATCGATCGCGACCATGTCGGACTTGCCGTCCAGGTCGAAATCGGACGTCGATTCGGGATCGGCAAACGAGAATGCGTCGATGCCGGGAACCGCGCTCAGATCAAGCGAGGTCTTGATGCTGCGATCCGGGTTGAGCGAAACAAGGTAGTAATCCAGGTTGATGTCCGTGTTCGACGACGCTGTGACGCTATGGGCGAGGATCTCGTGACCGCCGTCGCCGTTGAAGTCGGCGACGATCCTGTCCACGCTGAATTGCTGGTTCACGTCCGGATCGGAGTTCAACGTCGCCGGGTGGAACGCGGTCTGCATCGGCCCCTGCTGCCACGCGAACCTCGTGGGCTTGCGGCACGTAGGCGTGCCAGCGAGCCAGGCGCACTCGGTCACCTTGGCAAGCAGGCTGCGGTGCGTGCTCTGGCTGGTGACGTAGGACAGCCGATATTCGCGAACCTCGTTGTTCGCATCGCTGCTGGTGCCTGACCAGGTGCTGACCGAGGCCAAGCGCCGCGACTGCATGGTAACGGCACCCGCGAGCCAGGACGACGACACGTCGTTGTCGGTCCCGCTGCTGGGCCTTGGTTGGTAGGTCAGATGCACGCTGCGGTCGCCGTCGGTCGAACCGAAGCCGGTGTAGAACACGTCCGTCAGCAGCGATTCACCGTTGCCGAAGCTGGTATAGCGGTAGCGCACGAAGTTGCCGAGGCGGTCTTGCTTGCGCGCCAGCATCCAAGTCAGTGGGGTGGACGCGCCGCCCGGGATCACGCGCGCCGGGTTGGCGGCCGCGGCGTTGTTGCCGTACCAGAGGATATCTCCGGACTTGGTTTCGACCTTGAAATAGGTGCTCGCGGACTGCAAGTCGCCGCCGAGTTGGGTGACGCGCGAGAACGAATCGATCTCGGTGTCGTAGGTCGTCCCGGATTGGCCGTAGGTTCCCGCGGTGGCAACCAGGCGCACACCGTCGAGGCAAAGCTTGTCGCTGCTGGCGAGTTCGACCGGGCGAATCTGCCCGTCCTGTTCCAAGGTCTGCGGGCAGCGATGCAGCGAGGACAGGCCCGAAAGCGACCAACCCATGCCGGCGATGCCGTTGCCGGAGCGGCTGTTGTAGGCAAGGGACAGATCGGGCTGCATGCCGTGGCGACCGGGCGGCAGCACGATCGGGATGGAATACGTCGCCGCGCCGCCGGAGGTTCCGGCCGTTCCCGCCAGCCGGCCCACCGTGGGGTCATGGGCGGGCAGTTCCCCCGCCAGCGACTGCACCGGTTGATCCGCAGCGACGGTCGCCGTCATCGGGTTCAAGCCCATCGCTTGCAGCGCCACGTGCCCACCACTCTCGACGGCGCTGAGGGCTGCGCGCACGCCACCGTATTCGGCGGCGTAAAGCGCCGCCGCAGCGACCACGCACAGCGCGGCCGCACCGATCATCTTCCGCATGATTTGTTCCCCGTCGATCTGAACCGGCGCCCGACCCACGGCGCGGCGGCGGGCATGCTACCGAATCGACCGACGGATGCGCGTCAAACCGGCGTTATCTGCTTGCGGGATCGGCGCCAACGCCGCGCCGCAATGCCGCTTTCGAGGCGATCAAGGCGGTGTACGCGCGCGGCCTGGATCGCTGCCTGCGCGCCCCGCGCGCGACCGTGGCCGTCGCCTGCGTGGTACTGGCCGGCTCGCTGGCGCTGCTGCCCTTCATCGGCGGCGAGTTCATGCCCAAGCTCGACGAGGGCGCGCTGTGGGTGCGCGCCACCATGCCCTACACCATCTCCTTCGTCGAATCGGCCAAGGTGGCCCCGAAGATCCGAGCCATCCTCGCCTCCTTCCCGCAGGTGACCACGGTCGCCTCCGAACTGGGCCAGCCGAGCCTGACGATCGCGATCGACCGCGCCGAGATCGCCCGTTACGGCCTGAACGTGGACGACATCAACGCCCTGATCACCACCGGCATCGGCGGCGACGTCGCCACCCAGGTCGTCCAGCACGAGAAGCAGTTCGACCTGCTGGTGCGGCTGGACAAGCCCTTCCGCGACAACCCCGAGGCGATCGGCAACATTCTCGTGGCCACGCCCGGCGGCGCGCAAATCCCGCTCAAGCAACTGGCCGACATCCGGGTGACCGACGGCGCCGCGTTCATCTATCGCGAAAACGACTCGCGCTACATCGGCGTGCAGTTCTCGGTGCGCGGGCGCGACCTCGCCGGCGCGGTGGAGGACGCCATCGCGCAAGTCCACAGGCAGGTGACCCTGCCGCAGGGATACCGGCTCGACTGGGGCGGCGAATACTCCGACTACACCGCCTCGCGCGCGCAGTTGCAGATGATCGTGCCGCTGACCCTGCTGCTGATCTTCCTGCTGCTGTTCACCCTGTACGGCAACTTCAAGTTCCCCTTCATCACCGTGGCCGGCGTGCTGCTGTCGGCGCCGGCCGGCGGCCTGGTGGCACTGTGGCTGACCGGCACGCCGTTCTCGGTGTCCTCGGGGATCGGCTTCCTGGCGCTGTTCGGGGTCTCGGTGCAGACCGCGGTGGTGTACATCTCCTGCGTCAACGAGCTGCGCCTGGGCGGCATGGCCACCACGGCGGCGGTGCGCGAGGGCGCGATCCTGCGCCTGCGGCCGATCATGATGACCGCGCTGGTCGCCGCGCTCGGCCTGCTGCCGGCGGCACTGGCCACCGGCGTGGGCACCGACACCCAACGGCCGTTCGCACTGGTGATCGTCAGCGGCCTGTTCACCCGGCTGTTGATCAGCGTGTTCCTGATGCCGGCGCTGTATGCGCTGGTGGCGCGCGAGGGCGACCGGCTGGAGGTGTGAGGCTCGCGAAGCGGAGCGGCGGCGGCATCGTCGGCGCATGACGCAAGGCACACGCCGGCGCCTCGGCCACGGGTGTATAACGAAAGACCCCTCACGGAGCGCCACCATGAAGAACACCCTCGTGTTCGCTGCCCTCGCCGCCTGCCTTGCCGCGCCGGCCTTCGCCGCGCTCAAGGTCGGCGCCAGCGCACCCGACTTCACTGCACCGGCCTATCAGGCCGGCGAACCGTTCACCTTCAAGCTCGCCGACGCCCTCAAGCAAGGCCCGGTGGTGGTGTATTTCTTCCCGGCCGCGCATACCAAGGGCTGCAATCTCGAGGCCCACCTGTTCTCGCAGGCGATGGACCATTTCAAGGCCCTGCACACGACGGTGATCGGAGTCACCGCGGGCAACACCGACCAGCTCGCCGATTTCTCGAAGGAAACCGAGCATTGCGCCGGCAAGTTCCCGGTCGCGGCCGATGCAGGGGTGAAGATCGCCAAGGAGTACGACGCCGTGCTGGCGCTCAAGCCGAGCTGGTCCAACCGCACGTCCTACGTGATCGTGCCGCCGGGCAGGATCATCTTCACGTACACCAACCTCGACCCGAACGACCACGTGAAGCAGACCTTGCTGGCGGTCCAGAAGTACCTGCTGCACCAGTCCAAACCGCACTGACCGCAATCGGTATCGGCGGTGCGGACGGGCAATCACGGCGCCCGAGCGGCACCGCGCGTCGCAGCCGATGAGACTGCGGCGGCGCATGATGAACCCCGTCGCCCTCGATGGCCCATGCCATGCCGGCTCCGCGCCCGCGCCGCCCGAAGACCACTGCAGCGCCGGTGCAAGCTACCGCGCCGTTGCCTTTTCACGGCGCGAGCGGGCCGGTCCCGGCGCCGCTGCGCGCTTTCCATCCCGCGGTCGTGGCGTGGTTCACGCAATCCTTTTCCGCACCGACCGCAGCGCAGCGTGAGGCGTGGCCAGCGATCGCCTCCGGCCGGCATGCCCTGATCGCCGCGCCGACCGGCTCGGGCAAGACCTTGGCGGCTTTCCTGGCCGCGATCGATGCGCTGGTGCGGGAAGGCGAGACCGCCGGCGGCATCCTCCCCGATGCCACCGCCGTGGTTTACGTCTCGCCGCTCAAGGCGCTTTCCAACGACATCGCGCGCAACCTCGAACTCCCGCTGACCGGCATCCGCGCGCAATTGCAGGCGCTGGGCTACCCGGACGTGGCGATCCGCACCGCCGTGCGCACCGGCGACACCCCGAGCGGCGAGCGCACGGCGATGCGCAAGAAACCGCCGCACATCCTGGTCACCACACCCGAGTCGCTGTACGTCCTGCTCGGTTCGGCCTCGGGACGGGCGGCGCTGGCCAGCGCACGCACGGTGATCGTGGACGAGATCCACGCCGTGGCCGGCAACAAGCGCGGCAGCCACCTCGCACTGTCGCTGGAACGCCTTCAGGCATTGTGCGGCCGACGCCTGTTGCGGATCGGATTGTCGGCGACGCAGCGGCCGATCGAGGGCATCGCGCGCTTTCTGGTCGGTGCAGCCACGCCCCCTCCTCCTGCCTGCAACGGGAGGTCGGGAGGCGCTTCGAATCCGGACGAGGACACGCGCGACCGCACCCCACCCCAGCCCTCCCCTGCGCGCAGGGAAGGGAGCGAAGGCGACGTCGTGATCGTGGACATCGGCCATGCCCGCGAACGCGACCTCGCCATCGAGTTGCCGCCGGTGCCGCTGACCGCGGTGATGGCCAACGAGGTCTGGGAGCATGTGTACGATCGGCTGGCGGCGCTGGTGACGGAGCACCGCACCACCCTGGTCTTCGTCAACACCCGGCGCATGGCCGAGCGGATCGCGCGTCACCTGAGCGAGCGCCTTGGTCATGCGGCGGTGGCCGCGCACCACGGCAGCATGGCGCGTGAACTGCGCCTGGATGCGGAGCAGCGGCTCAAGCATGGGCAATTGCGGGTGCTGGTCGCCACCGCCTCGCTGGAACTGGGCATCGACATCGGCGAAGTGGATCTGGTCTGCCAGCTCGGCTCGCCGCGCGCGATCGCCGCCTTCCTGCAGCGCGTGGGTCGCTCCGGCCATGCGGTCGGCGCCCTGCCGAAGGGCCGGCTGTTCCCGTCCTCGCGCGACGACCTGGTCGAGTGCGCCGCGCTGCTCGACTGCGTCCGCCGCGGCGAGCTCGACCTGCTGCGGATGCCACCGGCGCCGCTGGACGTGCTGGCGCAGCAGATCGTGGCCGACGTCGGCAGCCGCGAGTGGGACGAGGACGCGCTGTACGCCACCTTCCGGCAGGCCTGGCCGTATGCGCGGCTTCCCAGCGCGACCTTCGCCGAAGTGGTGCGCATGCTCGCCGAGGGCTACTCCACCCGCCGCGGCACGCGCGCCGGCCTGATCCACCGCGATGCCGTCCACCGCAAGCTGCGCGGCAACCCCGCCGGCCGCCTGATCGCGCTGACCTCCGGCGGCACCATTCCGGACACCGCCGACTACACCGTGATGCTGGAGCCGGGCGCGCAGAACGTGGGCTCGGTCAACGAGGACTTCGCGGTCGAGTCGATTACCGGTGACATCTTCCAGCTCGGCAATGCCAGCTATCGCATCCTGCGGGTGGAGCGCGGCACCCTGCGGGTGGAGGACGCCAAGGGCCTGCCGCCGACGATCCCGTTCTGGCTTGGCGAGGCGCCCGGGCGCAGCGACGCGCTGTCGATCGGGGTGTCGCGGCTGCGCGAGGAAATCGCCACGCGCCTGACGGCATCACTTCTCCCTCCGGGAGAGGTCGGCGCGCGCAGCGCGCCGGGTGAGGGAACGAAGCCCGCGCCGGAAACAGCGAAGGATGCCCTGCACTGGCTCACCCACGAGCTTGGCATCAACGATGCCGCCGCCAGTCAGATCGTCGATTACCTGCGCAGCGCGCTTGATGCCTTCGGCATGCTGCCGACCCGGCGCGTGCTGGCGATGGAGCGCTTCTTCGACGAATCCGGCGGCGCCCAACTGGTGATCCACTCGCCCTACGGCAGCCGCATCAACAAGGCCTGGGGACTGGCGCTGCGCAAGCGCTTCTGCCGCAGCTTCAACTTCGAGTTGCAGGCCGCCGCGACCGAAGACGCGATCATCCTCTCGCTGTCCACCAGCCACAGCTTCCCGCTCGCGGACGTAGGGCGGTTCCTGCACTCCCACACCGCCGGCGATGTCCTCGTCCAGGCCTTGCTGGACGCGCCGATGTTCCCGCTGCGCTGGCGCTGGAACGCGACCACCGCGCTGGCCCTGCCGCGTTTTTCCGGCAGCCGCCGGGTCGCCCCGCAGATCCAGCGCATGCGCAGCGAGGACCTGCTGGCCACGGTGTTCCCGGACCAGGTCGCGTGCCTGGAGAACATCGTCGGCGAGCGCAAGATCCCCGACCATCCGCTGGTCGCGCAGACCCTGTGGGATTGCCTGCACGAGGCGATGGATCTCGACGGCTTCCTCGACCTGCTGCGCGGCCTCGAATCGGGCGCGGTGACGATCGTCGCCCGCGACCTCGTCGCACCCTCGCCGCTGGCGGCCGAGATCCTCAACGCCAAACCCTACGCCTTCCTCGACGACGCCCCGCTGGAGGAGCGCCGCACCCAGGCGGTGCAGAATCGCCGCTTCGCCGACCCGCAGCATCCCGACGACCTCGGCCGACTGGACGCGGGCGCGATCACCGCAGTCCGCGAGGAAGCCTGGCCGCAGGCGCGCAATGCCGATGAAGTGCACGAGGCCTTGCTGGGCTTGGGCGTGGTGACGGTGGCCGAGGCGGCGGCGAACCCGGGCTGGGCGAATTGGTTGGCGGCGTTGGCTGACGATGACCGTGCGACGCGGGTGCAGCCTCCCTCACCCGCCGCTGTGCGGCACCCTCTCCCGGAGGGAGAGGGAAAGGCAGGCTTCTGGGCCGCGGCCGAGCGCCTGCCACAGGTTCTCGCGCTGTATCCGGATGCAGCAATCGAACCGACGATCGAAGCGCCGGCAGAATTCGCGACGTTGGCATGGAGCGCCGAGGATGCCCTCGTGGACCTGGTGCGCGCACGCCTGACCGGGCTGGGGCCGACGACCATCGACGCGCTCGCAGCCACGTTTGCGCTGGCTCCGAAAACCGTCGAGGTCGCCTTGGTTCGGCTGGAGGTCGAAGGCTACGTGATGCGCGGCAACTTCGAGGAAGCATCGACAATGCCCATTGCATCGGCGCCGCCGACGCAATGGTGCGAGAGGCATCTGCTCGCCCGCATCCACCGCTACACCCTCGGCCGCCTGCGCCGCGAGATCGAGCCGGTGGCGCCGCGCGATTACCTGCGCTTCGCCTGCCACTGGCAGCACCTCGCGCCGGCCACGCGGATGAAGGGATCCGACGCATTGGCCGCGGTGCTGGCGCAACTGGAAGGCTTCGAGGCGCCGGCCGCGGCCTGGGAGTCGCAGATCCTGCCCGCCCGCATCGCCGACTACGACCCGGCATGGCTGGACGCGCTGTGCCAGGCCGGACGGATCGCCTGGACGCGCCTGCGCGCCCCGGCCACCGGCGAGGCCAGCACGACCGCGCGCGCGGGCCCGGTCCGCGCTACACCGATCGTGCTGGTGCCTCGCCGCGAACAGGCGACGTGGTCGGCCCTGGCAACGCCGGCACCGCCCGACGAGGGCATCACGTCCTCGCGCGCGCGCAAGGTCGCCGACCACCTGCGCGAGCACGGCGCGTCGTTCTTCGACGAGTTGCAGGTCGCCACGCGGCTGCTGGAAACCGAACTGGAGGACGCGCTCGGCGAACTGGTCGCGATCGGACGGGTCCATGCCGACAGCTTCGCCGGCCTGCGCGCGCTGCTGATCCCGGCCGCCCGCCGCGCCCGTCCCGGCGCGCCGCGGCGAACCCGCCGCGGCCTGTTCGGGATCGCCGACGCCGGCCGCTGGTCGCTGATCCGGCGTGCCGCGGCCAGTGAGGATGGCAACGACGACGCCCGGCATGAGCATCTGGTACGCACCCTGCTGCGCCGCCACGGCGTGGTCTGCTGGCAGGTGTTGCAACGCGAGGCGGCGTGGCTGCCGCCGTGGCGGTCGTTGCTGCGCTGCTTCCACCGCCTGGAGGCGCGCGGCGAGATCCGCGGCGGTCGTTTCATCGCCGGCCTGAGCGGCGAGCAGTTCGCCCTGCCGGACGCCATCGGCCTGCTGCGCCAGGTTCGCCAGCACCCGCACGACGAAGCGATCGTCTGCATCAGCGGCGCCGACCCGCTCAACCTCGCCGGCCTGCTCGTCCCGGGCACGCGGGTGCCGGCCGTCACGTCCTCGCGCATCGCCTGGCGTGATGGCATGCCCATCGCGACTCTGGTGGCCGGCGAGGTGACGTTGCTCGAATCCATCGCACCGACGGACGCAACTGGCGTGCGTGGCATGCTGCTGCGCAACCTGCCCAGCCAAGCGGCGCCGGCTGCAGCGACGTCATCAGCGCCGGTGCCAGCGGCCGCAGCGGGGAAGTAGCGCGGCTGGCACCTCCAGCAAAGCCTTCGCAGCATATGCGTACGCAGCCACCCGCCGGTTGCCGGATCGGCGCTATTCTTGCCGTTTCCGCCCGCCACAGGACCCCACCATGCGCCCGACCCCACTGGCCGCGCTGACCGCCGCCTTCTGCTTCGCCCTTGCCTTGGCCAACCCGGCACGAGCCGTCGCCGGCACCGCCGCGCCAGCGGCAAGCGCAGCGCCCGCAACCTCCGACGCCGATGCCGAATTTGCCGACCTCTCTGCGCGCTGGCTGGACGGCGCGATGCGGCTGTCCCCGGTCGGCGCGACCCAGACCGGCGACCATCGTTTCGACACCCAACTCGACGACCTGTCCGCGGCCGGTCGCGCCAAGTCGCTGGCGTTCTCGCAACAGATGCTCGCCGAACTGGCGAAGATCGACCGCAGCAAGCTCTCGCGCGAGAACCAGGTCGATGCCTCGGTGCTCGCCAACCAATTGCATTACGACGTCTTCAACGCCGAGAAGATGCAGGGCTGGGCGTGGGACCCGACGATCTACACCGGGCTGGAAGGCAGCGCCCTGTTCACCCTGATGGCGCGCGATTTCGCGCCGATGCCCGAGCGCCTGCGCAGCGCCACCGCGCGCATCGAGGAACTGCCGCGACTGATGGAACAGATGCGCGCCAACCTCGATCCGAAGCGGGTGCCGCTGATCTTCGCGCAGACCGCATCCAAGCAGGGCCACGGCGCACTCGACATCGTCGACGGCATGATCGTGCCGGAAGAAAAAGTGTTGCCGGAAGCCGACCGCGCGCGCCTGGACAAGGCCATCGCCAACCTGCGCACAGCGGTTGCCGAGCAGCAGACGTGGCTGGACAAGACCCTGGTCCCGAACGCCAAGGGCAACTTCCGGATCGGCAAGCAACTGTTCGACGAAAAGCTGCACTTCGCGCTCGACTCCACCCTGAGCCGCGAGGAAATCCGCAAGCGCGCGCAGGCCGAGGTCGTCAAGATTCGCCAGCAGATGTACGCGATCGCCCGCGGCGTGCTCAAGGACAAGCCCGGCGCACCGCCGGCACCCGAGCATCCCACCCCCGCCCAGCAGCAGGCGGCGATCCAGTTCGCCCTCGACCTCGCCGCCGCCGATCGCCCCAACCGCCACGACGTGGTGGACGTGGCCAAGGCCGAACTCGCCAAGGCCACCGATTTCGTGCGCAAGCACGACTTGATCACCCTGCCGGATGCGCCGGTCAAGGTGATCCTGATGCCCGAATTCGCACGCGGGGTGGCGGTGGCCTACTGCGATTCGCCCGGGCCACTGGACAAGAAGCTGGCCACCTTCTACGCGGTCTCGCCGATCCCGGATTCGTGGTCGGATGCGCAGGCCACCTCGTTCCTGAAGGAATACAACACCCGCTCGATCGCCGAGTTGGGCGTCCACGAGGCGATGCCCGGCCACTACGTGCAGATCTGGCACTCCAACCAGTTCCCGTCCACGCTGCGCGCAGTGCTCGGCTCGGGCAGCTTCATCGAGGGCTGGGCGGTGTATGCCGAGCACATGATGGCGCAGCAGGGCTTCCTCGACGGCGACCCGTTGTACCGGCTGGTGCAGCTCAAGTGGTACCTGCGCGCGACCGTCAACGCGCTGCTCGACCAGGGCATCCACGTCGATGGCATGACCCGCGAGGAGGCGATGAAACTGATGACCCAGACCGCCTTTCAGGAGGAACGCGAAGCCGCCGGCAAGTGGACCCGCGCCCAGCTCAGCTCGACCCAATTGTCCACCTACTTCGTCGGCGCGCAGGAACACTTCGACCTGCTGCGCGAGGCGAAAGCGACCTGGGGCAAGGATTTCAACCTCAAGCGCTACCACGACACCGTGACCTCGTTCGGCTCGCCGCCGGCGCGTTACGTCGCAGAATTGATGTTCGACAAGCCGATCCAGTAGCGCGCCATCGGCATGCGGATGGATCGGCCACGCCGATCCATCGTGCCGTTCCGACCCCCAGTTATGCGACCGGTTCCCGAATTCGCGGGAACCTGTTGACACGCCCGAGGCGTGGTGTTATAGTTCACTACAACACCGGCACCATAGCTCACCTCGGAGAGCGCCATGTACAGCAAGTCCCGCAACACCCTGACCGCGCTGATCGTCGCCTCGCTGTTCCTGGCCACCAGTTGGCTCGCCGGGCGCCCGCTCGACGCCACGCAGTTGGCCGCCAGCCATGCCACCCCCGCGCCTGCCGCCAGCACCCGCCAGGATCCACCCGGCATCGGCCAGGCCATCCTCCACGGCCACCGCGTCACCCGCCTGTCGCTGGCGATGCCGTATTACTCGTTTTCGCTGACGACGTCCGATCGTCGTGCCGACTGACGGGCCCGCGCCATGACCGTGACCTGGAACGACAACGCGCCGATCTACCGGCAACTCAAGGAACGCATCGTGACGATGATGCTCGAAGGCCAGCTTCGGCCCGGCGATGCGTTGCCTTCGGTGCGGCAGATTGCCGCCGATTACCAGCTCAACCCGATCACCGTTTCGCGCGCGTATCAGGAGCTGGCCGACGAATCGCTGGTGGAAAAACGGAGGGGATTGGGCATGTACGTCACCGATGGCGCGACCGGCAAGCTGCTGGCTTCCGAGCGCGAGCGCTTCTTGCGCGAGGAATGGCCGGCGATGCTGGCGCGGATCCAGCGCCTGGGCCTGCGGGTGGAAGACTTGCTGCAGCAGGCCGCGGCACAGGAGAAGCGGGCATGAGCGCCGTGATTGCCGCACGCGGCCTGAGCAAGCGCTACGGCGCCCAGCTCGCCGTGGACGCGATCGACTTCGAGATTCCCGCCGGCCGCATCGTCGGCCTGATCGGGCCGAACGGCTCGGGCAAGACCACCACCCTGAAAGCCGCGCTCGGGTTGATTCCGTTCGACGGCGAACTGAGCGTGCTGGGCATGGACCCGCGCACCCAGCGCGACGCGCTGATGAACGAGGTCTGCTTCATCGCCGACGTGGCGATCCTGCCGCGCTGGCTGCGGGTGGGCGACGCCATCGACTTCGTCGCCGGCGTGCATCCGAAGTTCGATCGCGCCAAGGCGCAGCGCTACCTCGCCCACACCAAGCTGACCCCGAAGATGAAGGTCAAGCAGATGTCCAAGGGCATGATCGTGCAGTTGCACCTGGCCCTCGTCATGGCGATCGACGCCAGGCTGCTGGTGCTCGACGAACCCACCCTGGGGCTGGACATCCTGTACCGCAAGCAGTTCTACCAGAACCTGCTGGAGGACTACTTCGACGAAAACAAGACCATCGTCGTCACCACCCATCAGGTCGAGGAGATCGAACACATCCTCACCGACCTGATCTTCATCCGCGAAGGCAAGCTCGCGCTGTCGGCGAGCATGGACGAAGTCGGCGAGCGCTTCACCGAGGTGCTGGTGAATGCCGACAAGCTCGAGGCGGCGAAAGCGCTCAAGCCGATCGACGAACGCCAGGTGTTCGGCAAGTCGATCCTGGTCTTCGACGGCGTGCCGCGCGCGCAACTGGCCGCGCTGGGCGAGACCCGCAACGTCGGCATCGCCGACCTGTTCGTGGCCACCATGAAGGGAACCTACGCATGAACACCATGAAGTGGCTGCTCAAACGCGAATACTGGGAACACAAGGGCGGGTTCTTCTGGGCCCAGGTCGTGGTGGGCGCGATCATGCTGTTGTTCCTGATTGCCTCGGTGGCCACGGGTGTGGCGATGGGCCGCCAGGGCGGCTACAGCGTGGACGGCCAGTCCCTCACCGACCTGTCCCGCCACATGAGCGCGTCCGACCACGCCGCAGTGACGCAGTTCGCGCACGGGCTGGCGTCGGGTTACCTGGGCATCGGCGCACCGATGTTCCTGACGATGGCGGTGGTGGTGTTCTTCTTCTGCCTGGGCTGCCTGTTCGACGACCGCAAGGATCGCAGCATGCTGTTCTGGAAGTCGCTGCCGATCTCCGATGCCGCCACCGTCCTGTCCAAGGTGACGATGGCGCTCGTGGCCGTCCCGCTGCTCACCATCGGCTTCGCCACCGTCGCCACCCTGGCGATGCTGCTGGTGATCGCCCTGGGCGCGGCAGCGGTGGGGGTGAACCTGTTCGGCGACATCCTGACCAGTGCCCAGTTCTACCTGTCGCCGCTGGAAGCGATCGCGATCGTGCCGGTGTATGCGGCATGGGCCTTGCCCACCGTCGGCTGGCTGATGCTGGTCTCGGCGTGGGCACGCACCAAGCCGTTCCTGTGGGCGGTGGCGACACCGATCCTCGCCGGCACGCTGCTGTCGTGGTCACGCGCGATGTTCCGGGTGGACTGGAACGACGAATGGTTCTGGCAGCACATCGTCGGCCGTGGCCTGCTCAGCATCACCCCGGGAAGCTGGTTCTTCTTCCGCCCGATGCACGACTTCGACGGCCCCGTCGTACGCGTCAGCGCCGGTTATGCCGCGCACGGCAGCAACGGCATGGACGCGATCATGGCGCAGTCATGGGAGATGTTCACCACCGCCGACCTGTGGATCGGCCTCGCGCTCGGCGCGGCGATGATCTACGCCGCCATCCGCCTGCGTCGCTGGCGCGACGAGGGTTGAACATCACGGAGTTCGCAGGAAATCCCATGACCACTTTCCGCACATCGATCGCCATCGCCCTGCTCGCCGCGACACTGGCGGCCTGCACCGGGACGACCTACATCAGCGACCGCAACGGCCACAGCCTGAGCGTGTCCGATGACGTGGTGACCCTGCACACCTCGGGAAAGCCCGATGCCGTCGTGGATGCCAACGGCGGCCTGTCGATCGACGGCAAGCCGATCACCGTCACGCCGGCGCAACGCGCATGGCTCAAGACCTACCACGACGAGGCGGCGAGCATCCGCAGCGCCGGCATCGCGACCGGCAAGGCCACCGCCAGACTGGCCGCCCACGCCATCGGCGATGCGGTCGCCGGCGCCGGCAGCGGCAACGACGACCCTGCACCATCGCGCATCGACGCCGAAGCGAAAGGGGTCGAAGCCAAGGCGCTGGCGATCTGCAACAACCTCGATGCACTGCAGGCCAGCCAGGACAAGCTCGCCGCCAGCCTGCCAGCCTTCAAACCCTACGCGGGGCTGGACGTCCGTGCCGACATCGATTGCCGGCGCAACGCACAGCACCACGACTGACACCGCTGGCAGGCGCCGTCGGCAACACCGCAGCCTGCCGGAACCGCACCCATTGCAACGGAGGATCGCCACCATGTGGAAATACATCGCCTTCACCGCACTGGCATTGCCCGCGCTCGCCCTGTCCAGCCTCGCCCATGCCGACGACTGCCGCTTCCAGGCCCCGCGCAACGCCGGCCTCGACCTCGCCGGGGTGCACACGCTGGTGATCGAGGTCCACCAGCACCAGGTTCGCCTGCAGGGCATCCACGTAACCGGCAGTCAGGCGCTGGCCGGACACGTCCGCGGCCGCGCCTGCGCCAGCGCCAGCGGCCTGCTGCCGAACCTGCAGGTGACCCAGCGCCGCGACGGCGACCGCCTGATCGTCGAGGCGATCGATCGCACCGCGCGCGGCCACACCCTCGTGTTGTTCGGCAGCGCTTACCGCTATCTCGACCTGAACATCGAGGCGCCCGCCAGTCTGGCGGTGGAAATGGATGTCGGCTCGGGCGATGCGGCCGTGATCGATGTCGCCGCGCTCAAGGCCACGGTGGGATCGGGCGATCTGGACGTGCGCGGCGTGCAAGGCCACCTCGAAGCCAGCGTGAACTCCGGCGAACTCAAGGTCCGCGACGCGGGCGACGCGCATGTCGGGTCGGTGGGCTCGGGCGATCTGGTGATCGACCGGGTTCGCGGCACGGTGACGGTGGACCGCGTCGGCTCCGGCGACCTCACTGCCCGCGACGTGCAAGGCGACCTCCGCATCGGCCACCTCGGATCCGGCGATGCCAGCGTGCAGAACATCGCCGGCAGCGTGGTGGTCGATTCGGTGGGCTCGGGCGACCTGCAGGTCAAGGACGTGCGTCGCGACCTGCGCGTGGCCAAGCTCGGCAGCGGCGCCATCGAGCACACCGGAGTGGCCGGCAAGGTGGCCGTTCCTGCAAAGGATTGAGCGGCGCGCCAAGCCACCCGAAGCTGCTACCGAACGCCCCGCTCGCGGGGCGTTCGCGTCTTCGCCTCCGCGGTCACGCAGTGTTTGCAGCCCGCCGGGCGTGATGCGCTGCCGCGTGGTCCCGCGCTCAGGCAGGCTTCTTCGGCCTGCCCCTGGAGATGTAGCGGGTGCCGAAGGCGTAATCCCACAACGGCGTGGTGACGCCGAAGTTGTAGTCGGCGTGATGGTGGTGGATGTGATGGAACGCCGCCCAATTGCGCAGCCACGGATGACGGAAACGGCGGACGTGGATGATGTAGTGGCTCCAGTCGTAGCAGGCGTAGCCCAGCGCGACGGTGCCGACCAGGATCAGCGCGTAGCCCACCGGCATCGCCAGCGCCAGCAGTGCCACCAGCACGGCGATGATCGCCGGCGGCAGGAAGAACGGTAGCGCGGCGTCGGTGAGCGGATCGACGTGGTGGTTCTCGTGGCCCTTGCGGAATGCGTCCAGGGTGCGTTGGCCGTGGAAAATCCAGCGGTGGAACACGTATTCGATGAAGGTGAACAGCAGCAGCCCGGCCGCCGCCAGCGCCAGCGCCGGCAGCAGCGACACCCGCCCGACCCAGGCCAGCGCGGCGAACATCACCACCGGGGTGACGATGTCCAGCGCCATGCTGGCACGGTTGTTGGCGCGGGTTGCCGACAGACGCTCCAGCGAATTCAGCCAGCGCTTGAACAGGCCCGGAGACACCAACGCCGCCCTGGCGGCAGGACCGGAAGCGTCCGGATCGTGGGTGGCGGGTGTCATCGAATGGGGTTACCAAGCGCAACGGGCGCGCTATCGTAACGCGGCGGGGCGAAATCCGCTCTTCCCGCAGCCTCCGGTCCCTTGGGAATCGTTCATGTCGCCATGTCTTCGCACTGCCTCAGGCCTGTTGTTGGCGGCGATGCTCGTTCCCACGGGTGCGGCAAGCACGCCCGACGTCCAGACCGTGGTGTTGATCCGCCACGGCGAGAAACCCTCCAACGGCCTGGGCCAACTGAGTTGCCGCGGCCTGAACCGGTCACTGGCGCTGCCGGCAGTCATCGGCAAGCTGTTCGGCAAGCCTGACGCCATCTTCGCCCCCAATCCGTCGGTCACCAAACCCGATCATTTCATCGCCTACGCCTACGTGCGGCCACTGGCCACCGTCGAGCCGACCGCGATCCGCTATGGCCTGCCGGTGGAAACCCAATTCGGCTACACGCAGATCCCGGAGCTGGTCACGCAGATCGAGAAGCCGCGCTACCGCAAGGCACTGGTGCTGGTGGCGTGGGAACACGTGGAGCTGGTCAAGGCTGCGCGCAAATTGATGGCCGACAACGGCGGCGACCCCGGGCAGGTGCCCTCGTGGGGCTACGGCGACTACGACGGCATCTACGTGGTGCGCATCCAGCGCGACGGCAAGACCCGCCACGCCAGCTTCGAGCGCCTGCAGGAGCATCTCGACGGCCAGCCGGAGCAGTGTCCGGGTACACCTTGATCGCCGCAACAGTCCGCCGCGGGCAATTCGCGCTCAGCGTTTGGCGGCCGGCGCCACTGCCTCGGTGTAATCGAACAGCAACGTCCCGTGCGCAGCGGCGGGAGGTGGGGCGTCGGTATAGACGTTCACCCCGCCCTTGCGGTAACGGTAGACCGAGCCGCGGGTCACCTTGGCGCCCTTGGGAATATCGATCGGCTCGCCGGTAATGGCATAGCGCACGATCGGCGGTGGCGGCCTCGGCGCCGGCGGGGGCGGCGGCGTCACCGGGTACGGCACCGGCACCATCACGACCCGCACGTGATCCTTGTCCGAACCGCGTGCATCCTCGTCGTCGTCGGCCGGCACGACATCCGGCGGCGCCATCGTGGCGTAGGTGAAGCCAAAGCCGTGGTGGCGACGAAAATGCCACGGCGGGCGACCCTGACCTTGCCAGCTTCCAGCCGGTGGCGCAGCACCAGCGGCATGGATCAGCGGAGGTGGGGGTGGCGGTGGCGGCGAAAACACCGCGCCTGGACGCATTCCCGAAGGCGGCTGCGGGCCGACCGGCGCCGCACCGGCGTCGGCGGCCACGGCCAGCGCGACAAACAGCGGCGCCAGGGTTGCGGTCATCTTCTTGCGGCAAGGATGTCGGCGCATGAGGGCAACCTCACGATGGCCGCGCGCGGCGCTGCCATCGACTGCGGATGAAAAAGACCACCGCGGCCGCGAGCGCCGCCTGGCCTTGCCTAACCCTGCGCCTGCCGGCGACGGCATGCAAGCCCGGTCGTCCGGCGATTCAGCTGCGCTTTCACCACGCCACGCGGTTGCGGCCGGATTCCTTGGCCCGGTACAGCGCGGCATCTGCGCGCGCCAGCAGCGCCTCCACACCCTCGTCGCTGGCCGGCTCGCGCGCGCACACGCCCAGGCTCACCCGCACGCCAAGGGGACTGGCTTCGACCTGCGCGCGCAGGCGCTCGGCCACCTCGCGCATCGTCGTCAGGTCGCAACCCGGCGCGACGATGGCGAACTCCTCGCCGCCGTAACGCGCGACCAGGGTATCCCCGCGCACGCCGTCGGCCAGCACGCGCGCCACCCCGCGCAGGATGTCGTCGCCGGCCTGGTGGCCGTGGCCGTCGTTGTATTGCTTGAAATGGTCCACATCCACCATCGCCAGCCCCAGCGCTTGCGAGCGTTCGCGTGCGCGCGCCAGCGCGTCGTCGAGGATGGCATCGAAGCGGCGGCGATTGGCGATGCCGGTCAGGCCGTCGCGGTCGGCAAGATCCTGCAGGCGCAGGTTGACCCGCTCCAGATCCAGGGTGCGCTCGTGCACCAGCCGGTCCAGTTCCTGGTTGTGCGCACGCAACCGGCGCACCCGCACCCGCTGGCGCTGGACCAGCGCCGCGGCGACGCCTGCACTGGCCAGCAGGATTGCCAGCGGCACCACCCACCAGCGCTCGAACCAGCGCGGCACGACCTCGAAACGCAGGCCAGGCCCCTCCACCGGCGCGCCGTAGCCGATCCGCGCGCGCACCCGCAGGGTGTACGTGCCGGGCGGCAGGGCGAAGAACCGGTAACTTGCTTGGGGACTCCACGCCGACCATTCGCTGGTCAGGCCCGCCAACATCACCTGGTAGATCTTTTCACCGGTCTGGAAGTCGGTGTAGCCGAGGTCGAAGTCGACGCTGGCGCCGTTGAGCTCGAAGCGCGGGGTGCCCTGCAGCGACAGCAATTGCGGCGCCTGGCCATGGCGGTTCAGGCGGATCGCGGTCACCCCCACGCGCGCGCCATCGCCGCCTTTCCGGACGCGGCCATCGTCGTGGAAGCGCAGCACCTGCCCGGCCGCGCCGATCAGCGCGTCGCCTGCGGGAAGCGGCAGCAGGGCCATGAACGCGCCCAGGGTCGGATTGCCGGTGAGCTCCACCTGCCAGTGCCCGCCGCGACGCCGATGAAAGATCGTGTGATAACTGAAGGCCCAATCGCTGCCGTCGCTGCCTTCACGAAACTGGACGACTTCGCCCTCGGCAAGCAGCCCCCGCAGGCCAGCATCGTCGTCCTTCACGAAACGCCGGCCGACAAGCCGGAACAAGCCGCGTCCGGCGCTTGCCCACACGCCGTCGCGACGTTCGGACACCTGGACCTGATCGCCGGCACCGGCCGGCAGGCCACGGTCGGCGCCCCAGCGTTCAAGGGTGAAGCCTTCCGGGGCATGCGCGTCGGCGCGCGCCAGAAACAGGCCGTGGTCGTCGCTGCCCAGCCAAACCCCGTTTGCGGCCGGCGCCATGGTGTCCACGAGCCATCCCAATTCGACCTTGCGCCCCACCAGCTCCCAGCGATTGCCGACCTGCCGGAACAACGCCGGGCCCTGCTCGGTCCCCACCCACAGCAGTCCGGGGTCGAGCGGATCCGTCCGCAACGTTCGCGGATACAGGTCGCCGGCGGACACCGGCAGGGAATCCTGCCCGTTCGCCCGACGCAAGGTCATCGAGTCGGCGACCAGCAGGGAGTCCCCGAGTTGCCGCACCGTCCAGCACTCGCCGCTCGTCCATGCCAACGGCTGCAGCGGCAACGCGGGCATGCCGGCCTGGATGCGGGCTTCCTTCGCCCCGGCGCTGCCGCACACGAACAGGCGATCGCCGATCAACGTGAAATCGTGGATGTCCCCCGAAACGCCATCGGCAAGTGCATAACGTGACCAGCGCGGCGGCCAGGCCAGGCGCACCACGCCCATGTTGTCCGCCGCCAACAGGTTTCCCTGGCGATCCTTGGCCAGGTCGGTGATGAAACCGCTGCCGATGGTCACGGTGTGGAACTGGCGCTGCGCCAGATCGAGCACCCGCAGCTTGCCGTCGTCCCCGGCAAACGCCAGTTGCCCATCACCCAGATCGATGCTGTTGCTCAGGTGCGGGATGTCGTCCTGCCACTTCGGGTCCACGAGCGGGGTGGCCACGCCATCTCGCCACAGCGACAGTCCCGATCCCTCCACCTGGATCAGCACGGTTCCATCTGGCAACGAAAACATGTTGTAGATCGGCGCGCCGGTGTAACTGGAGGTGCCCGGCACCGGCACGAAACGCTTTCCGTCCCATCGGCGAATGCCCTCGTCGCGCCACTGCAGCCACAGTTGGCCCTGCACGGAACCGATGAAGCCGAAACGGGCGTCATGGTGCCAGTGCCCGATCCGGCGTCCCTGCGCATCCACTGCAAACACGTCGTGGAGCGCCTGGAACCAGATCTGGTCGTGGAATCGGGCGACCTTCCAGATGTCGGAGAACGGCTTGCCGGCGAGATCACGCGCGAACTGAGGAGACAGGTCGACGAAACGCATCTCGCCGGTCGGCAGCGTCTTCAGGTAACCAAAGCTGTCGCTGCCGCCGTACCAGACCCGGCCACCTGCATCCACCTCCAGCACCCGCACCGGCCCCTGCTTCGGGTTGGCCATCCAGATCCAGCGTCCGCCGTCATTGCGCAAGATGCCGTCGGTGCCGCCGACGTAGAGCTGCCCATCGACCCCCTGGGCGACGCTGAAGAATTGCGGGAACACGCGCAGGTCCGGGGTGAGCCGGGTCAGCATCGGCTGCTCGGCCCGCGCCGGCGCCAGCCAGGACGCCCACGCCAGCATCCACACGGCGATCCAGACCCAGCGCATCCAAGCCCCCCGGCCCCAGCTCGCCCCCAGCATGGAACTGGCGCACCCTGCTGCGCAAGCCGGCCGGCGTGCGACCGGCCATGCCGCACCGCAGCGTGACCTGCGCCCGACCGCATCGCATACAGGGACGGAGCCCCCACAACAACAGGGAAAGTGCATGCGGGAATCGGCACGCGGCAAGAGCAGGACCCTGGCGCACTGGCGGGTGCAGGATCTGGAGATGTTCGAGCAACTGGTGGAATGCGGCTCGTTCACCCGCGCCGGGCAGCTGCTGGGCATGTCCACCTCGGCGATCAGCAAGCGCCTGGCCGCGCTGGAAGGGCAACTGGGCGCACGCCTGCTCGATCGCACCAGCCGGGTGGTGTCGATGACCAGCGCCGGGCGCGAATTCCACGCCCGCGCCGCCAGCATCTGCCAGCAACTTCGCGAGGCCGAGTCCAGCCTGATCGGCGCCACCGAACACCTCCGCGGCACCTTGCGGGTGAGCATCCCGACGGCCGCGGTGGAGATGGGCATCCTCGGTGATCTGGTGGAAGTCGCCGCGCGCCATGCGGGCCTGAATCTGGAAATCTACCTGTCCGACCGCTCGGTGGAATTGACGCCCAAGGCACTGGACGCCTGCCTGTTCCTCACCGACGATCCCGAGCGCCACCCCGGCGATGTCGTCCTCGGCCTGCAGCCGACCGTGCTGGCCGCTTCAGGCGAGTTCCTGGATCGTGCCGGTCGTCCGACCACCCCGCAGGAGCTGGAATCGTTGCGCACGATCCGCGCCATCTCGCGACGTGGCAATCCGATTCCGTGGCGGCTGTACGGCGAGGACGGCAGCGAGGTGGTGGTGCCGGTCGCAGGCCCCACCGTGCTCACCGATGACCTGCGCGTCACCTACATGACCGCGATGGCCGGCGGCGGCATCGCGCGCGCCCCGCTGGCCTACCTTGCCGATGCACGCAAGCCCTGCCAACTGGAGTGGGTGCTGCCGCGCTGGCGCTTCCAGCCGATCGCGATAATGGCCAGCCTGCGCCACCGCCACGCGCCGTCGCGCAAGGTGAAGGCACTGCTGGAGCTGGTGCGGGTCGCGCTGGACCGGATGGCGGGGCTGGTCGAGGATGGCCCGCTGGAAGCACCCTTCCGCGCCGCGCTGGCCGAGGACCGCGAGCGCTTCCTGCGCGCCCATGGCGCCCGCCTTGCCGACGCATGACCGCAAGGCAAATCCTCGAATACCTTTCGAGGTGTGGATTCCGACACGATCGTTTCCGGAACTGCAGCACATTCCCGGTCCATCGTTGCCAAATCGGCAACGCAACGTGGACCCACGGCCGGCGCAGCCTGCGCTAGCTTTCGATCCAGCGGTGGTTCACCCGCAGTTCATGCGTGGCGCGAACGTACCGCAGACCGCCCGGCCCCATCGCGGCGGCCCTTCGGACGCTCCCACCGTGAGGAAACCCATGATGCCGGTTCGCCTGAGTCTTGCCCTTGCCGTTTCGCTGGCCGCCTGCGGCGTGGCCACCGCCGCAATCAACCCGCAGTACAAGCAACTCGCCGGCGCGCCCGCGGAGTTTGCCGCGATGCAGCCGGTCGCCACCGGCGCCGCGGCCATCTACTCCAAGAGCGCCCTGATCCCGATCACCCTGGCGCCCGATGGCCATGCCGGTCGCGCCTGGACCGGCGAGCTGCCGGTGGAGAACGGCAATGCCCGCTTCATGGTGATGTCCGCCAACGGCTCGCCCTTGCAGGTGGAACTGCGCAGCCCCGATGGCGCGGTACGCACGCTGGCGCGTGACGGCGCAGGCGCGGCCACCCGTACCGAAATGGGCATCCAGTCCGCGTCCTATCAGGGTGATGTGTATGCGCTGGACTCGCTGCAGAACGGCAACTGGAAGGTCACCGTCCGCAGCACCGATCCACACGCTTCCGCACGCGGCTTCCTGCTGCTGGAAGGCGACCCCGCCACCCGCCTGATGTCGTACGCGGTCACCCGGCGCACGGTCGTGGGGCAACCGGTCGAAATCGCCGCGGTGCTCTCGCATACCGGCGCGGACGGATCCAGCCAGCTCGGCAAGGCGGCCGGCAGGGTCGTGCGCGCGGCGCTGCGGGTGACCGCACCCGACGGCAGCGTGCGTACCTACCCAATGGCCGATGACGGCCGCCACGGTGACGGCCTGGCCAACGACGGCACCTGGGGCGCCGGTTTTGCCGCACCCCATGCCGGCAACTACCTGGCGCAGGTCCAGGTGGAGTCGATCGGCCGCAACGGCCAGCGCCAATTGCGCACCGCCGAGCACATCGTGCCGGTCGTGCAACCGACCGTGACCATGCGCGCCGGCCAGGCGGTGGGCATGAACGCCACGACCACAGGACGGTTCGAAATTTCCCTGCCGGCAACCGACACTTCCGACCAAGGCCATTACCGTGCCTATGCCGAAGTGTGGGGCACCGGCGCGTCCGGAAAAGCGGTGCCGATCGCGTGGATCAGCGGCATGACCCAGCGCAGCGGCAACGGCCTGCCGCTGGGCCTGGACGCGCGCTGGATTGCACGCGCCCACGCGCACGCGCCCTACGAGCTGCGCAACGTGCGGATCGAAGATCCGGACGCCTTCGTGCCGCTGGCAAGCGCCAGCCGGATCCCACTTTCCTTGCCGCCGCTGCCCAAGGGCGTGTCCACGCAGGCGCAAGGCGCCCCGGACGAATTGATGACCATGGGTCCACGGCCATCTCAGGGCGTGCGCGGACAGGCCCATACCATGGGCACCGGCTCGCGCCTGTTGCTGGTCCACGGTTACTGCTCCTCGCTGGTCTGGCCGGCTTCGCAGTTCAGCAATGCCTCGGTGTTCTCCGATCCCAACCAGAACCGCAGCAACGACCAGTTCGCGCAGTTGATCTGGTCCTTCGGCAACACCTGGCACGACTACGGCATCGTCGCCCACAGCCAGGGCGGACTGGCCTCGCTGCACCTGTACACCTACTACTGGAGCGGGCTGGATTACGTCACCTCGGGCTCGCGCCTGATCCAATCGGTCGGCTCGCCCTACCAGGGCACCAATCTGGCCGGCGTACTGGCTTCGATCGGTTCCTGGTTCGGCGTGGGCTGCGGCAGCAACTCCGACCTGACCTACTCCGGTGCGTCGGCCTGGCTGGCGGGCATCCCGACCGCCGAACGTGCGAAGGTGAACTACTACACCACCTCGTTCACCGACCGCGCCTGGCATTACGACTACTGCAACGCCGGCAGCGACCTGGTGTTGTCCGATCCGGACGACGGCGTCACCGAGAAGGCCAATGACCAGTTGCCAGGCGGCGTGAACCGCGGCCACGTCACCGGGGAGTGCCATACCACCAACATGCGCGACCCGGCGCAGTACCTGGACAAGTCGCGCAATGCGACGATGAACGCCAACGCCGCACGCTGAACGTTCCTCGCCTTACTCCACATCACCGCGGCCCCGGCAAGGGGCCGCGGCTTTTTCACCCCGCTTGCGAGCGGACCACCTGCCGGCCCCTGTTATCCTCTGGCCGATGGATGCCCTCCCCAACCAGGCGCCAATGGCGCAGCGTTTTCGCGGATTCCTGCCGGTGGTGGTGGACGTGGAGACCGGCGGCTTCGACTGCCAGCGCCACGCCCTGCTGGAAATCGCGGTACAGCCGATCAGGATCAGTGGAAATGGCCTGTTGGTCCCCGGCGAGATGACCAGCACCCACGTCGTGCCCTACCCAGGGTCGGTGCTCGACCCGAAGGCGCTGGAGGTCACTGGCATCGTCCCCGACCATCCTTTTCGCGCCGCCCGCGAAGAGCGCGCCGCGCTCGACTGGGTGTTCGCGCCGGTGCGCGCGGCGATCAAGGCCGCCGGCTGCCAGCGCGCCATCCTGGTCGGCCACAACGCCTTCTTCGACCTCGGCTTCGTCAATGCCGCGGTGGCACGGACCCACCACAAGCGCAACCCGTTCCATCCCTTCAGCACCTTCGACACGGTGACCCTGGCCGGCATGGCCTACGGCCAGACTGTTCTGGCGCGCGCCGCACAGGCGGCAGGGCTCGGCTGGGATGCGCAGGAAGCCCACTCGGCGGTGTACGACACCCACCAGACCGCACAACTGTTCTGTACCATCGTCAATCGCTGGCAGAGCCTGCAGGCAAATGGGGTAGGCTGAACCGCGCGATGCAGGCCGCGACTCACGGGCCAGCACCCGCCACGCACGGCAGTTTCCCTCGCGAAGCACAACCCACAACGCCAAATTTCAAGGGTCTCGCCCATGATCCACGACAGCATCCTCGGTACCGTCGGCAACACCCCGATCGTGCGGATCAACCGGCTGGCGCCGGCGCACGTGACGATGTACGTCAAGTGCGAGGCCTTCAATCCGATGTCCTCGGTCAAGGATCGGCTGGCGCTGGGCGTGATCCTGGATGCCGAGGCGCGCGGCGAGCTCAAGCCGGGGCAGACCGTCGTGGAGGCCACCTCCGGCAACACCGGCATCGCGCTGGCGATGGTGTGCGCGGTGCGCGGCTACCCGTTCGTGGCGTTCATGGCCGATTCGTTCTCGATCGAGCGCCGCAAGCTGATGCGCGCGCTGGGCGCCAAGGTCATCCTGACCCCCGCCGCCGAGCGCAGCGGCGGCATGGTCAAGGCGGCCGAAGCCTATGCACGCGAGCATGGCGCCTACCTCACCCGCCAGTTCGACAACCCTGCCAACCCCGCCTTCCACCGCAGCACGACCGGCCCGGAGATCCTGCAGGACTTCGCCGGCAAGCGGCTGGACTGGTTCGTCACCGGCTGGGGCAGCGCCGGCACCCTGACCGGCGCCGGCGAGATGCTCAAGCTGGCGCGACCGGACATCCGCATCTGCGTGCCCGAGCCGGCGACGGCCAACCTGCTGGCGGGCAAGGAATGGACCCCGCACAAGATCCAGGGCTGGACCCCCGACTTCATTCCCGGCGTGCTCAACCGCGCAATGTGCGATCGCAACATCACCATCGACGACGTGCTCGCGCGCGACACCGCCCGCGCCCTGGCGCAGCGCGAGGGTATCTTCTGCGGCGTCTCCTCCGGCGGCACCTTCGCCGCCGCGCTGGAAGTGGCCAGGGACGCGCCGGCCGACTCGGTGATCCTGGCCATGCTGCCCGACACCGGCGAGCGTTACCTGAGCACGTATCTGTTCGAGGGCATCAACGAGGGAACCGACGCGGCGTAAGCCGCCGAACCACGGGGCGCGGCGGTACCTGGCGCACGGGTGCGGCATCCGCAACGCGCCCCGAGCGCAGCGCTGCCGCTGCCGTTGCCGCGTCGCCATGCCGCGCCGATCCAGGTATCGGACGCACGCGCCGGCCCGCTGCGCGGACCGCGCGAAATGGACTCAGCTGCGCCCGTTTAGTAAGGTGGCGCCGCAGCATCAGGGGTACCCATGTCCAAGCTCACTCAGTTCCTGCAGAAGGCAGGCCTGGTCGAACCCGAAGCGGCGCCGTTCGACCTGTCCAGCCTGACCACGCCACCCGTCGATCCCGCTACTCCCACCACCGAACCCGCTGCGCCCACGCCCCCGCGGGATGCGCCTTCGGGACGGGCCAGTTTTGCCATCGACACCTCGGAGGACGGCGACGCCGAACCTCGGCCCGAGCGCGGGCCAGGCACGGACGCAGCCTGCGACTACGTGCTGCCCGAGGGCGTGACTTTCGATGCGATCTACCGCGATGCCAACTTGCCCGAGGCGGCGTTCCCGATCGAGCGCCTGCAAAAACTCGTCGATGGCCTGCGCCAGCTCGACCCCGCAACCCAGAAGGCGGCGGTGCTGGCGATGGACGCCGCCGACGATGGCTGGACGATCGAGGACGTGCTCAAGGACGCGCAGCGCAAGACCGACGCCCTGCACGCCTACAACGAGCGCACCACCGCAAAGCTGGCGGAAATCGAGCAAGCCGTCGCCCGCGACATCGCCACCATGAACGCGGCAAA
Organism: uncultured Gammaproteobacteria bacterium; assembly: GCA_964640525.1. Taxonomy (GTDB): domain Bacteria; phylum Pseudomonadota; class Gammaproteobacteria; order Xanthomonadales; family Xanthomonadaceae; genus SZAS-103. Next base: position 50,277 of record CAZXGS010000007.1, on the reverse strand, counting down.
GGACAGCGCGATTGCCGACCTGCGCGCCAGGATCGCCGACCTGCAAAAACAGCTTGAGACGGCGACCAGCCAGCACGCCAGCGACATCGCCACCCTCGCCTCGCGCAGGACCGGCGCGCAGCAGGCCGCCGATCGCGAGCGCCAGCGCGTGGGCGAGTGCATCAACAAGATCAACAACCTCATCCACCCTTACCTGTCTTCCACGACACCGAATCGCTGAGGAAAAACCATGGCACGCCTCACCCCCCTGGCCAAAGGCCTCATCACCGTCATCATCGTCGGCGTCGCCGCCTCCGCGGCCTGGCACCTGGGCCTGGGCGACAAGCTCAAGGGCGCGACCGGCAAGGCCGGCACCACCTCCAGCAGCGCGTCCGCCTACGCCTCATCCGGCGCCGACCAGGGTGCCACTTCCGCAGCAGCCGACAACGACACCGGCAGCGGGCCGCTGGGCTCGTCCACGCACCCGCTCAAGGTCAGCATCGTCAGCTTCCACGGCTACGCCCCGGCGCTGGTCGCCAACGGCGACAGCCTGACCACCCAGCCCGGCTCGATCTACGACAAGCTCGGTGTCAACGTGAAGTTCCTGATCCAGGACGACATCCCCACCCTGACCACGATCTTCGAGGCCAAGACCGCGCAGTGCGCCTGGCGCACGTCGGACTTCTGGGCGCAGGAGCAACCCAACCTGCGCAATGCCCACCTCGACGGCCGCGCGGTGATGATCGTCGACAACACCCAGGGCGCCGACGCGATCATCGCCCGCGACCCGAACATCCGCAGTGTCGAGGACCTGGCCGGCAAGAAGATCGCCCTTCTGCAGTACACGCCCTCGCACGGCATGGTGATCGACGCCATCGACAACTCGTCGATGACCGCGCGCAAGAAGGCCTCGGTGCAGTACGTGTTCGTGAACGCCGACGAGGGTACCGCCGGCGTGCGTTCGACCCTGGAGTCGGGCAACGTGGATGCCGCCGCGCTGTGGGATCCGGACCTGTCGCTGGCGATCCACAACACCGGCGCGCACGTGGTCTATTCGACCAAGACCGCTACCAACCTGATCTTCGACGTGATGGTCTGCGACAGCCGTGTGCTCGCCACCGACGAGGGCCGTTCGGCGGTGCAGAAGTTCGTGCAGGGCTGGATGGAGGGCGTCAAGGCGGCCCGCCAGGACCCGGACAACGCGGTCGATGCGCTGATCAAGACCGAACAGTACTTCCAGTTGCTGGCCGACAAGCAGGGCAAGGGGTTCATCAAGGGCCTGTTCAAGTCGCTGGTGTGGACCGGGCTCGAGGACAACGCCCGCATCCTCGGCCTGGCCGGTGGCACCAACCATTACGAACGCGTCTACCATCGTTTCGACGGCATCTATCGTGCCGCCGGCGCGCTGGCCAACCCGAACTCGCCGGTGATCCCGCCGCAGGACAGCTTCGACTACAGCTTCATCAAGAAACTGTTCGCCGAGGACCAGGCGGCCCAGCAGGCCGCGGCCGCACCGCAGCAGACCTTCACCCAGGCCGCGCAGCAGCAGGCGATCCAGGATGCGCCGGCGGCGGTGACCAAGCCGGTGACGGTGAACTTCACCTCCGGCAGCGCCGAGCTGACCAAGCGCTCGCAAAAGACCATCGACGAGGTCATGGTGCCGTTCATCCAGAACAACGGGTCGGCCTACTTCGAGGTCACCGGCAACACCGACTCGACCGGAAGCCATGCCGCCAACATGGCGCTCTCGCAGGCGCGCGCCAAGGCGGTGGTGGACTACCTGGTGACCCAGTGGGAGTTCCCGCGCGCACGCTTCAAGGCGGTCGGCAACGGCCCGGATCATCCGATCTGCAACGAGTCCGACCCTGCCGCCGACGGCATGTCGCTGGATGACTGCCGTGCCGCCAACCGCACCACCCGCGTGGCGGTGTTCTCCGCGCAATGAGCGACTTCTGGAACCCCTATGCCAGCCTGCCGGCGTCCACGCGCCGGGCGTACGGGCTGGCCGCGATCCTGGCCTGGCTGGGCGTGTGGGGCGCGCTCGCACTGTCGGGCTCGATCAGCGCCAACAAGCTGCCGGCGCCGTGGCAGGTGCTGCACGCCCTGAGCTACCTGGCCTGGAGCAACGGCCACAGCATCCTGTTCACCGCCACCTTGTGGTCGGTCGGGCGGGTGCTCGTGGCCGGGGTGCTGGTGATGGCGATCGGCATCCCGGCCGGCATCCTGATGGGTGCCTCGCCGCGGATCAATGCGCTGTGTTCGCCGCTGATCGATCCGTTCCGTTCGGCGCCCATCGTCGCCCTGCTGCCGATCCTGGTGATGTGGTTCGGCATCGACGAGAGCATGAAGATCGTGTTCCTGTTCTGCGGTTCGGTGGTCTATCTGGTGCCGATGGTGCGTGACGCCGTGCTGGCGGTGCCGCAGTCGTACTGGATCAGCGCCCGCGACCTCGGCGCCTCGCCGCAGGAGTGCATCTGGAAGGTGATCGTGCCGCTGGCGATGCCGCGGATCGCCGACGCCATCATCGTCGGCATCTCGGTGATGTGGACCTACATCACCGTGGCCGAATACGTGAATGCCGGCCACGGCCTGGGCCAGATGATCCAGAACTCCAAGCGCTTCTCGGCGATGGACCAGGTCTTCGCCGGCATCATCGTCATCATCGTGCTGGCGCTGATCACCTACCAGACGATGACCTGGATCAAGCGCAAGCTGTACGGCTGGGAGACCTTCGCATGAGCGCCGTTTCCACCGCGAAGACCGCGCCGGTTGCCGCCGCCGCATCGGCGGTCAGCCTGAGCCTGCAGAACATCTGCCAGCAGTTCCCCTCGCCCGATGGTGGCCCGCCGAACCAGGTGGTCCACGACATCTCGCTGAGCTTCAACCAGGCCGGGATCAACGTCCTGCTCGGCCCCTCCGGCTGCGGCAAGAGCACCATGTTGCACATGATGGGCGGCGTGCGGCCATTCGACGTGCGCACGCCCACCAGCGGCAGCGTGCTGATCGACGGCAAGCCCTGCGACGGCCCGCATCCGGACGCGGTGATGGTGTTCCAGCAGTACGCCAACCGCCCCGACAAGACGGTGTGGGAGAACGTGTATTTCCCGTTCACCCTCGGCCTGTGGCGCCGTCAGGTGTCCGCCGCAGAGGCCCGGCAGCGGGTCGAGGCAATGCTTGCCGCGGTCGGCCTGGCCGACAAGCGCGACCTGTACCCGCACCAGATCTCCGGCGGCCAGAACCAGCGCGTGGCGCTGGCACGCGCGCTGGTGCTGCGCCCGCGCATCCTGCTGATGGACGAACCCTTCGGCGCGCTCGACGCCCAGACCCGCGAGGAGATGCAGGGCCTGCTCGCCAGCCTGTACAAGGCCAACCCCTGCCTGGTGATGTTCGTCACCCACGACGTCACCGAGGCGCTGATCCTGGGCGACCGGGTGATCGTGTTCGCCACCCAGCCGGCGATCGTGTCGGACGATTTCACGATCAACCTGCCGCGCCCGCGCGATGGCGCCTGGATGCGTTCGGCGGAAGCCACCGCGCTGCAGGAACGCGTGCTCAGCCGCCTGCACCAGGCCGGTGCCGGCAAGGGCTCGCTGCGCGTGAGCTACTGAGGCTGCCGTGAACGACGGGCCGTCCTACCTGAAGGAAATGCTGACCAGCCAGACCAACGTCTATGCCGGGCTGGGCAGTTGTGCGGCGGGCGTCCTGCTGTCGTTGCCGTTCGGGCTGGGCCTTGGCCTGCTGCCCGTGCTCGCCTACGCCGCCGGCGCAGCGATCGCCAGCCTGTACGTGCCCTCCAGCCCTGGCTTCCGCTCCCGCGTCGATGCCCGCTACCGCCGCGAGCGGCGCGAAGCGGCGCGCGTCGAGCTGTGCAGCCAGATCGACAAGCGCGTGCCGGGGATCGACTGGAAAGACGGCAAGGTGGGGGGGGACGACGACACCAGCACGCGCTATCGGCAAAAAGGCGGCAAGCACCTGCCCTACGTCTCCAGCGAGGCGGCCACGTGCCTTGCGGCGTATCGACGGATGTGCGAACGGGTCAATTCGCTGCAGGAAGTCGCCAACGATCGCCGTACCCAGATGTCCACCGACGACATCGAGCGCCTGCAGGAAACCACCCTGGACTACCTGTCGCTGTGGCTGGCCTCGCTGGTCACCGACGACCGCGCCCGCGCGGTCGACCAGAACGAGGTACGCCAGCGCATCGACGCCCTCGACGACCAGATCGCCAGCGCCGGCGACACCCCCGAAGCACGCCAGCTGCGCCGCGCCAAGGCCGACTACAGCGCCCTGCTGGCGCGCCAATCGGCGATGCAGACCAAGCGCCAGGCCATCGACGCGGCGATGATGGCGATGCCCGACCAGATCGACGAGATCTACCAGATGATCATGGCCGCGCCGTACTCGTCCTCGATCAGCAGCAAGCTCGACGAGTCGTTGTCCAAGCTGCGCCTGCAGGAAGAACTCGAACAGGAACTCGACGACGACCTGCGCGACACCGTGCCCTCGCTGCACGACCGCCCGCTGCTGCGGGCGGTGCCCAGCCCGGCCCTCGACGCCGCCCGCAAGCAGGCCGCGAGCGCCGCGGTCAAGCGCTGAGCGCGCCGCGACGATGGAAAGAATCTAGACTAGCCGCGACCGCCCCGCTCCAGCATTGCGCAGCTCGGCCCGGCCATCGCCGCGCCACCCAACCACCCCGTACCACCAGGTGACCCCATGGCCAACATCAGTTTCTTCGCCCGCCTCGGCAACCTCTTCAAGGGCTTCCTGTCGCTGTTCATCAGCGGCCTGGAAAAAGATCATCCCGACATCGCCTACCAGAACGCGATCGACTCGATGATCGAGAAGTACGAACAGCTCAAGAACGCGACCGCCGCGATCATCCGCCGCCGCCAGGACATCGAGGCCAGGCTGGAGAAGACCCAGAACGAGTACAACCGCACCAGCGCGGACCTCGACGCCGCGGTCAGCACCGGCCAGGACGACCTGTCCCTGCTGCTGATCCCGAAGAAGGACGAACTGGAAAAATCGCTCACCGACCTCAAGGCCGAGATGGCGCAGGCCTCCAAGGACGCCACCAACGCCAAGAACTCGCTGCTGGAGGTCAAGGCCGAGATCGAGAAGCTCAAGGCCGAGAAGGACCGCATGCTGGCGCAGATGGCCAGCGCGCAGGCGCGGGTGAAGATCCAGAACCAGCTCGAAGGCCTGTCCGTGGATGCCGAAGTCAAGGCGCTGGACAACGTCCGCGAGCACATCAAGAACACCGTGGCCAAGGCCAACCTCGGCGACGAGCTGAAGGAATCCGACCTCGACACACGCATCGCCAACCTGCGCAAGGCCGGCGAGGCGCAATCCTCGCAGACCAAGCTCGACGCCCTCAAGAAAGCCTACGCCGAGAAGCAGGCTGGCGCGCAGAAGACCCTTTGAAGCCGAGGTCTGGCATCTTGCATGCGACCGCATGCAGCGTGCCGAATATCCCTCGTTCCAGCTCTTGATCGTCATCCCGGCGCAAGCCGGGATCCCCTTTGACGTTGCCGCGCGGCAGGGACGCCAACATCACCATGGATCCCGGCCTGCGCCGGGATGACGCGCCGACTCGACCCACGAATCGACATCATGGCCACCACCACCCCATCACCCGCGGCACCTTCGATTGCGTCACCGCAATCGCCCCTGCCCGCCTGGGCCGAGACCATCCGCCAGAAATACCTCGCCGGCGAGGCCTCGCTGTTCATCCTCCACGGCAACGTGTTCGACAAGTACTGGGTCGCCGGCAAGGACTACGCACTGAAGGACTTCCTGGCCGGCGTGCTGTTTGCCGGCAACAAGCAGACCATCCTCGAACTGAGCCTGGGCCAGGGCCTGACCCCGCTCAACCGATCCGAGCGCGACGCCGCCCTGCCCAGCCTGCGCCGGCCGCGCGACGAGACCGGCGTCGCCGGCCTGCTCGACGTGGTCGAAGGCCAGATCGCGTCCGGCCGCTCGCTGGCGCTGATCGTGCCCTACGCCTCCACCCTGCTGCCCAACGGCGACCCGCAGTTCCTGTCGGTGGACGAGCGCATCACCATGACCACCCTGCACCGCTGGTCGCTCGACACCACCGTCGCGCGCTGCGACGCGATCGTGGTGCTGATCACCGAGTCGCTGGGTGAGATCAGCCAGGCGATGGTGACCAACCCGCGGGTGGCCACCGTCGAGGTGCCGATCCCGGACCTGGCCGAGCGCGCCGATGCGATCCGCAACAGCGCCCCGCACATGCCCGAGGACCACGTGAGGAAGCTCGCCGAGCACATGGCCGGCCTGCGCGCCCTGCACGTGGGCAGCATCGTCGCCAACAAGGCGCCGACCAGCCTCGACGAGAAACAGCGTTACGACTTGATCTACTCGATGATCAAGGGCCAGAAGGACGACACCGAGCGCGCCCGGCGGATGGCCAACATCACCGCCGGCATGACCAGCGCGGAGATCGCCAACCTCGTCGATCCGGCGCATCCGGTGGCACCCGACGCCTCGCCCGAGGACGAGATGCTGGCGATCGTGCGCAAGCGCAAGCGCGAGATCATCGAACGCGAGTGCGGCGGCCTGATCGAGTTCATCGAGGCGAAGAACGGCCTGGAAGCGGTCGGCGGCTGCGACTACATCAAGCAAGAACTTGGCGAGATCGCCCGCGTGTTCAAGAGCGGCGACCGCACGCTCTCGCCGATGGGCCTGCTTGCGGTCGGCCCGATGGGCGCCGGCAAGACCTTCGTCATCAAGGCCTTCGTCAAGGAGGCCGGGCTGGTGGCGGTGGCGCTGAAGAACTTCCGCAGCAAGTGGCAGGGCGCCACCGAATCCAACCTCGAGCGCGTGCTCGCCACGGTCAAGGCGATGGGTCCGATCGCGGTGATCCTCGACGAAGGCGACCGCACCTTCGGCGGCGGTGGGGGTGGCGAGGACGTCGATGGCGGCACCAACTCGCGGGTGATGGCACGCCTGAAGCAGTTCATGTCCGACACCGACAACCGCGGCAGTGTGCTGTTCGTGGTGATGACCAACCGTCCGGACCGCATCGAAGTGGACCTCAAGCGGCCCGGGCGGCTGGACCGCAAGATCCCGTTCTTCTACGCCCAGAGCCCTGCCGAACAGGCAGCGGTGCTCGCCACCGTGTTCAAGCGCTACGCGATCACCGTCACCATCGACTGGTCGAAAGCGCAGACGCTGGACACCTTGCTCAAGGGCTTCGACGACTATTCCAACGCCGACCTGGAAGCCGTCGCCCTGCTCGCCTACGACCTCGCCCGCCGCGCCGGCAAGCCGGTGGACGAGGCGGTGTTCGCGCAGGCCGCGACCGACTTCATTCCGCCGCGGGAACCGCAGATGATCGAGTTCATGGAACTGCTGGCGGTGCAGGAAACCTCGCGCCGTTCGCTGCTGCCCGAGCGCTACCGCAACATGGCGACCGCCGACCTGCAGGAACGCCTGGCGCTGCTTGCGCCGCGGTTTCGCTAGGGAAGGTCCGAATAAGCCGTCATGGCGAGGAGCGCAGCGACGTGGCAATCCAGAAATCCTTGATAAATCAGAAGCATGGATTGCTTCACTGCGTTCGCAATGACGCCATTTCGACTTCAGTTGTTCCCTAGCGGTCCACCTGCGCGAAGAACTCGCGCTGGTCGTTGGCGAAGGCCAGGAAGCCGCGTTCGACCTGGCGGACCAGGTCCTCGCGCAGTTCCGCGGGCACATAATCGAGGGCGAGGTTGACGCCCTGGGTCGCCCACGCGAAATGGTCGGCCTCGGCCGCGCCGCCGCTGCCGGAATGGATCCGGATCCAGATGTAGGCGTTGTGCGCCTGCGGACCGATCTGCACGCTGCTGGCTTCGAGCCGCTGCACGAGGTCGCCGTGTCCGCGCAGGATCGCATCGATCAGCGAGAACTCCTGGTCGGCCAGCACCTCACTGCCGAGGTGGTAGCCCATCGCACTGAACAGGGTCGGCAGGTCGTCGGGACGACTTGCGCCGTAGCCGGCCGCGACCGCCGAGTTGAGCGCGGTCAGCCACATCGGGTCGGCGGTCAGCGCATTGCGCTGCGCGATGTCCGCAGCAGGCAGGACCTGGGCGGCGAGGCCCTTGAGGAAGGCCTGGGCAAGATTGCGGTGCGGGTCGCGCTCGGGCGATTCGTGGTCGTCGAACTCATCGCGCGCGGCATCGAAGAAGAAGCTGGCGACCAGCACGCTGCGGTCGGCGGCCGGCGCGAAGGGTTCGGCCGGATCCACGAACAGCCGCCGCGCACGCGCAATCTTGCCCGCGAGGGTTGCCACCCCGGCGCCGAAAAAACCGTTCCAGGAGATGTAACGTGCGAAGAAACGCACCAGCCCTGCAGGCGCCTTCGCATCGAGGACCGCGCCAAGCGCGCTCTGGATCAGCGTCCGGTCGGCATCGAAATCGACGATCTGGCGCAGGCGTTGTTCGGAGATCATGGGAGGGTTCCGCGAGAGGGCGCCCAGTTTAGCTGGAACGCCTGGCCTTGGCCGCCAACAGCCTTCACGGCGGCGGGTGATCGTTGTGCCGCAGGCGCCGCCGGCGCTTGAAGGAAGTCCAAATCCCGAACCCGCTGATCAGCAGCCATGCCGATTCCAGCAGGAATACCGACAGGTTGAACTTGCCGAACAGCGACACCAGGATGCCCAACGCGCCGAGCAGGTTCAGCATCTGGAACACGCTGCGCTGGCCATGCAACCTGCCGGCCTGGAGCAGGAAAAACCCCAACAGGATCGAGGCCGTACCGCACAGGCCGACCCAATCCCACCAATGCAGTTGCAGATCCATGCGTCCTCAGTCCCGTGGGCGGTGCTGAAAGGCTCTCGTGCTGGCTCGACTTGCGCGTGCTCGTGCTGCGATCCCGGCGCGCGCCGCTTACCGCGAGCGTGAAGGTTGAAGCGCTTCGCTTCAAGCCTGTCGAAGGGCGGGCCGGAACCCGCCAAAAGCGTGGTTCGACAGGCCTGTC
>CAZXGS010000007.1:13513-41222 GCA_964640525.1 uncultured Gammaproteobacteria bacterium | reverse complement strand
AGGCCTGTCCTGAGCCCGTCGAAGGGCTCACCACGAACGGAATCTTCGACAGGCTTACCACGCACGGCCCTTCCCGAATCCGTTCGCCCTGAGCCTGTCGAAGGGCGGGCCGGAACCCGCCAAAAGCGTGGTTCGACAGGCCTGTCCTGAGCCCGTCGAAGGGCTCACCACGAACGGAATCTTCGACAGGCTCACCGCGAACGGAAATTTAGGCAGCCCACCACGAACGAGATCTTCGACAGGCCCACCACGAACCGGATCTTCGTCAAGCCCACCATCTCCGCCTTCTTCGCGGTGCCATGCGTGGGAGAGTTGCAATCACGCTCCGCTGCCGCGCTGCCGCACCACCTCGAACAACGCCACCCCGGCGGCGACCGAGACGTTCAGGCTCTCCACCCCGCCGGGGGCGTCCGCTCCGGGCATCGGGATGTGCACCAGGCCATCGCAGTTCTCGCGGGTCAGCCGGCGCATGCCCTCGGCCTCGCCACCGAGCACCAGCGCGACCGGGCCTTTCAGGTCGAGGGCGTAGAACGAATCGCCGGCTTCGCCGGCCAGTCCATAAACCCAGACCCCGGCATCGCGGATCGCCTTCATTGACCGCGCGAGGTTGGTCACCCGCACCACCGGCACGCGGTCGGCGGCACCGGAGGAGGTCTTGCGCACGGTGGCGTTGACCGGCGCCGACTTGTCCTTCGGGATCACCACCGCGGTCACTCCGGCAGCGGCGGCGCTGCGCAGGCAGGCGCCGAGGTTGTGCGGGTCCTGGACCTCGTCCAGCACCAGCAGCAGGGTCTTGCCACCGGCGGCCTCGATCAGCGCCGGCAGGTCGGATTCGTCGTGGCTGCGGGCGCCAGCGTAGCGTGCGATCGCGCCCTGATGGCGCAGCCCGCCGGCGACGCCGTCGAGCGCCTGCTGCGGGACGCGACGGGCGGAGATGCCAAGTTGGTGAGCGCGATCCTCGATCGCGGTCAGGCGCGGGTTCTTGCCGCCTGCCTCGATCAGCACCTCCAGGACATGCTCGGCGTCGTGCTCGAGCGCGGAGGCAACCGCGTTGATCCCGGCAATCCACTGGCCTGCGCTCATCGGTCCTTCTCCTTGCGGGTGCGGGCGGCGAACGCGGCCACCGACTCGCCGGGGCGACGCCGGCTCGGTCCGGGCTTGCCCGATTCGGATTCATTCGCCGGCTGGCGTGTGCGCACGCGCCCGGCCTTGGCGGTCGCCGCGGGTTTGCCGGCAGCCTGCGGGTGTTGCCTGACGGGCGGCGGCAACACCATCGTCGGGACGACGCCAGGCTCACCCGCCGTCACCGTGTCCGGCAGCTTCTCGGTCAACCGGAAGTCGATCCGCCGATCTTCCACGCTGGCGCGCAGCACCAGCACGCGGACCCGATCGCCGAGGCGGTATTCCACCCCGCGACGTTCGCCGGTGAGGGTCTTGCGCAGCGGGTCGAAACGGTAATAGTCGTTGGGCAACTGGGTGACGTGAATCAGGCCGTTGACCTTGGACTCGTCCAGCTCCACGAACAGGCCGAACGAGGTCACCCCGCTGATGACGCCGTCGAACGGGCTGCCCACGTGCTGTTCCATCCACGCCGCGCGGTAGCGCTCGTCCACCTCGCGCGAGGCCTCGTCGGCGCGCCGCGATTGCTCCGAGCAGGTCAGCGCCAGTTGCTCCATCGCATGCGCGGAATACGTGAAATCCTCCGCGTCGCCGCCGGCCAGGCCATGCTTGATCGCGCGGTGCACCAGCAGGTCGGGGTAACGACGGATCGGCGAGGTGAAGTGGGCGTAGGCCTCCAGAGCCAGCCCGAAATGCCCGTGGTCGTCGGTGGCGTACACCGCCAGCGCCTGCGAGCGCAGCAGCACCGACTCCAGCAGGGCGGCGTCGGGGCGCTCGCGAATCTTCTTCAGCAGCGCGGTGAAATCACGCGGCTGGACCTTGCCCCACGGCGGCAGGACGAGCTTGAACTCCTTGAGGAACTCCAGCAGGTCCTCGTACTTGCTCTCCGGCGGCCGCTCGTGGACCCGGTACGGCGCCGGGATGCGGTGGGCGTGCAGGAACCGCGCCGCCTCCACGTTGGCGGCGATCATGCATTCCTCGATCAGCTTGTGCGCGTCGTTGCGCACCAGCATGCCGGCCTGCACCACCTCGCCGGACGACCCCAGCACGAAGCGGGTCTCGCTGGACTCGAACTCGATCGCCCCGCGCCGCGCGCGCGCGCGCTCGAGGATGCGGTAGATCTGCTGCAGGCGCTGGAGCTGCGGCAGCAGGCCGCCGATGCGCGCCCGCGCCTGCGCCTGCACGTCCGCGGGGATGCCATCGCCGATCGCGTTCCAGACCTGCGTGTAGGTCAGGCGCGCGTGCGAGCGCATCACCGCTTCGTAGAAGCGCGATTCACGCGTGAGCCCGGCGCGATCGACCTGCATGTCGCACACGAAGCACAGCCGATCCTCCTCGGGCTTCAGCGAGCAGATGCCGTTGGACAGGGTTTCCGGAAGCATCGGCACCACGAAGCCGGGGAAATACACCGAGGTGCCGCGCAATTGCGCCTGGGCGTCCAGCGCGGTGCCTGGCGCGACGTAGGCGCTGACGTCGGCGATCGCCACCACCAGCCGGAAACCGTCGCGATTGGGTTCGCAGTACACCGCATCGTCGAAGTCCTTGGCGTCCTCGCCATCGATGGTGACCAGCGGCAGTGCGCGCAGGTCCACGCGCGCTGCCGCCGCCTGCGCATCCACCGCAACCGGGATCGCCGCCGCCTCGTCGAGCACCGCCTGCGGGAACTCGTGCGGGATGCCGTGGCCGTGGATCGCCGCCTCCACCACCATCGACGGGGTCAGCTTGTCGCCCAGCACCACCAGCACGCGCCCGAAGGGCTGCGACCGAGCCGCCTGGCCTGCGCCGGAACCCTCGTCCAGGTCGCACACCACCAGTTGCCCCTCACGCGCGCCAGCGCTTGCACCTGGCGGGATCAGGATGTCCTGCAGCACGCGCTTGTCGTCGGGCACCACGTAGCCGATGCCACCGCGCTGCGCAAAGCGACCCGTGACGCGGCGCACGCGGCGTTCGAGCAGTTCGACGATGGCGCCGGCGCGACGACCGCGCGCGTCGATGCCGGTCACGCTGGCCAGCACGCGATCGCCGTGCATCGCCTTGCGCATTTCCCCCGGGGGCAGGAACAGGTCGTCGCCGCCCTCGTCCAGGCGCAGGAAGCCGAAGCCTTCCGGATTGGCGATCACGCTGCCGGCAACGAGGTCGAGCTGACGCGAAGGGACGTAGCCGCCACGGCGATTGACCAGCACCTGGCCATCGCGTTGCATCGCCGCCAATCGCCGTTCCAGCGCCTCGCGCAGGTCGGGTTCGACGATGCCCAGCGCCGTGGCGATACGCTCTATGGTCTGCGGGCCCGAGGCGTCGCCGAGCAGGCGCAGGATCGCCTCGCGACTGGCGATGGGGCGCGGGTAACGGCTGGCCTCGCGGGCGGCGTGGGGGTCACCGGTGCCGCGCGCCGCGGCTGCCCGTTCACGATCCTGCAGCCCGGCTGCCGGTTTGCTGCGTTCATCACCGCGCACCGATCGGGTGGCATGCGACGGCACGGCGGGCATCCACGGCGGCGTGGATCCGCCGCGCTTCGCGGATCCGCCGCGCCGGGGTGGCTTGTTCATGCGCAGATGGTACACGCCGGCCGACGCCGGCAGTGCGCAGGCCACGCGAACACGTCGCCACCTCGATCAGGGCAGCTTGCGCTCCAGTTGCGCGCGATCGAAGCCGCCGACTTCGAAACTCAAGGTGCGCGGGCGGCCATCGACATGCGTCTGGAAGGTGATCACCCGCACCTGATCGAGCGCATCGCGCAGGGTCTTCTCGTCGTCGATGAACATCGCCTGACGATTCTGGTCGGACTTGCTGGAGGCCATCATCATCGGCGGCTTGTCGTCGAACTGCACCGAGACCTTGCAGCCGGGCGGGCAGTCGAACTCGCCGTGATCGAGCACCAGGTAGGCACTGCGGCCCCACTGCGGGTGACGGCGCATGACCAGCCGCACCGGAACCTGGTCACCGTTGAAGTTCGGATCCTTGGTGGCGTAGATCGAGGCGCTGTACACCACGTTGTTGTCGCCGCCACCGTCGAGCAGTTCGGTGTTGTACGACCACAGCGCGCGCAGGCGGCGCTTGTCGCGCAATTCGTCGGCCTTGACGTTGGTATCGTCCAGGGTGGCGCGGACCTCCTTGGCGGCCACCGAGTCGGGGGCATCGTGCAGCAACTGGCGGGCGTACGCCTGGGCCAGGTCGTACTGCCCGGCATCACGCGCCTGCACGTAATTGCGCGCCTGCGCGTTGGCGGCGGCCTCGGCCTGCATCTGCTCGTTGGCAGCCTTCTGTTCCGCGAGTTGCTTGGCCGAAGGGCCGCAAGCCGAAAGCAACAGGATCGCCAACGGCACCAGCAACCATCGTCCGCGCACCTGTGCCTGATTGATATTCATTGCAGGAAATCCCTGATCGCGATGGCGGTTTCCCGCGTTCGTTCCATCATCGGCATGTGGCCGCATTCGTTCAAGAGGGTGACGCGCGAATCGCGCAGGCCGGAAGCAAAAACTTCCGCCGCACTGGGGTCGATCACCGCATCCTGGTCACCCCACAGCAGCAGGGTCGGCGCGGCCACCGCACCCAGTTCCCGCTGCAGGTCGAATGCCGCCGGCCCGCGCCCGATGGCGTCGAGCACGCGCTGCTCGAAGCCGTCGTCGTCGCGACGCCGGCGCACGAGCGCCTCGTCGAAGGGCCAGGGCACGCTGGGCGGGTGGTGGAACACCATACCCAGGAAACGGTGGAGCTGGGCGCGACTGGCCACGGCGAACGGGTTCTCGCCGGCCTGCACGTCCACCCCGAAGGCATTGGCCTCGAACAGCACGCCTGACGCCGACATCAGCACCAGCTTGGCCACCAGTTCGGGATGCCGCGCGGCCAGCAGGCCGGCGATCTGGCCGCCCATCGAATGACCGACCAGCAGGTCCGGCGGCCCTTCGCGCCCGACGATGTCCGGCAACGCGCGCAGGAATGCCGCGAGGTGTTCGACCTGGGCGTCGGCGCCGTAATCCGCGCCCGGGAAGCGATCGCTCTCGCCCCAGCCGGGCAGATCCGGGGCGAGCATGCGCGCGTGCCCGGCAAGTTCGCGCATCAGCGGCAGCCAGTTCTCCTTGCTGCCGGTGAAGCCATGCACGAACACGATGACCGGCTTGCGCCGCACCGCCTGCGGCAATCCGCTGCGCACCGCAGGCCGTCGCAGCCGGCGGCTGCGGCCGGCGTCGAGGTAGCGCCAGCGGTGCCCCGCCGCGCGCAGGGTGAAACGGTTGGCACCGGCCAGCATGCGCTGACGCGAGAACTCGGCTTCCAGCAGGCGCTCGGGCGCCAGCGCGGCCACGCCGAGCGCGGCAACCGCGGTCAGCCCCAGCGTGGTCCAGAGGACGGTCTTGCCACGGCCCATGTCAGTTCGCCGGATTGGCCTTGTCGAGGATGCCCTGCACCGCCGCAGCGGTGAGCGGGTGGTAGCCAGGCTTGGCCTTGGCGAAGGTGTCCCTGGCGAACGCCAGCCCCTCCTTGGTCTTGGCCAGCGCGGTGTAGATTGGCAGGATCAGCTTCTGACGCCCCACCGACTGCACGAACTCCGCCAGCTGTGGACGCGCCTGGGTGTACCCGCCGGCCACGGTCAGCGGGTACCAGTGCTGCGCGATCTCGCCGTTGGGCGTGCCGGTGAAGTGATAGGCCTTGTCCAGTGCGTCGAGCTGCTCGGTGCTCGGCTTGGCGGGCATGCCTTCGAGGAAATACACCCATTCCTGGGTGACCCACTTGCCGGTGACGTCGGCTGCCGGCAGCGCCCCGCCGCCGAGCCAGGCCTTGCGTGCCGCATCCACCGCATCCAGCGTCGCCGAGTGCGCCGGCACCGCGAACGCCGGGATGCCCGGCTCATGCAGCCAGGCGTGCAATTGCGCGTCGGTGACCGCGCTCGGGTTCTTGGGCAGCAGGTTGGTGCGCAGGTATTTTTCGAAATCGTCGCTGGTCACGCTCTGGAACGCGAAAGTATCGAAATAACCCTTCAGGAACGGATCAAAGGTGGCCCGCCCGAACTTCTGTTCCAGGAAGTGCATGAACCACGCGCCCTTGGTGTACGCGGTGTCGGACAGGTCTTCGTCGGGGCTCTGCCCGGGCTTGAGCGGATCGAGTGCCAGCAGTTGCAGTGCCGGCGGAATCTTCCCGTCCTTGTATTCGGCCTGCAGTTCCTGCTGATCGATCTGGCGCTCCATCGTCGCCACGTCCACGCCGTACAGCGCTTCGGTGATGCGGCCCTGCACGTAGGTGGTGATGCCCTCGTTCAGCCAGCCGTCCTTCCAGCTCGCATTGGTCGCCAGGTTGCCCGACCAGGAGTGCGCCAGCTCGTGGGCGATCAGTGACACCAACGACTTGTCACCGACGATCACGGTCGGGGTGACGAAGGTCAACTTGGGGTTTTCCATGCCGCCGATCGGGAACGAGGGCGGCAGCACCAGCAGGTCGTAACGACCCCAGCGATACTGGCCGTACAGGCCCTCGGCGGCTTCGATCATCTTCTCGGTATCGGAGAACTCCGCGGTCGCCTTGGCGAGCATTTCCGGCTCGGCCCACACCCCCGACCGATCCGAGATGCGGTGGAACTGCAGATTGCCGACCGCGATCGCCAGCAGGTAGGACGGGATCATCTGCGGCATGGTGAACTGATAGGTGGACGCCACCTGGCGCACCTCCGGGTCGCCGTAGTCGGCGGCCATCACCGCCACCATGTCCTTGGGCACGTGGATGTTGGCCAGGTAGGAAAAACGCACCCCGGGCGTGTCCTGCAGCGGGATCCACGAACGCGCGTGGATGGTTTCGGACTGGCTGAACATGAACGGGGTCTTCTTGTCCGAGGTCTGCGCCGGATCCAGCCACTGCAGGCCCGCGGCATGCGGCGAGGTCGCATAGGTGATCCGCACCTGGCGCATGTGGCCGGGCTTGCCCTTCTCCGGCATGTGGATGGTCAGCTTGCTGCCCAACACCGGGTCGGCGGGGGCCAGGGTGAAGGTCAGCGGCTTCCAGTCGCCGGTGCCGTCCCCGCCCTCGACCGCGTTGATCGCCAGGTCGCTGGTGTCCAGCACCAGGTCGCTGGCGTCATCATCGAACCAGTTCATGTCCAGGGTGGCGGTCCCGGCGAGCTGCTTCTTGTCGAAGTCCACGGTCAGGTCGAGGATGAGGTGGGTCATCCGCACCTTGTCGGGCTCGGCGTAGCTGGATTCGTCGTGCTTGCGGTCGATCGCCGCCGCCTGCGGTGCCTGGGCGAGCTTCGGGATCGGATGACGGATGCTGGCGGCCGAATTCACCTCTTCCTTCTTTCCGCACGCGGCCAGCACGAACAGGCACATCAGGGGCAGGGTCTTGAGCAGGAGACGGGGCGTGCGGCGCATGGTCGGAATCCGGGGGAGGATGACGGGAAAACGCCATCTTACCGGAGCACGCCGATCCGCCGCGATCTCCGCCAGGGCTTGCCGCGCCCGGCCTACACCCGATAGCCGCTGTGGATGGCCACGATCCCGCCCGACAGGTCACGGCAATGGCAGCGCGCCAGCCCGGCGTGTTCCATCATCGCCAGCAGCTCGGCCTGTGGCGGGTGCTTGCGGATCGACTCGGCCAGATACCGGTACGAGGCCGCATCGTCGGCGATCCAGCGCCCCAGCCGCGGCAGCACCTGGAAGGAATGGAAATCGTAGATCGGCCGGAACCATGCGGCCTTGACCTGCGAGAACTCCAGCACCAGCGCACGGCCGCCGATCTTGAGCACGCGCTGGATTTCCCGCAGCGCCGCGGCCTTGTCGGTGACGTTGCGCAGGCCGAAGGCCATCGTCACCAGGTCGAAATGGCGGTCCGGGAACGGCAGCGCTTCGGCGTTGCACTGCACGTAGTCGATGCCCTGGACGATGCCGCGGTCGGTCAGGCGATCGCGACCGACGCCGAGCATCTGCGCGTTGATGTCGCCCACCACCACCCTGCCCTGCACACCGCCGCCCGCAGCCTGCGTCACGACCGCACGCGGGTGCAGGAGGGCGGCGATGTCGCCGGTGCCGCCGGCAAGGTCGAGCACCGAATCACCGCGACGCACGCCGGCGGTGGCGACGAAATAGCGCTTCCACAGCCGGTGCACCCCCAGCGACATCAGGTCGTTCATCACGTCGTAGCGGCTTGCGACCGAACTGAAAACCTCGCCGACGAGGCGCTGCTTGTCGCCCACCGGCACGTCACGGTAGCCGAAATGGGTGGTGGCGCCGGCTTCCCCGGCGGTGTCGGCTTGGGTATCGTTCATGGCCCCAGTATCGCATCGCCGGCCGCTGGCGCCGAGCGGCCGGGATTTCCTGTCCGTGGCGTGGTCATGATCACCGTGATGCACCAAGGCAATCCCGATGAACGACCCTGCCTCCGACCGCCGACCTCTCGCCACCCGCCAGGCCGGGTGGGCACAACGCCTGGCCGCGGCACTGGCGCGCTCGTCGATCACGCCCGATCAGATCTCGGCATTGAGCGTGCTGTTCGCCGCCGTCGGCGCAGCCCTGCTGGTGTGGTGGCCGACCTGGCTGGGCCTGCTGGACGTGGCGGTGTGCGTGCAGTTGCGGCTGGCCTGCAACCTGCTGGACGGCATGGTGGCGGTGGAGGGCGGCAAGGGTTCGGCGTTGGGCAAGCTGTGGAACGAGTTTCCCGACCGCATCGCCGACGCGCTTTTCATCGTGGCCTTGGGCTACGCCGCCGGTGCGCCGTGGCTGGGCTGGCTGGGCGCGCTGCTGGCGGTCGCCACCGCCTACGTGCGCGCGTTCGGGGGGAGCCTGGGCTTTGCGCAGGATTTCCGCGGACCGCAGGCCAAACCGCAGCGGATGGCGGTGCTGACGGTGGCTTGCGTGGTCGCCGCGGCAATGACGCTGGCAAACCAGCCTGGCTATGCGGTCAAGACGTTGTGGATCGCGGCGATGGTGATTGCCGCCGGCTCGCTGCTCACCTGCGTGCTGCGCACGATGGTCATTGCGCGGCAGCTGCGGAAGGCCGGCTGATGGCGCTGCTGGGCCGACAGATCGCGACCGGCACCCGCGTACTGCTCGGTGCGCAGCCGCGCTGGAGCGGCTGCGGTCCCAGCCATGCGCTGCGCATCTACTTCGCCAACCATACCAGCCACTTCGACACCCTGGCGTTGTGGAGCGCCTTGCCGCCGCGCCTGCGCACCTCCACCCGCGCGGTGGCGGCGAAGGACTACTGGGGCAGCGGCGCACGCGCCTGGCTGGCCACGCACGGCTTCAACGCGCTGTTCATCGACCGCCATGCCAACCCGCACGAGTCCGACCCGCTGGCGCCGCTGGACGCGGCCCTGCACCGTCGCGAGTCGCTGATCGTGTTCCCGGAAGGCACCCGCCGCGAGCAGGCCTTGCCCGGGGCGTTCAAGAGCGGCCTGTTCCACCTCGCCACGCGCCACCCCGAGGCCGAGCTGGTGCCGGTGTTCCTGGAAAACCTGTGGCGCTCGATGCCCAAGGGCGCGTGGCTGCCGGTGCCGTTGACCTGCACGGTGCGCTTCGGTGCGCCGCTGGCATTGGCGGAGGGGGAAGCCAAGGCGGCCTTCCTCGAACGCGCACGCCAGGCCATCGTGGCGCTGGCATGAACGCCGGCATGAACCCACGCGAATCCTTCTACTGGCTGATGGGCGGCATCGCCGTGCTGCTGGTCGTGGCCTCGGCGGTCGGCGGCGTCCTGCACCTGCGCGCGACACGGCGCGGCGGCAGCGCCACCATCGACAACCTCAACGCCCGCATCCGCGCCTGGTGGGTGATGGTCGGCATCCTCGCAGCCTGCTTCCTGCTCGGCACCACCGCCACCGTGCTGCTGTTCGCCCTGGCCTCGGTGTTCGCGCTGCGCGAGTTCGTCACCCTCACCCCGACCCGCCCGGCCGACCACATGCCGCTGGTCGCCTGCTTCTACCTGATGCTGCCGATCCAGTACTGGCTGATCTTCGATGGCTGGTACGGCCTGTTCGCGATCTTCCTGCCGGTGTACGGACTGCTGTCGTTGCCGGTGCTGATGGCGCTGTCCGGAGATACCGAGGGCTTCCTCGAACGGGTCACCAAGCTGCAGTGGGGCGTGTTGATCACCGTGTACTGCATCAGCTACGTTCCGGCGGTGCTGCTGCTGAAGGTGCCCGGCGGGGTGCAGGCGAACCTGTTGCTGATGATCTGGCTGCTGATCGTGGTGCAGATCTCCGACGTGCTGCAGTACGTTTTCGGCAAACTTTTCGGTCGCCACCCCATCGCCCCGCGGGTGAGCCCGTCCAAGACCGTCGAAGGGCTGCTCGGCGGCGGACTTTCGGCGGTCGCGATCGGCGTCGGCCTGCACGGCATCACCCCGTTCGCGCCCTGGCAGGCGGCCGTGCTGGCGGGCCTGATCGTACTCGCCGGCTTCCTCGGCGGACTGTCGCTGTCGGCGGCCAAACGCAGCCTGGGGGCCAAGGACTGGGGCACCATGATCGAAGGCCACGGCGGCATGCTCGACCGCCTGGACTCGGTCAGCTTCGCCGCACCGCTGTTCTTCCACATCGCGCGGTATTTCTTCCTTTGATCGGCGCCGGGTCGCAGTGCTGCGAGTGGATGGGACCCTTTTTGCAACAGGCCACGAACGACCCATCAGCTCGTCACCCCGGCGAAAGCCGGGATCCGTTTCGCGCTTCGTTCCGCTGACGCCCAAAGCCAATGGATCCCGGCTTTCGCCGGGATGACGGCATTGGCGGTCCTGGCCATTCGGGTGTGTTGAACCCTGCAAACGGATGTCGCAAGCCCGCGACAAGTGCATGCACACACGCAGCAAGGTTACATTGCGCGCTTCCACGCCATCTGGAATCGCGCATGCGCCCGCAATCCCTTCCATTCGCCATCGCCCTGCTCGCCGCCCTGTCCACCGCAACCGCGCAGGACGCGCCGCCCACCACCCAGACGCAGACGGTCGTCGTCCACTGCGGCCACCTGTTCGATGCCGTCAGCGCGAGGATGCTGGGCGAAACCAGCATCACCGTGGCCGGTGCGCGCTTCGGGGCGATCACGGCCGGCGCGCCTCCGGCCGGGGCACAGGTGATCGAACTTGGCCATGCCACCTGCCTGCCCGGGCTGATCGACAGCCACACCCACCTGACGATGGCGTTCGACAAGACCCGCTACACCGACCAGTTCCGGCTCAACCCGGCCGACTACGCGATCCGCGGCACCGTGTTCGCGCGCCGGACCCTGCTGGCTGGATTCACCACGGTGCGCGATCTTGGCGACCAGCACTACGAGTCGATCGCGCTGCGCAACGCGGTCAATGCCGGATGGGTGCCCGGACCGCGCATCTTCAGCGCCGGCCGTTTCATCGGCACCAGCGGCGGTCACGCCGACATGACCGATGGCTATCGCCTGGACTTGCAGGGCAATCCCGGTCCGGCGGACGGCATCATCGATTCGGCTGCCGATGCATGGAAGGCGGTGCGCCTGCATTACAAGGAAGGCGCCGACCTGATCAAGATCATGCCCTCGGGCGGCGTGCTGGACGAGAGCGGCAGCTCGGAGAACCCGCAGATGACGCTGGCGGAAATCCAGGCGGTGGTCGAGGCCGCGCACGACTATGGCTTCAGGGTGGCCGCACACGCCCACGGCGCCGAGGCCATCCGGCGCGCGGTGCTTGGCGGGGTGGATTCGATCGAGCACGGCACCTTCATGGACGCTGCCGACATGCAGCTCATGAAGGCGCACGGCACCTGGTACGTACCCACCATCTACGCCGGCCAGTTCATCCAGAAAAAAGCCGCCGAAGGCTGGTACCCGCCGCAGGTCGCGCGCAAGGCGATGGAAGTCGGCCCGCAGATCATTCGCACCGCAGGCCTGGCGTGGAAGGCCGGGGTGAAGATCGCCTTCGGCACCGATGCCGGCGTCTATCCGCATGGCGACAACGCGGACGAGTTCACCTACATGGTGCAGGCCGGCATGCCGGCCGCCGCCGCGATCCAGGCCGCAACCATGAACGCCGCGACCCTGTTGGGACATGCCAGGGAACTGGGCAGCGTGAGCACCGGCAAGTTCGCCGACCTGATCGCCGTGGATGGCGATCCGCTGGCCAATGTCGGCGTGCTCCGGAACGTGCGCTTCGTGATGAAGGCCGGGGTGGTGTACAAGCGCGAGGGCGCACCGATCCAGACCCCGGCGAAAAGCGACCAGGTCTCGATGCAGGGCATGTGACCGCGTGGCCACGGCGCCCGTCGTGGCCGCAACCTGCAGCCCGGATAGAATCCGCAATCACCCGACCCTGGCGCCTTTGCCGACGCGCACCCTTCCTGCATGACGGCCGATCGCGCTTGCGTTCCGTCATCCAGGCCCAAGATCAAGCCCACTTCATCGCCCTGCCACCCACTGCCATGACCGACGCCAATGCCCACGTCTTCGACGCCACCGTCACCAATTTCGAGTCCGACGTACTGCAGGCCTCGCTGCAGACGCCGGTACTGATCGACTTCTGGGCGACCTGGTGCGGCCCCTGCAAGACCCTCGGGCCGATTCTGGAGAAACTGGCCGATGCGTTCCACGGTGCCTTCCGCTTGGCCAAGGTGGACGTGGACAAGGAACAGGAGCTTGGCGCAGCCTTCCAGATCCGCTCCATCCCCACCGTCATCCTGGTCAAGAACGGACAGCCGGTGGACGGTTTCCAGGGCGCCTTGCCGGAGGGCCAATTGCGCCAGTTCCTGCAACGGCACGGGATCGAACCGGCGGCTGCGCCCGAACCTGAGGCGGCCGTGCCCGTGGCCAACTCGGTCGATCCGCACGCCGAGGTATTGCGCCTGCGCGCCGCGGTCGCGGCCGAACCTGGCACCGATGCGCTGAAGCTGGATCTCGCCCTGGCCCTGCTCAAGACCGACGCCGCGCAGGAAGCCGAACACATCCTGGAGGCGTTGCCGGCCAACCTGGCCTCCGACGACCGCGCGGTTCGCGCGCGTGCGCAGTTGGGTTTCATGACGCAGTTGCAGGATGCACCGCCGGCCGAGGTGCTGGAAGCGGCCATCGCCGCCAATCCCGACGACCTGCGCGCACGTCACCTGCTGGGCGTGCAGCGCCTGCTCGGTGGCGAGCCGGCGGCCGGCATGGAGCAGTTCATCGAGATGCTGCGCCGCAACCGCGGCTACGAGGATGGCCTGCCGCGGCGCGCGCTGATCGATGCCTTCCGCGTGGTCGAGGATGCCGATCTGGTCGGCACCTACCGCCGCAAGATGTCCTCGCTGCTGTTCTGAAGGCGCGACGCCGCCGCGCCCTGCCTGGGGTCAAGCCACCGGCCAAATTTTCGATTGACGGCGCAAAATGGTAATGTTTATTATTCGACATTGATTACCATTAACGTCGAGGACGAAATCCCATGCACTTGCCGAGAGCCCTCACCGCCACCGGGCTGCTGCTTGCCGGTGCCACCCTGGCCATGAATGCGCAGGCCATCGAGTACCCGCTCGGTGCACCGCAAAAACACGCCGGCATGGAAATCTCCGCGGTGTACCTGCAGCCGGTGACGATGGAACCGGCGGGCATGATGAAGCAGCCGGCGCAGTCCGACATCCACCTGGAAACCGACATCCATGCGCTGGCGAACAATCCCAACGGCTTCGAGGAAGGCGCGTGGATGCCCTACCTCGTGGTGTCCTACACCCTGACCAGGGTCGGCACGACCAACCGCCTGAGCGGCGAGCTGATGCCGATGGTGGCCAACGACGGCCCGCATTACGGCGAGAACATCAAACTGTTCGGGCCCGGCAAGTACCACGTCCGCTTCACCATCGCCCCGCCGACATCCAACCCGGCCGCGCATTTCGGCCGCCATACCGACCGCCTGACCGGCGTGCAGGCGTGGTTCAAGCCCTTCACGGTGGACTACGACTTCACCTTCGTGGGCATCGGCAAGAAGGGCGGGTACTGAGCCATGCGCCTGCCGCGGGCGGTCGCGTCTGGTGCCGTGGAGTCGGCGTCAACGGCAACGCGCGCATCGTCGCGGCATCGTGCAGCCGGCGTGTCTTCGAGCCGTTCGCGCTGGCGCCGAACCTGCGGTTCATCGCCCACCCGGACGGCGGCTGCAACGCCGCCACCCGCGTCATCCCCGGCCTGCGTGGCCAATTGACCTTTCGAGGTGAAGCCATGGCCCTTGCCAGACACCTGCTGCTGGCCGCCGCAGTCGCATGGACCGGCGCGCTGCCTGCGCCCGTGCACGCCGCCGACTTGCCGACCTTCCAGTTGACCATCCGCGATGGCCGCTTCATCCCGGCCACGCTGCAGGTGCCGGCGAACACGAAATTCCGCCTGCAGATCCACAATGCGGGGCCGGGGCCGGAGGAGTTCGAAAGTACGCAATTGCGCAAGGAGAAGGTGCTGGTCGCCGGGGCGTCCAGCTCGCTGGTCTTCCAGCCGCTCAAGCCCGGCACCTACACGTTTTTCGGCGAGTTCCATCCGGCCACGGCGCAGGGACGGATCGTCGCCAAATAGGCCACGCGCGCCATGGATGCCACCACCGCCGAACCGCGCAGGCGCATGCCAAGCGCCTCGCCTCCGGCTGCCCTGCCGATTGCCACGCGCCCGCCCGGCGCAGGCTGGCTGGCCCGCCTGGGCGATGCCATGCAGCGCCATCGGCGGGTCATCCTGGCCATCCAGTGGACGGTGGTGCTGTTCTACCTGGTGCTGCTGATCGTGCCGGCGCTGATGCCGATCCCGCCCGAGGGCGCGCACATCTACGACAACCTGCGCCTGTTCGCGCAGATGCTGTTCTGGGGCATCTGGTGGCCGTTCGTGATGCTGAGCATGATGCTGGTCGGCCGCGTCTGGTGCGGGGTGTTCTGCCCGGAAGGCGCGATGACCGAGTTCGCCAGCAAGCATGGGCTGGGGCGCAAGATCCCGCGCTGGATCCGCTGGGGTGGCTGGCCGTTCGTCGCCTTCGTGTGCACCACCGTGTACGGGCAACTGGTCAGCGTGTATGCCTACCCGCAGGCGGCACTGCTGGTGCTTGGCGGCTCCTCGCTTGCGGCGATCGCGGTCGGGCTGGTGTATGGCCGCGGCTCGCGCGTGTGGTGCCGCTACCTGTGCCCGGCCAACGGCGTGTTCGCGCTGCTGGCGAAAGTCGCACCGGTGCATTTTCGCGTCAATGAAGAAGCATGGAAAAACGCACCACGCCAGCGCATGGTCGATTGCGCTCCGCTGATCGACATCCAGCACATGAAAAGTGCCTCGGCCTGCCATGCCTGCGGACGCTGCAGCGGCCATCGCGGCGCGGTGCAACTGGCGGCGCGCTCGCCGGCGCGGGAGATCCTGGCCACCCGCAATCGCGACGTCAGCACCGAGCAGGCACTCACCCTGACCATTGGCATGCTCGGCATCGCCACCGCGGCCTTCCTGTGGTCGTCCAGCGCGCTGTTCGTGCAGGTGAAGATGGCGGCGGCGAACTGGCTGATCGACCACAACGCGTATGCGTTGCTGCAGGACAACGCGCCATGGTGGCTGCTGACCCACTATCCGGCAGCCAACGACGTGTTCACCTGGCTCGACGGGCTGTGCATCCTGGGCTGGATCGTCGTCGGCGGCGGCCTGTTGGGCGCGGCGGTGCTGGCGCCGGTGTGGGGCGCGGCGCGTCTGGCCGGCGACCGCGAGCTGTCGTGGCAGCGGCTGTCGCTGGCGCTGGTGCCATTGGCGGGAATGGGCATCTTCCTCGGCCTGTCGATGCTGACCCTGTCCAACCTCGCCGGGGAACGCATCAGCTTCACCTGGGTGCCGGCCGCGCGCGTCGTCCTGCTGGCGCTCGGCACCGCCTTCTCCGCGTGGCTGGGCTGGAAGCTGCTCGCACGCACGGCGTGGTCGCGAAGACTGCCGGCGCTGCTGGCATATGCCGTGCCGTTGCTGTTGATCGATGCGGTCTGGATGCGGCAGTTCTTCGGATCCTGAGTGCTGCCGGGCCGCCCGGCGGATGAACGTGCACCGCTGCGCGATGGATCCTTCGGGATCGTCGTTCCCGGCGGTGGATCCCGATGCGGCATGCATCGTCCGACCACGGCAACCTCGCCGCGGGACGCGGGCGCGCGGCGGAGGGTTGGCGTTCCGACGCCCGCGCGAACCTGAACGAAAACCCCGCGACATCTCCGCCGCCGGTCAACCCTCACCGCCGTCCGACCGTTCGCACGCCCACGCCGGCGCTGTCCGCAACCGGCGCGGCTGCCTTATGCTGGGGAGGCATCTTGGCCATGAACGCGTCGCTTGCCCGCATGTCATCGCCGTCCAATCCATCCGATCCGCACGCCACCAGCGTGTTCACCACCGGGGACGCGCAGGCGCTCCCGGACATTCCCGGCTACCGCGTCGTCCGCAAGCTCGGCCGGGGCGGCATGGCCACGGTGTACGAGGCGGTGCAACTCGCGCTGGATCGCACGGTCAGCGTCAAGGTGATGGAGCACGGCGCGCTGGCCGACGAGACCAGCATGCAGCGCTTCGAGTACGAGGCGCGCACCATCGCCAAGCTCAGCCATCCGCACATCGTGGCGATCCACGACATCGGCCGCACCGGCGATGGGCGCTTGTTCTTCTCGATGCCCTACCTGCCCAACGGCGACTTGGCCCAGCACGACCTGCAGCACGACGACGCACGCATCGTGGCGGTGCTGCGCAGCCTGCTCGACGCGCTCGGTTATGCGCACGCGCGCGGAATCGTGCATCGCGACGTCAAGCAGGAGAACGTGCTGTTCGACGGCGACGATCGCCCGCTGCTGGCCGATTTCGGCATCGCCAAGTCGCGCCACGACGACGTGCGCATCACCACCGCCGGCTTCGCGGTCGGCAGCGCGGGCTACATGGCGCCCGAGCAAGCGCGCGGCGACGTGGTGGACGGTCGTGCCGACCTGTACAGCGTCGGCGTCCTGGCCTACGAATTGCTCACCGGGCAGTTGCCGTTCCACTCCACCGATGCTTTCGCGCTGGCGTTGATGCACGCGCAAAAGGAAATCCCGCGATTGCCGCCGGCGAAGAAGCACTGGCAAGCGTTCGTCGACCGTGCAATGGCCAAGGATCCGGCACAACGCTTCGCCAACGCCGAGGAAATGCGCGTCGCGCTGGACGCGGTTTCGCGCCGCGACAGCCGCATCTCCCGCCGCGAGCCCGGTCGCGTGGCCGCGCCGAGCGCCGGCAACGGCTGGCGGCGCGCGGCGCTCGGCATCGTCGCGACCGGAATCGTCGGCGGCAGCCTGTTTGCGTGGTATCGCCTCGCGCAGGTCACGCCACCGCAGGCGGTGACGGCGGCCGCATCCACCACCCAGCCCGCTGCGGCGAGTCAGGCGCTGCCAGCGCCCGCAACCGCGGCGCCCGCAGCCTCGGCACCGATGCCACCCGCCTCGGTACCGGCGCCCACCGCAACGACGAACCGTGCTGAAGCACCGGCAACCGCCCCTGTCCCGCTCGCGCGCGCCCCGACAGCCGTCGCCACCGCGGCACCGACACAATCGCCGACAGCGACGCCAAGCCACGCGACGGCGCCTGCGGCAACGACGAGCGCGCCAGGGTTCGTGAAGCTGCACGATCGCATCGGCATCTGGCCGGCAGCCGCGATCGCCACCACCGCGGTCACGCGCCAGCAGTACGCCAGCTTTGTCGCGGCGACCCACCGCATGCCCGCGTCCTGCATCCGTTCCGGATTCGCGCGCGAACGCGCCGAGGTGCGCCAGGCCGAGCAACGCGGGGCATTCGAGCGCGGCCCGCACCCGTTCCGCGGCCGCTTCGGCAGGCGCGTGGCCGACCGCAACCCGCCGCCCGCCGCGGAGCTGCCGCAAGCCGATGGCTGGCGCGATCCGGGTTTCGCGCAGCAGGCAGACCATCCCGTGGTGTGCGTGAACTGGCAGGACGCCAACGCCTACGCGCAATGGCTTGGAACACGTGATGGACACCGCTTCCGCCTGCCCTCGGCCGCCGAATGGGAAATGGCGGTGGTAGCCGGGGCCAGCACCACCAACGCCATCGCCGGCACGGCGTCTGTCCGCTCCGGGGCGCCCAATGCGCTGGGCCTTTTTGGGCTGGACGGCAATGTCGGCCAATGGCTGGCCGACTGCGGCCAGATGGGATGTTCCAGACACCGCGTCGGCGGACGCTCGTGGAGCCATCTGGGCAAGGACGCCGCGCCTGCCGGCCGGCCCGGCCAGGTCGGCTATGACGACGTCGGATTCCGCGTGGTGGAGATCCTCGAAACGGCCGCGCCAGCAGATCGCTGAGCAGACACGACGGCTTTCGGCCCGCGGCGGCCTGCCGTATGCTGCAAGCATTGCCTCGCGCAGGCCACCGTTGCCCATGCCCCGCCCCGCCAGTCCGCCCGCGCAAGCCCAAGGCCAGGCCGGGCCGCCGCAGGCTGTGGCCGGGTGGCCGCAGATTCCCGGTTACCGGATCAGCAAGCGGCTCGGCGAAGGCGGCATGGCCGCGGTGTACCTGGCCACCCAGGAATCCCTGGATCGACCCGTCGCGATCAAGGTGATGGAGCGCGAAGGCCTGCAGGACGAGGTCAGCAAGCAGCGCTTCGAAAACGAGGCGCGGACCATCGCCCGGATCAGCCACCCCTGCATCGTGGCGATCTACGAGGTCGGGCGCACCGCCGACGGGCGCATGTACTACATCATGCCGTACCTGGCCAACGGCGATCTGTCACAGCGCGACCTGCGCAACGACGAGGTCGCCATCGTGAAGGTGTTGCGCGCCTTGTTGTCCGCGCTCGAGTACGCCCACCAGCGCGGCATCGTGCATCGCGACGTGAAGGCGGCGAACGTGCTGTACGACATCGCCGATCGCCCGCTGCTGACCGACTTCGGCATCGCCCTGAGCAAGCGCGACACCAGCCGCATCACCACCGCCGGGGTGGCGGTGGGCAGTTCGGGCTACATGGCGCCCGAACAGGCACGCGGGGATGCCGTGGATGGTCGTGCCGACCTGTACAGCGTCGGCGTGCTGACCTACGAGCTGCTGACCGGGAAACTGCCCTACCAGTCGCCCGATGCACTCGGGCTGGCGTTGATGCATGCGCAGAACCCCATCCCGCGCCTGCCCACCGCCAAGCGCCACTGGCAGTTCTTCATCGACAAGGCGATGGCCAAGTCGGCCGACCAGCGCTACCGCGATGCACGACAGATGCTGGAGGCGACCTCGCGCATCGAACGGCGCACGCATCGGCGCTTTTTGGGCAGGCTGTGGCGTGGTCACGACGACGCCGGCGGAGGCCGTTGGCAGCGGCCAGCGGCCATCGTTGCAGGCGTGGCGGTGCTTGCCGTGGGCGCCTTCGCACTGCGCAGCTACCTGCCCGGAACGCCGGACGGCACCCCTGCGGTGGAACGCGCAGCAGGGTCATCCAGCGACCACTTCGTCACCCTGACCCGACCCGGCACGGCCAGTTCGACCCGGGATCGCGCCACGCCAGCGGCGGCGCT
Source organism: uncultured Gammaproteobacteria bacterium (assembly GCA_964640525.1). GTDB lineage: Bacteria > Pseudomonadota > Gammaproteobacteria > Xanthomonadales > Xanthomonadaceae > SZAS-103. Next base: position 21,697 of record CAZXGS010000007.1, on the reverse strand, counting down.
CGCCAGCCCTGCACAGGCCTCGGCGGCGGCAAGTTCCGGCGATCCTTCGGCCACCCCGGATGCAACCATCCTCGCCGCTGCGCGCGATGCCATCGATCACGGCAACCTGACCTCGCCCGCCGATTCCAGCGCCGTCGAGCTCGCACGCATGGCGTGGAACCTCTCGCCTGACACCGAGGCCACCCGCAAGCTGGCTGACGACACGCTGCGAGCGCTGGCCGACCGGCAGGCGCAGTCGATCGTCGAGCACCACGACCCACGGGTACTCGACGACCGGATGGCATGGCTGCAACTGGCCGACGCCACCGTCGGTCGTGACGCACCGGTGGCGCGCGTGGTGCGCGCCACGTTGGCCAGCGCGATCGAGCGGCGCGTGCAGGCCGAGTCCTCGATCAACGACGCCAAGGCGCTCAAGCGCACCGAATCGCTGGCCCGGCAGATCGATCTGTCCGAGGAGTTCCGGCAGGCACTGGCGAACGCGCGGCGGACGCCCACCACCGACACCACCGCTGGCGCGGCACTGGCCGCCTTGGGCCCGAATTGGTTCGCGCTGCCGCCCGCAGGCAAGAAGGCGCCTCCGGCGGCGATCTCGAAAAGTGCGGTCACCCGTCACGAGTACGCCGACTTCGTCAACGCCACCCGTCGTCCTGCCTCCCCGTGCAGCGGCTCGCACCCCGTGCCCCCCGGTGGCCGCAAGACCTGGAGCGACCCGGGGTACGCGGTGGCCAGCGACCAGACCGTGGTGTGCGTGAGCTGGAATGACGCCACCGCCTACGCGGTGTGGCTTGGCGCGAAGTCCGGCCAGCATTATCGCCTTCCCAGCGCCGCCGACTGGCAGGCCGCCAGGGCCGCGAGCGGGATCGCCGGCAGTCACCCGGAATGGCTGCTCGATCGTGGCGTCGCCGGGAGCAGTGGCGGCGTGCACGGCAACGCGCAGGGCTACGACGACGTCGGCTTCCGCGTCGTGCGCGTGCTCGAAAACCGCCGCTGACATGACCGCAGCGAACGACGGCGAACCCATCCTGCCGGCGCCGGCGCCGGCGCCGGCGCTGGCGCGTCTGCGCGGCCTGTTCGTCACCGGCCTGCTGACCTTGCTGCCGCTGTGGCTGACCTGGGTGGTGTTCAAGTTCGTGTTCGGCATGCTCTCGGATTCCAGCCGGCCGTGGGTGGAGCCGCTGTTGACCGGCTTGGCGGGGACCTCGCCGCATCTGCAATGGCTGGCCGATGGCTGGGCATTGACTGGCGTGGGCGTGGTCGCGACCGTCGTGCTGATCCTCGCAGTCGGCCTGCTGACCAGCCGGGTTGCCGGGCAACGCCTGCTGGCGTGGTTCGAGGCAGCGATCCAGCGCGTTCCGCTGGCCAAGACCGTTTACGGCAGTTCGCGGCAACTGCTGGACCTCATGTCCTCACCCTCCGGCGGCGGCCAGCGCGTGGTGCTGGTCGAGTTTCCGCACCCCGGCGTGAAGACGGTGGGCTTCGTCACCCGCACCCTGCGCGAGGACACCACCAGCCGCCAGCTCGCCTCGGTGTTTGTGCCGACCACGCCCAACCCGACCGGCGGCTACCTGCTGGTGGTGCCGGTGGAAGACCTCGTCGCCACCGACTGGACGGTGGACCAGGCGATGACCTTCATCATCTCCGGTGGCGCGGTGACGCCCCCCTCGATGCCGTGCGCGACCGCACGCACGTCGGCCGGCGGCATCGACCGCAATCAACCCGCCGCCACCCGCGGCGACTGACGCACCGCCGCAGGGTTGGAACGCGGGACGCGAGGCGATCGACGACCCGCCTGCCGCCATGACCTTCGGCCCGTGCGCGAAGGCGCTCCGGTGGTCACCATGCTCCACGATCCACGAACCCGGGGAGATTTTCCGATGCGCCGCTCCACACTTGCGCTTGCGCTTGCCGCCAGCCTGCTGGCCTGCATGCCCGCCTTCGCCCAGGACGCCACCATGAACACGCCAGCCACCGGCACCACGGCGTCCACCAAGGCCGCCCAACTGGACAAGCTCTACGCCGATTTCTGGGAAGCCTCGCTCAAGCTCAACCCGATCCAGGCGACCTTCGTCGGCGATCCGCGCTACAACGACCAGTTGCCCAACTTCCTGTCGAAGGCCTACATCGACGAGACCAACCGCTTCAACGAGGAATGGCTGGCCAAGGCCAGGGCGATCGGCTCGGACGGCCTGAGCGGGCAAGCGCTGCTGTCCTACCAGATCTTCGTCAAGCAGCAGCAGGACGCGGTGGATGGCGAACGCTTCCACGGCGAACTCCTGCCGATCGACCAGTTCAACAACATCGCATTGTTGGCGGTGCAGTTCGGAACCGGCACCGGTGCGCAACCCTTCGCCACGGTGAAGGACTACGACAACTGGCTGGCCCGCGCAGGCAAGATCCCGGCGATCTACGACACCGCCATCGCCAACATGAAGGAAGGCGTGGCCGAAGGGATCGTGCAGCCGAAGGTACTGATGGTGAAGGTGGTGCCGCAACTGGATTCGGTCATCACCGACAAGCCCGAGGACAGCCTGTTCTGGAACCCGATCAAGAACATGCCCAAGGACTTTTCCGCTGCCGACAAGGCGCGGCTGACTGCAGCCTACCGGCACCTGATCGCCGACGAGCTGATGCCCTCCTACCGCCATCTGCGCGACTACATCGCCAACGACTACATGCAGCACACCCGCAGCACGGTCGGCATGGATGCCCTGCCCGACGGCAAGGCGTGGTACGCCTACGACGTGCGCATGCAGACCACCACCGAGGAGACTCCCGAGCAGATCCACGCCATCGGCCTGGCCGAAGTGGCAAGGATCAAGCAGGAGATGGACGCCCTGCGCGTCCAGGTCGGCTTCAAGGGCGATCTGCACGCCTTCTTCCATTACCTGCAGACCGACCCGCGCTTCACCTTCAAGTCCGAGAAGGCCCTGCTGGACGGTTACAACAGCGTGTACGCCAAGGTGATGCAGGGCGTGCCGCGCGATTTCTCGCTGCTGCCCAAGGCGAAGTTCGAGATCCGCCCGGTCGAGGCCTATCGCGCCAAGTCCGCCGCCGGTGGCGAATACATGCCGGCCAGCCTGGACGGCAAGCGCCCCGGCATCTTCTACGTCAACACCTATGACCTGCCCTCGCGCAAGACCTGGACGATGGAAGACCTGTTCCTGCACGAGGCGATCCCCGGTCACCACTTCCAGATCTCCATCCAGCAGGAGCAAACCGGGCTGCCGATGTTCCGCCGCGTCGGCGGCTACAACGCCTACGCGGAAGGGTACGCGCTGTACTGCGAGACGATCGGCTACGAGCTGGGCATGTACACCGACCCGTACCAGAAATTCGGGCAGTTGCAGAACGAGCAGTTCCGCGCCATGCGGCTGGTGGTGGACACCGGCATCCACGCGCTGGGCTGGACCCGTAAGCAGGCGATCGACTACATGCTCGACAACTCGGCCATGAGTCCGGTGGACGTGACCGCCGAAGTCGAACGCTACATCGCCATGCCGGCGCAGGCGCTGGCCTACAAGACCGGCCAGATGGCGATCAGCGCGCTGCGCGCCAAGGCCGAGAAGGCGCTGGGTCCGAAGTTCGACGTGCGCGCCTTCCACACCCAGGTGCTGGACGACGGCGCGCTGCCGCTGGCCGTGCTGCAGGCCAAGATCGACCGCTGGATCCTCGCGCAGCAACGCTGAAGGGCGAGATCGCGCGTACCGTTTCACGCACAAAGGGGCGCACAAAGGGGCGCACCTTGAAAAAAGACCCCGGCACATGGCCGGGGTCTGAAGGCAACCGCTGAGAAGGCAGATCAGTTCACCGTCAGGGTCACGTCGTCGATCACGAACGAGGTCGCCTGCGAGCTGTCCTCGGTACCGGTGAACTTCACCGTCAGGTTCGGTTTGCTCAAGTACGAGCTGACGTTGTAACTGTGCTTGCCGTAACCGCTGTTCTTGTTGAGGTTGGAGTAGGTGCCCAGGGTCTTGAGCAAGGTACTGCCGCTGTAGAGCCGGACGTACAGCTTGTCGTACTTTGAGGTCGTGGTGGTTTCGTTGGTTGCCACATGCAGGTAGAACGTCAGCGTGCCGGAGGTCTTCCCCGAGGGCACCGTGACGGCCTGCGACAAGGTGTCGGTGTGGGAGCTGCCGTAACCGTCCAGCCACGCGAAGCCGGTACCGGTATGCGCACTCTGGCCGGAACAGCCGGTGGCGCAGATCACGCCCGAGGAACCCGTCCACGAACCGGTGGACTCGAAGCTGGAGTTGGCCACGATCTGGCTGGGATCGCCGCCACCGCCACCGCCACCACCGCCGCCGCCGGTGGTATAGCTACCGGTCAGCGAGACCCCCGAGTAGTCCGAATAGGCCTTCACGCGCACGTAGTAGGTTCCGGCCTGCGCGGTGGCGATGTTGCAAGTCTCGGCGTTGCCGGAAACATACGGACGGCAGTCATAGGAAGAATCGGTCGGCGCCGAGCCGAACTTGACGTACATGTCCGCATCGCCGCTGCCGCCGGACATCACGAACTTGAGGCCACTGGCGCCGGAGGGAACTGCCAGCGTGTAGTTGGCCGAACTGCCGGCGGGGTTGTTGATGCCGGTCACCGTCACACCATTGCTGAGCGTGCCACCGGTGGTGCCACCGCCACCGCCGCCACCGCCGCCGGTGCAGCTCACGCCCACCGCGGTGAACGCCGCCGTGACGTCGGCCTTGGTCAAGCCCAGATCGGTGGCCGCGGTTTCCACGCCGCAGGCACCCGCGTTGAAGGTGCTGCTGGCCGTCCAGTACAGCGCGTTGGCGCGGGCGAACACCTTGAACGCCTTCGGGGTGTCCCAGCCGCTCTTCTTGGCCAGGGTGCAGAACGCCTTGTTGTAAACGCCCGAGGAATAGTGCACGTCCAGGCTGCTGGTGTAGTCGGCCGCGTTGTCGATCGAGCCACCGTCCTGGGTCGGGTTGCACATGTAGCGCAGCGCCTGCCCGGACGCGCCCTTGAAGATCTCCTCGCCGACCAGGAAATCGTTGGAGCCCTTCCAGAAGTATTCGGTCGCCTCGCCGCCCATGTCCGAGAACGCCTCGTTCATGCCACCGGACATGCCCGAGTAGGTCAGGTTGGAGTGCTGCTCGGTGAAGCCATGGGATACCTCGTGACCGGCCACGTCCACGCTGACCAGCGGGTAGAACGTGCTGGCGCCGTCACCAAAGCTCATCGTCGAGCCGTCCCAGAACGCATTCTCGTAGCTGGAGCTGTAATGCGTGCGCATGACCAACTGGAAGCTGAGCGCGTCGTAGCCGGTGTAGGCCGGATACATGCCGGTGATCATGCCGCCGAAGTAATGCGCGTCGTTGAGCGGCGAGAAGCCGCCGTTGATGGTCTTGACCGTGTTGCGCGGGCAGGTGTACGCAAACGCGGTCGTGCTGCTGGTGCCGCCATTGAGGTTGACGGTTTTCACCTTCGCGTTGTTCATGGTGCAGGTCGTGCCGCTCTGGGTCACGTCGAGGAACCCGTAGCGACCGCCCGAACCCCATTCGTACTGGCCGGTCTTCTGGTTGCCACCCGGACCGGTGCCGATCTGCGAAGACGTGGTCAGGCCATCCCACTTCTCCAGCACCTTGCCGGTACGCGCATCCAGGATCACGAACGGCCGCGTCGGCTTGCCGCCCTTGGGCGTGTCGGCGAAGAAGTTGACCACGTAGGTCATCGACGCACGGCCGTCGCGGGCGAGGTAAATCATCTGCTCGATCTGCTCGTGCTGGACATGCAAGGCCGACACGCCATTACCGAGTGCGGCATGCTTTGCCGCGGCCAGCGCGTTGGCCTTGCCGATCAGCTTCTGGCCCAGCGGCAGATCCGCGGCCAGGCGATCCACCGAGCGACCGAACAGGTTCTTGATCTTGCCATCGCGGCCTTCGGTCACGATCACCTGCTCGCCCCAGATCGGAACGCCGCGGAAAGTCTGCTGGTAGCGATAATGCCTGGTGCCGTCCTGGTCCTGATTGAAGGTCAGCACCTTCAGCGCGGACTGCGCATCCAGCCCGAGCGCCTCGGCGTGACGCAGCGCCGGCGTGGCCGCCGCACCGATCTTTGCCGTGGCGGCCTTGTAGGCCTTGTTGAGGGCGGTCACGTTCTGATCGTGCAGCTCGATGCGGGTGGCCGCGCCTGCGGACATGCCGCAAGCCAGCAGCGCGACACCGGTGGCGAAGGTCAGGGCGCGCAGCGCCGGAACGGTTGTGGTTTGGGTGGTCATGGGATCCCCGGATCGTGATGGGTGGCAGTTGGCTCAGGTGGACAGCGGGTTCGCACAAGCTTTTCGCAGGCAAAGTGCCGCCGTCGACCGCGCAAGAAGCACGACCTCAGGGGCTGGATGGATTTGTCGAGTCGTTCCGGGGATCGCCCCGAACCGGCCTGCCGCATGGGTGACGGAGGTCACACTCCGGGCGGCTGGGCAACGCTAGGACGAAGAATTACACGAGTGTCATTAAATTTTTTTAATGTTGTGATGCGCCGCACCATCTTTCGCTGTAGAATAAACATTTTTGCAAATGTTTCATGCGCTTATCTGCATGCACCTCTGGCTCGCATCGCACAACACATCGTTAGGAACTTCTGTGTTTCCCCGCCAAAATCCCGGTCCAGGCGGACGCAACTGCGCATTTCACCGATGCTCCGGAAGGAGCGACAGCTCTTGTATCGCGGAACAAGGACATCGGCTTGACGGTGCGGATGGCCAAGGCGGACTGAGGAGTGCCGCCATCGCGCGACGCCCGCAAGCGAATATGGGGCGTATGCGGCTGTCGAGGAATCTGTGACCCATCGAGCAACGCATGGCGTTGCCGAAATCCGTGCCCGGAAAATCCCGATCTCGCGGGTGACCCTGGCTTGTCAGCGTTGCAGCCGCGTGCGGCCAGCCCGCGACGTCCTCACCCGAACGGGTCGTGCAGCACGATGTTGGCGTCGCGGTCCGGGCCGGTGCTGACGATCGCCAACGGGCAGCCGGCCAGTTCTTCCAGCGCGCGCAGGTAGGCGCGGGCGGCCGGCGGCAGGTCGTTCCAGCGGGTGATGCCGTGGGTGCGCTCGCTCCAGCCAGGAAACTCCAGGTACACCGGCGTGCAGTCTTCCCAGCCGGCCGCATCCAGCGGCGCGTACTCGGTGCGCTTGCCGCGGTACTCGTAGGCGATGCAGATCTTCAGCTTGTCCATGCCATCGAGCACGTCCAGCTTGGTGATGCACAGGCCGGAGATGCCGTTGATCGCCACCGCGCGCTTGAGCGCGACGATGTCCATCCAGCCGCAGCGCCGCGGCCGGCCGGTGGTGGCGCCAAACTCTGCACCACGCGCACGGATGCCCTCGCCCACCGCGTCGTCCAGTTCGGTCGGGAACGGGCCGCCACCGACGCGGGTGGCATAGGCCTTGGCGATGCCCAGCACGTAGTCGATCGCGTCCGCACCCACGCCCGCGCCCGCCAGTGCACCGCCAACGGTGGTGTTGGACGAGGTGACGTAGGGATAGGTGCCGTGGTCGATGTCCAGCAGGGAACCCTGCGCGCCTTCGTAGAGCACGCGCTTGCCGGCCCTGCGCAGGTCGTGGAGGATGCCGGCGACGTCGGATTTCATCGGCTCGACGTAACGGCCGAAATCCAGCGCCTCGTCGAGGGTGCGCTGGAAATCCACGGCATCCACGCCGAGGTATTTGGTCAGCACGAAGTTGTGGTAGTCCAGCACGCTGCGCAGTTTTTCGGCCAATTCGGCGGGGTAGCTCAGGTCGGCCAGGCGCACGCCGCGGCGGGCGACCTTGTCCTCGTAAGCCGGGCCGATGCCGCGCCCTGTGGTGCCGATCGCGCCCTTGCCCGCCGCCTTCTCGCGCGCCTGATCCAGGGCGATGTGGTAGGGCATGATCAACGGCGTGGCCGGGCTGATCTTCAGTCGCGAGCGCACGTCGATGCCGGTCGCCTCCAGCTCCTCGATCTCCTTGCGCAACGCAGCCGGCGACAACACCACACCGTTGCCGATCAGGCATAGCGCATCGGCGCGCAGGATGCCGGATGGAATCAGGTGCAACACCGTCTTCTTGCCGCCGATCACCAGCGTGTGACCAGCGTTGTGCCCGCCCTGGAAGCGCACGACGGCGCCGATGTCCTGGGTCAGCAGGTCGACGATCTTGCCTTTGCCTTCGTCGCCCCACTGCGCACCCAGCACCACT
>CAZXGS010000007.1:0-13413 GCA_964640525.1 uncultured Gammaproteobacteria bacterium | reverse complement strand
ACCGACTGACCCATGACCTCAACTCCGATGATGGCCCGCAAGGGGCGACGATTCGCTGCCAAGCTCGGCCTTCCTGGCCTCGCCAGGCAGCCCGGCCGCGTGCGTCCGGCACGCGGCGTTCCTTTCCGCGCATGCGTCCACCGGACGCATGCAAGCGCGGAAACTCACCCCCACTGCGCACCCAGCACCACTACCGACTGACCCATGACCTCAACTCCGATGATGGCCCGCAAGGGGCGACGATTCGATTCAATGAAGCAATAGCGCAGCGAACTCCTACCCCGTCATCCCGGCGCAAGCCGGGATCCATTCAGACGATTGTCGATGGAAGCTCAAGGGCCCATGGGTCCCGGCTTGCGCCGGGACGACGGGCACAAGGGCGTGACGCGTCAGCGTTGCCGTGAGCGCGCCGTCCCGTGGCGCAACGAAGCGCCTGCAACTGCCAGACGCGTGCATGCCTTGCACGCCAGCGGGGCCGACGACACGAACCGCAGCGCCCCGCACTTCCCCCGCCCGACCCATCACCCCACCTCCACAAACAAACAAAGCCGGAGGACCAGCCCCGGCTTTGCGAAATTATCCTTGATTCCGGCCGCGCCGGCCAGCGTGCCGCCGGATCGGCTTGCGGCCTCAGGAAAAGTCTGAACAAGCCGAAAGCCGTACCGGGTTACGACCGCCAATTATTGATTCCGTTCATGGTTCGACAGGCTCACCACGAACGGAATCCACTTGTTCAGACCTTCCTCATCTCCCGCCGCGCGCGATCCTGATTCGCTGCGCCATCGCCGCCACCGCCGGATCGGCCGGCGTCAGGCGATGCGCGGCATCGACGGCGCGGCTGGCGACGCCGAGCTCACCGGCGCCGATCCGCTCGTCGGCGTAGTCCAGCCAGCGTTTGGCCAGCGCGCTGCGCAGTGACGGCAATGTCGGATATCCGGGATGGACGGCCGCCAAGGCATCGAAGCAGTCACTGGCGCGTGCCAGCCGGTTGTCGGTGAGCGCGCGCGGGATGCACGCCGCCACCGTGGCCACGAAGCGGCGGTTGGCGGCGATCACGCGCGGATCGGTCGGCGCGATCGCCGCCGCCTGGTGCAGTAGGTCGAAGGCGCTGTCGCCGGGTGGCTCGACGAGGTCGCCGCGTGCCATCGCCGCATCAGCGGATGCCACCAGCGTCGCCAGGCGCGCCTTGGCATGCGGGTCGCGCGAAAGCCCGGAGCGTTGCACGCGCACCTGCTGCAAGCGCTGCGCCAGTGCGTGCACGGCAGGGTCGTCGGGTGCGGCCTCCCGCGCCTTGTCGAGCATCGCCTGCGCCTGCGGCAATCGCAGTCCCGCCAGGTCACGCCGGGCTTGGCCGACCCAGGCATCGGCCGCCTCGCGCAGCCCGGTGTGGGCGCGCTGTTCATCCGGAGCCTGGGCGAGCACCTGGCGCCAGCTCGCCACGGCGGCGTCGATCCTTCCGGCACGCAGGTCGGCGTCGGCGCGGTCGAGCTGGCGATCGCGTTCGCGCTGGCGCCGCTGTGTCGCGGTCGCCAGCTTCGTGCGCGCGTTGGGCAAGTCCAGGTGGCCAGGATCGACCGCGGCGACGCGATCGAGCAGCTTGCCGGCACCCTCCAGATCACCGCTGGCGAGCAGGGCATCCTCGCCGGCGAGCATGCGCGACAGCAGCCGCGCACGGCGATCGAGGACCAGCGCATTGTCCGGCGCCAACGCAATCGCCTGCTGGTAAATTGCCAAGGCACTGCCCTGGCCATCGTCCAGGTGACCGTCGCTGGCAGCCGCCGCCGCCTTGCCCAGCAAATTCGCCAACGCCGCCTCGCCGCCGGACTTGCGGCGCAGGTCGGCCTCCACGCGGGCCACGGCCGCCACCGGGGCAGACAGGTCGCGCGCCAGATCCAGATCACGTCGTGCCAGGTCCGGCTTGTCCGCGTCGATTGCGGCCTGCGCCTGGGCCAGGGCGGCGTTGGCCACCCGCACCAGACCCTCGCGTGCGGACAGGTCGTCGGGATCCCGCGCCAGCGCTGCTTCGTAGAGTTGGCGCGCACCACGGCCGTCGGGCGAGCTCAGGCGGCCGGCGTGCAGTGCCACGGCGGCCTGTTGCATCAGCCGGTTCTGCTGCGGCGGGGTGACCAGACGGATCGCGATCGCATTGCGCCAGTGCAACAGCGCGAAGGCCAGCAGCGTCAGGGCCACCAGCGCGGCCGCGACCCACCAGCGCCATCGCCTGACCAACGGCTGGCGTTTGCCGACCACGGCCGCTGCGGCACGCGAGGTCGCCGCTTCGCCGGGCAGCGCCGACGCTTCGCCCAGACTCGGTTCGAAGCGTTCGGTCATGGCGCGCGCAGCGACGGCAGCATGCCGCAAGGATACCAGCGCGGCCGTGCGGCCCGCGTCACCCCAGGCGTCGCGCCTCGTCCACGCCGGGCACGGCGTTCAGGCGCCCGAGCAGTTGCCCGAGTTGGTCGAAATCGCGCACCTTCAGGGTGAAGCGGATGTCGGCCAGCCCGCGTGCCTCTTCCAGCCTGCTGTTGACGGCCAGCACGTGCACGCCGTGCTGGGCGATCAGGTTGGCCACGTCCTTGAGCAGGCCCTTGCGGTCGATGCCGCGCACCTGCACGTCCACGCTGTAGCTGGCGTGTCCGCCCTGGCCCCACTCCACCGGCAGCAAGCGCTCGGCATGACCGGCGACCAGCCGCTGCAGCGCGGCGCAGCCCTGGCGATGGATGCTCACCCCGCGACCGCGCGTGAGATAGCCGATGATCGCATCGCCGGCCACCGGCTGGCAGCAGCGCGCGATCTGGGTCAGCAGGTTGCCCACCCCCTCGACCACGAAGCGGTCGCTGGGCCTTGCAGGCCGGGCCTTCGCCTCGGAGCGCACCGCCTGCGCCTTCTTCTCTGCCTCGCTGCGCAGCAGTGCCTGTGCGTGGTCGTGCAGCGCGCGCGCGACCTGGCTCGGACCCACATCGCCCAGCGCCACCGCAATGTGCAGTTCGTCCATGTTGGTCAGATGAAAGCGCGCCAGCGCCGGCGCCAGGTCGTGCTGGTGCAGCGCCAGCCGCTTGAGCTCCTTCTCCAGCAACTCGCGCCCGGCCTGCAGGTTGCGCGCGCGATCCTGCTTGTGGAACCAGCCGCGCACCTTGTCGCGCGAGCGCGCACTGGCGAGGAACCCGCTGCCGGCCAGCAACCAGTCGCGGCGCGGCTCGGCGGTCTTGGCGGTGAGGATCTCGACGCGATCGCCGGTGGTCGGCTGGAAGTTCAGCGGCACGATGCGGCCGTTGACCTTGGCACCGCGGCAGCGGTGTCCGACTTCGGTGTGGACGTGGTAGGCGAAGTCGAGCACGGTACCGCCGCGCGGCAGGTCGATCACCTCCCCGCGCGGGGTGAGCAGGTACACGCGATCCTCGACCAGGTCCGCGCGCAGGCCGGCCAGCAAGGACTCATCGCCGCCCTCGGCATCGGTGCGGTCGAGCAGTTGCCGCATCCAGGCGATCTTGCGGTCGAAGCCGGCATCGGCCTGCGGGCTGCCGCGGCCGATGCCGTTCTGGCCCTCCTTGTAGCGCCAGTGCGCCGCCACGCCCAGTTCGGAGTGTGCGTGCATCTCGTGGCTGCGCACCTGCACTTCCAGCGCGCGACCTTCCGGGCCGATCACCGCGGTATGCAGCGAACGGTAATTGTTGCCCTTCGGGTTGGCGATGTAATCGTCGAACTCGGCGGGGATCGGCGGCCACAACTGGTGCACCACGCCCAGCGCGGCATAGCAGGTGGCCACGTCCTTGACCAGCACGCGCACCGCGCGCACGTCGTAGAGCTCGCCGAAGGGCACGTTCTTGCGCTGCATCTTTTTCCAGATGCTGAAGATGTGCTTCGGGCGCCCGGCGACCTCGGCATGGATGCCCGCATCGGCCAGCGCCTGGCGGATGCGCGCTTTCACCTTCTCGATGTAACGCTCGCGCGATACGCGCTTTTCGTCCAGCAGGCGGGCGATGCGCTTGTAGGTGTCAGGATGCAGGTAACGGAAGGCGAGGTCCTCCAGCTCCCACTTGAGTTGCCAGATGCCCAGCCGATTGGCCAGCGGCGCGTGGATGTCGGCGGCAAGCTGCGCCAGCGCGACGCGCTCGGACTCCGGCAAGTCGCCCGCGTGGCGCATGCGCACGAGTTGGCGCGCGAGCAGGATCAAGATCGCGCGCAGGTCCTTGACCAGTGCCAGCAGCAGGCGACGCAAGCCCTCGGCGCGCACGTTCGCGGCACGCCCGGCGTGCAGCGACCACACCTGGCCTGCGGCGCACTGCCCTTCGACGAGCACCTGCACCCGCGCCCGCGCCGCGGCTTCCAGGTCGTCCACGCGCGAAGCCCATCCGGGGGCCGCATGGACGATCGCGGCCAGCAGCACCTCCTCGTCGGCGCGCAGCAGATCCAGCAAGTCCAGCATCTCGCGCAACGCCTGGGCATCGGCTGCGCAGGCGGGAAGCGGCAAGGCCGGATCGAGCACCGCCAGCGCACCCCGCGCTTGCTCGCCCGCCCGCGCGCGCAGCCAATCCGCCAGCGAAGGCTCCGCAACCACGATCGCGGGATGGGCTGCGGCGGCGGAAGTGTGGGCGACTTTCACGGACGCTTCGGGTCTGGGGGCCTGCGGCCTTCCGTTATACGTCGCCTGCATTCGGTTTACACTAGCTGCAACGCGCATGCGCCACCGTCTGGTGCTGCGCATGGCAGATCCCGAAACTTCAATCCTTCAGGCAGGAACTCCACCGATGCGTCGCCGCACCCTCGCCGTCCTGTTCTCCACCGTGGTTGCCGCAGGCCTCGCCCTGGCCGTTCCCGCCGCGTTCGGCCAGCAGTTCTCCTCGCTGGAAGAGCGCATGTCCTCCACCGAATTCAAGGCCGCCGGTCTGGACAAGCTCACGCCCGAGGAACTGGCCAGGCTCAACGCCTTCATCCGCGGCGAGATGGACAAGCGCACCGCGGTGGCACGCCAGGAAGGCATGCGCGAGCAGGATCGCAACGATGCGGCCAAGATGGGCTTCCGCGACTACCACGGCGACCGCGACACCATCACCAGTTCGATCGTCGGCCAGTTCAATGGCTGGAGCGGCGGCACCACCTTCACCCTCGCCAACGGCCAGGTCTGGCACCAGATCGAGCCCGACCAGTTCTCGATCCGCCTCAACAATCCCGGCGTGACCATTTCGCCTGGCGTGCTTGGCACCTGGTTCCTCAAGGTCGATGGCTACGGTTCGACCACCAAGGTCGAGCGCATCAAGTGACGCGTCCGCAGGACGCGTCATCGGCGAGCGCAGCGAAAGGATCCATTCCGCAGGACGTGTCATCGGAGAGCGCCGCGAAGGATCCGCACGGAACTGCGCACATCGGACCAGTCCTCGCTGCCGGATCGAGCCTAGGCTCAGGATGACTGCACCAGCCCTTGCTGCAACAACGCCAGCTCGCGCGCCAACCGCTTGACCGAAACGCCCGCCTTCGCGCCCAGCTCCTGCGCGAACAACGACACCCGCAATTCCTCCACTTCCCAGCGCAGCGCCTGCCAGCGCGGGTCGGACATCGCGCCCGTGGCGCGAGCCGATTCCAGCGCCTCGAGGAAGGGCCGCAATTCGAGCATGCGCAACTGGTCCTTCGGCGGATCGGCCAGCGCGCGCGCCAGCCGCAGGCCCATCGCCTTGAGGTAGCGCGGAAACTGCGCCAGCACGGCCGCCGGGGTCATGCGCAGGAATCCTGCCGGCAGCAAGGCAGCCACCTGGCCGCGCAGGTCGTCGAGGTTGGCCCGCGCCCAGCCGCGCGGCGCGGCATGCAGCGCCGGCCGCAGGCTGGCAAGCGCCGCGAGGATGGATTCAACCGTCCGCAGGCGCGCCACCGCCTCGCCGAACAAGGCCTTGCCGATCGCCTCGGCCTGCGTGTCGAACGTCGCCGCGTCACGGATGTCGGCCAGTTCGGCCGGCAACAATGCCTCCAGCGCGAGGGCGACGATGTCCGCGCGCAGGTGCTCGGTCGCGGACGTCTTGCGACCGGCGGGCGCGGCGAAGTGCTCGATCGCCGCGTAACCCAGCGCGGTGGACGGGCTGACCGGCAATTGCTTGCGCGCCGCGGTGATGCGCGAGGCCAGCGCGATCTCCAGCAGCGCACGCAGCCCGCGTGCGTGCGTGTGGCGCGCCTGCGCGGCATCGGCGAACATCCGCAGCGCGACCGCATCCCCATCGGCGACCAGCGCCGGGTAGGCGGGAACCCCTGCCTCGCCAGCGACCCGATCCGGAATGGGAGCATCCGGAAACGCGCGCAGCCCCTCGCACGCAAGCCCGCGCCCGGCGTGCGCGGCGAACGCCGCCTGCGCGCTTTCCCCGCACTGCGCGCACAGCGCGGAAAGATCGCGGCCTTGTTCGAGCACGCGCGCATCCGCGAGCACCTGCAGGTTCATCCGCAGGTGTGCATCGAGGGCGGTTTCGTCGAAGTCCGCCGCGGCGATGGCCGCGCCACTGGCGCGGCTGAGGAATCGCGCCAGCTCCTCCATCAAGGAGTTCGTCGTCGCCTGCGGGCAGGCTTCGACGAAGGCACGCGCGAAATCCGGCGCCGGCACGCAGTTGCGGCGCAGCGCCTTGGGCAGGCCGCGGATCAGCGCGGTCGCTTTTTCCTCGTGCAGGCCGGGCACCAGCCACGACAGCCGCGCCGCATCCAGCGCGCCAAGCAGATGCAGCGGCACCTGCAGGCTCACCCCGTCGTCGATCGCGCCCGGCTCGAAGCGGTAGTGCAACTCCAGCCGCGCCTGCCCGAGCGGATAAAATTTCGGGAAGCGATCGGCATCCCCACCCTCGCCCGGCAGCAGCGCGGCCAGCGGCCATTCCAGCGCACGCCGCACCTCCGGCGCAGCTTTCGCGTACCACGCATCCAGCGCCTGCGCAGAACAGATGTCCGGCGGGATGCGCTGCTGATACCAGCCTGCCTGCCAGTCCTCGTCGGCCACGAGCCCGGCGCGGCGACGCCGGGCTTCCTCCTCGCGCGCCTTGTCCAGCGTCGCCAGATTCCGCTGCAGGAACGCCGCACGCAGATCGACCTCGCCGCGGACCAATCCTTCGCGAACGAACAGGACGTGCGCCTCGGCCGGTGCAATGCTCCCGTAATGCACACTGCGCCGTGGCGCCAGCACCAGCCCGAACAGGCTGATCTGTTCGGATGCAACCACGCGGCCCTGCTTGCGCGACCAGTGCGCGTCGTGGTGGCGGCGGGCGAGCAGGTGCGGCAGTTCGGCGATCGCCCAGTCCGGTTCGATCCGGGCATTGGTCAGGCCCCAGACCTGTGCGGTGTCCAGCAGGGTCGCCGAGAGCACCCACGCGGGCGGCTGTTTCGCCAGTGGCGAACCGGGGAACAGCTTGAAGCGGCGTTGGCGCGGCGCCTGATAGACATTCTTCTCGTCCTTGTTGCCGATCTGCAGCGGCAGGCCGGCGAGCAAGGCGCGATGCAGACTGGCGTAGTCGGCCGGTTGGGTGTTCACGCACAGGCCAAGTTCCTCGCCCTGCAACAGCAACTGGCGGTGCAGCTCGCGCCACTCGCGCATGCGCAGGAAGCCGAGGAAGTGTTTCCCGCACCAATCGCGCAGCCTGGACTGCGTGAGCTCCTCGTGCGCGGCGCTGTAGGCATCCCACAGTTTGACGATGCCGACGAACTCGGACTTCGGATCGGCGAAGCTCGCGTGCGCCGCATCGGCGGCAGCACGTGCCTCCGCGGGACGCTCGCGCGGGTCCTGGACGGCAAGGAAGGAGGCGATCGCATACGCCTCGCGCAAGCAGCCGTGCTGGCGTGCGGCGAGCAGGATCCGCCCCAGCTTGACGTCGATGGGAAGGCGCGCAAGCTGGCGGCCCAGCGGGGTGAGCGTACGCCGGCCGTGGCCATCGGGCGCACTCACCGCACCCAGTTCCCACAACTGCTGCCAGCCGTCGGCGATCACACGCGGCTCGGGCGGGTCGATGAAAGCGAAGTCCTCGACCTGCCCCAGCCCCAGCGCCAGCATGCGCAGGATCACCCCGGCCAACGAGGCGCGCAGGATCTCCGGATCGGTGTAGCGCGGCCGCGATTGGTAATCGGCTTCCGCATACAGGCGGTAGCACACCCCCGCCGCAACCCGGCCGCAGCGGCCACGGCGCTGGTCAGCGCTGGCCTGCGAGATCGCCTCCACGTGCAGGCGGTCGAGTTTCATCCGCGGGCTGTAGCGCTTGACCCGTGCCTGACCCGGGTCGATCACGTAGCGGATCCGCGGCACCGTCAGCGAGGTCTCGGCGACATTGGTCGCCAGCACGATGCGCCGGCCCGGACCGGGGTTGAAGACGCGGTCCTGGTCCTTCGGCGACAGGCGCGCATACAGCGGCAGCACGTCGGTGTGACGGAACCTGCGCTGGCCCAGCAGGTGGTGGAGGTCGCGGATTTCGCGTTCGCCGGGCAGGAACACCAGCACGTCGCCGAGCGGGTCCTCGCGGGTGATCTCCTCGAGCGCGGCGAGGACGGGGTCGCCGCTCTCGGCATCCTTGCCGGGAGTGGATCCCCGCCTGCGCGCGGACGGCGGACCGGACGTTGCAGGGGTTCCGTCGTCGTCGCGGTCTTCCGGCGGGCGGTAGCGGACTTCGACCGGAAAGCTGCGGCCTGCCACTTCCAGCACCGGCGCATCGCCGAAGTGCTGCGCGAAGCGCGCGGTGTCGATCGTCGCCGAGGTCACGATGACTTTCAGGTCGGGGCGACGGGTCACCAGTTGCTTGAGATAGCCGAGCAGGAAGTCGATGTTGAGGCTGCGCTCGTGCGCCTCGTCGATGATCAGGGTGTCGTACTCGGACAGCCAGCGGTCGGATGCCAGTTGCGCCAGCAGGATGCCGTCGGTCATGAACTTGATGCGGGTGTCGGCACCGACCTGGTCGTTGAAGCGGACCTGGAAACCGACCGCGCCGCCGAGTGGTACGGCCAACTCCTGCGCAACCCGACGGGCGACACTGCGCGCGGCGATCCGGCGCGGCTGGGTGCAGCCGATCATGCCGGCGGCGCCACGCCCGGCCGCCAGGCACAGCTTGGGCAATTGGGTGGTCTTGCCCGAGCCGGTCTCACCGGCGATCACCACCACCGGCTTGGCTCGGATGAGTTCGACGATGCGCTCCGCCTCGCGGGCGATCGGCAGACTGTCGTCGAATGTGGGTGCGGGCGCGGTTTCTTGCCGCACTGCGACTTTGGCACGCGAGGCCGCCAGCGCATCGGTGAACGCCTGGCGCCGCGCGGGTTCCCCCGGTGTCTTTTGCACCTCCGCACGCAGTCGGGCCAGCCGCGCGCGGTCGCGGGTGAGCGTGCCAGCGAACGGATCGCGACTCGGGACCATGCCATCGCCGGGCCCGGTGCCCGGCTTCGAGGGGCGGGATTGGCGGCGTGGCCGCGTTGGAGCTTCCATTGATGGAATTTTCCCATATCCGTTGCGCCGCCAGCGGCAATCCGCGCCCGCCTCTCGCGAAGCGGGCGACCATCGACGCTGGCGGCCACGTGCTGGCCACGTGGTTTCAATCCGCGCCCGCCTCTCGCGAAGCGGGCGACGTCAGGCATTCAACGTCATCGGCCACCACCGCGAGGTTTCAATCCGCGCCCGCCTCTCGCGAAGCGGGCGACGCGCCCTGGCGCGTGTGGCGCTCGTGCTTGACCTGGTTTCAATCCGCGCCCGCCTCTCGCGAAGCGGGCGACATGCGCCCCTCGCTGCGCGCGCGCTGCAACTCCCTGTTTCAATCCGCGCCCGCCTCTCGCGAAGCGGGCGACGCACCGGCCCGCAGTGCGTCATGCGCCGTCCGCTGGTTTCAATCCGCGCCCGCCTCTCGCGAAGCGGGCGACGCGTGACCGAGGCACGCGGGTTCGTGCCGACCAAGTTTCAATCCGCGCCCGCCTCTCGCGAAGCGGGCGACATTTACGCATATTTTTTCCGCTTGACAGCAATCTTGTTTCAATCCGCGCCCGCCTCTCGCGAAGCGGGCGACGCGCCAGCGCGCGTAGTACCGCGAGGATTCTTCTCGGTTTCAATCCGCGCCCGCCTCTCGCGAAGCGGGCGACCCGCGGTCGGCGCGCGCGTGTACTTCCTCGCAATTTGTTTCAATCCGCGCCCGCCTCTCGCGAAGCGGGCGACAGCGGGCAAGCGCATGTACGTGACGTGCGTCTGGTTTCAATCCGCGCCCGCCTCTCGCGAAGCGGGCGACCCGCGGCGCGCGCCATCGCCCCCCCTGCTCACGACCGTTTCAATCCGCGCCCGCCTCTCGCGAAGCGGGCGACGCTTGACCATACGGGCAACATCCTTCGCTTCGCGGTTTCAATCCGCGCCCGCCTCTCGCGAAGCGGGCGACCTGGCCTTCCGGCGTGGCCGCCATCTCGGCGCGGTTTCAATCCGCGCCCGCCTCTCGCGAAGCGGGCGACCGTCGCCGGCGTCGTCGGCCAGCGGCAGCATCTTGTTTCAATCCGCGCCCGCCTCTCGCGAAGCGGGCGACCGTGCTGTACCGCAAGCAGCGACCGGATGAGCGTGTTTCAATCCGCGCCCGCCTCTCGCGAAGCGGGCGACCAGGCATTCAACGTCATCAGCCACCACCGCGATGTTTCAATCCGCGCCCGCCTCTCGCGAAGCGGGCGACTTGGCCAGCGAGGCTTGGCTGGCGTAGGTGGCAGGTTTCAATCCGCGCCCGCCTCTCGCGAAGCGGGCGACCGGATGCCCTCCGGCGCGCAGGCGTCACGCTCTCCGTTTCAATCCGCGCCCGCCTCTCGCGAAGCGGGCGACGTTCGCCGACATCATCCTGCGTACGCTGGTGAAGGTTTCAATCCGCGCCCGCCTCTCGCGAAGCGGGCGACCCGCGAACGTCTCCGAGTCGCGCCTGTCGCGCTGGTTTCAATCCGCGCCCGCCTCTCGCGAAGCGGGCGACGCTTCGCGGCGATCGCACGGCGGTCTTCTCGCTCGTTTCAATCCGCGCCCGCCTCTCGCGAAGCGGGCGACCGGACGCTGAATCCCTGTTTCCGTCCGGCGCCGAGTTTCAATCCGCGCCCGCCTCTCGCGAAGCGGGCGACCAGGTGCGGTTCTGCAATGGCGCGAAGGCGATCGGGTTTCAATCCGCGCCCGCCTCTCGCGAAGCGGGCGACTTCGCCAACTGGGCCTTGGCTGCGTCCACGTCGTTTCAATCCGCGCCCGCCTCTCGCGAAGCGGGCGACCCGAACTTGGCCTCATGGGCGACCAGGTACGCGTCGTTTCAATCCGCGCCCGCCTCTCGCGAAGCGGGCGACCTGGTACATGGGGTGTCTCCGGTTGCGCCTCGCCGTTTCAATCCGCGCCCGCCTCTCGCGAAGCGGGCGACTCGGCTATTGCAACAGCAGGAGAGACGGCTAATGGTTTCAATCCGCGCCCGCCTCTCGCGAAGCGGGCGACCAGCGCCCCTCCTACGTCCCGCAGGTGAAACCGTGTTTCAATCCGCGCCCGCCTCTCGCGAAGCGGGCGACTGGAGAGTCCCGTGAACGAACCAGCCGCACCGTCGTTTCAATCCGCGCCCGCCTCTCGCGAAGCGGGCGACGCTGGCCATGCAGTTCGCCGACGACAACGACCTGTTTCAATCCGCGCCCGCCTCTCGCGAAGCGGGCGACGTGGTCAGCGAGCAGCCCTCGCAGATCACGTTCCAGTTTCAATCCGCGCCCGCCTCTCGCGAAGCGGGCGACGCGACCATGCGCGTTTGCCAGCCCGGCCCGCTGGCCCGAGTTTCAATCCGCGCCCGCCTCTCGCGAAGCGGGCGACGTGGATCCCGTAAAGGTACGGGCCGCCGCCGATGTTTCAATCCGCGCCCGCCTCTCGCGAAGCGGGCGACGCGGCCCGACGCACAGCACGAAAGCCAGCAGGATGTTTCAATCCGCGCCCGCCTCTCGCGAAGCGGGCGACTGGGCGTCCGAGGCGGAGGAATCTCTCGCTGCGGGTTTCAATCCGCGCCCGCCTCTCGCGAAGCGGGCGACATGTGTTCAGCGAGCCGTGCGAGGACGTGATCGAGTTTCAATCCGCGCCCGCCTCTCGCGAAGCGGGCGACCAGCCCGGGCGGCCACCTATCGAGAGACGACCATGTTTCAATCCGCGCCCGCCTCTCGCGAAGCGGGCGACCTCGGTGATGGTCATGCTCGACACGGTGACGCCACCGTTTCAATCCGCGCCCGCCTCTCGCGAAGCGGGCGACGCCATGAGCCTTGCCGCCCTTGCCACTGAGCTCGTTTCAATCCGCGCCCGCCTCTCGCGAAGCGGGCGACCTGGCCTTCCGGCGTGGCCGCCATCTCGGCGCGGTTTCAATCCGCGCCCGCCTCTCGCGAAGCGGGCGACCGTCGCCGGCGTCGTCGGCCAGCGGCAGCATCTTGTTTCAATCCGCGCCCGCCTCTCGCGAAGCGGGCGACGCTTCATCGGCCTGCAGCAGCTTACCGGGTTCGGCGTTTCAATCCGCGCCCGCCTCTCGCGAAGCGGGCGACGCTCAACGCGGGCCGCGCAACGCGCCGACCGCGAGGTTTCAATCCGCGCCCGCCTCTCGCGAAGCGGGCGACGCCAGTAGGCGTACTCGTCCTTGACGTAGGTCGGGTTTCAATCCGCGCCCGCCTCTCGCGAAGCGGGCGACTTCTTGCCGTCGAGCCGGCCGGCGATCAGGCGCGAGTTTCAATCCGCGCCCGCCTCTCGCGAAGCGGGCGACGCCTCCATCGCGCCGGACGGATGGTTGTGCCCGTTTCAATCCGCGCCCGCCTCTCGCGAAGCGGGCGACCGTGCTGCCGCGCCCGCGCGCCACCGGCCTCGAGGTTTCAATCCGCGCCCGCCTCTCGCGAAGCGGGCGACTCGCTCCGACCCCCTGCTGCGGCTGCTGCTTCTGGTTTCAATCCGCGCCCGCCTCTCGCGAAGCGGGCGACAAGAACCGCAAGCTCATGTCGCACGTCCGCAAGGTTTCAATCCGCGCCCGCCTCTCGCGAAGCGGGCGACGCCAGCAGCGGGAAAGGGACGTGTCAAAGGGTCGAAGTTTCAATCCGCGCCCGCCTCTCGCGAAGCGGGCGACGGCACAAGACGGTCGCGCAGTACGTGAAGCTGCTGTTTCAATCCGCGCCCGCCTCTCGCGAAGCGGGCGACGAGGACGAAGGCGTCCGACAGGTCGTGCGTCCGCGAAGTTTCAATCCGCGCCCGCCTCTCGCGAAGCGGGCGACCCGGCAACGTGCGCATGACGGCCACGGGGTACCTGTTTCAATCCGCGCCCGCCTCTCGCGAAGCGGGCGACAGGTAACGGCTTGTTGCCAGATTTGCTCTTTGCTGTTTCAATCCGCGCCCGCCTCTCGCGAAGCGGGCGACCGGGAAATTACGGGATCCTGACCTTGCGCTTCGTGTTTCAATCCGCGCCCGCCTCTCGCGAAGCGGGCGAC
>CAZXGS010000006.1:0-94474 GCA_964640525.1 uncultured Gammaproteobacteria bacterium | reverse complement strand
CAGGCTCACCACGAACGGATATTTCGACTGGCTCACCAGGAACGGACGTTTCGACAGGCTCACCACGATCGACAATTTCACCAGGGTAACCGCGAACGACTTTCCGGCGCGTCAACCCAGCAGCCTGGCGATCACGAACATGCCGACCAGGCCAAGCCACAACAGCAGCATGCGCCAGATCAGGCTCATGGCATCGCGCAAGGCCACCGACTCCGGGGTTGCGGCAGCGGCGACGTCATCGGACAGATCGGTGTCGGCCGCGGCGACTTCGATCTCCACGCTGGCACGCGCGGCAGCGAACAGGAATCCGGTATCCAGACGCATGCCCTGCGCATGCCACCCGCGCCATGCCGTGAACACCGCATCGAAGTTGGCCGCCAGCGCCAGTGCAAAGGTCATGAGCTGCGCGGCCGGCCACTCGACCAGCGCGAGCAGCCAGCGTGCGTCCTCGGTTTGTCCCGGCACGGATTCGGCATGCGCCGGGTCGGTGCCGATCCTAGCCAGGATGCGGAAGCACAGCACGCCGGCCGGTCCCAGCAGAAGGAACCACAGCAGCGGTCCGAACCAGCGCCGCAGGGCGCCGGCAAACACCGCGTCGACCAGTCCGTGCGCATCCATCGGCGTGGGTGCAGCGGTCAGGCTGGCGATGGCCGCGCCGCGGTCCGCATCGGACTCTGCCTCGACCACCGCATCGACATCCGCGTCCAGCTCGCGCGGCCCCCAGCACCAGAACAACATCAGCAAGGCGAACAGGAACGACGGCACACCCCACAGCAGGCCACGCAGGCCGAGCTGGATCGTTCCCGCCAGCAGCACCGGCAGGCCGATCGCCAACGCCAGGCCCAGGCGTCCGGCCAGCGCGCCGCCCGGGGTCGCCACCGACGCCAGGTAGGCCCGCCACGCCAGCAGCCAGTCGAACCGGCGCAGTGCGCCCAGCGAAGGCGCCGCGTGCCCGACCAGCAGGACGAGGACGACGGCGATCAGGGCGAGGGACATGGCGGGATCGGCGGCATGGTGCCGATTCTAGTGTGGTTGGCGCCAGCCAGGCTCGGCTCAGCCCGCCTGCCGCGCCAACCAGCGACGGATCAGCCAGCTTGAGATCGACAGCCGCGACGACAGCCGCAGATCACCGGCGGCCACTCCGGCATGGATCTGCGCGGCAGTGAACCAGCGCGCGTCCTCCAGTTCGCCACCAAAACGCGGTTCGTCCGCCTCGGCGTCCGCTTCGAATCCAACCATCAGGTTGGCCGGGAACGGCCACGGCTGCGATCCGGCATATCGGGCGCAACGCACGCGCACGCCGGTTTCCTCGGCCACCTCGCGGGTCACTGCGTCCTCCAGGCGCTCGCCGGGCTCCAGGAATCCGGCGATCACGGAGTAGCGTCGTGCCGGCCAGCTCGACTGGCGTCCGAGCAGCAAGCGCGGGCCATCGCTGACCGCAACGATGATCGCGGTGTCGGTACGCGGGTAATGCTCGCTCTTGCAGGCCTGACAGCGTGCGGCATGGCCGGCGCGGATCGGGTCCAGCACGCCACCGCAGCGACCGCAGTGCCGATGGGTGGCGCGCCAGTGCAGCAGGGCCCGTGCCTGCGCATGCAGGCCGGCCTCGAACGCGCCCAGGGTCAGGGCGCAGGCGCGCAGATCGATGCGTGGGTCCGCGTCCGCCACGCCTGCGGCCAGCGGCAACGCGAACCACGCGCGCTGGCCCTCCAGCGCCAGCAGGATCGCCTCCTCGGGCAGGTGCGCGGCCAGCTCGCCACCGCGGTGCACCGCCAGCCCGCGACCGTCTGCCGTCGCCACCGCGTGCCCGTCGGCATCCAGTTGCAGCACCGCGGACTGCGGCCACAGGCCGCGCAATGCCTCGGGGTCATCGCGCAGGCGATCGGCATGGTCCGGCGTGGGCGCGGCAAACGCGAAATCGGCGGCTAGCTCGTCCATCCCCCGGCCGCCGCGCGCCTCAGAGCCTGTGAAAAATTCGAACGCCGTCACGAGGGCGCCGCCGGGCGCCTCTGGCAAGCTGCGTTGCTTGAAAACAAGGGAGTCTGGTGAACCAAATGACCGCAGTTTTCGCGCAATGGGCCGCCGCCAGAGGCGTTCGGCGGCGTCCGCAGCAGGTGGCCGATTTTTTCACAGGTTCTCAGGCGGTGAACGAACTGCCGCAGCCGCAGGTCGTCTTCGCGTTCGGATTGCGAATGGTGAACTGCGCGCCGTGCAGGCTCTCGCTGTAATCGACCTCGGCGCCCATCAGGTATTGCAGGCTCAGCGGATCCACCAGCAAGGTCACCCCGTCGGTCTGCACGGCCAGATCGTCCTCGGCCTGTTCCTCGTCGAACGAAAACCCGTACTGGAAGCCGGAGCACCCGCCGCCTTGGATATACACGCGCAGCTTGAGTGCGGCATTCCCCTCCTGCGCCACCAATTCGGCGACCTTGCGCGCTGCGGCGTGGGTGAACGCCAGCGGAATGTCCATCGCCTGGCTGCCAGGATGCATTGCGAGGGTGTCGTTCATGCGCTCAGGATGAGGCCGCCGCGGGCCTGATTCAAGCAACGGCCCGCAGCGGTGGCCGGATGCCGATCAGTCCGGTTACGGCGCCTTGCCGCCCGCCGGCGCGTCCGCATTCGCATCGCGCGCGTCTGCCCACGAGAACGCCTGCGTGACCGCGCCGCCGTCGGACTTCAGGAGCACCGTGACCTTGTGCGGGGTGAACCCGGCCGGGAGCATCAGGTTGCCTTCGACCTTCTGGAAGTAACGGAACGCGAAGGCCTGCGCCGGCGCATCGGACTTCTGCAGCAGGTCGGCCCACTGCAGGGTCTGCAGCTTGCCCGCGTGGGCGCCGTCGATCTGCAGGGTCAGCCCGCCCTGGGTGATCTTGCCGCGGTTGAGGTTCTGGGTGAGGGTGGCGGCGTAATGCCAACTGCCGTTGGCATTGGGATCGAGCTTGACGCTGTTCACCGCCAGCCCGCGGCGCTGGCTGCCAGCCCCGACCAGTCGCTCGTAGAAAGCGACATCGGCACGCAACGCGGCGACCTCCTCGTCGCGCTCGGACAAGCTGGTCTGCAGTTCCTGGTTGGCGGCGCGGCTGATGGTGTCGGAGTTCTTCAGGTTGGCGACCTGCTGCTGCAGCGCAGGGACCTGCTTGAGTTGGGCCTGCAACCCGGCAATCGTGCGCCGCAGCGCCGCCATGTCCGGCGATGCCCAGCGCGCCGCAGCCCAGCCGGCCAGCACCAGGCTGGCCACCCACAAGCCGATCAGGGCAAGGATCCAGCGGTGCGGTGAGCGCTCGCGCACCGGCTGGGGGACGGTCGGCGTGGGCGCGTCGGGTGCAGGCGGATGCATGCGCAGGGTATAGCCGCCGGCATGGACGAGCGTCAAGCCGGGCTGGCTATACTTCCCGTCCCGCCACGACGCCCGCCGGTCCGCCATGCCCGCGAAAACGTCCATCCGCCACCGCCCCGCCAGCACGCGCGGCGGCTTACCGAGGCACAGCGTACCGGCCCTTCCCGGGGCCCGCGGCAATCGCCAGGGATGGACATGATGCTGTGGGTCAAGGCCTTCCACATCGTGTTCGTGGTCGCCTGGTTCGCCGGGCTGTTCTACCTGCCGCGCCTGTTCATCTACCATTGCGAGGCGGCCGATATGGTCTCGCGGGCACGTTTCGTCACCATGGAACGGCGCCTGTTGATGATCACCCACATCGGCGCGGTGCTGGCGCTGGGCTTCGGGGTGGCGATGCTGCTGCTGGAGCCGTGGTACCTGCAGCAGCACTGGATGCACGCCAAACTCGGGCTGGTTGCACTGCTGGTCTGGTTTCACTTGTGGTGTGCCAAGCTGGTCGGCGATTTCCGCCACGGGCGACCGGTGCCGGGCTCGACGTGGCTGCGCTGGTTCAATGAAGTGCCGGCGGTGCTGCTGATCGGCATCGTCTGCCTGGTGGTGGTCAAGCCGTTCTGACCGCCTGCCCGGCCACGCCCCTGGACTCGATCGACCTTCCGGAATGACCACCACAGCGAAACGCTGGCGCATAATCGCCCGGACAGGGGGAGCCTTTCGATGAACAACACCGCCTCGTCACAGCAGGATGAATACCGCCAGGCCTTCCTGCGCCACCTTCCCAAGCGCATCGAGTCGCTGCAGCAGCGCATCCAGCGCTACCGGCGCGACGGCTGGGAGGCCGATGGCATCACCCTGCTGTACGACGACGTGCAGCGTCTGGCCGGTGCCAGCGGGCGTTACGACCTGATCGAGCCCAGCCAGCACCTGCTCACGCTCGAACAGATGCTCGGCGAGCACAGCGCGCATCGGACCCTGCCCAACGCCAGCCAGAGCGATCGCATGCTGGCGCTGACGACGGCGGTCACCGCGGCGCTGGTGGTGCGCCCGGTGGCGCCAGCCAAGGTCGCCCACAGCGAGGTGCCGCCACCGGCATGGTGGCGTCGCTGGGTCGGCGATGCGCCGGATCCGAACGCACCGGCGGCAGTCACGGCGCAGGCATCGGCCGCCACCTCCAGCGGGCCCAGGCGGCGCATCTACCAGTTCGCCGACGGCAACGCCTTCGCCTGCGAGCTCGCCCAGCACATGGAACAGGAGGGCTTCGAGGTCGAGCCGGTGGACAACCTGCCCGAATTGTCGGAGCTGCTGATGAGCCTGTCCCCGCACCTGGTGCTGGTGGATGCCTCGCGGATGTCCGACATCATCGCGGTTGGCGCCGCCCGCCGCGAAGCGCAGCAGCGCGGCAGCGGCCAGCGCATCCAACTGGTCGCGCTGGCCGCCGCCGACAACCTGCAGTCGCGGCTGGACGCGCGCCGCGCCGGCTCCGACCTGCTGCTGTTCCCGCCCTTCAACATCCCCGAGGTCATGCGCCAGTTGCACACCCTGCTGGCGCCGCAGACCGAAGAAAAGCTGCGCGTGCTGATCGTCGAGGACGACCGCGCGCAGGGCCTGTTCGCGCAGAGCGTGCTGACCAACGCCGGCATGCAGGCGATGGTCGAACAGGAACCCCTGCACGTGATGGAGGCGCTGGAATCGCTGCACCCGGACCTGGTGCTGATGGATCTGCACATGCCGCACGCCAATGGCGTGGAGCTGACCGCGCTGATCCGCGAACACCCGGCGTTCAAGAGCACCCCGATCGTGTTCCTGTCCGGCGAGAACGACCCGGACACGCGCTTCGACGCGATCAACGCCGGCGGCGACGATTTCCTCACCAAGCCCATTCGTCCCAAGCACCTGATCACCGCGGTGCAAAACCGCGTGCGCCGCACCCGTACCCTGCAGGCGCAACAGGGCGCCGGACTGGCCGAGCGCGACGAGGCCACCGGACTGCACCGCCGCGCCTATGTGCTGGATCGCGTCAACGAGGCGCTGGGCACCGGTTCGGACAACCGCCCGAGCGGCGGCGGTGCGCTGTACGTGGAACTCGACAACGCGCTCACCCTTCGCGAGCGGATGGGGCTGGCGGCACTGGAGCACCTGACCGTCGGCGTGGGTCGCGTGGTCCAGGGCGAGATGCTCGACCAGCACATCGCCGCGCGCATCAACGACTATTCGTTCCTCGTCCTTGCCCTGGAACTGGACGACGCCGCCCTCGATGCGCTGGCCAAGCGCATCCACGAGGCGGTCGCCGCGCATTCGTTCGAGGCCATCGGGCGGCCGATGCGCCTGCGCGTCTCGGTGGGCATCTGCCCGCTGCGCTTCGGCTACGGGGACGCCAGCGCGCTGCTCAACACCGCCGAGCAGGCCTGCCGCGAGGCACACGCCCGCGACAGCGGCGTCAAGCGCTACGAACCACCGCAGGACTCGGACGTGGACGAGGAAGCGGCGCTGATCATGCAACTGCGCGATGCGGTGGACAACGATGCCTTCGGCTTGATCTACCAGCCGATCGCCGCCGTCCAGGGCGGCGACGGGGCGCAGTACCAGACCCTGCTGCGGATGCGCGATGCCAGCGGCAAACGCGTCGCGGCCGCCACCATCCTGCCGGTGGCCGAACGCGCCAAGCTGATGATCGACATCGACCGCTGGGTCTTGACCCGCGCGATGAGCGTGCTCGGCCAGCACCGCGAGGATGCACGCGCGATGCGTCTGTTCGTGCCGCAGTCGATGACCACGTTGGCCTCGCGCGAGCAGGCCGGCTGGCTGAAGGGGGAAATGGCCGCCAACGAAGCCCGCGGCGCCAGCCTTGTGCTCGAATGCCGGCTCGAGGACGCCTTGCTCAACCCGCCGGCCCTGAGCGCGTTCGCCAAGGCGATGAGTGGCGAGGGCGTGCGCCTGTGCGTGGCCCAGTTCGAACACTCCCCTGCCGCCTTCCGCCTGCTGGAAGAGGTACCGCTGGGCTTCCTCAAGCTGGCCCCGAAGTACGCCAGCGGCGAAGCCGATCCGGCCTCGCGCGAGGCGCTTGCCGCGATCGTCGAGATGGCGCACAAGCACGACATCCAGGTCATCGGCCACTGCGTGGAAGACGCCAAGGCCGCCGCGACCTTGTGGATGGCCGGCATCGATTTCATCCAGGGCAACCTGGTGCAGGGCGCTGGCGGTGGCCTGGACTTCGATTTCAATGCCACCGTGATCTGACCACCCCATGCCGACGTCGCCGACGCTGCTGCCCACGCTGCGCTGGATCACCCTGACGGCCATCGGCGGCACGATCGTGGCCACGGGCGTCAACCTGGCCAGCGTGGAAGGGCCGTGGCTGTGGGTGGCGCTGGGCCTGGCGGTGGTGTCCTTCGTCTGCTGCGCCACCGCCCTGCACCTGCTCAACGTCGCCATCGAGAACACCTCCAGGAGCTTTCGCAAGGCCAGCCATGCCGCCGAACTGGCCAACCACGAGGTCGACGAGCAAAGCGCGCGCTTCGACTCGATGCGCAACCAGTTGGAGGAATACCAGCGCCTGCAGGAGGAGCTGACCGCCGCCAAACAGGCCGCCGAACAGGCGACCATGGCCAAGAGCGAGTTCCTGGCGACCATGAGCCACGAGGTGCGCACGCCGCTCAACGGCATCGTGCCGATGCTGGAACTGCTGCAATCCTCCAAGCTGGCGCTGGATCAGCGCGAGATGCTCAGCACCGCCCTGCAGTCGGCGCGCCAGTTGCTGCGCATCGTCGACGACATCCTTGATTACTCCAAGCTCGAAGCGCACAAGCTGCAACTGGAGACCGTCGCGCTGAACCTGCGCGAGACCCTGGATTCGGTGATCCGCCTGCTGGAGCGGCCGGCACAGGGCAAGGGGCTACGCCTGTCGCTGCACATCGACGCGGACGTGCGCCCGGTGATGCGCGGGGATCCGGTGCGGATCCGGCAAATCGTCAGCAACCTGGTCAGCAACGCGCTCAAGTTCACCGAACGCGGCTCGATCGCGGTGCATGTGGCGCGTCTGAAGGAGTCCCGCACCCACCACCAGTTGCGCATCGAGGTGCGCGACACCGGCGTGGGCATTTCCCCGGAGGCCGCCGGCAAGCTGTTCACCGCGTTCTCGCAGGCCGATGCCTCGACCACCCGCGTGTACGGCGGCACCGGCCTGGGGCTGGCGATCTGCAAGCGCATCGTCGACCTGATGGGCGGCCGGATCGGGGTGGACTCCGAACTCGGGCGCGGCTCGACGTTCTGGTTCGAGATCCCGCTGCTCAAGGTCGCCGGCGAAATCGACGGGCCGCGCGCCAGCATGCAGGACGCGCGCGTGTTGGTGCTCACCAACGACCCCGCGCTGCGCAAGCAGATCGAAAAAAGCCTCGGCCAGGCAGGGGTAAGAATCAGTTTCGTCGAGAACACCCAGGATGCCCTGCAGCAATTGCGTGCGACTTCGGCCTCGGTTTCGCGCAGCTTCGACGTCCTGATCGTGGATGCCGCCTCGATCAAGCACACCATCGTCGCCCTGCACCGCAACCTGGCGAACATGACCGAGGTCGATCGGCTGCGGGTGCTGTTCCTGGAATCCAGCGAGCCGCTGCCCGAGGGCGTGCGCGAATTGGCGAACACGGTGGTCGTGCAGCGCACCGTGGCCGAGGTCGACCTGCGCTCGAAACTGGCCCAGTTGCTGGCTGGCGAGGCGATCAGCACCGCTGGCTCGGACTCGCGCGCGGCCGTGTCCCTGACTGCCGCCGACGAGGAGCCCGTGGATGCCGGGGATGGGGCGGTCAGCGACGCGCCCCGCGGATCGGCGGCCAGCCCTGTCGATGGCGGACGGGATGGCCCTGCGCCGACCAGTGGCCCGATCAAGGGCAAGTTGCTGCTGGTGGAGGACAACCCGGTAAACCTGCTGGTGGCACAGCGCTTGATTTCGCTGCTCGGCCCGCACGTGGATACCGCGGAGAACGGCGAGCAGGCGATCGAGAAGTTGACCCGAGGTCATTACGACATCGTGCTGATGGATTGCCAGATGCCGGTCATGGACGGTTACGCGGCCACCCGCGCCTGGCGCGCCCACGAAGCCGAGAACAGCCGGCGTGCGCTGCCGATCATCGCCATGACCGCCAATGCCATGGCCGGCGACCGCCAGAAGTGCCTGGATGCGGGGATGGACGATTACCTGTCCAAGCCGGTGGCCCGCGACCAGTTGGAAGCACTGCTGCGGCGCTGGATGAGCGCATCCACACAGCCCAGACGTGGCGTGGTGGCGCCGGAAATCGCCGCGCTTGCGCAGGCGCCGGCGGCAGGCAAGGCCAAGGCGGCCATCCAGAGCGCATTGACCGCCGACGAGATCGCGCTGGCGAGCATGAAGCTGGAGGAGGCCACGGTGAAGTTCGAGGCCGAACAGGCCGAGCAGGCCGCGCGCGCCGAGGCCGAGGCCGAAGCAACCCGCACCAGGACGCAGCGTGAAGGCATGGCCGGCACGGCGGCACCGGCGCCCCCCGCACACGCAGCCGCCGCCCCTGCCCCGGCAACTGCCGTCACGCCTGCCCCCGTCACGCCTGCCCCCGTCCCGCCGCCGGTTGCCGCCGCGACATCTTCCGTCGATGCCGGCGCGGGTACGCCGAACCCGCAGCAAGCCGCGCCTGGCGCCAGCCAGGAACCGCCACCTGCGCCTGCCGCGGCGGCAACCACGGGGCGCAAGCTGCCGCCGGCCCTGGACGTGGAGATCATCGAGGACTTGTGGAGTGCGATGGGGGATTCGTTCACCGACCTCGTCCACGTGTTCCTCGAGGACGCGCCATCGCACCTGGCCAAGCTGGATGCGGCGCTGGCCAGCCACGACGTCGCCGGCCTGGTCGGGCCGGCGCACGCACTCAAGTCCTCCAGCGCCAACCTCGGTGCCATGCAGATGTCCGCGGCGGCCAAGCACATCGAGCACGGCGCGCGCGACGGTTCGCTGGTGCAACCGCATGTGGCGGTGAAAGTCCTCGCCTACGAATTCAGGCGCGCCGAATCCGAACTGCGCAGCCTGCTCGCCTGAATCGTTGCCAGACCGCCGCGTACAGCCGGCAACCGCACGGCATCGCGCAAGGCAGGATCGCGAACGGCGCCGGCGACCGCGTCGGCTTCAACGCCAGCGATGGCGCCGGTACGGCCGATCGTCCAGCTCGCCGACCGCCGCCGGACGCGCGCCCAGGGTTCCGGTCGCGGTCGCCTGCGCGGGTTGCGACAGGTGTTCGAGAGCGCGCGCATACACGCTGCGCTTGAACATCACCACGTGTTCCAGCGGGTACCAGAAATCCACCCAGCGCCAGCGGTCGAACTCCGGCTTCTCGGTCACGTCCAGGCGCACATCCTCGTCGCGTGCCAGCAACTTGAGCAGGAACCACACCTGCTTCTGGCCGATGCATACCGGGCGCTCGTCGCGGCGCGTGCTGCGGTAGGGCAACCGGTAGCGCAGCCAGCCCGGGGTGGCGCCGAGGACTTCCACGTGTTCGGGCAGCAGGCCGGTCTCTTCCTGCAGTTCGCGGTACATCGCCTCCAGCGGCGTCTCGTCGGAGTTCATCCCGCCCTGCGGAAACTGCCAGCCGTCCCGCCGCACCCGGCGCGCCCAGAACACTTGCCCATCGGCGCGCATGATGACGATGCCCACGTTGGGGCGATACCCGTCCGGATCGATCACGGCACGGACTCCACGATGTTTCAATGCATCGACTGTGCCACAGCCGGTCGCCGCGCCACAAGCCATCTTCTCGATGGCGGCGACGATCACCTCGGCGACGCCGAACACCACGGCCGTCGACCACGACCAGCAAACGCGACGGCCATGCCGACGATGTTTCGCCGGCATGGCCGTTGCGACACTTCACCGCGACCGATCAGAACTTCCAGTTCAGCTCCGCGTAGATGAAGCGGAACGGCAGATCGTAGGTGCCGGCGTCGTAGCCGTTGAGCGAGCAGCTCACGCACGAGGGTGCCTCGCGTGCGAACACGTTGTTGGCACCGACCGACAACTTCAGGCCCTTGGCCGAGAACGCGTTGTCCCACGCCAGTTGCACGTCGTTGTAAGTGGTCGCGCCCAGGCGATGCCAGCCGTCGCCGGTCGCACAACCCACCGCCGGCGTGGCCACCGCATTGCCGCACGACTCCTTCACCGCAGCGACGTAGCGGATGTTCCAGCTCGCGTTCCAGTCGCCGACCTTCCAGCCCAGTTGCAGGTTGGTCTGCCAGGCCGGGATGGCGCTGTCGTTGACCTCGATCCCCACACCGCGCTGGGCGACGTTGCCATCCTTGTCCACTGCGCGATAGCTGATCGTGCGGGTGGACTGGATCGACGCACTCGGCTGGCCCCAGGAATTCATCGGACCGACCCAGCTCGCCTTCAGGTCGACGCCGCTGGTGGTGATCTGGCCGAGGTTGGAGAGAAAGTCGGTCGGCGGATTGAGCTGGCTGCCGGCGCCACGGGTGAAACCGGAGCAGACCGTGCCGTTGGCGGTACCGGAATAGCAGGCGTTGAGCAGCGCCTGGATGTCCGGTGCCTGGATCGCATTGTTGACCTTGTAGTGGAAGTAGTTCGCCTCGAAGTCGAGCTTTTCCGACCACGCGGCGTGCTCGGCAAACGACGGGCTCCACACCCCGCCGAGGTTGTAGTTGCGCGACTTCTCCGGTTGCAGCGCCGGATTGCCACCGGTGAAGGTGATGATCTGCGTGTTGGCCTGCTGGAACCCGTTGGGAACGCCGGCGGCGGCGCAGGCGGCCGCATATTGGGATGCCGGACCACCCGAGGAGGTGGCATTGCACGGGTCGACCAGGGTGGCGCCGAACTGGGTCAGGCCGTACAGCTCGCCCAGGTTCGGGGCGCGGAAGCCGGTCGAATAGGTGCCGCGCAGCACGAAATCATCGCTCGGCTTCCACAGGAACCCGGCCTTGCCGGTCACCGTGCTGCCGAAGGTCGAATAGTCCGAATAACGCAGCGCGAAGTCGGTGCTGAACGTCTTGTCCCACGGCAGGCGCAGCTCGCCGTACAGCTCGTTGACGCTGTAACCGGCCGAAATCGGCGTGGCGAACGAGTCCTGCGACTCGCCGTCCTGGCGCAGCGGGTCGGGGTTGAAATCGCCCTGGTAGCGACGATGCTCAAAGCCCAGCGCGAAGCCGGCATGGCGATCACCGCCCATCTGCCACAGGTCGCCGTCGATGTTGGCGGTGAACAGGTCGAGCACCTGCTTGCTGGCATCGTGTTGCGGGGTGGAAATGAAGGCCAGCATGTCCGGCGAGATCGGCGTGCCTTCGCCGCCGAACAGGTTCAACGGCACGCAGCCCGGGATGGTCGCCGCCGGCGAGCCGCAGCGCCAGACGCCTCCGGCGTCCTTGTAGGCCGGGCCGAGCGCTTCCTTGAGCTTGAGCACGTTGAAGCCGTTTGAGAACAACTGGTCGGCCTGGTTCTCGGAGTGGACGTAGTCCACGTTCCAGTCCACCCCGTTGCCCCAGTCGAAGGTGCCCTGCAGGCCGAAGTTGGCATACCAGGTCTTCACGTCCTGATTGAACACGCGCGGCCCCAGCTCCACCGGGCGCTTGGTGATGAAGCCCAGGTTGGCGACCGGGCAACCGTTGGCCGGGTCGGCCACCGCGCACAGGTTGATGCCGAACGGGTTGTACGGGTTGCTGGCGGAGATGGTGATGGTGTCGGCGATGCCGCCGGTGCCGGCGAAGGGGCCCACGAAGATCGGCTCGGGCGCGGCCTGGTTGGAAGACTGGCGCTGGTTGTAGAGCACCTTGCCGTGCAGCGAGACGCTCGGGGTGATGTCGTAGGTCATCTGCCCGTAGATCGACTTGCGCTCGCTGGGCGTGAGCAGCAGGTTGTAGGGTGCGTAGTTGAAGCGGTCGGCGCCACTGAAGCCGTGATAGGTGCCGGCGCCGGTGGTCGGGTTGCCGCCGTTGTAGTTGGCCACCGTGGTGCCGTCGTTCAGGGTCATGTCGAACCAGTCGTTGCCGGCTGCATCGCAATAGCCTGGGGTGCCGGGCACGAGGATGCGCGGATCGCAGAAGATGTAGCGTCCCTGCGGCGTGCCGGAGCTGCCGGCCGCCAGCCCGGCGCCGGGTACCGGCATCGACGACTGGTTCCAGGCCGCCGCGGAGATCCCGTTGGACTTGACATAGGACGCATTGAGCACGCCGCGGAATTGTTCGCCGTTGCCGCCCACGGTGATGTCGCCTTCGGTGTCCGAACCGCCGTGGCCGTAGCCGCCGGACTTGACGTGCACCAGCGCGCCGCTGAAATCCTTGCGGGTGATGATGTTGATCACCCCGGCGATCGCGTCGGAACCGTAGATCGCCGAGGCGCCGTCCTCCAGCACCTCGATGCGGTCCACGATCGACAGCGGGATGGTGTTCAGGTCGGCGCTGCCGCTCACGCCCGACGCAGAGGACTCGTTGACCCAGCGCAGCCCATCCACCAGCACCAGCACGCGGCCCGAACCGAGGTTGCGCAGGTCCACCTGCGCCGAGCCGGCGCCGATGCCGCCGCCGTCTGCCGGATAGCCGAAGTTGCCCGAGGAGTTGAACTTGGCGTTGAGCGCCTTGCCGCTGGCGGTGAGCTGCTGCAGGTAGTCGCCGACAGACGTGGCGCCGCTTTCATCGAGCGTCTGGCGGGTGATGACGGCGACCGGCGCAGACATGACCTTGCTGGTCTGCTTGATGCGCGAGCCGGTGACGGTGACCCGGCCGACTTCCTTGGCCTTGGCGTTGGTTGGACTGCTGGCAGTTTCCTGCGCCATGGCCGGCAGCACGGCCGGCAGCAGCGCAGTCATGACAGCCGCGCACAGGCGGCGGTGACGCATCGCGGTCATCGAAAAGGTCTCCCGGGGTTTGGGCGCGGTCGGCAGTCGCCGCCGGCCAACGATTTGTAAACAAAACGTGAAACAGTTGCAAGTGGAATTGTCGCAAGCGGCGGGCCGGAGGCGTGCAGCCGAGCTTCAGCGGTCGCGTCCGGGCAGATCCATGCCAACCCACCTGTGGCCGGCTGGCTGATCCGCAGCCTTGGGCTACACTGCGATGCCATGCGTACTCTCCTTTTCCTGGCCTGCCTGCTGGCGCCCGTGGCGCTCGCCATCGGCCAGACCTCGACGCGGGCGGATGGCAGCGCCGAACACCTGGCGCAGGTCGATCAGGCCCTGGATCTGGCCGAACAGGGCCGCCTGGACGCGGCGGGCGCGCGCGCCTTGGCTACCGACCCGCTGCGGCCGTGGATCGAATACGCCCGCCTGCACCACGACCTCGACAAGGCCGACGCCGCCACGGTGCGTGCCTTCCTGGATCGCTACCCGGGACAAGTCGCGGCGAACCTGCTGCGCGAGGAGTGGCTGGCGGTGCTGGCCAGGCGCCGCGACTGGAAGTCGTTTCTGGCCTTCCGCACGCCGGACCTCAGCGCCAAGCTGCGCTGCGCGGACCTGGCCGCGCGTCTGAGCGCAGGCACGCCGGATGCGGCCTGGACGGCCGATGCACTCGCCTTGTGGCGCGACGGACAGACGCAAGCAGACGCCTGCGACGAGGTTTTCGGCCGGCTGGCGGCGGACGGCAACCTTACCGCACAGGTGCGCTGGCAGCGCATCGACGCCGCCGCACTCGCCTTCGATACCGCGGTCATGCGCAGCGCCGCACGTGGCCTGCCCGCGGACCAGGGCGCACTCGCCCAGACTTACGCCCGCTTCATCGACGCCCCCGGCGACGGTGCCGCGGCCTGGCCACGCACGGATCGCAGCCGCCTGATGGCCTCGATCGGCCTGACCCGGCAGGCACGCCGCGATCCGGCCGGCGCGCAGGCGCGGCTGGAACGACTGATGCCGACGCTGAAGCTGGGCGAGGCCGACCGCGGCCGGGTGCTGTACGCGATCGCCTTGTGGACGGTCGCCTCCTACCAGCCGGGCTCGGCCGCGCGACTGGCCGCGGTGCCGACCTCCGCGTATGACGCGCGCCTGCACGAGTGGCAGGTGCGCGAGGCGCTGGCGCGTGGCGACGATGCCACCGCGCTCAAGGCGATCGCGGCGATGGCTCCGGAACAGCGCAACGATCCGCGCTGGCAATATTTCGCCGCCCGCCTGCGCGAGCGCGACGGCGATTCGAAAGCCGCCGAGGCGATCTACCGCCAGGTCGCCCGCACCGCCACGTACCACGGCTTCCTGGCCGCCGACCGCCTCCACCTGCCCTACAGCCTGTGTCCGATGGACCTGTCGGTCAGCGCCAGCGAGCGCGCGCAGGTCGCGGGCACGCCGGCGCTGGTGCGTGCGTTCGAACTGTTCCGGATCCAGCGCCAGAGCTGGGCGGTGAAGGAGTGGGCGCAGGCGGTGGCTGGATTCAACGACCGCCAGCGGCGGGTCGCGGTGGCGCTGGCCGGGGAGATCGGCTGGTACGACCGCGCCACCTTCACCCTCGGCAAAGGTGCCGACGGCAAGCCGGCGCCGGACGAGTTGCGCCTGTACCGGCTGCGCTTTCCGCTCGACCACGCCAACACCGTGCGCCAGGCCGCGCGCGCCAACGCCATTGATCCGGCTTGGGTCGCCGCCGAGATCCGTGCCGAGAGCGCGTGGAACCCGCAGGCGCGGTCCGGCGCGGATGCACGCGGGTTGATGCAACTGCTGCCCTCGGTCGGCGCACACATGGCACGCACCCTTGGCCTCGCGTGGGCGGGTGCCGGCTCACTGTACGATCCGCGCACCAGCATCACCCTGGGCAGCGCCTTCCTGCGCCGGATGCTCGACCGCTACGACGGCCGGACGTACCTAGCCATCGGCGCCTACAACGCCGGCGCCGGCCCGGTCTCGCGCTGGCTGGCGCAGCGCGGGCAGCTCGATCCTGACCTGTGGATCGAGACCGTGGACTACAAGGAAACCCGCGACTACATCATGCGCGTGCTGGCCTTCTCGGTGATCTACGACTGGCGCCTGGACGGCAAGGCCACGCCATTGTCCGACCGGTTGCTCGGACGCACGGTGGCCGAGGCCGACAAGCGCCGTTTCGCCTGCGCGTTGCCGGCGGCGCCCACGCCCGCCGCCATGCCCGCCTCCACCCAGGCCAATCCATGAACCGTCGTCGGATCGCGGTGATCGGTGGCACCGGCTTCGTCGGCCGCGCGCTGGTGACGCGCCTGCTCGGCGAGGGCCACGCGGTGACCGTGGTCAGCCGCAACCGCGCCCGCCACGCCGATCGCCTGCTCGCGCCAGGCGCGGCGGCGACCGAGTGCGACGAGTACGACGTGGTCGCGCTGGCCGCGGCGCTGCGCGGCCACGACACCGTGATCCACCTGGTCGGCATCCTCAATGCACCGGGCCTGGGCGATTCGGCGCGCGGCTTCGTGCGCGCGCACGTCGAACTGACCGACATCCTGATCGCCGCCTGCGCGCGCAGCGGAACCGGTCGCCTGCTGCTGATGAGCGCGCTCAATGCCGGTCTGGGGCGCAGTCATTACCTGCGCACCCGCGGCCAGGCCGAGGAGCGCGTCAAGACCTCGGCACTG
Source organism: uncultured Gammaproteobacteria bacterium (assembly GCA_964640525.1). GTDB lineage: Bacteria > Pseudomonadota > Gammaproteobacteria > Xanthomonadales > Xanthomonadaceae > SZAS-103. The sequence continues at coordinate 78,620 of CAZXGS010000006.1, read as the reverse complement.
GCGTGGACGATCTTCCGCCCGTCGGTGATCTTCGGACCCGACGACGGTTTCTTCTGCCGCTTCGCAGCGCTGCTGCGGTTCACGCCACTGCTGCCACTGGCGCGGGCGGGCGCGAAATTCGCGCCGGTGTACCTGGGCGACGTGGTGAACGCGTTCGTGCGCGCGCTGGACGCGCCGGCCTGCGTGCGCCAGACCTACGAGCTGTACGGGCCGGACGTGATCACCCTGGCCCAGGCGGTACGCATGACCGCGCGCGCGCTCGGCAAGCGCCGGCTGGTGCTGCCGCTGCCCGACCTGCTCGGGCGGCTGCAGGCCTTCGCGATGGACTTCGTGCCGGGCAAGCCGTTTTCCAGCGACAACTACCGATCCTTGCTGACCGACGCGGTCGGCGGCATCGACGGCCTGCACCGCCTGGGGATCGTCCCGACCCGCATTGCCGCCTGCCTGCCGGTGATCCTCGGTGACGCCGATGCGCACCAGCGGCGGCTGGATCGCTACCGCACGCGCTGCGGATGAGGGTCTATCTCGTCGGCGGCGCGGTGCGCGATGGACTGCTCGGGCGCACGCCGGGCGACCGCGATTTCGTCGTGGTCGGTGCGACGGCGGCGCAGATGCTCGCCGATGGCTACACGCCGGTCGGTCGCGATTTTCCGGTGTTCCTGCACCCCCACACCCGCGAGGAGTACGCGCTGGCGCGCACCGAACGCAAATCCGCGCACGGCTACCGCGGCTTCGTGGTGGACGCCGACGCGCAGGTGACCCTGGAGCAGGATCTGGCACGGCGCGACTTCACCATCAACGCCATCGCCCGCGACACCGATGGCGCGCTGATCGACCCGTTCGACGGCGCGGCCGACATCACCGCAAGGGTGCTGCGGCATGTCTCGCCGGCGTTCGTCGAGGATCCGGTGCGGGTGCTGCGCGCGGCGCGCTTCATGGCCCGCTTCGCGCCCCTGGGATTCACGGTGGCTCCGCAGACCATGGCCTTGATGGCCGCCATGGTCGACGCGGGTGAAGTCGATCACCTCGTCCCCGAACGCGTATGGCAGGAGCTGACGCGCGCGCTCACCGAACCACGCCCCTCGGCCTTCATCGCCACGCTGCGCGCCTGCGGTGCGCTGGCCCGCATCCTGCCCGAGGTCGATGCCCTGTTCGGGGTGCCGCAGCGGGTCGAATTCCATCCCGAGGTCGACACCGGCATCCACCAGATGATGGTCAGCGACATGGCCGCGCGCCTGGCGCCTGGCGATGCGCGGATCGGCTTCGCCGCGCTCACCCACGACCTCGGCAAGGCGCTCACGCCAGCCCACCTGCTGCCCCGCCACCACGGGCACGAGCTGGCCGGCCTGAAACCCCTGGCCGCCGTTTGCGACCGCTTGAAAGTACCGTCCGCGCATCGCGAATTGGCCATCGCGGCATGCCGCGAACATCTCAACATCCATCGCATCCACGAACTGCACGATGCCAGCGTGCACGACCTGATCGCGCGCTGCGACGGGGTACGCAAGCCGTGGCTGATCGACGCCATGGCGACCGTCTGCGAGGCCGACAAGCGCGGCCGCCTGAACCTGCAGGAAAGCGCATACCCGTCGGCGGGCACCCTGCGCCGCCTGTTGCAGGCGATGCTTGCGGTGGATGCGCAGGCGATCCTGGCCCAGGGCGTGAGCGGCCCGGACGTCGGCAAGCGCCTGCGCGAGGCGCGGATCGCGGCGATCGGTGCGGCACGCGTGCACGCCGGATCGAACCACGCCGACTGAGGCACGCGCGGCCTGCGCCGTGGCGAGTTGACTGCCGCGCCGCCCGCCCGCGACGCCCGTCGGTCAAGGCATCCGCATGTCGATCTTCACCAGCAAACCGCGCAGCGGCGTCCACGCCGTTGCCAGCCCGAGGGCGGCACCGATGCAGTCGATCATTCCATCGTAGGCCGACATTCCGCGGTAATCGGTGAGCAGGCCCTGGGCCAGCTCCAGCGCGATGCCGAGCAGCGCGAACGACAGCGCCGCCAACACCACCTGGCGGCGATCGCGCAGCAGTTGCACGGCCATCGCAGCGAGGCAGAAATACGCGAAACCGTGGTCGAACTTGCCGACCGTCAGCTCCGCCGGGATCGGCGGCGAGGGCATCAGCGAGAGCACGATCACCCCGCCGATCATCGCCACCCACACCCCCACCCACAGCCGCCGATGGCGGAACGGATGCAGCATCACAGCCTCCCGCTGAGATCGCCGAACGCGAACGCCGGCTCGAAATCCACCCCGCGCTGGAAGCCCATCGCCTGGAAACGTTCGCCCATCGCCGCAGGCAGGGTCAACCGGCGCGCCTCCTGCACGATCGCGATGCGCTCGCGCTCGTCCAGCGCCTGCGCGGCCTCCACCGCCTCACCCAGGCCATTGCCGAGCAGGAAGTGCGCCTGCGTGCAGTAGCCGGCGAGATCGAAGCCGATCCGCGTCCCGGCCGCGGCCAGCGCGGTGAAGTCCACCGACGCGGTGATGTCCTGCAGGCCCGGCCACAGGAACGGATCGTTGTGCGCGTGGTGGCGGTAGTGGCACATCAGGGTGCCGTCGCTGCGCTCGGGCGCGTAGTACGCACGGCGCGGATAGCCGTAATCGATGAACAGCATCGCCCCGCGCTCCATCGCCCCGGCCACCGCGTCGATCCAGTACGGCAACTGCGGCAGCGCCTCGGAGGCAAAGCCATCGGCCATGCGCTCCTCAAGGCCCTGCGAGATGCCGTGCAGGGTCTGCACCAGCAAGGCATCGGCGGCACGCCGCGTCCATGCCAGGGCGCCGGCCTCGCGCACCGTCACGCATTGCTCGAAGGCCTCGCCCGCGTCGATGACGAAACGCGTGGCCGGCAGCGCGTCGAGCACCTCGTTGGCAAACAGCACCCCACTCCACGCCTCCTGCAACGGACCGTCCAGCCATTCCAGGCGCGCAAACAACTCCGGCGCGAGCAGGCTGCGCAAGTGCTCACGCTGGCGTTCGCGCAGATCCGCCGATGGCTCCAGGATGGCGTAGCGCGCCGGCAACGTGCCGCCGGCGGCCCACTGCTGCATGGCCTGCCCCGCGAATGCCCCGGTGCCTCCGCCCAACTCGAAAAACACCGCACCCTCGCCCGCCTGCTGCAGCACCGGCGCCGTGGCGCTGGCCACCGCACGCGCAAACAGGCTGCCCAGCTCCGGCGCGGTCACGAAATCGCCTTCGGTCCCGAACTTGCGCGCACCGGCGCTGTAATAGCCCAGCCCCGGCGCGTACAACGCCAGCTCCATGAATCGCCAGAACGGCAATGCGCCCCCGGCCTGCGCGATGGCGTGGCGGATCAGCGCCGCCAGCCGCGCGCTGTGCGCCAGCGCGTCCGGGTCGGGCGGGGGGAAACGTCGGGGGGCAGGCATGCGCGGGCGGGTGTCCAAACGGTGCATTGAAGCATGCCGCTGGCGGGGACGGAACCTGCATCGCGCGCGTGGGTGTGCCCCCGTGCATTCGGTCACGAACGCGCTACTATCGTCCCCACGCCACCACCGCAAGGGAGACGCCACATGCGCAAGATGCAGTTGATCGCTGCCGCCGGCCTGCTGTGCCTGTTGTCCAGTGCGGCCGCGCTGGCCGAGGACCTGAGCTCGCCGATCGGAACCTGGAAGACGATCGATGACAAGACCGGAAAGCCAAAGTCCCTGGTCAAGATCATCGAGGTCAAGGGCAAGCTGCTGGGAACCGTGGTCGAGGTCTTTCCCGAACCCGGCGAGAGCCCGGACCCGGTCTGCGACAAGTGCACCAGCCCGAGCCTGCACAACCACAAGATCAAGGGCCTGACGATCATGTGGGGCTTCCAGAACAACGGCGAGCAATGGACCGGCGGGCACATCTTCGACCCGCAGAAGCGCGGCAGCGACCAGGACCCCTACCGCGCCAAGATCTGGCTGGAGAACGGCGGCCGGGACCTCATCGTCCGCGGCTACGTGGGCTTCTTCTTCCGCAGCCAGACCTGGCACCGGGTCGAGGGCAAGTGAGGCCGCGTGTCCAGGCCCCGGTCCGCCGGGGCCTGCCACGCGTTGTTTCCATGCTCGCCGTCGTGGCATGTCCTGCGCCCACCCCGTCGCGCTGATCACCGGCGCCTCGCGCCGCATCGGCGCGGCCATCGCGCGCTGCCTGCACCAGGCCGGCTACGACCTCGCCCTGCATCACCGGCGCGACGACGACCGCATGGACGCGCTGTTGGCGGAGCTGGAAGCCGCACGTCCGGGCAGCACCCTGGAGTTGCGCGCGGAACTGACCGACTCCGACAGCCTGCCGCTGATGGTCGCCGATGCGGTGATGCGGTTTTCGCGCATCGACGCACTGGTGAACAACGCCGCCGCGTTTTTCCCGACCCGGATCGGCCACACCACCGAGCAGCAGTGGGACGAGCTGTTCGCCGCCAACGCCCGCGCGCCGTTCTTCCTGTCCCAGGCCGCCGCGCCGCACCTGCGCGCCACCGCAGGCAGCATCGTCAACCTGGTGGACGTGTATGCCGAACGGCCGCTGCGCGATCACGCGCTGTATTGCATGTCCAAGGCCGCGCTGGCGATGCTGACCCTGTCGCTGGCCAAGGACCTGGGCCCGGAGGTGCGGGTCAACGCGATCGCCCCGGGCGCGGTGCTGTGGCCGGAAACCGGCATCGACAGCGAACGCCAGGCCAAGTTGCTCGCCAACACCGCCCTGCACCGCGCCGGCGATCCGGCCGACGTCGCCAGCGCCGTGCTCTACCTGATCCGCGACGCGCGTTACACCACCGGCGAAATCCTGCACGTGGACGGCGGTCGCAAGCTGGCGATCTGAACTCCATCGCGGCGCGCGCAAATGCCAGTCGCGTGCGTCGGACTGCTATGCTGTGGCCATGAACGCACCACGCCAGGATCCGCCTTCACCCACCTACATCCCGGCACGCAAGGGTGCCTCGCGCAGCGCCGCCGATCGCCTCGGCGAGGCGATCCTGCACCTGCTCTCCGAACTGCCGGGCACGACCGAGGGCGCAAGCCTTGCCCCCGAGGTACGCTCACGCGCGATCGCCGATGCCGCCGCCCGCAAGTCGGCGCTGGTGGCCGGCACGCTGGCCCTGCCGCCCGGCCCGCTGGGCTGGCTGACCGTGCTGCCGGAGCTGTACGCGATCTGGAAGATCCAGGCGCAGATGGTCGCCGACATCGCCGGCGCCTACGGCCGTCACTGGCAACTCACCCGCGAGCAGATGCTGTTCTGCCTGTTCCGCCACACCGCCGCGCAAGCCTTCCGCGACATTGCGGTGCGGGTCGGCGAGCGCTGGCTGGTGCGTGCGCTGACCGCCCCGGCGATCGGCGCACTGACCCGCCGCATCGGCGTGCGCCTGACCGAGCGCGGCGTCGGCCGCGGCATCGCGCGCTGGCTGCCGGTGGTCGGCGCGATGGGCGTGGGGCTCTACGCCTGGTACGACACCCGCCAGGTGGCACGCACCGCGATCAACCTGTTCGCGATCGAGTCTGCCGCCGGGCAGGCGTTCGACTTCGACGAAGGGTCGCTTTACGACTGAGCCCGATGCGCTACCACCGTTTCAGGCCTTGATCCGGAACGCTTCCTGCATCGCTCCACCATCGAACCCGGTCGGCGCCTGGCCAGTCGTTGCAAAACGGTACAACGCCGCCGAATAGATGCCCGCCAGCGCCGCCTGCACCAGCGACAAGCCGATGGTGGCGAGGATGGTCAGCCCGCCGAACATGAAGCCCAGCGCCACCAGTCCATGGGCCGTGCAGACGAAGAACAGGATCAAGCCCAGCGCCATCACGGCGAAAGTGAGCAATCCGAACACCACGCCGATGCCACCGTTGCCGATCAGGTTCTCGCCCCAGTTGCGGCGCAGCAGTTCGACGCTCTCCTTGATGGCATCGATCGGGCCGACGTCGCGGGTCACCAGCACCGGCACCACCATCGCGGTGGCCACCGTCCACGCCGCGCCGATCAGGCCGATCACGATCCGGCCGAGGAACCCGGCGCGCTGTTCCATCGCACGCAGGACCATGCCCACGGTGGCGGCGATCAAGGCGTAACCGAGGATCGGCACGATCTTGCTGCGGGCGATGCGGAAACCGTCGGCCAGGGTCGGGTCGCCGCCGTCCAGGCGGATCATCGCTGCTCCGACCAGCGCGGTGTTGAAGAAGAAGATCACGGTGTACTGGACGACGTAGAACAGGAACAACCAGATATACATCGGCCCCGGCAGCGGTTGACCACGATGGACCTGATCCAGGATGCCGGTACCGAACAGCGGCAGGAAGAAGGTCAGCGCGACCAGGATGGTGGCGATGGCCGACACCAGCGGGAACACCAGCAACTCGCGATCCGATCGCAGCACCGCCGCGCTCGCCTGGATCATTTCCCAACTGCGCGCGAACTTGCCCATGGTCGTCACTCCGGTTGGCTGAAGGTCATCATACGACGCGGCGAAGGTCGCCGCGTGATGGCGGGAACATGCGCCGGGATGACGAATCCGGGCAACTTCGGGTACTCGAACACCATCCGGCTTCAATCCAGGCGCAGTCCACTGTCCGGCAGTGGACTCGCGTACTTCGGGTGTTCGGCCCACAAGCCGGCCAGACTGCGGCCGCTGCCGGGGACGATGACATCCGGTGCGATCTGCGCCAGCGGCTGCAGCACGAAGGCATGGCGCAGTTCCGGACGCGGGATCTGCAGGTGCGACCCAGCGCTCGCCACGATCACGCGCTGATCGAACAACACGATGTCGATGTCCAGCGTGCGCGAGGCAAATCGCGGCGCGCTGCGGTCGCGGCCGTGCGCGCACTCCAGCGCGTGCAGCCAGGCATCCAGCACCTGCGGTTGCATGTCGGTGCGCACGATCGCCGCGGCGTTGAGGAAATCCGGACCGTCGAAACCCTCCGCGGGGGTGCGCAGGACGGAAGAGAACACCACCGCGCCGAAGCGTTGCCGCAGGGCAACGGCGGCTGCGCGCAGGTGGCGCTCGGGGTCGATGTTGCTGCCCAGACTCAGATACGCGCTGTGCATGCCCGGCTCAGCGGCTGCGCTCGATGACCACGCCCACCGCGCGCGCACCGCGCACCGCACCGGGCTTGCTCAGCTTCAGCCGCAGCCATGTCACCGGGAACTCGGCAAGGATGATTTGCGCGCAACGCTCGGCCAGCGTCTCGACCAGGCCGAAACTGGATGCCGAGACGAAGGCGATCAAGCGCTTGCTCACCGCCTTGTAGTCCAGCGTGTCGGCGATGGCATCGCTGGCCGCCGGCACCCGGTTGTCGAACCCCATCTCCAGGTCGAACTGCAATGGCTGGCGAACCTTGCGTTCCCAGTCGTAGATGCCGATCACGGTCTGGATTTCGAGTCCCTCGATGAACACCTTGTCCATGCTCATTCCCGTTCGAGCGCCGGCAGACTCGCCATGTCCCAGCGCGGGCGCACGTCCACCACCGCCGGATCGTGCAGGCCCGCAGCCAGGCGCAGCGCGCCGGCAAAGGCGATCATCGCGCCGTTGTCGGTGCAGAAAGCCAGCCGCGGGAAGCTGACCTTTCCGCCACGCCGGGCCGCCTGTTCCTGCAGCTTCGCACGCAGGCGCAGGTTGGCGCCGACGCCGCCGGCGACGATCAGGGTGTCCATGCCGGCCGCATCCAGCGCGCGCTCGCACTTGATGGCCAGGGTATCGACGATCGCGTCCTCGAAGCCGCGCGCGATGTCGGCGCGCGTCGCATCGGCGCGGTCGGACTTCTGCCAAGCCAGCAGGACCTGGGTCTTCAGGCCGGAAAAGCTGAAATCCAGGCCCGGGCGGTCGGTCATCGGCCGCGAGAAGCGGTATGCGCCGGGAGTCCCGCCGGTGGCCAGCTTCGCCAGGTGCGGCCCGCCCGGGTACGGCAGGCCCATCAGCTTGGCGGTCTTGTCGAAGGCCTCGCCGGCGGCATCATCGAGCGTCTCGCCGAGCAACTCGTAGTCGCCGATCGCGCGTACGCCGATCAGTTGCGAATGCCCGCCCGAGACCAGCAAGGCCACGAACGGCGGCTTGAGGTCCGGGTCCTCCATCAGCGGCGCCAGCAGGTGGCCTTCCATGTGATGGACGCCGATCGCCGGCACCTCCAGCGCCCAGGCCAGCGCGCGGCCGACGCCGGCGCCGACCAGCAGGGCGCCGATCAGGCCCGGGCCAGCGGTGTAGGCCACCCCGCGCAGGTCGCGCACCGCCATCCCGGCCTCGGCCAGGGTCTGGCGGATCAGCGGCAGCAGCTTGCGCACGTGGTCGCGGCTGGCCAACTCAGGCACCACCCCGCCATACTCGGCGTGCAGGGCGACTTGGCTGTAGAGCGCATGGGCCTTCAGGCCGGTGGCGAGGTCGTAGACCGCCACCCCGGTTTCGTCGCAGGACGTTTCGATGCCAAGGACGGGGCGACTTGCAGCGGGGGCTTCCATGCCGGTATCATACGCGGCTCGCCCGTCCTTCTGGACGGTTTTCTGTTACCGGAGTCTCCATGCCGTCCGTCAAAGTCCGCGAAAACGAACCCTTCGAGTTTGCGCTGCGCCGCTTCAAGCGCACCTGCGAGAAGGCCGGCATTCTCGCCGAAACCCGCAAGCGCGAGTTCTACGAGAAGCCGACGCAGGAGCGCAAGCGCAAGGCTGCCGCCGCGGTCAAGCGCCAACTGCGCCGCACCTCGCGCGACGTGACCAAGCGCCAGCGGCTGTACTGATCCATCGCCTTTCCGCGCAAGCCGGCACGCGAAGGCGTGGCCGGCTTTTCGCGTTTCTGGAGTTGGATTTTTCATTCTGTTCGCGATGACGGCCGCGCGGTTGCCGTTCGTGGTGAGCCTGTCGAACCACCTGTTTGTCTGCTGCCCCGGAGCAAGGCCATGTCCCTGAAAACCCGCCTCACCGATGACATGAAAACCGCGATGAAGTCCGGCGAGAAACAGCGCCTGGGCGTGATCCGCCTGATCAACGCCGCGATCAAGCAGCGCGAGGTCGACGAGCGCATCGCGCTCGACGACGTCCAGGTGATGGCCGTGCTGGAAAAGATGCTCAAGCAACGCAAGGACTCGGTAAGCCAGTACGAGGCCGCGCAGCGCGAGGACCTGGCCCAGGTCGAGCGCGACGAGATGGTGGTGATCCAGGCTTATCTGCCGCAGCAGATGTCGGCCGACGAACTGGCATCCGAAGTCGCCGCCGCGATCGCGACCGCCGGCGCCACCGGCCCGCAGGACATGGGCAAGGTGATGGCCGCGCTCAAGCCGCGCATTGCCGGCCGCGCCGACATGGGGCAGGCGTCGGCGCTGGTGAAAAAACAGCTCAGCGCCTGACCTGCGATCCGCGGTCGCAATCTGGACGTGTTCCGCCCGCGAGGGTTTTTCAAGGAGATGTGCCATGAAGCGTTTCGACTCCAACACCGACCTTTCCTGCTTTTGAACACACCAGCAAGCGGCGCCGGGGATTCCCATCGGAAACCCGGGTGCAGCGCGGCGTCCGCGTCGTTCACGGCGACAAGGAACTGCTGGAAAAACTCGGCCGCAACGATCCGTGTCCCTGCGGTTCGTCACGGAGGTTCAAGGAATTGCTGCCTGCGCCATGGCCAACTGGACGGCAGCAACCGCGACCACTACGTCCGCGACTGACATTCAGCCGCAACACGAAGCCGGGCTCGCCCGGCTTCGTCGTTTCCTGCCACCGCATGGCATTCTTTCCGGATGGCCCGCATCCCCGACGCTTTCATCGACGACCTGCTGGCACGCACCGACCTCGTCGAGCTGATCGGCTCACGGGTGCCACTCAAGCGCCAGGGGCGCGAGTATTCGGCGCGCTGCCCGTTCCACGACGAACGCTCACCCTCGTTCACGGTCTCGCCGAGCAAGCAGTTCTACCACTGCTTCGGCTGCGGCGCGCACGGCACCGCGCTCACCTTCCTGATGAATTACGATCGCCTGGAGTTCCTCGACGCGGTCGAGGAACTGGCCAAGCGCGCCGGCGTGGAGGTGCCCAGGGAAACCCGCGCGCACCATGCCAGCGGCGAGGCGGTCGACCTGTACGCGGTGCTCGAAGCCGCCGCGCAGTACTTTCGCCGCCAGCTCCAGGCCACGCCAAAAGCCCAGGACTACCTGCGCCAGCGCGGCGTGGACAGCCAGAGCTGCGAGCGCTTCGGCATCGGCTATGCGCCGGAAGCCTGGGACGGCCTGAAGAACACGCTCGGCAGCGACGAGCGCAAGCTGCGCCTGCTTGAATCCGCCGGCCTTTTCTCCAAGGGCGATTCGGGTCGCGTCTACGACAAGTTCCGCAAGCGGATCATGTTCCCGATCCACGACCGTCGCGGGCGGGTGATCGCGTTCGGCGGAAGGGTCACCAACAAGGACGACACGCCGAAATACCTCAATTCACCCGAGACCGCGCTGTTCCACAAGGGCCGCGAACTCTACGGCCTGTGGCAGGTGCGCCAGACCCACTCGAAGATCGAGCGGCTGGTCGTGGTCGAGGGCTACATGGACGTGGTCGCGCTGTTCCAGTACGGCGTGACCCAGGCGGTGGCCACGCTCGGTACCGCGACCACGCCCGAGCACGCCGAACTGCTGTTCCGCAACGCCCCCGACGTGGTGTTCTGTTTCGACGGCGACAAGGCCGGCCGCGGCGCGGCGTGGAAGGCGCTGGAATCGACGCTGCCGCGGTTGCGTGACGGTCGCCAGGCGTCCTTCCTGTTCCTGCCGGAAGGTGAGGATCCGGACAGCATCGTGCGCAAGGACGGTGCCGCCGGCTTCGAGGCACGGCTGCAGCAGGCGATGCCGTTGTCGGAATTCTTGTTCGCCGAACTGGGCAAGGACGTGCGCCTGGGCTCGCTGGACGGCAAGGCCCGCTTGGCCGAACGCGCACGCCCGCTGCTGGCGCAGATTCCCGATGGCGCGTTCCGCGACCTGATGCACGCGCGCCTGGCCGATCTCACCGGGGTCAGGCTCGCCCACGCCGGGACGCCGACCGCACCGATCGTCGCGTCGCGACGCATCGGCTCGACCCCGCGCCGCAGCCTCGTGCGCAGCGCCATCGCCCTGCTGCTGCAGGATCCGACACTGGCCGGGGAAGCGCCGTGGCCGCCGCTGTTCGCCTCCCTGCGGCAGCCCGGGGTGGACCTGCTGGTGGAATTGGTCGGCTTGCTGCGCGAACGCCCGCAATTGACGACCGGTGCGCTGCTCGAACACATGGCCGGGCGCGAGGAAGCCCCCGCGTTGCAGAAGCTGGCGCTGCAGTCCCTGCCCGGTGAGCGCAAGAGCTGGAGCATCGAATGGCGCGACGTGCTGACCCAACTCTCCCAGCAGACGCTGGCGCAGCGGGTCGAGGAGCTGAAGGCGCAGCAGGCGCAGGCCGGCCTGGACGAGCACGAGAAAAACGAACTGCGCGAACTGCTCAAGTTGCTGGCGCGACGCTGAGCGGCAACCCAGCGGGCGCGCGCAGCGCTGACCTCAGCCGATCTGCTGCCACACCATCGGCACCACGCCGGCTGGCGGCAGCAGCCAGCGATCGACCAGCAGGAACGCGAACAGCGCCATCAGGTACACGATCGAATAACGGAACATGTCCATCGCGAACAGCTCGCCCGGCGGCTTGAGCATGCGGATCGCGTAGTACAGGAACACCGCGTCGAGCACCAGCGCGCCGCCGAGGTAGAACGCCCCGCTCATCCCGGTGGCCCACGGCAGCACCGTCACCAGGGTCAGCAGGATGGTGTAGAACAGAATCTGCCAGCGGGTGAACTCCACCCCGTGGGTCACCGGCAGCATCGGCACCATCGCCCGCGCGTAGTCCTCGCGGCGGAAGATCGCCAGCGCCCAGAAGTGCGGCGGCGTCCACACGAAGATGATCAGCACCAGCAACAGCGCGTAGGGATGCAACTGGCCGGTGACCGCCACCCAGCCAAGCGCCGGCGGCGCCGCGCCTGCCAGCCCGCCGATGACGATGTTCTGCGGGGTGGCGCGCTTGAGAAAGGCGGTGTAGATCACCGCGTAGCCGATCATCGAGGCAAAGGTCAGCGCGGCGGTAAGCCAGTTCACCCACACCGCCAGCACGATCATCGAGCCCACCGCCAGCACCAGCGCGAAGGCCAGCGCCTGCCGTGGCGTGATCTGGCCGACTACGATCGGTCGCCACGAGGTGCGGGTCATGTGCGCATCGATGCGCGCATCCAGCAACTGGTTGATCGCCGCCGCCGAGGCCGCCGCCAGCCAGATGCCGAGGAAGCCGAGCACGGCGATGTGCCACGGCGGCAGGCGCGGCGGCGGGATCGGCATGCCAGGCGCCGGATCCACCCGCGCCAGCAGCATCCCGATCACTGCGGTGAACACGATCAGCGCCACCACGCGCGGCTTGGTGAGCTGCCAGTACTGGCGCACGGTCGCGGCGGTCATGCGCGCATTCTCATGCTGCCGCCACCGACGCCGGCGCACGCAGCCGCGCCAGCAGGCCGACCACCACGAACAGCAGCAGCGCCGCGCCGGCGTTGTGCGCCACCGCGACCGGCAGCGGCAGCGCCAGCACCACGTTGGCAATGCCCAACCCGACCTGGGTCAGCAGCAAGGCCAGCAACACGCCACCCCAGCCGCGCACGCTGGGCGTGCGCAACAGCCGGATCGCCACCGCACTCAGGTGGCCGAGCACCAGCAGGGCGACGATGCGGTGGGTTTCCTGGATCGCCACCCGCGCCGGATTGGCGAGCACGCCGCCGGAGTAATCCACCCCGAACCCGCGCCAGAGCACGAAAGCCTGGCGGAAATCGGTGTCTGGCCACCAATGCCCAAGGCAGGTCGGGTACTGCGCACCACAGGCCCAGGCCGCGTAATTGGCGCTGGTCCAGCCGCCCAATGCGATCTGCAACGTCAGCAAGCCGAATCCAACCCACAGCAGCCGGCGCAGCTTGGGTGCGGTGGCCAGGGTCAGTTGCGCGTTCGGCGTCACCTGCCATGCCAGCGCGGTGAGCAGGGCGAACGTGGCCAGCCCGCCGAGCAAGTGGCCCAGCACCACGATCGGCATCACCAGCCAGGTCACCGTCCATTGCCCGAGCAGGGCCTGGAACACCACCGTGGCCAGGGTCAAGGACGCCAGCCGTGCCGGCCCCTCGTTGGCGCGGCGCAGCGCGATCCGCAACAGCATCAGTTCCCCGGCGGCCGCCACCACGCCTGCCGCCAGGTGTTCTCCCTTCATGTAGGCCACCACCGACAGCGCCACCGCGATGCTGGCGGCGGCGACCTCGACGATGCCGTTGCGCTGCCTGCGAACCGCGACCAGCGCCAGGGTCAGCACCAGCACGCCAAGGGTGCCGGCGAGCATGCGGTGGACCTGTTCACGCCACGCCAGCGCGCTCTCGTAGGGACGATTCGGAAACGCCCGGTCGGCCGTGGCCACGTCGTGCGCCTGCGTCGGCCATGCCGCGTGGCCGTAGCATGTCGGCCAGTCCGGACAGCTCAGGCCGGCCTGCGACAAGCGCACGAACGCGCCGAACACGATCACGCACAGGGCGAAAGCGACGGCCAGCCAGGCCAGCCGGTGGAAGTGACGATGCGGGGTCATGCCGCGCATTTTACCGGCAGGCGCCGGCGCAAACCGACGCCGGCACCACATCGCAGCCGATCATCGACGCCACCATGCGAACGTGCCGCCCGCGCCGGCCGGCATCGCGTGGGTTCGATGACCCACGGAGCGACGCCAGGCCCGTGGTTCGACAGGCTCACCACGAACGGCCAGGGCTGGATTCGACGCCTTGCCTCCTCACGCCGTCCCGTCCCGGCACTGGCGACCCGGAACAGTCTTCGAGCCGACTCCGCGAACCGTTTGTGGTGAGCAGGGCCGGTCGAGAACGACCTTCGAGCCGACTTCGCGAACCGTTCGTGGTGAGCAGGGCCGGTCGAGAACGAAGTTCGAGCCGACTCCGCGAACCGTTCGTGGTGAGCAGGGCCGGTCGAGAACGAAGTTCGAGCCGGCCCGTGTCGAACCAGCCTCACATCGTGCCCGCGCCGAGCAGGCGCTGCAGGTCGCGGCGCATCCCGCCAGGGTCGAAACCCGGCTTGTAACGCATGAACAGGTATCCGGTCGGATCGACCAGGTAGACCGGAATCGCGCCCGGCCTGGCGTGGTCGGGCAGGTGCGCGCCCAGGTCGGCATCGGCGGCCACCACGATCAGGTTGCGGAAGCGCCGCGCTGGCGCCGGCCCGACCCACAGCACCTGCACGCTGTTGGCGTTGTTGCCCAGGCCGACCCAGATCCTGCGCAGGGCGTCCTCCAGCACGTCGCACTCGCGACCACAGCCTGCCGGCGGGACAACCAGCAGGCGCCAGACGTGGTCTTCATGGTTCCAGTGGAAGGCCGTGCCGTCGGCGCGGGTGAAGGCCACCTCGCGCAGGTCGCGGACCGGGTGCAGAAGTTCGCCGTAGTTCTTGGTCTTGTGCGGCTGCCAGTCGCGGTAATACAGCACCAGCGCGAGCGCCAGTGGCGCCACGAAGATCGCCGCGATCACCAGCAGCAGCAGGCGCCCGCGACGGCGCTGTGACGCCGGCATGTCGGTCATGCGTCCTTGTCCCCGGCCTTTTGCTGCCTGCGCTTGCGCCAGTCATGCCGCGCCACCACGATCGTCACCACCGCCAGCCCGATCGCCAGTCCGAACCACTGCACCGCATAGGCGCGGTGGCGCTCGGGCGGCAGGGTGCCGCTGAGCACGCGCAGGTCGCGCTTGTAGCCGATCTTCAGGCCCGGATCCAGGCGCAGCACGCGTGGCGCCAGACCGTTCTTGAGTTTGAGTGCATCGGCGAGCTTGTCGGTGCTCATCCACACCAGCAGCAGCGAGCCGTCCGGCTGCTTCTGGATGCCGGTCTTGCCCAGCTTCAGCCCGGCCACCGGCGGCGGCGTGAGCAGGCCGCGGATCGTGTGGGCTTCCGGGGGCAACGCCGGCTCGGGCGGCATCTGCTCGCGCGACGGCACCGCGCGCCAGCCCAGCTCGACCAGGATGGCATGCTGCGCGCCATCAGGCTGGAACACCCGGTACACGCGGACCCCCGCGATGCCGTTGCGGATCTGGTTGTCCAGCCGGATCGGCGGCAGCGGCAGGAAATGGCCGGGGCCGGCAGCCCATTCGTAGGCGTCGGCTTCGGTGGCCGGCGCCGGCGCATCGGCGGCCATCGAAAGCAAGTCCGGCTTGCGCTCGGAAATCACCTCGCGGCTGTGTTCAAGCAGGCCTTCCTTGTACTGCGCACGGTGCACCTGCCAGATGCCAAGCCGCACGAAGCCGGCCACGATGGCCGCCGAGAGCAGCAACAGCAGTGCGCGCCGAATCACGCCGCGCATGCCACGCCCCTTTCTTCCCATGCGCGCGATAATGCGAGCGTCTCCGCCGTCAACGGAATCCTCCCATGGTGCAGAAGATCGTCATCATCGCCTTCCTGGTGGTGATCGTGTTCAACCTCGGCAGCGGCCTGTATTACATGATGGTGGACAAGGGCGAGAGCAACCGCATGGTGCGCGCCCTGACCTGGCGCATCGGGCTGTCGATTGCCTTGATCGCGGTGATCGGGATCGGCATCTGGACCGGCTGGCTCAAGCCGCACGACCTGCAGCGTTGATCGCCGGCCGCCGCGCAAAGGCGAAGGGCCGGCAGCGCCGGCCCTTGCGGTCTCGCCATGCGCGTGCACTCAAAGCACGTACACGAACACGAACAGGCCCAGCCACACCACGTCCACGAAGTGCCAGTACCAGGCCACCGCCTCGAACGCGAAGTGGTGTTCCTTGTTGAAGTGGCCGCGGGCGCAGCGCAGCCAGATGATCGCCAGCATGGTCGCGCCCAGGGTGACATGCAGGCCGTGGAAGCCGGTGAGCATGAAGAACGTCGAACCGTAGATGCCGGTGGCCAGGGTCAGGTTGTACTTGGTGTAGGCCTCGATGTACTCGTGGGCCTGGAAGCCGAGGAAGGTCGCGCCCAGCAGGACCGTCAGGCCCAGCCACAGCAGCAGTTGGCCGCGGCGGCCGGCACGCAGCATGTGGTGTGCGAGGGTGACGGTCACGCCCGAGCTGAGCAGGATCACGGTGTTGAGCAGCGGAATGCCCCACGCGCTCATGGTCTGGAATGCGCCGCCCACCTGGCCCGGGCCGTTGGTCGGCCACGCCGCGGTGTAGCCGGGCCACAGGACATCGTTGGTCATGGCGCCGTGGCCGTGCCCGCCCAGCCACGGCACCGCGAAGTTGCGGGCATAGAACAGGGCACCGAAGAAGGCCGCGAAGAACATCACCTCGGAGAAGATGAACCACATCATCCCCATCCGGAACGAGACGTCCACCTGATTGTTGTAGTACTTGCGCAGGCTCTCGCCGATCACGTCGGCGAACCAGCCGAACAGCGTCCCCACCATCAGCAGCAGCCCGACGAAGAACACCGGCTTGCCCCACTCGACGTCGTTCACCCAGTGGGCCACCCCGAACATGGTGGTGAACAGTGCGACCGAGCCGAAGATCGGCCAGCGGCTGCCGTGGGGAACGAAGTAGGCGTTGCTGTCTTGCGTCTGCGCCATGACGGGATCCTGGGTTGCGCGATGCGTGGGGTTACGGGGTGGTGCCGGCGGCGACCGTCGGCACGCCCGGATGTTCGGCGAGCCTGGCGGTGGCCAAGGTGTTGTTGTAGAACGTGTAGGCCAGCGTGATCGTGTGCACCGAGGCCGGCAAGGCCGGATCGACGATGAACTGCACCGGCATCAGCTTGCGCTCGCCCGGCTGCAGGGTCTGCTGGGTGAAGCAGAAACATTCGGTCTTGTTGAAGTAACGCGAGGCGCTGTCCGGGGCGATCGAAGGCGCGGCATTGCCGACGATGGCCTGGTCGGACTCGTTCTTCGCCCAATAGGTCGCCTTGTACAGCTCGCCAGGGTGCACGCGCATGCTGACCTGGCTGGGATGGAAGTCCCACAGCAGATCGGAATGCACATTGCCGTCGAACAGCACCGTGACCCAGCGGCTCTGGTCGGCGCGCATGCCAAGCACGCGGTTCTGCCCGGCCGGGCCGGGCTGGACCTTGATTCCAAGCACCTTTTCGCAGGCGATCCGGTACAGCGGCACCAGCGAGAAGGTGAACACGAACCCGCCGACCATCACCAGCGCCAGCCGCTTGACCAGCCGTCGGGTGTCGCCGCCCGCGGCCGCCGGCGGAGGCGCGGCGTCCCGGGGCTGGTCGCGGTCAGGCGTGGTGTTCACCAGTGCATCACCGTGCGCAGGATGAACGCCGCATACAAGGCAAACGCGACCACCGCCAGCACCGCCACCGTGCGTCTGACGCGGGCGCGCTGCTGGTTGCGATCGAAGCTGGCGGGAGGATTGGTCATGTTCACGTCATGCACCTGAAACACGTTCTGTTGATCGTCACCGGTCGCAAATGGAAGCTGCGCCTTCCCCGGCAGTGCGGCCACCGACGGCCGCCCATCACCCACCTCGACTCGACCGTCCCGCCAGCGCCCGCCATGCATCCACGCGGCGATCACGGACGATCGCACCCGTCAGTGGCTGATGTCGCCGTGCGCCAGATCGCCTTCCTTGATCACCGGCGGCGTGCTGAAGCTGTGGTGCGGCGGTGGCGAGGACAGGGTCCATTCCAGCCCGAGCGCGCCTTCCCACGAACGCGCCTCGGCCTTCTTGCCGCCACGCGCGGTGCTCCAGACGATGTAGACGAACAGCAACTGGCTGGCCCCGAAGCAGAAGCCGCCGATCGAGGAGACCATGTTCCAGTCGGCGAAGGCGACGTTGTAGTCGGGGATGCGCCGCGGCATGCCGGCCAGGCCGAGGAAGTGCTGCGGGAAGAACAGCACGTTGACGAAGATCGTGCTCAGCCAGAAGTGCCACTTGCCAAGGGTCTCGTTGTACATGTGGCCGGTCCACTTGGGCAGCCAGTAGTAGGTGCCTGCCATGATCGCGAAGATCGCGCCGGTCACCAGCACATAGTGGAAGTGGGCGACGACGAAGTAGGTGTCCTGGTACTGGAAGTCGGCCGGAACCACCGCCAGCATCAGCCCGGAGAAGCCACCGATGGTGAACAGGATCACGAACGCGATCGCGAACAGCATCGGGGTCTCGAAGGTCATCGCACCGCGCCACATGGTCGAGACCCAGTTGAACACCTTCACCCCGGTCGGGATGGCGATCAGCATGGTCGCGTACATGAAGAACAGCTCGCCGCCCAGCGGCATGCCCACGGTGAACATGTGGTGGGCCCAGACGATGAAGCTCAGGAAGGCGATCGAGGCAATCGCGTACACCATCGCCTGGTAACCGAACAGCGGCTTGCGGGCGAAGGTGGGGATGATCTCGGAGATGATCCCGAACGCCGGCAGGATCATGATGTAGACCTCCGGGTGCCCGAAGAACCAGAAGATGTGCTGGTACATCACCGGGTCGCCGCCGCCGGCGGCATTGAAGAAGCTGGTGTGGAAGAAGCGGTCGGTCAGCAGCATGGTCACCGCGCCGGCCAGCACCGGCATCACCGCGATCAGCAGGAAGGCGGTGATCAGCCAGGACCACACGAACACCGGCATCTTCAGCAGGTCCACGCCGGGGGCGCGCATGTTGAGGATGGTGGCGATGATGTTGATCGCGCCCATGATCGAGCTGATGCCCATCATGTGGATGGCGAACACCACGAAGGCGACGTTGTCGGCGCCCTGGATCGCCAGCGGCGGGTACATCGTCCAGCCACCGGCCGGGCCACCGCCGCCGATGCCGAACATGCCCAGCACGAAGGGCATCAGCAGCATGGTGAAGGCGAACGGCAGGATCCAGAACGACCAGTTGTTCATCCGCGGCAGCGCCATGTCGGGCGCGCCGATCTGCATCGGGATCATCCAGTTGGCCAGGCCCACGAAGGCCGGCATCACCGCGCCGAAGATCATGATCAGCGCATGCATGGTGGTGAGCTGGTTGAAGAACTCCGGCTCGAAGAACTGCATGCCCGGCTTGAACAGCTCGGCGCGGATCGCCATCGCCATGCTGCCGCCGATGAAGAACATCGTCAGCGAGAAGATCAGATAGAGGGTGCCGATGTCCTTGTGATTGGTGGACATGAACCAGCGGTGGAAGAAACCTTCCTTGTGGCCGTGGTCGTCGTGGTGTTCTGCGGTCTGGGTCGCCATGTTCGGATGCCTTGGCAGGATGGGGCGCGCGTCAGGGCGCGGCGGCTACGGCGGCGGTACCGGCAGGGGTCGCCGGGGCGGTGGCCGCGGTGGCCGCGGCGGCGTTGGCCGCCTTCTGCTGCGCCAGCCAGGTCTGGAACTGCGCCTTCGGCACTGCCTTGACCACAATTGGCATGAAGCCGTGGTCGCGGCCGCACAGTTCGGTGCACTGACCGCGGTAGATGCCGGGCTTGTCGATCCGGGTCCAGTTCTCGTTGACGATGCCCGGAATCGCGTCCTGCTTCCAGCCAAACTGCGGCACCCACCAGGAATGGATCACGTCGTCGCCGGTCACCAGGAAGCGGATCTTGGTGTCCACCGGCAGCACCAGCGGGTGATCGACATCGAGCAGGTACACGTTCTCGCCGTCCTTGACCACCTTGGACGGATCAAGGTTCGAATCCAGCGCACGGGCCGTGTCGGACTGGCGATCCAGGCGGCTGGTGAACTGCACGCCCTGGCCGACGTACTCATAGCGCCACAGCCACTGCACGCCGTTGATTTTCACCGTCAACTGCGCATCGGATGTGTCGTACATCCGGAACAGCGTCTTGGTGGCCGGGATCGTCATCATGACCAGCAACAGGATCGGGATGACCGTCCAGATGACCTCGGCCGTGGTGTTGTGGGTGAACTGCGCGGGCACGGCGCCCTTGGACTTGCGGTGGTGGATCATCGACCAGATCATCACCCCGAACACGATCACGCCGATCACCGTGCAGATGAGCATGGTGAAGTTGTGCAGGTCGTAAATCTGGTGCGAGGTGCTGGTGACGCCTGGCGTGAGGTTGAGCTGCCAGGGCACGGGGTTGGCCTGTGCGGCGCCGGCCGCGGCGATCGCGACGAGGGTGGCGGCGTGGCGGATGCTGCGCGTTGCTTTCATTCGTACCGTTCCTGTGCGGATCAAGACTGACCCGTGACCTCGTTGGACGCCGCAACTGCCGATCGGCCCGCAGCCGCCAGCAGCACCCCTTGCAACTTCTCGGCCAGCTCCGCGCGCTCGACCGGCGCCAGGAACCCGCCCACCTCCACCTGCAACTCCCGCACACCCAGCACCACGTGCGGCTCCTGCCCGACCCGCGCCACCCGCAGCCGCACCCAGTACGGATGCGCCTGGAACACCGGGGCGTCGGCGACCGCCGCACCCGTCACGGGCTTGCCGGAGTGCCGGCGCACGCTGACTGTCGTTCCATCGACGTCGATTTGTTCACTGCGCTCGCCCAACCGCCACATCCAGCGCAACGCGGCCGCCAGGATCAGGCTGTGCAGCAGCGCGAACGGTGGCGCGAACACGTTGCCGAAGACCGCCCCCAGCAACGCCACCACCCACATCGAGCCGCTGAGCACGGCGAACAGCATGCCGACCTGACGCCCGTTCAACGCCCGTGGCGGCCGCAGTACCAGCCGCGTCGAAACACCTCCCGACGCCCCCGCGTACACCTCGATCATCGACGACGAGCCTCCGTCGACCGCATGACGCAATGGCGGATTGTAACGGCCAGTAACAAAATCGGGCAACCGTTGTCTTCCCGGATCGCGGGCCGGATGGCACGAAACACCGCTCCGGGCCAGGCCTGCCCTGATTGACTCGCGCCCTTCCGCCTGACCGCGCGAGCACCGTGACGTGGATCCTGCGACCCGAGCTGCTGGCCGCCGCGCGCCTTGCGCCCGTGGCCAGCGCCGCGATCGGCCGCAGCACCACCGACCTCGTCGCGCGGGTGCGCCATCGGGATCCACGACGGTGCTTTACCGCATCACCGCCACGCATTGCATCGCCCGTCGAACGACTGGACCTTCGCCTTCGACATCGCCTACGGCGTGACCCTGGTGCGCGAGATGCGCGGCGATCCGTCGACGATGGCCCAGCCCCAGCAGTGGCACGAACAGGTCCGGCGAGGCGAGATCATCGCGCCGCGCTAGGACTCCGATGCGGCACGGGAAACCAAGGGAACCTCGAAAAACTCCGTCATTCCCGCGAAAGCGGAAGCGCTTCACAACGATTTTTGGCAGCCATGGAACAAATGGCGGGTGTTGTCTTTCGGCGCCGGATCGACGGCCGCGACTGCCGCCAGGAAGCGGCGCGTCGGTCCGGACGCGCTGTCCGCTCCCGGGCAGCTTGCCCCGGCTGCTAGACTTGATGCAATGAAACCGCGCGCACGGCGTCTGCTCAACACCGCCCGCATCGAAGCGGTCCCGGCTTGGCTGGCACGTGCGCGCGGCAGTGCCACCGCGCGCGCCGACATCGGCATCGGCGCCGCACGGGACGCGATCGCCCGCGGCAACAGCGGTACCGCGGACCTCGACGATCTGGCGATGCGCCAGGCCAGCTTGGCCATCCCGGCCGACTACGGCGACGCCCACGTTCTCGCACGAGCCCCCGAGCCGCCGGAACTGACCTTGGCTGGTCGCGATCGCTACCGACACCCGCTGTGGCTGCTGGCGCCAGCAGCGCGCGGATGGACGCGCATGCGCGCGCGGGCGCTGCGCGAGGGCGTCGTGCTGGACGCGATCTCCGGCTACCGCGGCCACGCCTGCCAGCGCGGCATCTTCACCCGCACGCCCGCGCGCGGGCTGAACATCGAGCAGATCCTCGCCGTCAATGCCGCGCCGGGATACAGCCCGCACCATTCCAGACGCGACCTGGACATCGGTACCCCGGGCGAGCCGCCGGCCGAGGAAAGCGTCGAGTCCACAGCTGCGTTCGCTGTGCTGACACGACATGCCGGTGCGTTCGGATTCGACATGAGCGATCCCTGCGACAATTCGCACGGGATCATCCACTAGCCGTGGCACGGGGCGTTTCGGGAACCTCACGACACATGATCCGCATTCCTTTCAACGACGGGCAGACCAGCACGGTGCCCGTCACCCTTGCCGAAGCCAGTGCAGGCAACAGCAACAACTTCAACCTGATCCGCCTGCTCGCTGCGTGGGCGGTGATCTACGGGCACAGCCACGCGATCGCGGTCTGGGGTGGCGACGATCTGCCGGCCCGGCTGTTTCACTTCAAATCTTCCGGCAGCATCGCAGTGGACGTGTTCTTCGTGATCAGCGGCTTTCTCATCACCGCCAGCATGGAGCGCAACACTTTGGTGGCGTTCCTGATCGCGCGTGTCCTGCGAATCATGCCCGCCCTGGTGCTGTGCATGGGCCTGAGCACCTTCGTGCTCGGCCCGCTGTTGACCACCACCCCAGACTACTGGCGCCACCCGGAAACTTGGCGCTATTTCTTCGCCAACGCCGGCTTGAGCACGCACACCGAATACTTCCTGCCCGGCGTGTTTGGCGGCATGAATTTCGAAACCATAAACGGTTCGTTGTGGTCCCTGCCGATCGAGGCGAGGCTGTACCTCGCAGTGGCGGTGATCGGTGCGCTCTCGTTGTACCGCAGACGGTGGTTCAATCCACTGTTCCTGCTGGCGATAGCGGTCGGTTTCGCGATCGTCTCGCCGCTGGTGCTTCCGGAGACCGTCTCGCGCGTGTACTACTGCGTGGCGTTTTTCTTCACCGGTGCGTTCGCCTGGATCAATCGCGAGGCAATTCCGCTGAGCTGGCCGCTGCTGTTCGCGGTCATGATCTTCGCTGCATCGTTGTTCGGCACCACCCATTTCTTCGTGGGCTATTTCCTGGCAATCAGTTACGGCACTTTGTTCCTTGCCTATGTGCCGAGGCTGCCGGTGATCCGCCACCACGATCTCAGTTACGGGATGTACCTGTACGGCTGGCCCTCGCAGCAGTTGGTCCAGATGTTCGCGCCGACCAGTGGACCGCTCGCCAACACCGCGGCAGCGACCGTGCTGGCGGCGGTGTTCGCGGCGTTGTCCTGGTTTCTCGTCGAGGCTCCCGCGCTGCGGATGAAATCGCGGTTCAACGTCAAGCGCGCCGTCAGCGTGGACGCTGCACATGCGGGGGCGAAGGTCGCCGAATCTTCGGGGTCGACCGACGCCGGCACCGCCAGCGACACCCGCGGCGCCGGTCAGGGCTGAGCCGCCCTCACTCGATGCGCGTCACGCAGGCGCGATCGCCTCGGTCGCCTGCGCTCAGCCCTGCAAACGCGGCGTCGGCTGCGGCCTGCAACCGTACTTCTTTAGCCGGCAATTGACCGGCATCCTTCCCTCAGACCTGCCGAATTGTTGCCGCAAATCGTTGATTCCGTTCATGGTTCGACAGGCTCACCACGAACGGAATCCACTTGTTCAGATGTTCCTCAGGTCCTTGTTGGGTCGGCAGGAAGGTGAGTGAAGTTTTACCGTCAACACATTGATTTACAAAACGAAAACAATGTTTTTCCCCAGATTGCCGCGATGCCCATGGCGCTTGGTGGATCAGGCTGCGATGATCACGGCATGAAGGCCTGCCCAGGCGCCGTCACTTGATCTTCAAAAACGCCACCACGCCATCCAGGAACATCTGCACCGAAAGCGTCACCACCAGCATCCCCATCAGCTTCTCGACCGCGGTCAGCACGCGCACACCGAGCACCTTGTAGAGGAAGGTGGAGGCAAACAGCACCACGGCGGTGGCCAGCCAGGCCAGCAGCAGGGCGATGCTCCAGTCGGCCTGGCGGTGCGGGTCGGAGTGGCTGAGCAGCATCACCGAGGCCATGCCGGACGGGCCGGCGATGAACGGGATCGCCAGGGGCACAATGAACGGCTCGCCCTCGGGGGTGTCGCCGAACATGCCCTCCGGGCTCGGGAAGATCATCTTGATCCCGATCAGGAACAGCACGATGCCGCCGCCGATGCTCACCGATTCCTGGCGCAGGTGCATCGCGTTGAGCAGGTACTGTCCGCCGAACAGGAAGGCCATGAGTACGCCCAGCGCGATCAGCAACTCGCGCGCCAGCACGATGCGCTGCCGGCGCAGCGGCAGCGGTCGCAGCAGGCCGAGGAACACCGGGATGTTGCCCAGCGGATCGAGCACCAGCAGCAACAGCAACGCGGCCGACCAGGTGCTCACGAAGCGGCCCCGCCATCGGCGGCAAGGATCGGCAAATCGATGACCTTCGCCTGGACGCACTCGGGCCCGGTCACCGACGGCGCCCACACCTTGCCGCGCTGGTCTATGCCGGTCGCGGAGAGCAAGTGGACGCAGTGTTGGGCATAGGCGCTGGCCTGCGGCCACGTCCCCGGCACCTCGGACATGAACGCCTTGGCGCGCAGGCCGGTCTGCATCGGACCGGGCTGCAGGGCGCTCACGCGGACGCTGGAGGCTTCCAGTTCGTCGGCCAGGATCTGCATCAGGCCGTGGATGGCGAACTTCGACACCCCGTAGCCTCCCCAATAGGCGCGGCCGACCCGCTGCAGGTCGTCGAGCACGAACACCACCGCTGCGTCCGGCGCCCGCCGCAACAGCGGCAGGCAGGCCTGGGTGAGCAGGAACGGCGCACCGACGTTGACGTGCAGGGCTTCGACGAATTCGGTCGGCTCGGTGTTCTGCAGCGGGGTCAAGCCCTGGAACTCGGCAGCGGCATGCACGATGCCATCCAGCCGGCCGCAGCCTTCCTCGATCCGCGCCGCCATCTGCGCGTAATCGGTCGGGGTGGCGCCGAGCAGGTCGAGCGGGTAGATCGCCGGCGCGGGGCCGATCGCGGCCAGCGCATCGTGCAGTCGCTGCAGCCGCGGCACCCGGCGACCGAGCAGCACCACACTGGCGCCGGCCAGGGTGGCCGCACGCGCCACCGCCTCGCCCAGCGCGCCGTTGGCGCCGGTCACCAGCACCACCCGGCCGGCGAGCGCGCCGGGCGCGGCGTCGGCGCTGCTCATCCGCGCTGCGCCTCGACGGCCATGCGCTTGAGCTCGCCGGACTCGTGCAGTTCCAGCGCAATGTCGCAGCCGCCGATCAACTCGCCGTTGATGAACAACTGCGGGAAGGTCGGCCAGTCGGCGAAGCGCGGCAGGTTGGCGCGGATCTCCGGATCCTCCAGCACGTTGATGAAGTGATAGCGGGCATCGCAGGCCTCCAGCGCTTCCACCAGCCGGCTGGAAAAACCGCACATCGGGTACTGCGGCGTACCCTTCATGAACAGCACGATCGGGTGCGCATGCACTTCGGCGCGGATCCGCTCCATCGCAGTCATCTGCCATTCCTGTCCTGCCGGCCGCATGGCGGGCGTTGCGTCGTGCCCGGCTCCGGGCGGCTGCTAGAATTGTAATCCCTGCGGGCCGGCAATGACGCCAGCCCGTGGCGACACGAAAGGAGTTGACCATGTCCATCGAGCTTCCCCCCCTGCCCTACGCGCGCAATGCGCTCGAGCCGCACATCTCGGCCGAGACGCTGGATTTCCATTACGGCAAGCACCACCAGGCCTACGTGGACAACCTCAACAAGATGATCCCGGGCACCGAGTTCGCCGAAGCGGACCTGGAGACCATCGTCAAGAAGGCGCAGGGCGGCATGTTCAACAATGCCGCGCAGATCTGGAATCACAGCTTCTACTGGAACAGCCTGTCGCCCAACGGCGGCGGCGAGCCCAAGGGCAAGCTGGCCGATGCGCTGGTCAAGGCGTTCGGCTCGATCGCCGCGTTCAAGGACGAGTTCACCAAGGTCGCGCTGGGCACCTTCGGCTCCGGCTGGGCCTGGCTGGTCCAGCGCGGCGACGGCAGCCTGGCGATCGTGAGCACCGCCAACGCCGCCACCCCGATCACCGGCACCGACAAGCCGCTGCTGACCTGCGACGTGTGGGAACACGCCTACTACGTGGATTACCGCAACGCGCGCGGCAAGTACGTGGAGGCGTTCTGGAACCTGGTGAATTGGGACTTCGCGATGAAGCGGCTGGGGTGAACCGCGGTCATCGATCTGCCTGTGAAAGAAGCCTCGGTCCCGCGCCGCCGGCGAGATTCGAAGCGTGGAAATGAACAAGCCCCTCTCCCTCCGGGAGAGGGGTGGGGGTGAGGGAAGGCCCGCGCAAACGCGGCGCGCCGTGTGCCGGCCATGGGCGGAAGGTCGCCCTCGCGAAGCCTTCCCTCATCCGCCCTTCGGGCACCTTCTCCCGGAGGAAGAAGGGTTTCGAGCCCCACGCCCGCCGGGAGAGCGGTGGGGGTGAGGGAAGGCCCGCGCAAACGCGGCGCGCCGTGTGCCGGCCATGGGCGGAAGGTCGCCCTCGCGAAGCCTTCCCTCATCCGCCCTTCGGGCACCTTCTCCCGGAGGAAGAAGGGTTTCGAGCCCCACGCCCGCCGGGAGAGGCGCGGGGTGAGGGAAGGCCGCCACCGAATCCGAAGGCTCGGTGACAGGCTCTGCCTTTCCCGTGCACCCATCAAAGCCATCGCTTCGCATCCCGCCTGTGCATCGGCGCTCGATGGATCGCGCGTCGGCGGTCCGCAGCCACCACATCGCGCCAGGAAGTCGGCCGGACATCCTCCCAGCCACCCGCCCCCCAACCTGCCATTCGCGCATCAGGATCCGCGTTCCGGCCGCCTGCTAGAATCGCGATCCCGGTCCTTGCCGCCCCCCTGCGACTCCCGCCCATGACGGTCCACGACAGCGTCCTCGAACTGATCGGACGCACTCCCATCGTCCGCGCGCGACATCTCGACGCCGGCTGCTGCGAGATCTTCCTCAAGCTCGAATCGGCCAATCCCGGCGGTTCGATCAAGGACCGGATCGGCATGTCGATGATCGAAGCAGCCGAGCGCGCCGGCAAGATCAAGCCCGGCGATACCCTGGTCGAGGGCACCGCCGGCAACACCGGCATCGGCCTGGCACTGGTCGCGCAGGCCAAGGGCTACCGCCTGATCCTCGTCGTGCCGGACAAGATGAGCCGGGAGAAGATCTTCAACCTCAAGGCAATGGGCGCCGAGGTGGTCCTCACCCGCTCGGACGTCGCCAAGGGCCATCCCGATTACTACCAGGACCTGGCGGCGCGGATCGCGCAGGAGACCCCGGGCGCGTACTTCATCAACCAGTTCGGCAATCCCGACAACCCGCGCGCGCACGAAGAATCCACCGGCCCGGAAATCTGGGAGCAGATGGACGGCCAGATGGACGCGATCGTGTTCGGCTGCGGCAGCTCGGGCACGATGACCGGCCTGTCGCGGTTTTTCGCACGGGCCGCGCCGCACGTTGAACTGGTGCTGGCTGACCCGGTCGGTTCGATCCTTGAGCAATACATCAACGAGGGCACGCTCAGCGAGAAGTCGGCGAGCTGGATGGTGGAGGGCATCGGCGAGGATTTCCTGCCGCCGATTTCCGACTTCACCCGCGTCAAGAAGGCCTACGCGATCACCGACAAGGAAAGTTTCCTGACCGCGCGCGAGCTGCTGGCGCGCGAGGGCATCCTCGGCGGTTCCTCGACCGGCACCCTGCTGTGCGCCGCACTCAAGTACTGCCGCGAGCAGACCAGCCCGAAGCGGGTGGTGGTGTTCGTCTGCGACACCGGCAACAAGTACCTGTCGAAGATGTACAACGACTACTGGATGGTCGACAACGGCTTCATCGAGCGACCACACCACGGCGACCTGCGTGACCTGATCCTGCGCCCCTACGCCCAGCGCGACACGGTGGTCATCGGACCCAACGACCTGCTGGTCACCGCCTACCAGCGGATGAAGCTGTACGAGATTTCGCAGTTGCCGGTGATGGAGGGCGACCGGTTGGTCGGCATCGTCGATGAATCCGACGTTCTGCTGCACGTGTACGGCGACGAGGCGCGTTTCCGCGACCCCGTCTCCACCGCGATGGTGACCAAGCTGGACGTGCTCGACGTGCACTGCCCGATCGAGGCCCTGCTGCCGGTGTTCGATCGCGGCCAGGTGGCGATCGTCAAGGACGGCGCGACCTTCCTCGGCCTGATCACCCGGATCGACCTGCTGAACTACCTGCGGCGGCGGGTACAGTAACTTGTGCGGTCCTCCATGACCGCAAAGAACATCGCGACATCCATGTCGCACTTTCAATAGAAGCCTCCACCCCATGATCGACTCGCATTCGAAACACCGCCTCGCCACCCGCGCCATCCACGCCGGCCAGCACCCTGATCCGTCCACCGGCGCGATCATGACCCCGATCTACGCCACCTCGACCTACGTGCAGTCCAGCCCGGGCGTGCACCAGGGCTACGAGTATTCGCGCTCGCACAATCCCACCCGCTTCGCGTGGGAACGCTGCGTGGCCGACCTGGAGGGCGGCACGCGCGGCTTCGCCTTCGCCTCCGGGCTGGCGGCGACCT
Source organism: uncultured Gammaproteobacteria bacterium (assembly GCA_964640525.1). GTDB lineage: Bacteria > Pseudomonadota > Gammaproteobacteria > Xanthomonadales > Xanthomonadaceae > SZAS-103. The sequence continues at coordinate 50,280 of CAZXGS010000006.1, read as the reverse complement.
CGACCGTGCTGGAACTGCTCGACGCCGGCAGCCACGTGATCTGCATGGACGACGTCTATGGCGGCACCTACCGCCTGTTCGAGCGGGTGCGCAAGCGTTCGGCCGGGCTGGAGTTCAGCTTCGTCGATCTCACCGACCCGGAAGCGCTGGCCGCAGCGGTCCGCCCCAACACGAAGATGATCTGGGCCGAGACCCCGACCAACCCGCTGCTGAAGATCGTCGATCTGTCCGCGCTGGGCACGTTCGCCAAGGCGCATGGCCTGCTGCTGGTGGTGGACAACACCTTCAGCTCGCCGATGCTGCAGCGTCCGCTGGAGCATGGCGCCAGCATCGTCGTGCACTCGGCGACCAAGTACCTCAACGGCCATTCGGACATGGTCGGCGGGGTGGCGATCGTTGGCGACAAGCCCGAGATCGCCGAACAGTTGGCGTTCCTGCAGAACGCGGTCGGCGCGGTGCAGGGGCCGTTCGACAGCTTCCTGGCCCTGCGCGGGGTCAAGACCCTGCACCTGCGGATGGCCGCACACTGCGCCAGCGCGCTGGAACTGGCGCAATGGCTGGAGCAGCACCCGAACGTGGAAAAGGTCATCTACCCCGGCCTGGCCTCGCATCCGCAGCATGCGTTGGCCAAGCGGCAGATGCATGGTTTCGGCGGGCTGGTGTCGATCTACGTCCGCGGCGGCCTGGCGGCGACGCGACGGATGATGGAGCACTGCCATTTGTTCGGGCTGGCCGAATCGCTGGGCGGGGTGGAGAGCCTGATCAACCACCCGGCGATCATGACCCACGCCTCGATTCCCGCCGAGCGCCGCGCCGCGCTGGGCATCCACGACAACCTGGTGCGACTGTCGGTGGGCGTGGAGGACGTGGCCGACCTGCGCGCCGAACTCGACCACGCCTTGCGCGCCTGATCCAAGGCCGCGGGACCGACGATGGCGATCACCGCCGACGGCGTCCACCCGGCGATGCGCGTCCCCGACGCATCGCTGGCCGGGATGCTGCGCGCGCTGGCCCACCATCGCCGGCTGATCGTGCAACTGGCCGCGCGCGACGTGCTCGGCCGCTACCGCGGCTCCTTTCTCGGCCTGGGCTGGTCGCTGGTCACCCCGCTTTTGCTGCTGGTGGTTTACACCTTTGTGTTCGCGGTGGTGTTCGGCGCGCGCTGGGGCAGCCAGACGCAGGTTCCCGTGGGCGGGCATGCCGGCTTCGCGGTGGTGCTGTTCGCCGGGCTGGTGCTGTTCAACCTGTTCGGCGAGGGCTTCAATCGCGCGCCCGGGCTGATCCTGGCCAACACCAACTACGTCAAGCGCGTGGTGTTCCCGCTGGAGATCCTGCCGGCCGCGGCGCTGCTGGCGGCGCTGTTCCACATGGCGATCGCGCTGCTGGCCTGGGCGGCGCTGGCGGTGTTCGTGCTGCACGGCTTGCCGCTGACCGGGCTGTTGCTGCCGCTGGTGCTGGTCCCGCTGCTGCTGGGCACGCTGGGGGTGATGTGGGCGCTGGCCTCGCTGGGCGTGTACGCGCGCGACATCAGCCAGATGACCGGCATCGCCTCGACCGTCCTGCTGTTCCTGTCGCCGATCTTCTATCCACTCTCGGCGGTGCCCGAGCCGTACCGCGCGGTGATGGCCGCCAATCCGCTGAGCGTGCTGATCGAGGCCGGACGCGACCTGCTGATCTTCGGCCGCGCCCCGGACTGGATCGGCCTCGGCCTGTGCTGGATCGGCAGCCTTGTCCTGGCCTGGGCGGGTTGGTGGTGGTTCCAGAAGACCCGCACGGGGTTTGCCGATGTCCTGTGAGGCCGTCGCCGCGGATACGGTGGCGATCGCCATCGACAGCGTGGGCAAGTGCTACCCGGTGTACGCCAGGCCGCTGGACCGGCTGCGCCAGTTCTTCGCCCCCTCGCTGGCGCGGGCGCTGCGGCGGGCGCCGAAGGCTCACTTCTCCGAATACTGGGCGTTGCAGGACGTTTCCTGCACGATTCAACGCGGCGAGCAGGTCGGCATCGTCGGTCGCAACGGCGCCGGCAAGTCCACCCTGCTGCAGATCGTGTGCGGCACCCTGGCGCCGACCACCGGCAGCGTGACCGTCCACGGCCGCGTGGCCGCGTTGCTGGAGCTGGGCGCCGGTTTCAACCCCGAGTTCACCGGCCGCGAGAACGTGGTGCTCAACGCCGGCATCCTCGGCCTGTCGGCGTCCGAGATCGACGCACGCATGGACGCCATCCTGGCCTTCGCCGACATCGGCGATTTCGTCGAACAGCCGGTCAAGACTTATTCCAGCGGGATGTACATGCGCCTGGCCTTCGCGGTGGCGATCCACGTCAGGCCGGACATCCTGGTGGTGGACGAGGCGCTGGCGGTGGGCGACGAGGCCTTCCAGCGCAAGTGCTTCGCACGCATCCGCGCGATCCGCGAGGACGGCGCAACGATCCTGTTCGTCTCCCACTCGGCGGCCACGGTGGTCGAGTCCTGCGATCGGGCGATGCTGCTCGAGCGCGGTCGGCTGCTGGCGCTGGGCGACACCCGCCGGGTGATCTCGCGCTACCAGAAGCTGCTGTATGCACCCTCCGACCAGACGCAGCGCGTGTGCGCGTGGATCCTCGCCAATCCACCGGATGCACCGCAGGTGAGCGCGCACGCGGGCGACGTTGCGGCCGAGGCGACACCGGAACAGCAGGACTGGTTCGACCCGAGCCTGCCTGGCGGCGCCGGCGTGAGCTATCCCGGATCGGGCGCAAGCATCGAAAATCCGCGCGTGGAGACCGCCGATGGCCGCCGCGTCAACGTGCTGCGCGCCGGCCAAACCTACGTGTACTGCTACGAGGTGGCCTTCGAGCGCACCCTGGCGGGCGCGCGCTTCGGGATGATGATCAAGACCGTGGCCGGCGTGGAGCTGGGCGGCGCGGCCAGCGCGCCGCACGGCGAGGGCCTGCTGGTCGAAGGACAGGCTCGGGTTTCCGTGCGGTTTCCGTTCCGCTGCCGGTTCGCGCCCGGGACCTACTTCCTCAACGCCGGCCTGCTGGGTATGCGCGGCGAGGGCGAGCAGTTCATCGCCCGCGAGGTGGACGTGCTGATGATCCGCGTCCAGCCCGAGCCGCGACGGCTGGCGACCGGCCTGGTCGATTTCGACGTCTCCGTGCAGGTGCAGATCCATGGCTGATCCACGCGTCCTCGTCCTGGTGCTTGGAATCCAGCGCAGCGGCACGTCCGCGCTTGCGCGCGTGCTCAACCTGCGCGGTTGCACCCTGCCGGGCCCGCTGCTCGCGGCCAATGCCGGCAACCCCGACGGTTACTGGGAAAACGCGCAGGCGGTGGCGATCAACGAGGAACTGCTGCGTGCGCTTGACCGGGCCTGGGACGATCCGCGCGCGCTGCCTGCCGATTGGCAGTCCAGCGCGGCCGCGATTGCCGCCCGCACGCGCATCGTTGACTTGCTCGGCAGTGACTTTGCCGACCATCCACTGGCCGTACTCAAGGATCCGCGGCTGTGCCGGTTGGCGCCGTTGTGGATCGATGCGGCGCGCGCGGCCGGCATGCAGCCGCGGGTGGTCGCCACGCTGCGCGATCCGCGCGAAGTCGCCGCTTCGCTGGCGCGTTTTGCCGGGATGGAATCGGCGCAGGCGCAGCTGCTCTGGTTGCGCCAGACGGTGGCCATCGCGGCCGTGAGCCGCGATCTGCCGCGCGTGCTGGTGCGCCACGACAGGCTGCTGGCGGACTGGCGCCGGCAGATCGAGCGCATCAGCCAGGCCCTGCAACTGGATTGGCCGACGCGCGATGCCACCAGCGAGGCAGCGATCGAAGCGTTCTTGCGCGCCGATGCCGCGCGACCCGCGGCGGCAGCAAGCAAAGACGTCACCGGCCATCCAGCCCGCGGCCTGTACGCATGCCTGGCGACAGCCCCCGAGGACGACGGCTGGCGACGGATCGCCACGGCACAACCCCTGCTCGACGCGATCGGCGCCTGCTGCGACCCGCTGCTGGACCAGTTGCACCGGATGGCCGACGCAGCCGCATTGCGGGTGGCCGCAGCGGAAGACCAGGCGCAACACGACGCGACCGCGGTGATCGGCCATCGCCAGCTCATCGCCAACCAGCAGGCGGTGATCCAGGCGCGCGACGGCCAGCTCGCCGCGTTGGAAGCCCAACTTGGCGCCCAGCGCACGCACGCACGCGGGCTGGCGGACGAGTTGGCGCAAACGCAACGCCTGCATGCGCTCAACGCGCTGGCGCGGTTTGCCCCCGTGGCCGCGGCGACCGCCACGCGAGATTCCAACCCTGTCGCACCGCCAGCCACGCGCCCGCGCCGGATCGCGATCTACCTGTTCCACGACCCGCAAGGCATCGTCGACGACTACATTCCGCACATGCTGCGGGCGCTTGGAGAACACGTCGAGCGCATCGTGGCGGTGTGCAACGGCGCACCGCAGGCCGCCGGGATTGCGACGATGCAGGCTGCCGGCGCCGAGGTCTTCGTCCGCGAGAACGTCGGTTTCGATGTCCACGGCTATCGCGAGTGCATCGAGCACATCGGCGCGCAGGCACTGGCCGATTGCGACGAACTGCTGCTGCTCAACTACACCTTCTTCGGCCCGATCTTCCCGCTGGCCGAAATGTTCGGCGCCATGCAGGCGCGCGAGCTGGATTTCTGGGGCATCAGCGCGCACGCGCAGACCGGCAGCCCATTTGCCGTCGGCGAACGCCTGCCGGTCCACCTCCAGTCCCACTTCATCGCCGTGCGCGCGCCACTGCTGCACAGCCAAGCCTTCGCCGACTACTGGCGGACGATGCCGCCGATCACGTCCTACCGCGATGCGATCATGCTCCACGAGGCGCGCTTCACCGAGCACTTCCAGAACCTGGGCTACCGCTGGGCAAGCTACATGGAGCTGGCCGATTTCGGCACCGACCATCCGATCCTGATCGAGATCGACCGCTGCATCGCGCGTCGCTGCCCGATCCTCAAGCGCCGGGCTTTCTTCCACGACCCGCTCTACCACGAGGCCGAGGCGATCGACCTGCGCGGCGCCTTCGAAACGATCCGGCGCGATTCGGACTATCCGCTGGAATTGATCTGGCGCAACCTGGTGCGCACCACGCCGCCGCGCACGCTGTACACCAACCTGGAGCTGCTCGACGTCTTCCCGCCGGTACGGATCGAGGACGCCGCGCCGGCCTGGCGCGACTGGAAGCTCGCCGCGCTGGTACACCTGTTCTACCCCGAACTGGCCGCATCCCTGGGCGAGCGACTGGCGCAGATTCCGCTGCCGATCGACCTGATCGTCACCACCGACAGCGCCGACAAGCAGGCCGCCATCACCGCCGCGCTTTCCGGCCTGCCCAACCTGCGCCGCTTCGACGTGCGCGTGGTCGCCAGCAACGACGGCCGCGACACCTCCGCATTGCTGATCGAATGCCGCGACGTGGTGCTGGACGGCGGTTATGACGCCATCGTGCGCCTGCACGGCAAGCGCTCGCCGCAGGACGGCGCCAACCGCGCTGCCGAATTCAACCGCCACCTTCTGGGCAACCTGCTCGACTCGCCCGGTTACGTCGCCAACCTGCTGGATCTGCTGGCGCGCGAGCCACGCATCGGCGTGCTGATGCCGCCGGTGGTCCAGGTCGGCTATCCGACCCTGGGCCACGCCTGGTTCACCAATCGCCCGCGTGTGCAGGCACTGGCCGCGCACCTGGGTTTGCCGGTGGTGCTGGACGAGACCACTCCGCTGGCACCGCTGGGCTCGATGTTCTGGTTCCGTCCGGACGCGCTGGCACCGCTGTTCGCCCACCCGTGGCAGTACGCGGATTTTGCCGGCGAGGCCTATGGCGATGGCGACCTGCCGCATGCGATCGAACGGCTGATTCCGTATTGCGCGCAGGCGCGAGGTTTTCTGACCTGGTGCGCGATGACCGCGCGCTCGGCGGCGCGCAATTACGCCAAGCTCGAATACCGGCATCAGGCCTTGTCGGCGTGCTTCCCGGAAGCCGACACCCGTGGCCAGATCGCCACCGTGCGGCGCTATCGCGACGACCCGCGACCGTTTCAGGTCCGCGGTGCCGCCAACGAACTGGCCGCCGCGATGCGGCGCTCGGTGAAGTTCCGCCTGCGCGGGATGCTGGGAAAGAATCCATGACCCCGGTCTCGGCCAGCACCGCACCCGTGGCCCGTTCGTCGGGCAAGGTCACCTTCGGCAACATCCAGGGCCTGCGCGGCATCGCCGCGCTGATGGTGATGCTGATCCACCTGTTCTCGGCCCGCGCCGACATGGGCGCGGAGTGGTTCAAGTACAAGTACTGGTGGTTCGGCCCGGCCGGGGTGGACATCTTCTTCGCCATCTCCGGCTTCATCGTCACCATCGCCGCGATCCGTGCGGCGGCCGCCGACGACGCGCTGGCGTTCGGCGTACGCCGCTTCCTGCGCATCTATCCGCTGTACTGGTGCGTGTTGGTGATCGCGGTGCCGGCCAGCGCGGTGCTCGATCTGGCGCCGAAGTGGTTGCCCCACGCCAGCGGCCTGCAACTGTTGTTCCTGATGACCACCAACAACGACAAGGTGCTGGCGGCGTGGACGCTGTGTTACGAGATGTTTTTCTACGTCATGCTCACCAACCTGATCGTGCTGGCGCCACGCAACTTCTTCAAGGCGCTGGCGATCTGGATCGAGATCGAAATCGTGCTGGTGGTGCTGGCGCAGGTCTGGTTTCCGGCGCTCAAGGCCTGGCCGTTCGCCGATCCGCTGGTGCTGGAGTTCGCCGCCGGCTGCGTGGTGGCCTTCCTCGTCCATCGCGGCGAGCGGCGCCACGGCGTGGCGGTGCTGGTGCTGGGGCTGATCGGGTTCGCGATCGGTTGCGTCGTCAACGCGTACTACGGCAACTGGGATCACCTGTGGCGCTTCGCGGTGCTGGGCCTGCCCTCGGCGCTGATCGTGTACGGGCTGGTGGCAATCGAGGGCACCGCCGGCAAGCGGATGCCGGCCTGGCTGTTGCGGGTGGGCGATGCCTCCTACTCGCTCTACATCTGGCACCAACTGGTGTTCGCCGCACTGGCCTGGGCCACGGCCAGGATCGGCGGCTACGACCTGCTGCCGCACCGGTTGATTCTTGCGATCTGGTTCGCGATCGCGGTGGCGTGGGGATTCGTCAGTTACCGGCTGATCGAGGCACCCACGGTGCGCTTCGCGCATCGCCTGTTCAGCGCCGGAAAAGCGGCCACGCCGGAATCGGCGGCCTGAATCCCGACCCTCCTTTTCATTGCACGACGAGCCAGATCCCATGACCCAACGTACCTGTCTGGTCACCGGCGGCGCCGGTTTCATCGGCTGCGCGATTGCCCCCGCGCTGGCGCAGCGCTTCGATCGCGTGCGGGTGATGGACAACCTGCACCCGCAGGTCCACGCCAACCGGCAGCGTCCGGTGGTGCTGGATCCGCAGGTGGAATTCGTGCTGGCCGACGTGTGTTCGGCGCACGACTGGGAGCGGGCACTGGACGGGTTCGCGCCAGAGGTCGTGATTCATCTGGCAGCCGAGACCGGCACCGGGCAGTCGTTGACCGAAGCCTCGCGCCATGCCGACGCCAACGTGCTGGGCACGGCGCGCATGCTCGACGCGCTGGCGCACCTGTCGAGGCTGCCGAAGCGGATCGTGCTGTCTTCCAGCCGCGCGGTGTACGGCGAGGGTGCGTGGCAGCGCACGCGCGATGGCGCGATCCTCGACCCGGGCCAGCGCGACCGCGCCATGCTGGAAGCTGCGCAGTGGGACTTTCCCGGCCTGCAGCCGCTGCCGCACGAGGCCGCGCACACGCACGCGCATCCGACCAGCGTGTATGGCGCCACCAAGCTCGCCCAGGAACACCTGCTGGCGGCATGGTCGCGGGCGCTGGGCGTGCAGGCCTGCGTGTTGCGGCTGCAGAACGTGTACGGCCCCGGGCAGTCGCTTTCCAATCCGTATACCGGGATCGTGCCGCTGTTCTGCCGGCTGGCGCGTGAGGGAAAGAGCATCCCGGTGTACGAGGACGGGGCGATCGTGCGCGACTTCGTGGCGATCGACGACGTCGCCCGCGCACTGCTGGCGGCAGCCGCACCGGAGGCGGCGTTCGACGGCGTGATCGACATCGGCGCTGGCGTAGCGACCACGATCCTGCAACTGGCGCAATGGATCGCGCGTCGCTACGGTGCGCCGGCGCCGACCATCAACGGCATGTTCCGCCACGGCGACGTGCGCCACGCCTGCGCGCGAATCCAGCGTGCCGCCGACGTGCTGGGCTGGCAGCCAACGGTCGACCTCGACGCGGGACTGGAGCGCCTGTGCGCATGGGTGGATGCGCGCCTGGATGCGGTGGCGGCCTGAGTCCGGACACCAACCCCCATCGCAACACCGGCTCGTCGCCCCTGCGCAGGCAGGGGCCCAGCGCCTTTGCATGATTCCGGCGCGATCGACATCGCCACATGACGCGAGGTTCCCATCCGAATGCGCCGGCGCGCTCGGCCTCCCTTGCCGTGCATGGTATGTTTGTCTCCCCACCGGGAGCCCGATGCCGATGTCCGAAATGCATGCTTCCCCGCGCGGCGCCAGCCGCAAATTGTTTCCCGATGCCGACACCGCGCTCAGCGGTCTGGTCGCCGATGGCCAGACCCTGGCTGTCGGCGGTTTCGGCCTGTGCGGCATCCCCGAAGCGTTGATCGCCGCACTGCGCGATTCCAACGTCCACGGCCTGACCGTGATCTCCAACAACGCCGGCGTGGACGGCTTCGGCCTCGGGCAACTGCTCGGCACGCGGCAGATCCGCAAGATGATTTCGTCCTACGTCGGCGAGAACAAGGAATTCGAGCGCCAGTTCCTCAACGGCGAACTCGAGCTCGAGTTCAACCCGCAAGGCACCCTCGCCGAGCGCCTGCGCGCCGGTGGCGCCGGCATCCCCGCCTTCTACACCCGCACCGGCTACGGCACCGTGGTTGCACAGGGCAAGGAGACCCGCGAGTTCGACGGCCACCACTACGTGATGGAAACCGCGCTGCGCCCGGACGTGTCGCTGATCAAGGCGTGGCAGGCCGATCCATCGGGCAACCTGCTGTTCCGCAAGACCGCGCGCAACTTCAACCCAGCGGTGGCGATGGCCGGCAAGGTGTGCGTGGTGGAAGTGGAGGAACTGGTGGCGCTGGGCGCGCTCGATCCCGACCACGTCCACCTGCCGGGCATCTACGTCGATCGCATCGTCGTCAATGCCCACCCGGAAAAGCGCATCGAGCAGCGCACCCTCGCCCCGGCCTGACCAGAAGGAACCTCAGCATGCCCTGGACCCGCGACCAGATGGCGCAACGCGCCGCGCTCGAACTCACCGATGGCGCCTACGTCAACCTCGGCATCGGCCTGCCGACGATGGTGGCAAACTACATCCCCGACGGGATGGATGTGTGGCTGCAATCGGAGAACGGCCTGCTCGGGATCGGCCCGTTCCCGACCGAAGCCGAACTCGACCCGGACCTGATCAACGCCGGCAAACAGACCGTGACCGCGCGCGTGGGCGCCAGCTATTTCGGCAGCCACGACAGCTTCGCGATGATCCGCGGCGGTCACATCGACCTGGCCGTGCTCGGCGCGATGCAGGTGACCGACCGCGGCGATCTGGCCAACTGGATGGTGCCCGGCAAGATGGTCAAGGGCATGGGCGGCGCGATGGATCTGGTCGCCGGCGTCAAGCGCATCGTGATCCTGATGGAGCACACCGCCAAGAACGGCGAGCACAAGATCCTGAAGGAATGCACCCTGCCGTTGACAGGGGTGGGCGTGGTCAACCGCATCATCACCGACCTGGGCGTGTTCGACGTGACGCCGGGCGGGCTGAAGCTGGTCGAGATGGCACCCGACGTGACCGAGGCCGAACTGCACGCGAAGACCGGGTGCGAGTTCACAGCGGCTTGACGCCCGGTCCGCCCTTCCTTTTCCCGCGTCGAGGGGCGCATGCCTCGAGAGCGCGCAGATTGCTTACAGCGCCGGATGAGGGAAGGAGTACGCAAGTGGTCAGGATAGGTGCCCGCGCAAAGGCGTGACCTGCGCCTTTCCCTCATCCGCCCTTCGGGCACCCTCCCCCGGAGGGAGAAGGGACCGCAGCCGCCTCCGCCCTGCTGCCGGTGCTTACAACGCCGCGGTCAGCTCCGGCACCAGCGTGAACAGGTCGCCCACCAGCCCGATGTCGGCGACCTCGAAGATCGGTGCGTCGGCGTCCTTGTTGATCGCCACGATGGTGCCGGCGTCCTTGATCCCGGTCAGGTGCTGGATCGCGCCGGAAATGCCGATCGCCACGTACAACTCGGGGGCAATGATCTTGCCGGTCTGGCCGACCTGCATGTCGTTGGGCACGTAACCTGCGTCCACCGCGGCGCGCGAGGCACCGACGCCCGCACCGAGCTTGTCGGCGAGCGCGTAGAGGATCGAGAAGTTGTCCGCCGAGCCGAAGGCGCGGCCGCCGGACACGACACGCGCCGCGCTCTGCAGGTCGGGACGGTCGGACTTGCCGGCCTTGAGTTCGACGAAGCGGGTGTGGTTCGGCAGCGCCGCATCCACCGCCACCGATTCGACCGCCGCGTTGCCGCCACCGGCCGCGGCCGGCCACGAGGCGGTGCGGATGGTGGCGACCACCGGAACATCGCCCGGCGCCTTGACGGTGACGATCGCATTGCCGGCATAGATCGGCCGCTTGAACGTGTGCGCGTCCTCGACCGTCATCACGTCGCTGACTTGCGACACGCCCAGCAGCGCGGCCACGCAGGGCATCAGGTCCTTGCCGAAGGTGGTCGAGGGACCGAACACATGCGTGTAACCAGCGGCGAGCTTGGCCACCTGCGGTGCCAGCACCTGCGCAATGGCGTGCGCGTTGGCGGGGTTGGCGACCGCCAGCACGCGATTCACCCCGGCGATCGTCGTCGCTTGCGTGGCCACGCCCGCCGGATCGGCGGCGAGCACGAGGACGTCGATGGATTCGGCGTTCAGCGCCTTGGCCGCGCTCACGCACTTGGCGGTGGAGGGATTGAGCTGGTCGCCGAGGTGTTCGGCAACGATGAGAACCTTGGACATGCGGATTTCTCTCTTGGCTGTCGTCCCCGCGAAGGCGGGGACCCAGTGTCTTTCGCTAAAACGGAAAAAAGTCGCTGGGCCCCCGCCTTCGCGGGGACGACGAGCTCAAAGCAGACCTTTTTGCTTCAACGCGTCGATCAATTCCGGCACCGATTTGACCATCACCCCGCGCTGGCGCTTGGCCGGCGGCGCGAAATGCAACGCCTCCAGCGACGGCCCGGCATCCACCCCGAGCGATTCGAACGCGATCGTCTCCAGCGGCTTGGACTTGGCCTTCATGATGTCGGGCAGCTTGATGAAGCGCGGCTCGTTCAGGCGCAGGTCGGTGGTGACCACTGCGGGCAGGTCGACTTCCAGCGTCTCCAGCCCGGCATCGACCTCGCGCACCACGCTCGCCTTGCCGCCGTCCACCGTGAGCTTGCTGGCGAAGGTTGCCTGCGGGCGACCCCACAGGGTGGCGAGCATCTGCCCGGTCTGGTTGGCATCGTCGTCGATCGCCTGCTTGCCGAGGATGACCAGCCCCGGCTGTTCACGTTCGATCAGCTTGAGCAGGGTGCGGGCGGCGGCCAACGGCGACACCGGCCCAGCCGCGACCACGTGGATGGCGCGATTGGCGCCCATCGCCAGACCGTTGCGCAGGTGCGCCTGGGCATCGGCCGGCGCGATCGTGGCGACGATGACTTCCGTGGCCACGCCTTTCTCGCGCAACCGCAGCGCTTCTTCCAGCGCGATCTCGTCGAACGGGTTGGGCGAGAGCTTGACGCCGTCGGTGACCACGCCCGAACCGTCGGGCTTGACCTGGATGCGGACGTTGAAGTCCACCACGCGCTTGTAGGCGACGAGAATCTTCATGGAGGCGGTATTCCTGGGGCGATCGCCCGTGTACGGCGGACAGCCGTCGGCGGGCGAGGACGGGCACGGCCGCGAGGGCCGCAAGACCGCCATTCTACCCGTTCGCCGCCGGCCGACGCACGCTGCGCGGGGCATGCCACAATCCGGGCATGGCCACGACCGGCGACGCTCTCTCGCGGCGGCGCATGCCCGCGCGCGTTGCCTCTCGCGCCGGTTGGCTGCGCGCGGCCGGTCGCTGGCTGCAGTGGCTGCTGCTGGCCTGCGCCGCCGCCAGCGCCCTGGCGACGCCGGTGCCGGCCACGCCCGACCAACGGCTGCGCCAAGCCGACCGGATCAAGCTCAACGACAACGCCACGTTCCTGACCTTGGTCGGCCGCCTCGATGCCCAGGCCGCGCAGCTGACCCCGCTCCAACGCGACTGGCTGGCCTACCTGCACGCCTGGCAACTGGGTTTTCGCGGCCAGTACCCGCAGGCGCAGGCGGCGTTCGACCACTTGCTGGCGCACGCCACCGACCCCAACCTGCGCGCCCGCGCGCGGGTCAGCCTGATCGACGACCAGGTCAACAGCGCCCACTACGAGGCCGCCTACGCCAATCTCAACCTGTTGCTCGCGGACCTGCCCAGGATCACCGATCACCGCGCGCACTATCTCGCCCTGTCCTCGGCCAGCGCGCTGTACGGCCAGGCCGGGCAATACGAACTGGCGCTGCAGTACGTCGCCAAGGCGCTCGCCTACGACGGCAGCGACCATGCGCGCTGCATTTCGCTGACCGACTGGATCGGCATCCAGCAACAGCGCGGCAGCCTGCGCGACGACGCGCCGCAGATCGGCGCAGGGCTGGCCGCTTGCCAGCGCGACGGCAACCAGGTCTTCGCCAACATCGCGCGCGAGGCGGTGGCAAGTTGGCAGGTCGATCATGGCCGCGCCGCCGCGGCGCTGGCGCTGCTGCAGCCGCACGACGCGGAGGTGCTGGCGAGCGGTTCGTCGGCATTGGCCTCCGAGGTCCGCGCAACCCTGGCACGCGCGTTCCTGCATACCGACGATCTCGCGCAAGCCAGCCGCTTTGCGCGCAGCGCGATCACACTGGCGAACCAGCAGACCTATTCGAAGGCCTCGGCGGACGGCTGGCAGGTGCTCTACCAGATCGCCAAACGCCAGGGCGACGACCATGCCGCGCTGGCCAGCCTGGAAGCGTTCGCCGCCGCCGACAAAGGCTACCTCGACGACATCGGCGCGCGCGCGATCGCCTACCAGGTCGCGCACCTGCAGATGGCCGCTCGCAAGGCGCAGATCCAGTCGTTGGACCAGCAAAACCAGGTGCTGCGCCTGCAGCAGGACGTCGCCCGCAAGAACCTCGCCCTGGTCCAACTCGGCGTCGTGCTGGCGCTGGTGCTGGCCGCTTCGATCGCGCTCTACGCCTGGCGCACCCGCCGCGCGCAGCGCAAGTTCCAGCAGCTCGCCCAGCGCGACGGCCTGACCGGGATCCACAACCGCCCGTTCTTCATCGAGTCCGCGCAGGCCGAGCTGGCCTACTGCGCCAAGTCGATGCGTGAGGCCAGCGTGATCGCCATCGACCTCGACCACTTCAAGCAGATCAACGACGACCACGGCCACGCCGCCGGCGATGCCGCGCTCAAGGAGGCGGTAGCGGCGTGCCGGAAACACCTGCGCTCGGTGGACGTGTTCGGTCGCCTCGGCGGCGAGGAGTTCGCCATCCTGCTGCCCGACTGCCCGCCCGAGCGCGCCACCGGAATGGCCGAGGCGATGCGTCGGGAGATCGTGGAGCTGCAGCGCGCCGAAGATGGCCCGGCATTTCCGCTCAGCGCCAGTTTCGGGATCGGCGCTACGCGCTGGGCCGGCTACGAACTGGCGCCGCTGCTGGCGCAGGCCGACGATGCGCTCTACCAGGCCAAGCGGACCGGTCGCAATCGGGTGGTCGTGCATGCGCAGGGCGCAGCCGAGACCACCGGCGATCCCCGCGAAGGCCATCCCGACCGCCGCGCCGCCGCCTCCTGAGCGCGCCGCGCATCGCCGCCGGCAGCTACACTCCAGCGCGCCCACCACCATCGAAGGATTCGCTTGGAAACCCCAGCCACCCGCAGCGGCAGCCTGACCTGCGTCGGCATCGGCATGACCCTGGGCTCGCACCTGAGCCCGCTGGCGCGCAGCTACATCGAGCAGGCCGAGGTGGTGTTCGTCGGCGCCTCCGATGGCATCGTCGAGCAATGGATCGCCGGCATGAACGCCGACGTGCGCAGCCTGCAGCCGCACTACCGCGAGGGCAAGTCGCGGATGCAGACCTACCGCGAGATGGTCGAGGCGATGCTCACCGAGGTGCGCGCCGGCAAGAAAGTCGTCGGCGCCTTCTATGGCCACCCGGGGGTGTTCGTCTGGCCCTCGCACAGGGCGATCGCGATCGCCCGCGAAGAAGGCTACGAGGCGCGAATGGAGCCGGGCATCTCGGCCGAGGACTGCCTGTACGCCGATCTGGGCATCGACCCCGGCCGGTTCGGCTGCCAGCATTACGAGGCCAGCCAGTTGATGCTCTACGAGCGTCGGATCGACCCCAGCGCGTGGCTGATCCTGTGGCAGGTCGGAGTGGCCGGCGACCAGTCGCTGGCCCGTTTCACCACCGGAGCGAGCTACCGCCAGGTGCTGGTGGACCTGCTGGCGCGCGATTACCCGCTCGACCATGCCATCACGCTTTATCGGGGCGCCACCTTGCCGATCGAGCGCCCGTTGATCGAACGCATCGCCCTGCGCGAGCTGGTCGCGCGCGAGATACCGATGGACGTCACCGTGGTCCTGCCGCCGGCGCGCAAGCTCAAGCCCAACCGCGAACTGCGCGCGCGGTTGAGCGTGCTGGATGTGTTGGAGAAGGTGGGCGGGTGAACGATGCCATGGGCCCTGCACCGCCGGTGGCCTTGCGCTTCCTGCAACCCGACGACGAAGCACTCTACATCGACCTGTTCACCGACCCGGACACGATGGCATGGGCGGGCCCGGCCCTGACCGTACCGGCAGCAGCGAAAAGCTTTCGCGCCGCGCTGCGTCGAACCGCCAAGCCAGGCGACAGCCTGCATTTTTACGCCATCGTCGAAGCCGCCAGCGGCACTGCGATCGGCATCGGCGCGCAGCAGCCGATCGATGCCGGTGGTGATCGCGCCGAAGTCGGAATGCTGCTGCAGCGCCAGGTGCGCGGTCGTGGCTACGCCACCCCGGCGCTGGCGGCCTTGATCGACGTCAGCTTCCGGATATTGCCCGTCGCCGGCTTGTGGGTGCAGTATCATCCGGCGAATATCGCCGCCGGACGCTTGTGCGACCGCTTGGGGTTGCGGCTCGATCGGGATGTCTCGGTTTCCAGCGAGGCGGAACGGCAGGTCCGTTCGGTCCAACGGGTGGAATGGAAACGCGTTCGACGGCTTCTTCGATGAGCGGCCTCGTGCCCCATCGTGCCACGCCGGCACGGTTGTGTTGCGAGCATCCCGATCTTGTTTCCACGACCATCCCGAGGTGCACCATGTCCGACGTCATCGACCTGCTCGAAATCCTGGGTCAGGATGCGCGCACGTTCCAGGATTCCGACGCTGTCCTGGTCCGGGAATCCGGCGATTCGCAGGCTGCCCGTTTGATCCAGGCCGCCATCGCGACCGGCGATAGCCGCCCATTGCAGGCATCCGTCGACGCTGGCCGGATCGCGTTTTGCGGCGTGTTTCCGGCCAAGGAAGACGAGGACGACGAGGAACCCGACGAGACGCCCGACGACGCCGACGAAATCCGGTGCGGCGTCCTGATCGTGCGCTGAAAGTCTCGTCCGGCCGCTGCGATCGACCACCATGCCCGGCCTGCGACAACTGGCGCATGCGCTGGCGCTGTGTGCCTTCCTGCTCGGCGCCACCGCAACGGCGGCGCCGGCGGGCAAGGACGTGCTGGCCCTCCTGCAGCACGCCGACCAGAACAAGTCGGCCGATCACCCGGCGTTCGCAAGGACCCTGAAGGAACTCGGCGCGCGGCAAGCCGAGCTGACTCCGGCAAGCCGCGAATATCTGGCCTATCTGCAGGCCTGGGAGCTGGTGTATTCAGGCGACCCCGGCGCGGGCATACCGCGCCTGGCCCAGATCGCCGATCACGCCCGCGATCCCACCCTGGGTTTCCGCGCCCTGGTCACCCTGGTCAACACCGAAGCCATTTCCGGTCGTTACGAGGATGCCTACGCACGCCTGGACGACATGCTGGACAAGCTGCCGCACATCGGCGACGCATTTGCCCGGGAACAAGGGCTGGGCGTGGCCTCGCTGCTCTACACCCAGGCCGGCCAATACGACCTGGGCATGCACCTTGCGAACGATCTGCTGGCGCGCACGAGCGATCCGCGCAATGCCTGCAAGGCCAGACAACTGCTGTTGAACACCCGCTTCAGAAAACATGAGTGGACGGTTTTCGAAACCGATTACGCGGCGGCGATCGATGCCTGCGAAAAGTCCGGCGAAACCCTGTTCGGCAACCTGATTCGCGCCGACGCGGCCAGCATCTCCGTCGCAAGCGGACAGCCGGACGCCGCGTTGCGCCTGCTCGCATCGGCGCAGGCCGAAGTCGAACGCATCGGCTACCCGGTGCTCCTGACCCAGTTCGACGCCGTCGCCGCGCAGGCGCTGCTCGCCCAGGGCGACCTTGCGGCGGCGCGCGCGCGCGCCCAACGCGCCATCGACGAATCCGTGCATCAGCCGATGCTGCAATACCGCGTCGCCGCCCTGGAGGTGCTCTACCGGGTCGCAAAGCAGGAAGGCGAAACCACGGCAGCGCTGTCCTGGCTCGAACAATTCGACAACGCGTCCAAGGGCTACCTGTCGGACGTGAGCGCGCGTGCATTGGCCTTCCAGATGGTCCACCAGCAGGTCGCTGCCAACAAGGCGAAGGTGCAGGCACTCGACCAGCAGAACCAGCTTCTCAAGCTCAAGCAGGAAGTGGACCGCAGGACCATGCTGGCGACCCGCATGGGCATCGCCCTGCTGCTGGTGGTGCTCGGCTCGGTGCTGTTGTGGGCGCTGCGCGCCCGCCGTGGCCAGCGCAAGTTCCAGCAACTGGCCCAGCGCGACGGCCTGACCGAAATCCGCAACCGGCCGTACTTCATCGAATCCGCGCAGGCCGAACTGGCCTACTGCGCCAAGGCGATGCGCGAAGCCAGCGTGATCGCCATCGACCTGGATCACTTCAAGCAGGTCAACGACCAGCACGGCCACGCCGCCGGCGATGCCGCGCTCAAGGCCGCGGTGGCGGCGTGCCAGCAGCACCTGCGCTCGGTGGACATCTTCGGACGGCTGGGCGGCGAGGAATTCGGCATCCTGCTGCCGGACTGCCCGCCGGAGCGCGCCGCCGAGCTCGCCGAGGCGATGCGCGCGCGGATCGCGGCCTTGCAGGGCTCGGCCGACGGCCCGGAGTTCCCGCTCAGCGCCAGCTTCGGGGTCAGCGCGGCGCGCTGGGCCGGGCATGCGCTGGAACCGCTGCTGGCGCAGGCCGATGCCGCGCTCTACCGGGCCAAGCGCGCCGGCCGCAACCGCGTGGTGGTGCACGGGCCCGCCGCTGCGGATCCTGCGACGATCGCGGCCGAACCGCTGGCACCACGCCAGGCGTCGGGCTGAAGGCATTGCCGCGCACGCGCGTCCGGGTCCATGATCGGTCGCCCGGCCGCGACCATTGCCATCGTCACGGACTGGCGGGCATGACAGGCGCCACCTCCGGTCTTTCCTCCGATTCCTGAAAGGAGCCCCCATGAACCGCATCATTCGTTTGCTCGAAACCATCGGTCAGCATCCAGCCGCGCGCCAAGCCTTGCTGGATGGCGATCCAGCGGCGCTGACCGGATTCGATCTTTCTCAAGCGCAAATCGCATCGCTGCTTGCCGGGGATGGTGCGCGCCTGGCGCTCCTGGTCGGCGCGCCGGCAATCATCTGCTGCAGCCTCGAAAAGCACGACGACGACGAGGACGAAGAGGTTCCGGATCGCGAGAACGAGGAGATCGGCGTCGCCCGCGAGATCCCGGTCACCTGACGCCTCCCCCGCTGCCGCAAGGCCGCGACGCCATGACGTGGCGCAGGCTCGTCCCCATCGCCGCCTGCCTGTGGCTGGCGGCGATGCCGGCGTGGGCGGCGGCGGGCGCCGCGTCGCCGGACATCGACGCCCTGCTGCAGCGCGCCGACACCATCAAGTCGTCCGACCACGCCGCCTTCCTCGGCATCCTCGACCAACTGGCGCAGCGGCGCGGCGAACTCGACCGCCGCCAGCAGGAACGCCTGGCGTATTTCCAGGGCTGGCAGGATGCTTACCGCAGCGACTTTCCCGCCGCCACCGCGCGGCTGACCGCGCTGGCCGATGGCGCCAGCACGCTGGACATCCGCTTCCGCGCCAACGTCACCCTGGTCAACGTGTTCGAGATCGCGCGCGATTACCGGCGCGCCTACGCGCGCATGCAGCAGGTGCTGGACATGCTGCCGCGGGTATCCGACCCGGCCGCGCGTGTGCAGGCGCTGGGCGTGGCCTCGGAGAGCTACGCCGCGGCTGGCCAGACCGATCTCGCGCTGGACTACGCCAATCGCCTGATCGCCGAAGCCAGCAACGCCCACGTGACCTGCAAGGGCCTCAACCACAAGCAGGACGCGTGGTACCGCGGCAAGCGCTATGCCGATTTCCTTGCCGGCCTGCAGGCCGCCGTCGACGCCTGTACCGACGCCAAGGAGACGATCTACGCCAATGGAGTGCGGGTGCGAGCGGCGCAGATCTACCTGGCGACCGGCAAGCCGCAGGATGCCATCGACCTGCTGCTCAAGTACCGCGCGCAGGCGCAGGCCACCGGTTACGGCGAGCTGACATCCAACTTCGATGCCGTGCTGGCCGGCGCCTACGCGCACCGCAACGACATGCAGGCGGCGAGCCGCTACGCCACCACCGCGCTTGCCGAGAGCATCAAGGGCCAGGATACCGAGGGCCTGGCCGGCGCCTACTACGTGCTGTACAGCGTGGCCGAGCAAAACGGCGATGCCAAAGCCGCGCTGGACTGGTATCGAAAATTCGTCGCCACCAACAAGAGCCACCTCGACGACGTCAGCGCGCGCGCCCTCGCCTACCAGATGGTCCACCAGCAGGTAGAGGCAAAGAAGGCCGAGGTCGCCGAGCTCGGCCAGCGCAACCAGTTGCTCCTGCTCCGGCAGACGGTGGACCGCAAGAATCTCGCCTTGGTCCGGCTCGGCATCGTGCTGGCGCTGGTGCTGGCCGGTTCGATCGCGCTCTACGCCTGGCGCGCCCGCCGCGCCCAGCGCAAGTTCCAGTTGCTGGCCCAGCGCGATGGCCTGACCGGCATCCACAACCGTCCGCATTTCATCGACTGCGCGCAGGCCGAACTGGCCTACTGTCGCAAGTCGATGCGCGAGGCCGGCGTGATCGCCATCGACCTCGATCACTTCAAGCAGATCAACGACACCCACGGCCACGCCGCCGGCGATGCCGCGCTCAAGGCATCGGTGGCGGCCTGCCAGAAGCACCTGCGCTCGGTGGACATCTTCGGCCGGCTGGGTGGCGAGGAGTTCGGCATCGTGTTGCCGGATTGCGTTCCCGAGCACGCGGCCGACCTTGCCGAGGCGATGCGGCGGGAGATCGCGGCCTTGCAAGGCACGGCGAACGGCATCCCGTTTCCAGTCACCGCCAGCTTCGGAGTGAGCTCGGCGCGCAAGGCCGGATACGAATTGACGGCGTTGCTGGCGCAGGCCGACGGCGCGCTTTATCAGGCCAAGCGCAGCGGCCGCAACAAGGTGGTGGTGCACGATGACGTCGGCACCGCCGCGACGCCAGCGGCGCGTGCGGTGGGGTGAAGCGCGGCAGCGCTCCCGCATCGCAACGGTGGCTTGACTGCGCCGCTGCAGCAGCGCAGCCCGCACAAACGCCGCGGCAAGCGCTTCCAGCCAGGCTGCCTGCGCTCACGCAGTCCATCCGCAGCCGTCTGCAGCCAGGTGCGCTATCGTCGCTCCCGTACCCGGCCCGAAGTCGTCCGGGCGCGCCATCGCCACCCGATCCGCACGCCCTTCCACGGAGAATGCGCATGAATCCCACCCTCGCGTTCCTGCAGCAGGTCGGCGCCGACGCCGGCTTGCGCCACGCCGACGACGACGCCTTGCGCGACGCGCTGACCGGCGCTGCCGTCGCCCCATCGGTGCGCGATGCCATCCTCGGCCGCGACGGCGCGGCGCTGGCCCTGCTCACCGGCAGCCGAGTGATCGCCAACAAGATCATCACCCCGGGCAAGGAGCACGAGGACGAGGACGACGCGGAAGAAAACGACGAGCCCGAGCGCAAGGACGAATCGGCGCGCCCGCTTCGTCGCGATGCCGCCGCCACACCCTGACCCGCGACCACCCAAGGTCATGCGATGGATCGGTGGCGTCGCCTTCGCCCGTGGCTGCTCGCCGGTGCCCTGGCACTGACCGCAGGGCCGCCGGCGCTGGCGGCAGCCGTCGCCGACAACCCGGCCAGCCTGCTCGCGCAGGCCGACCGCATCAAGTCGAACGACCAACCCGGCTTCGTCAGACTGCTGCGGCAGCTCGATGCCGATGCCGCGACCCTGTCGCGCCCGCAAAAGGAACTGTTGCAGTACCTGCACGGCTGGGAAGCGGCGTACCTCGACGACAGCGCGCAGGCGATCAAGACCTGGCGCGAACTGTCCGACCACGCCGGCGATGCGAACCTGCGCCTGCGCGCCACCAGTTCGCTGGTCAACGAACTCGTCAACGGCACCCAATTCGCGGAAGCCTATGCCCTGCAGGACCGCCTGCTCACCGCCCTGCCGCAGGTCCGCGACCTCGCCACGCGCACCCGCATCATGGTCAACGCCGCGTTGCTGTATGCCAACGCCGGCCAGGACGCATTGGCTTTGGACTATGCCAACCGGATCCTCACCGAGAACCCGGACGACTTCGCCGGCTGCCAGGCGCAATACCTGCGCATGCGGGTGCTCTCGGCTCAGCCTGGCAATGCCTTCGCCAGCAACTATCCGGACGCGCTGACCCGCTGCATCCAGGCCGACCAACCGCTCTACACCGACAGCATCCGCGTGTTCGCCGCCCAGCGCGCACTCGCCGACGGCCAGCCGGAGCTGGCGATCCAGACGTTGCAGCCATACCTGGCCGAGGCCCGTGCGACCGGTTTTTCCGACCTCGTGGACGATTTCGAGGCGATCCTCGCGCAAGCCGCGTGGACCAAGGGCGATCGTGCCCAGGCACGCGCACACGCGCTGCACGCCGTGCATGCCCGTGCCAACACCGTGGCCCTGGTCCGCGCCACCCGCGTGCTCTACGAAATCGCCAAGGCCGACGGCGATCTTGCCGCGGCACTGGCCTGGTACGAGAAGTCGGCGACCACCGACAAGGGCTATCTCGACGACATCAGCGCGCGCGCCATCGCCTACCAGAAGGTGCACCAGCAGGTCGTGGCGAAAGAATCGCAGATGGCCGCGGTCGATCAGCAGAACCAGCTGCTCATGCTCAAGCAGGAAGTGGATCGCAAGTCCCTGCTGGCGGTGCGCCTCGGCATCGCCCTGCTGCTGGTGGTCCTCGGATCGGTGCTGCTGTACGCGCTGCGCACCCGCCGCGCGCGGCTCAGGTTCCAGCAACTGGCCCAGCGCGACGGCCTGACCGGGATCCACAACCGTCCGCATTTCATCGAATGCGCGCAGGCCGAACTGGCGAACTGCCGCAAGTCGATGCGCGAGGTCGGGGTGATCGCGATCGACCTCGACCACTTCAAGCAGATCAACGACCGGCACGGCCACGCCGCCGGCGACGACGCGCTCAAGGCCGCGGTGGCGGCGTGCCGGAAGCACCTGCGCTCGGTGGACATCTTCGGCCGTCTGGGTGGCGAGGAATTCGGCATCCTGCTGCCGGACTGCGTGCCCGAACGCGCGGCCGACGTGGCCGAGGCGATGCGCCGGGAGATCGCGGCGTTGCAAGGCACGGCGGACGGTCCGGCGTTCCCGGTCTCCGCCAGCTTCGGAGTGGGCGCTTCGCGCTGGGCCGGCTACGCCCTGGGCCCGTTGCTGGCGCAAGCCGACAGCGCGCTCTACTGCGCCAAGCGCGACGGCCGCAACCGGGTGGTGGTGCATGCCGATGCAAGCCATGCCGAGGTGCCGGACGACCGCGAGGCAGGGTGACTGCGCCACCCCCGCGTGTGGTTCGACACGGATCGGCTCGAACTTCGTTCTCGACCGATCCTGCTCACCACGAACGGAATTGGGGCACTGGCTCGAACTTCATTCTCGACCGATCCTGCTCACCACGAACGGAATTGGGGCACTGGCTCGAACTTCGTTCTCGGCCGATCCTGCTCACCACGAACGGAATTGGGGCACTGGCTCGAACTTCATTCTCGGCCGATCCCGCTCACCACGAACGGAATTGGGGCACTGGCATGCGCCCATGAATCCACCCGCGCCCGCCCGCAGCGCGACTGCGGACTCCTCGCGCGCGCCCGGATGCCGCGACGATCGCCCCGCGTCAGTTCAGACTGCGCGCCCGCCCCGACGCTTCGATCAGCAGGCTGTGGATCGCTTCGGCATCCGGGGCTTCCGGTTGCACCTGCAGGTAGCGCGCCAGGTCCTCGCGCGCGCCGCGGACATGGCCGAGTTTCAGGTAAGCCAGGCCGCGGTCGCGGACTTCCTCGCCCAGCCCGGGGTCGAGCTTGAGCAGGCGATCACTGGAACGCGCCACGCGCTCCCAGTCGCCGCGCTCGGTGTACACCACCTTGAGATTGCGCAGCATCCGCAGCAGGATCGCACGGTGGCTGGCCGGGGCGAGCACGTGCAGAAGTTCGGCATCGCCGGGCGCCTGGCCGTCGCAGTGCGCGCTCAGGCGCTCGCGAAGTTCCTCGGCGCTCAGCGAGCGACCCTTGTTGAACGGATCCATCACCAGGATGCCGTCGTCCACCGGCAACCGCACCAGGAAGTGGCCGGGAAAGGAGATGCCGTCCAATGGCACTTCCAGGCGGCGCGCGATCTCCATCTGCACCAGCGCCAGGGACAGCGGGATGCCGAGCTTGCGGTCGAAGACGTCGTTGAGGTAACTGTTGCGGGGGTCGCTGTAGGACTCCACGTTGCCGCCGAAGCCGACCTCGTCGAACAGGAAGCGGTTGATCACCATCATCCGTGCCGGTGCCGATTCCTGCGCCTGCACCTTCTCGCGCAGGCCATCCACGTAGTCCTGCACCAACGCCTCGTAGGGCTCGATGCGCAGCTGCGGGTACTCGTCGCGGGCGATCAGCAAGGCGGTGCCGAGCAACGGCAGGGCATCGTCGTCCATCCGCGCCAGCGCCTCCCACGCGGGCAAGCGCGCCTGGTCTGTGTCCGTTCGATCTCCCATGCTGTTCATGGCAACCTCCGGGAAAGGTGTCAGGGCTGGGCAGCCGCCGGGGTCGGCGGAATGCCGGGGCCGAACCCGAGGCGGTCGCCCGCCTTGGCGTGGATCTTGTCGGCAATCCCGGCATTGAGTTCGAGCACGTACAGTGCAGGGCCCTGGCTGCGGAACGGCGGACAGGCATCGCCAAGGTCACAGGCCGGGGTGTTCTTCGCCACCGAAACCAACTTGCGGCCGGCGTCGAAGTAGAAAATATCCAGCGGAATCCTCGTGTTCTTCATCCAGTAGGCGAGCGGGCGCTCCCGGTCATGCAGGAACAACATCCCGCGATTCGGTGCCAGCTTGTCGCGGAACATCAGGCCGCGGGCGCGCTGGGCTTCGGTCTGCGCGATCTCGACCGTGTAACGGTGGCCGTCCAGGCTCACCCACGAGGTCGCCATCGGGGTGACCGGGTAGGCGTCCTGATCGTCCTGCGCCCATGCCGGCACCGCCAGCACGAGCGCGGTGGCCAGCATCGCCAGGTTTCGGTGTGCGACGCGCATCGAACGGGTTCTCGCAGGGGATGATGCGGACGTTCGGGCAGCGCGGGGCGCGTGTCAAGCACGGAACGCTACCCCGGCTGAGCGCGCGGTCACCGCAAGCCGCTACCATTCGTCCACCTGCCCGGCGATGGCTGCCATGCCCCGCGATTTCTCTGGTGTGACCGGATGACGCTCGACCCCCGCGACCGCCGGCAATTTGCCGCGTTCATGCTGTTTGCGCTGCTGTTGCTCGCGCTCGGGATCGGCCTGCGCGACCCGTGGCCCGCGGACGAGCCACGCTTCACCCTGGCCGCCAAACAGATGGTGGAATCGGGCGACTGGCTGTTTCCGCACCGTGGCAGCGAGCTGTACGCCGACAAGCCGCCGATGCTGATGTGGATGGAGGCTGCCGGCTTCGAGTTGTTCGGGTCCTGGCGCGTGGCCTTCCTGCTGCCCTCGCTGCTGGCCGGCCTGCTCACGCTGACGCTGACCTGGGACCTGGGCCGGCGGCTGTGGAACCCGCGGGTCGGCTTGTTGGCGGCCGCGGCCCTGCTGTCGGTGTTGCAGTTCGTCTATCAGGTCAAGCGCGCGCAGATTGACCCGCTGCTGATGGCCGAGATCACCCTGGCCAACTGGGCGTTGCTGCGCCACTGCCTGCAAGGGCCGAACTGGCGCGTGTATTGGCTGGGTTGTTTCGTCGCCGGCCTGGGCGTGATCACCAAGGGCGTGGGTTTCTTGGCCCTGCTGATGCTGCTGCCGTACGCGCTGCTGCGAGCCCGCGGCTGGGAGGTGACGCGCACGGCTGGCGCCGCTTGGCGCTGGCTCGGCGGGCTGGGCGCGTTCCTGCTGGCGATAGGGCTGTGGCTGGTGCCGATGCTGCTGGCGGTCAAGGCACATGGCAGCGCCGAATACACGGCCTACTCCCACGACATCCTGCTGCATCAGACCGCGCAGCGCTACGCCGAGCACTGGTCGCACCCCAAGCCGTTCTGGTATTTCGGACCGGTCCTGCTGCTGGGCTGGTTCCCGCTGTCACTGGCGTGGCCGGGGGCGATCGCACGCTGGCGGCAGGCGCTGGCGGAGAAGGACGCGCGGATCGGTCTGCTGCTGGGCTGGTCGGTGTTGGTGCTGGCGTTCTTCAGCTTTCCGGCCGGCAAGCGCGACATGTACGTGATGCCGATGCTGCCGATGGTGGCGCTGGCCATGGGGCCGTACCTGAAGCAGATCGTGCGTGCGCGCTGGCTGCGCATCGCCGCATTTGCCGGCACCATCGTGCTTGGCGTGGCCGCGCTCGGCTACGGCCTGTGGGCGCTGCAGGGCCATGCCGCCGCGACGCGGCTGGCCTCCGACCGCGGTCTGGCCGATGGCGGCCACGGCGTCTGGCTGATGCTTGCATGCACCGGCGCAGCCGTGCTGCTGGTCGCGCTGGCATGGCGTCCACGCCGCGGCGTGCAGGCGCTGCTGACCGGGCTGGTGGTGCTGTGGAGTGCCTGGAGCCTGTGGGCCTACCCGCTGCTCAACGACTCCAGCTCGGCACGCGGGATCATGCGCCAGGCCGGTCGCCTGATCGGCCCGGATGCCGAACTGGGCCTGGTCGGCTGGCGCGAACAGAACCTGCTGATGGCCGACCGCCCGGCGCGCGACTTCGGATTCAAGGCCAGCACCGCGCAACAGTTCGCCCGCGCCAGCGCCTGGCAGGCGCAGGCCCCGGCCAGGCGCTGGGTGTTCGCGATCGACGATGCCATCGGCGCGTGCGTGGATCGCCGCCGCGCGATCCGCGTGGGCGCGGCCAACCGGCGCACCTGGTGGGTGTACCGCGCCGACGCGGTGGTGCCCGGCTGCAAGCCGGCGGCGGCTAAAGACGATCCTGCCGATCCACCATCCCTGTAAAAAGCCGGAACCGGACTTCGGAACAAGCTTTTCTGTCCTCTGTCCTCTGTCCTCTGTATCCTTTCGCCCCCGCCACGGCGCCCGCCATCGCCAGGAGAACCCGCATGGGCCTCGACCTCGTCCCCACCGGCTGCAACGTCCCGGACGACATCAACGTCGTCATCGAAATCCCGAAGGATGCCGAGCCGGTCAAGTACGAGGTGGACAAGGCCAGCGGCGCGATCTTCGTCGATCGGGTGCTGTCCACGCCGATGCGCTATCCGTGCAACTACGGCTACATCCCGCACACCCTGTGCGGCGACGGCGATCCGGTGGACGTGCTGGTGATGATGCCGCTGCCGCTGATCCCCGGCGCGGTGATCCGCTGTCGGCCGGTGGGCATGCTCAACATGACCGACGAGGCCGGCACGGACACCAAACTGGTCGCGGTGCCGATCGACAAGGTGTTCTCCGGCTATGCGCACATCCACGACATCTCCGACGTGCCGCCGCACTGGCGCGAACGCATCGCCCATTTCTTCACCCACTACAAGGACCTGGAGCCCGGCAAATGGGTCAAGATCGCCGGGTGGGGCGATGCCGCCGCCGCGCGGCAGGAAATCCTCGAATGCGTGGCGCGTTTCGAGGGCGCCAGCGACAAGCCCAACTTCTGATGCGCAGTCCGATCCGGGCCGGCGGCGCGAGCTGACGACGTACAATGGGCGACTGGCCCATCTGGACGACTCCCCGGCATGAAACTCGGATCCCTCAAGGAAGGTGGCCGCGACGGCACCCTGATCGTGGTTTCGCGCGACCTGCGTCGCGCGGTGCGTGCCACCGGCATCGCCGATACCCTGCAACACGCGCTGGAGGACTGGTCCAACCTCGCCCCGCGCCTGAACGCACTTTCCGAAAAGCTGGCTGCCGGCCAGGCCGCGGGCGCCTTCGACGTGGACATGGCCGCGCTGGCCGCACCCCTGCCGCGCGCCTACGAATTCGTCGACGGCAGCGCCTACCTTCCCCACGTCGAGCGCGTCCGCCGCGCGCGCGGCGCGCAGGTACCGGAGACGTTCTACACCGACCCGTTGATGTACCAGGCGGTCAGTGCCGGTTTTCATGGCCCCCGCGATCCGGTCGTGGTGCCGGACGAAGCCTACGGCATCGACCTGGAGGCCGAGGTGGTGGTGGTGACCGACGACGTGCCGATGGCGCTGACGCCTGCGCAGGCTGCCGGGCACATCCAGTTGATCGGCCTGGTCAACGACGTCAGCCTGCGCAACCTGATCCCGCCGGAGCTGGCCAAGGGTTTCGGATTCCTGCAGTCCAAGCCGCGCTCGACGCTGTCGCCGGTGTTGGTCACCCCCGACGAACTGGGCGAGGCATGGAAGGACAACAAGGTCCATCTGGCCATGCTGACCCACGTCAACGGGGCGTGGTTCGGCGCCCCCGAGGCGGGCATCGACATGCAGTTCGACTTCGCCCAGCTCATCGCGCATGCCGCGAAGACAAGGCCGCTGTCGGCCGGTACGCTGGTCGGCTCGGGCACGGTGGCCAACCAGGACACCTCGCTGGGTGCCTCGTGCTTCGCCGAGCGACGCACCGTGGAGACCCTTGAATCCGGCGCGCCCAAGACCCCGTTCATGGCCTTCGGCGACCGCATCCGCATCGAGATGCTCGACCACGACGGCCATAGCGTGTTCGGGGCGATCGAGCAGGTCATGGCCAAGGCGGGTTGAGCCGTTCACCGCGTGCCGCACGGCCATCGTCGATCGCCCGCGATGGCTGCCCGGCGATCGGCAACCCCGGGGCGGGCCTGCAACCCTTCCCTTGCCCGCGCGCAGCGGCTAGCCTTGGCGGATCGGAGCACCGGGCGGACGGCGAGCGATGATCCAGCATCACACCGATCGGTTGCAGCTCTACAGTTACTGGCGCTCCAGCGCGTCCTACCGGGTGCGCATCGCGCTCAACCTCAAGGGGCTGGACTACGAGATCGTGCCGGTCCACCTGCTCGAAGGCGGTGGCCAGCAGCACACCCTGGAATACCGCGCGATCCAGCCGCAGGCGCTGGTGCCGGCGTTGCTGCACGGCCACCGCATCATCCGCCAGTCACTGGCGATCATCGAGTACATCGACGAGACCTGGCCGGACAATCCGCTGCTGCCGGCCACCGCGCGCGACCGCGCGCGCGCGCGTGCCATCGCGCAGGCGGTCGCCTGCGACATCCACCCGCTCAACAACCTGCGCGTGCTGCGGTATTTCGAAAACGAATGGAACGTGCCGCCGCCGGAGCGCGAGGAGTGGGTACGGCACTGGATCCGCGAGGGTTTCGGCGCGGTCGAGAACCTGCTCTCCGAGCACCTGTCCACCGGCACCTTCTGCGATGGCGAACAACCGGGGATGGCCGACTGCTGCCTGATCCCGCAGGTGTTCAATGCCCGCCGCTTCAGCGTGGACCTGACCCCCTACCCCACCATCCGCCGCATCTACGATGCCTGCATGCTGTTGCCGGCGTTCGCCAACGCGCGTCCCGAGCGGCAGCCGGACGCGCCAGGCGGCGCGCGCTGATCCGCGCGATCAGTAACCCTCGCCCTGGGTGACGCTCGGCGTGGTCGGCGCGAACACGTCGGCGTAGGGATCGTGCTCGCCCTGCGCGCCCTCGGAAAGGCGGATCTTCAACGCCAGACCGTCGCGCGAGTCGGCCTTGCGCAGGACTTCTTCCAGTTCCGCGCGGCCGTCCTTGTACAGCCGGTACAGCGACTGGTCGAAGCTGTGCATGCCCTCCTGCAGCGACTCCTCCATCGCCTGCTTGATGGCGTGGACCTCGCCGCGGCGGATCAGGTCGCGGATCAGCGGGGTGTTGATCAGGATCTCGCTGGCCGGGATGCGCCGACCGTCCACGCCGATCACCAGGCGTTGGCTGATCACCGCCTTCAGGTTCAGCGCCAGATTCATCAGGATGTTCTTGTGCGCCGACTCCGGGAAGAAGTTGAGGATGCGCTCCAGGGTCTGGTCGGCGTTGTTGGAGTGCAGCGTCGCCAGGCACAGGTGGCCGGTCTCGGCGAAGGCGATCGCCGCCTCCATGGTGGTGGCATCGAGGATCTCGCCGATCAGGATCAGGTCGGGCGCCTCGCGCATGGCGTTCTTCAGCGCGTTGTGGAAGGCGTGGGTGTCCAGCCCGACCTCGCGCTGGTTGACGATGGATTTCTTGTGCCGGTGCAGGAACTCGATCGGATCCTCGATGGTGAGGATGTGACCGGTGGTGTTGGAGTTGCGATGGTCGATCATCGCCGCCAGGGTGGTCGACTTGCCCGAGCCGGTGGAGCCGACCAGCAGCACCAGGCCGCGCGGTTCGAGCACGATGTCCTTGAGGATCGACGGCAGCTTGAGCTGCTCGACGCTGGGGATCTCGCTCTTGATCGCGCGGATCACCATGCCCAGCTCGCCGCGCTGCTTGAACACGTTGACGCGGAAGCGCCCGGCCTCGCTGACCGAGATCGCCATGTTCATTTCCAGGTCGCGCTCGAACACCGCCACCTGCGTCTCGTCCATCAGCGAGTAGGCGATCTTTTTCACCAGCCCCGGCGGCAAACCGGTGTTGCCAAGCGCGTACAGCTTGCCTTCGACCTTCATGTTCACCGGCGCGCCGGTGGTCAGGAACAGGTCCGAGGCATTCTTCTCGGCCATCAGCTTGAGGAAGTATTCGATGTCCATCTTCTAACGGCTCCCCGGGGTTGGACGGCGGCGGTCATTGCATGCACGGCGCCAGCTTTGGACAATGGCGGTGCTGGCGACCGTCACCGTGGAGTGCTTATGACACCATCGCGACGAAAAATCCATCGTACCCTTGTTGCCGGCGCACTGCTCGCGGCACTGGCCGGGTGCGCGAGCCTGCCGCCGCCGACACAGGAGCTGGCACAGGCACACAACGCAATCCGTGGCGCCGGAGCGGACGCGCAGCGTTACGCCGGCGATGAGCTGGGCAGCGCCCGCCGCGAACTGGACGACGCACAGACAGCGATGGCGCGCCAGGACTACGATCGCGCGCGCTGGCTGATCGCGGCCTCCCACGCCGACGCCGACCTGGCCCGCGCCAAGGGCCGGGCGCTGGCAAACCAGGCCCAGGTGGCGATGAAGACGCAGGAAAACGCCGACCTGCGCCATCGCCTGCTCGATCAGGAGCCGTTGCCATGAGCACCGCCACGCACCCACACGCGAGGATGCGCCGGCTCGCATGCGCGGCGCTTGCCGCCGTGCTTGCACTCGGCGTGCAGGCCGCACCGCCGAAGGATCCCGACCTGCAGCGGCTGGGCGCGCAACTGGCACACCTGGATGCCGATCCGGCGCTGGGATCGCTGGGCGGGGTGGATCGCCTGAAGGCGCACCAGGCGCTGGCGGTGCTGGCACAGACCTCGCCGCATTCGGACGAGCGCAAGTCGGCGCTGTACATCGCCGAGCACCGCATCGCCGCGGCGCGCTTCGCCGCCCAGGCCGATCTGGCGCAGAACCAGCTCGACCAGCTCGACCGCGAGCATGATCGCATCCTGCTTGAGGCCAGCCGCCGCGATGCCGACCGCGCGCGGATGGAAGCCGAGCGCCTGCGCATGCAGAACAAGGCGCGCGAGGAAGAGGCCCAGCGCAGCGCGGCCGACCAGCAGGCCCAGCAACAGCAGCAGGAAGCCAGCCTGGCCAGCGATGAGTCCGTGCAGGCCCAGGCACTTGCCGAGGCGCGCGCCAAAGCCGCCGCGCTGGCGCAACAGGAAGCGGCGCTGATGGGCGGGACCAGGACCGCACCCACGAGCGGCGCGGACGCCGGCCCACGCGGACCCTCGATGACCGTGACCGGTGCAGCCTTTGCTCCCGGCAGCGCCAGCCTGCACAAGGGCGCGGCGGCGAAACGGCAGATCGAGGCGGTGATCGCCTTCGTGCGCAAGCACCCGGCGGTGACGATCCGCATCGAAGGCCACACCGACAACGCCGGCGGCCCACAGCGCAGCCTGGCGCTGTCGCGCCAACGTGCGCAGACCGTCGCCAACTACCTGCGCGCGGCGGGCATTCCCGTGACCCGCTTGCAGGCGGTGGGCCTGGGCGCCGAACAGCCGTTGGCAAGCAATGCCAACCCCGCCGGACGGGCACGCAACAACCGCGTCGAGGTGATCGCGCTGCGCGGCGACAAGTGACCGGTGCCGGGGTGGGCGAGGGCCGGACCCGGCGGCGGTATCGGTGCGTTTGAGACTCGACCCGCTGTCGTTTCAATGACTTGCCTGTTCACTTGCGGTCGCAGATTGGCAGGAGTAGGGTCTATGTCCCATGCATCCCCCCGATGCATGGAGGATCGGAACTGGCCCATGAGCGCAGTCGATTTTCCGGAGCACCGCGTCATCTGGAGTCGCAAGATTCCCTACGCGGGTTCCCGGGCAGCGGCGCACCATGCAGCATGTCCCGAATCCCGTTGAACCAACGCCCCGCCGGTCGCCGTGCGGGGCGTTTGCATTTTCCGCCCCTTGAAAATCCGACGCAGAGGAGGTCAAGCGCCATGTTCGAAAGCCAATCGCGCGAAGAGCTGGATGCACTGCTCAAGTTCGACATCGAGTTCCGCCAGCTCTACCATCGCCATCGCGAACTGGACAAGCAGGTACTGGATGCCGAATTGGGCGTGCTGCCGCTCGACGACCAGACGCTGGCGAAGATGAAGCGCGAAAAGCTGCACGCCAAGGATCGATTGCTGCACATGTTCGAAAACCGGCAATCGCAACACTGAAGGGATTCCCGAACCCGTCTCCGGGTTCCCACGGTGCACAGGCGCACCATCGCGGGCGGCGGCCGAGGTCGCCGCCCGCGCATGCGAACATCCGGTGCAGGCCGCGCAAGCCATTCCTGACCGCCGGCGCACCCCAACCCACATGTCCCTCGTCGTTTCCCTGGCCACCGTGTTCGTGCTGGCGCTGGCCTGCGGCTGGCTGCTCGGCCCGTCGCTGCAACAGCGGCTGGACGAGATCGACGCGAACCACCCTTGGCGCGGCTTGCCGTTGCGCCTGCTGGCAGCGTTCGGTGCCGGGCTGCCGTTTGCGCTGGCCGTCGAGGGCGCAGGTGCCTGGGCTGGCTGGCTGCTGGCCGCGGCCGGCTGGTTGCCCGGCCTGCTGCGCAAGACCGGCGCGAGCGCCGCGCCGCTCGACCGCGAGGCGCGCATCGAGGCGCTCGACCGCCTGCTGCCGCAAACCCAGTGCGGGCAGTGCGGCTTCGCCGGTTGCCGCCCCTACGCCACCGCGATGGTCGACGGCCTGGCCGACATCAACCAGTGCCCGCCGGGTGGCGAGGACGGCATCCATGCCCTGGCCACGGCGCTTGGCCGGCGCCCGAAGCCACTCGACCCCACCCACGGCAGCCAAAAGTCGCCCGCCGTGGCGCGGATCGTCGAGGACGACTGCATCGGCTGCACCAAGTGCATCCAGGCCTGCCCGGTGGACGCGATCATCGGCGCGCCGATGCGCATGCACACCGTGATCGCCGATCTGTGCACCGGTTGCGAGCTGTGCGTGGCGCCGTGTCCGGTGGATTGCATCGACATGCTGGCGGTGCCGGGCGGAATTCACACGCGCGTGCCTTGATGCGCAGGACGGATTTGCCGCGGGCGCTGGAATCACGCTGCCGGCAGCGCCTTCGGGCATGTGCGCGGGAAACGGCACCGCCACGCTGACCGCGGCGCGCGCGCTGCCTGCGCAGCACCGCCGTGCACGCCGACCGTCCAACGGTTGTTTCGGCCAGCGCCATCACCCGCAGCACGGAAACCTGGCCTGCGACCGCCGGCGGCGAAACCCGGCCGCTCGATCACCCGCGCGCCTCAACGCAGGTTCGTGCACCCCGTGCACACCCGCTGCACGCGATAGCCGTCCTGCTTGAGCAACTGCACCACGCCACGCGGGCCCAGCAGGTGCAGGGCGCCGACGATCACCAGCACCGGGCCGTGGGTGTCGGCGGCGATCCTGTCCAGTTGCGGGATCCAGCGGCGATTGCGGTCGTCGATCATCCGCCGCTGGGTGGCGGGCTCGCTCCTGAACTCCGCACTCGCCTCGCGGTACAGCGCGCCCGCATCGCCGGCGCGCCACATCGCGTGCATCTGTCCCATCTTCTGGCCGAACTTCGGCAGTTCGTCGAGCATCTGGGTCAGGTCGCGAACCTGCTCGTCCTTCGGCGAGCCCGCCAGGATCTGCAATTGCTGCTCGACGGTCTCGAAACCACCGGACGGCTTGTGATCGGCCGCCACCTGGTTCATGAAATGCTTGTCCAACCCGCGTTCGGGGTCGTAGGCGAGCTTCTTCGTCTCCACCGCAAGGATCGTCGCACCCACCATCCACGGCCGCATGCGGTTGAGCACGAAGGGCGAGAGCCCGTTGCCTTCGGCATAGGTCACCAGCTTCCGCCACGTCGCCGGCGCCAGGTCCTGCTTCAGGCTCTGCCGCGGGTCGCCGTACATGCCCAGCCTGGCGGTCGGGCCGAGCATGGCGAGCGTGCTCATCTGCGCCGGTGGAACCTCGAACACCACCTTCGCTGCCGCGCGATAGGCATCGGTCACGTCGCTCGAAAGCGGGTAGTCGGAGGCCTGCAGGATGTGCAGCGACCCCAGCAGGTACACCGTCTCCTGCCCGCGGGTGGCCTTCCACAACAGCGGCGTGGGCGGCCTGGCCAGCGCGCCGGTGGCCAGCAGCAGGCCCAGTGCGAGGCCGGCAACGGCGCGCCATGACCTTTTCATCGCGTACCGCCCGGATGCGCGCCGGCATACTTCTTCTCACCGGCGGTCACCGCCAGATCCAGCCGGTTCTCCGGCGGCGGCAGCGGGCAGGTGGCGAAGTGGGTGAACACGCATGGCGGGTTGTAAGCCTGGTTGAAATCCACCACCGTGGTGCCGTTCTTCGGCGGATCGGCATACAGGAAGCGACCGGCGCCGTAGGTGGTCTTGCCGCTGGTGCGGTCGGCGAAGATCAGGAACAACTGGCCGTCGCCCTCGTCCAGCGCCTCCAGCCGATACGTCTTGCCGTCCTTTTCGAACTCCACCACGCCGGGGTTGGCCATGGGCTCGACGGTGTTGATGACCGACGCGATCGGCATGGTGCGGCCCTTGGGATGCGGGATGAATTTCGCGGGCAGGCGCCACGCCGCGTCGGCAGGGAAATAGTCGATGCCGGAGAAACCCGTTCGCGTCGGCGCGTTGGCGTCCTTGACCCGCAGCCCGAACTCGCCGGCGCGCTCGATCACCTGGAAATTGGCGCTGCCGTGGTTGAAGGCGACGATGCTCGGGCCGTCGCTGGCGGCGTCCGTCTTGAGCACCAGCGCCCCGTGGATCGGCTTGCCGGCGATCGTCGCGCCGGAGGACGGGGCGGGATGGAAGGTCGGCTTGCCGGCGCTGAGGACCAGCGTGCCAAGCGACGCCGGCCCGGTGGTCAACTGCACGTCATTGCCGGCGCCGCTCCCCAGGCGATGGCTGCCGGCGTCCAGCCAGTGCAGCCCGACCAGGGACAGCCATCCATCCGGGGCACGCAGGCGGGCGAGGCGCTGGCTGCGCCAGTGGTCGTTTTCCATGACGAAGGCAGCGTCCTTGGGGTTGGCGTGGCGGGATGCGGAAGGCGACGGGACCGGCGTGGAGACCGTTTTCGACGCGGCCGCGCTTGCCCTGGCGGCAGCCGCGGGCGCCGAAGGTGCCAGCGCCAGCATCGCCAGCACCATCGTGGCCGTGGACAGCGGGTGATTGGACATCAGTTCACCTATACAAAAGGTCGGATCATGCCATCTTGCCGTGCACTCAGCGTCCGCGCATGAACAGCCGGTCCAGTTCGGCCGCGCCGAGTTGGACCCAGGTCGGGCGCCCATGATTGCACTGCCCGGAACGCTCGGTCGCCTCCATGTCGCGCAGCAGCGCGTTCATCTCCGCAGTCGACAGGCGCCGATTGGCGCGTATGGAACCATGGCAGGCCATGGTCGAGAGCACGGCGTTGCGCTGCTCAGCGACGCGGCGCGAATCCCCGTGCTCGCGCAGGTCGGTGAGCACGTCCAGCAAAAGCTGGCGCGGGTCGGCGCCGCCAAGCAGGGCCGGCACGCCGCGCAACGTCACCGCCTGCGGGCCGCTGCGATCGACCTCGAAGCCCAGCGCGGCCAGCGTCTGCGCATGCTCCTCGACCGCATCGGCCTCGCGCTCGGATACCGCCAGGCTCGGCGGCACCAGCAGCGGTTGGCTGCGGATGCCCACACCCTCCTGCGCCGCCTTCAGGCGCTCGTAGGTGATGCGCTCGTGGGCGGCGTGCATGTCCACCAGCACCAGCCCCTGCGCATTTTCGGCGAGGATGAACACACCGTGCAATTGCGCCAGCGCGTAGCCCAGCGGCGGCGCCTGCCCTTCCTCGCCGGGCGGCGGCAGGGAGGGCGCCATCGCGGCGAGCGCGGGCGCGGCTGCAGCCGCCGGCGGCCCGGCACCAAAGCCTCCGACGTACGCGGCCGCGCGTTCGGACACGCCCAGCGCCAACCCCGGCTGGCGCTGCGCCGGCCATGCAAAGGCCGCGCGGGCACCCACGCTGCCTGGCGCCTGCGCGGTCACAAGGTCCGCCGCGTCGGTCGCCACCTGCCCCGGCGGCGGTACGTCGGCCGCACCGGCGCGCGCGCCGGCCAGCGCCTCGTGGAGGGTGCGGAACACGAAGTCGTGGACCAGCCTGCCGTCGCGAAAGCGCACCTCGTGCTTGGCCGGGTGCACGTTGACGTCCACCCGGCGCGGGTCGAGCTCGAGGAACAGCACGAACGCCGGAAACCGGCCGTGATGGAGCACGTCGGCGTAGGCCTGCCGCACCGCGTGGGCGACGGTACGGTCGCGCACCGCGCGGCCGTTGACGAAGAAATACTGCTGGTCGGCGCTGGAACGCGCGGTGGTCGGAAGGCCGATCCAGCCGTGCAGGCGCAATCCGGCGGCGGCGTGGTCCAGCGCAAGGCAGGCCTTGGCGAACTCCTCGCCGAGCGCCGCGGCGACCCGTCCGAGGGCGTCCTCGTCATCGCGCAGGGGTCGGTAGTGCTTGAGCTGGCGGCCGTTGTGGGTGATCCGCAACTCGATCCGCGGCCGCACCAGCGCCAGTGCGCGCAGCCACTCCTCGACGTGGCCCAGTTCGGTGCGCTCGGCCTTGAGGAAGCGCCGGCGCGCCGGGACGTTGTAGAACAGGTCGCGCACCTCGACCGTGCTGCCGCGCGGGTGAGGGTGCGGCGCCAGCGGCAGCGGCTTGCCACCGTCCACCTGCAGGCGGGCGCCGTGTTCGGAGGCCGCATCGCGGGAACTCAGCGCGAATCGGCTCACCGCCGCGATCGAAGGCAGCGCCTCGCCACGAAAGCCCATCGTCAGTACCTGCTCCAGGTCTTCGAGCGAGGCGATCTTGCTGGTGGCATGGCGGCAGATGGCCAGCGGCAGCTCCGCTGCAGCCATGCCTGCGCCATCGTCACGCACCCGGATCAGGCGGATTCCGCCCTCCTCCAGGTCGATGTCCACCCGGCCTGCGCCGGCATCCAGGGCGTTCTCGACCAGTTCCTTGACCACCGATGCCGGTCGTTCGACCACCTCACCGGCGGCGATCTGGTCGATCAGGGTGTCCGGGAGCTGGCGGATGGGCACGGCAAGATCGCGCGGAAAACCGCGATCATAGCAAGCCTGCGCCGGTGCACCGTCGATGCGCTGGACGGCGATCAGCCGTTGTCGGCGCGCGCCGGGATCCGCAACGTTTGCCCCGGGCGGATGCGGTTGCCCTGCAGGTCGTTGATCTGGCGCAGGCGCATCAGGCTCACGCCGAATCGCTCGGCGATGTCACGCAGGCTCTCGCCGCGCTGGACGACGTGGATCGACTGGCCCTGGTCGGCCGCCGCCAGCACGACCGCCGCCCGCGCACGGCGCGGCGCCGCCGGAACGTCCGCGTCCACCCCGCCCGTACCCGCTGACGTCGTCGACGGCGCTGCGGCTGCCAGGCGTGCCCGGGAGCCGGGCCGCGGATGCAGCGCGGCGAACTCGGTTCCCGGCAGCGGGGTGCTGATGAAGTAACTCTCGACCCCGCTGAGCACCGCATGCGCCAACTGCGTGCGGTAACGCGGATCGTTCAGGTGCCGTTCCTCGACCGGGTTGGTGATGAAGGCGGTTTCCACCAGCATCGAAGGCACGTCGGGCGAGCGCAGGACGACGAAATTGGCGTGTTCCGGATGCGCCTTGTGGGTCCGGCCGATGTCGCGCAACGCCTGATGGACGCGCTCGGCCGCATCCTCGCTGGCCTTCATCGTCGCGCTCTGCGACAGGTCGAGCAGCACCGAGGCCAGGGTGTCGTCCTTGTCGGAGAGCTTGACCCCGCCGACCAGGTCGGCGGCGTTCTCGCGGTCGGCCAGCCAGCGCGCCGCCTGCGAGGTCACCCCGCGCTCGGACAACACCCACACCGACGAGCCGGAGGCGGAATGGGTGGGATCGGCGTCGCAATGGATCGAGATGAACAGGTCGGCCTTGGCCTCGCGCGCCTTGCGGTAACGCTCGGCCAGCGGGACGAAATAATCGCCATCGCGGGTCAACACCGCCCGCAGGCCCGGGGTGGCGTCGATCTGGCGCGCCAGTTCGCGCGCGGTGGCCAGGGTGACGTTCTTCTCGTAGCTGCCACTGAAACCCTTGGCACCAACGTCCTTGCCGCCGTGCCCGGCATCCACGGCAATGACGATCTTGCGCGGATGGCTGCCGAGCACGTCGCGCACGGTGCGCGCCCCCGGCGGCGGAAGTGCCGCCGGCGTGGCGTCGGCGGTGGCCGG
This sequence comes from uncultured Gammaproteobacteria bacterium, assembly GCA_964640525.1. Lineage (GTDB taxonomy): Bacteria > Pseudomonadota > Gammaproteobacteria > Xanthomonadales > Xanthomonadaceae > SZAS-103. Next base: position 12,782 of record CAZXGS010000006.1, on the reverse strand, counting down.
AGGCGGCGCTGACGGGGCATGGTCGGCCCCCGCCGCAAAGCTCGCCTCGGTCTCCGGTTCCACCGGGGTGGGCGTCGAGGGGGCTGGCGTGGCCGGCGACAGCGTGGCCGGATCCGCTTGCGCTGGCATGGTCGGGCTGCGCGCGCCGGGCGGTGACGGCACGAAAACCGCCAGGGCCCGACGATCGGGTTCGTCCAGCGCAGCTTCGGTGGCGGAAACCGGTTTGGCAGCGACGGCTACAGCAGGCGCGTGATCGGCGTCCAGGTGTGGCGGCGGATTGCGTGTCGGCACCTCTTGCGCACGTTGCGGCGCGGTGACGGCGGGATCCGGTTGCGGGTTCACGGCCGCCAGGCTCGCCCCGTCCACCGGCATGCCCGCACCGCGCGACTTTCCCGCATCGCGAGAGGTCACGCGTGGTGCCGGATCGTGCAACCGGACCACCAATCGCGCCGCACCGTCGGCACGCTCAAGGCTGGCGCGAGGCGTCGCCTTGCCGTCCAGTTCGAACACCAGCCGCACGTCACCTGGCACCGGCTGGCCGGTACGGACATTGGCCACCAGCCCGTTAGGCCCGGGAACCCGGAAGCTGTCGGCAAGGTGGGCCTGATGCAGATCCACCACCAGCCGATCCGGGTTGGCCAGGGTGAACACGTCGTAGCGTGCCGCCGTGTCGAGCTGGATCGATGCCCGCGTCCAGCCGTCGGTGTCGGTCAGGCTCATCGACTGCACGCTGGCCGTCGAACCGGCATGCGCCAGCCCGCCCATGGCGAAAAGCAGGGCGGCCGACAGCCGGAGGCAGACGGGGTGGCGGCGCATGGGCGCGATTGATACTCCTCATCGCGCCAGATTTCAAGCGGTAATTCTTTATGAATCCGTGACCTGCCAGACTTATCTTGAATCTACAGCAAAAATGTCATGCAGGTTGGCATTCTTTTCAAGCCGCGCCAGCCATGCGTCTCCGTTGGCCGAAAACGCGCGCAGGCGCGCCACGCGACCTTCACCGCAAGCCTCCAATTCGACCTGCAGATCCGCAACCGGCAGCGCGCCGCGACCGCGCTCGGGCCACTCCACCAGCCACAGGTCGACCTGCGCGGCGAGGGCGTCCAGGCCCAGGAACTCCAGCTCCTGCGCGTGCCCGATCCGGTACAGGTCCAGGTGGATGGCCTCGCCGCCATCGTCCAGCCGGTAGGGCTCGATCAGGGTGTAGGTCGGGCTGCGAATCGCGCCGGTCACGCCCAGCGCGCGCAGCAGGGCGCGCGCCAGGGTGGATTTGCCGGCGCCGAGGTCGCCGCGCAGGTACAGCACCGCCGATGCCGGCCGGCTGGCGGCCAGCGCGGCGCCCAGCCGCTGGGTGGAAGCCTCGTCGGGAAGGTTCAGGTGCATGGGTTGGCCAGGCGTCGCAGGTGAGGAAACAGATCGGATGCCAGCAGGCCGCGCGGTCCGCCGTCGGCCGCCGCGGCGTCGCCGGCAGCCGCATGCAGCAAGGCGCCGCAGACCGCCGCGTCGAAGCCGCCAAGACCCTGCGCGCGCAGGCTGGCGATGACGCCGGTCAGCACGTCACCCATGCCGCCGCTGGCCATGCCGGGGTTGCCACCCTGGATGACGACCGGCGCCGCGCCAGGGGCAGCAACGAGGGTGCCGGCACCCTTGAGCACGACCACCGCCCCCCGCTGTCCGGCCAGTTCCCGCGCAGCGGCGAAGCGATCGGCCTGGACTTGCACGGTGGGCCGTCCAAGCAGCCGGCCGGCCTCGCCGGGGTGCGGGGTGAGCACGGCATCGGCCAGCGGCTGCGGGGCCTCGGCCAGCAGGTTGAGCGCATCGGCGTCCAGCACCAGCGGCTTGCCGCCACGCAGGGATGCCGCCAGCAGCGCGCGCCCCCAGTCGCCGCGGCCCAGGCCCGGCCCGACCGCCAGCACGCTCGCCCGCTCGCTCACCTCGCCGAACGCCTGGGTATCCTCGACGCCACGCACCATCAGCTCGGGACGACGCGCGATCAGGGCCGGCAAGTGTTCGCAGCGGGTCGCCACGCTGACCAGCCCCGCGCCGCAGCGCAACGCCGCCTCGGCCGTCAGCGCAATCGCCCCGGCGGTGCCGTGGTCGCCACCCACGCACAGGACATGGCCGAAATCGCCTTTGTGGCTGTCGCGGGTTCGCCGCGGCAGCCAGGCCGGCAACGCGCCTCCGTCCATCCGCCACGCCACCGGCGCCTGTGCGTCCCGGACGGCGGCCGGCACGCCAAGGTCGTCGATCTGCAGCGCGCCGACACAGTCCAGTGCCGCACCGGTGTGCAGGCCACGCTTGTCCACGATGAATCCCAGGGTCCGGCTGGCGCGGACCGCCACGCCCGGAACGTTGCCGCTTTCGGCATCCACCCCGCTGGGCACGTCCAGCGCCAGCACCGGCTTGCCGGCCGCGTTGATCGCCTCGATCAACGCCGCGGCGCACCCTGTCGGCGGCCTGGTCAGGCCGATTCCGAACAGCGCGTCCACCCACAGGTCCACGTCCGGCAGGCCGCCGTCGAAGCTTGCGCTCGCCCCGCCCGCTGCGTGCCAATTCGCAGCCGCCTGCCGTGCGCTGTCGCTGCGCGGCGCGCCATCGGGCAGGTGCACCACGCAGACCTTGCGCCCGGACTCGCTGGCCAGCCGCGCCAGCGCGTAGCCATCGCCGCCGTTGTTGCCCGGTCCGCAGCCGATGCCGATGCGCTGCGCGTGCGGCCCGTGGCCGAGCAGCTCACGCCACGCCGCCGCGCCGGCGCGCTGCATCAGCTCGTATTCGCTCACCCGCAGCGCATCCTGCGCGCCGCGGTCGATCGCGCGCGCCTGGGCAACGGAGAACAGCGGTGTCTGCGTGACCATGCACGAATCTTATACTTGGCCGATGGAAGACCCCGCCACCCAGTTGGCACGCATCCGCCAGTGGGCCGTCGAGCTGGGATTCGCGCGCTTGGGTGTGGCGGCGGTCGAACTGGACGAGGACGCCGCCCACCTGCGCGACTGGCTGGCGGCCGGCCGCCACGGCGACATGGCGTGGATGGCCCGCCACGGCGAACTGCGCGAGAAGCCCGCGACCCTGCGCCCCGGCACGCTCAGCGTGCTGTCGGTACGAATGGATTACGCCGGCTCCGAGACCGCGGCCGACTGGGCCGCGCTGGCCGACGGTCGGCGCGCCTACGTGGCCCGCTACGCGCGCGGTCGCGATTACCACAAGCTGATGCGCACCCGGCTGCAGAAGCTGGCCGACCGGATCGCGGCGGAGGTCGGCCCGTTCGGCCACCGCGTGTTCGTGGACTCGGCACCGGTGCTGGAGCGCGCACTGGCGCGCAACGCCGGGCTGGGCTGGATCGGCAAACACACCTGCCTGATCGACCGCGACAACGGCTCGTGGTTTTTCCTCGGCGAGATCTACACCGACCTGGCGCTGCCGGTGGACGCACCCGCGAGCGCACATTGCGGGACCTGCACCCGCTGCATCGAGGTCTGCCCGACCGCGGCGATCACCGCGCCCTACCAGCTCGACGCGCGCCGCTGCATCGCCTACCTGACCATCGAACACGAGGGCGCAATCCCGGAGGCGTTCCGCCAGCCGATCGGCAACCGCGTGTTCGGCTGCGACGATTGCCAACTGGTCTGTCCGTGGAACAAGTTCGCCAAGCTGGCGTCCGAGCCGGACTTCCGCGCCCGCAACCGGCTCGACGCGGCGGGCCTGGTCGAGCTGTTCGCGTGGACCGAGGAAGAATTCCTGCAACGCACCGAAGGCTCGGCGATCCGCCGCCTCGGCCATGAACGCTGGCTGCGCAACATCGCGGTGGGACTGGGCAACGCACCGGACACGCCGGAGGTGATCGCGGCCTTGCGCGCGCGCCGGGAACACCCCTCGGCGCTGGTGCGCGAGCACGTGGTCTGGGCGCTAGCGCGCCACGGCCACGCCTGAGATCGACGGCCTCAGAGCCTGTGAAAAATTCGAACGCCGTCACGAGGGCGCCGCCGGGCGTCTCTGGCAAGGCGCGTTGCGTGAAAACAAGGGAGTTTGGTGAACCAAATGACCGCAGCTTTCGCGTCGCGGGCCGCCGCCAGAGGCGTTCGGCGGCGTCCGCAGCAGGTGGGCGAGTTTTTACAGGCTCTCAAGCCGCCTGCATCGGCATCGAATCGTTGGTGTGGGTCAGGCGGTTCTGCCGGTCCACGTACACCAGCGTCGGCTTGTGCCTGGCCGCCTCGGCGGCATCCAACTGGCCGTAGGCGCAGATGATGACCAGGTCGCCAGGGCTGGCGCGATGGGCGGCGGCGCCGTTGACCGAGATCGTGCCGCTGCCCGGCTCGGCCTTGATCGCGTAGGTGACGAAGCGCTCGCCGTTGTTGACGTTGAAGATGTGCACCTGCTCGTTCTCGACGATGCCGGCGATCTCCAGCAGGCGCGCATCGATCGCGCACGAACCCTCGTAATGGAGTTCGGCGTGGGTGACGGATGCGCGGTGGATCTTGGCCTTGAGCAGAGTGATGTGCATGGTTCGGCTCCGACGGTGCGGGCGCGGCAACCCGCGCCGCGCGAGTGTAGGCCCCCGGTTTGCGCACTGCAACATGAGGATGCGCAAACCCTCGACCCGGTCACGGGATGGTCAATTCATGGACCGCTCAGTCCAGAATCAAGTTGTCGATCAGGCGCGTCGCCCCCAGCCTGGCAGCGATCAGGCCGACCAAGCCCTCGCGCTGACCCGCGGCCGGCAGGCCAAGATCGGCCCGGTGGATCACCGCGTAGTCCACCACGAAGCCCAGCTCGGCCAGGCGCCGCGCCGCTGTCGCCTCGACCTGCGCCGGCGCCTGTCCGGCCTGTACGGCGTCGCGCATCGCCTGCAGGGTGAGGTGTATCTGCGGAGCGATCCGGCGCTGCTCGACCGAAAGGTACTGGTTGCGCGAACTCAACGCCAGTCCATCCTCGGCGCGCACGGTGGGTGCGGCGAGGATCCGGATCGGGAACGCGAGATCGCGCACGAGGTAGGCGATCACCTGCAGTTGCTGGTAGTCCTTGCGTCCGAACACCGCCAGGTCGGGCGTGACCATGTTGAACAGCCGCGCGACCACGGTGGCGACGCCGTCGAAGTGGCCGGGGCGGTGGGCGCCGTCGAGGATGGTGGTGATCCCCGGCACCCGAACCGTCACCTCGTGGCCGGCCCCGTAGGGGTACATCTCCTGTACCGACGGCGCGAACAGCCCGTCACAACCATGCGCCGCCAGACCTTCCGCATCGGCCTGGAGCGTGCGCGGGTAGCGTGCGAAATCCTCGTTCGGGCCGAACTGGGTGGGGTTCACGAACACGCTGGCGATGACCCGGTCGGCGTGGCTGCGCGCCAGTTCGACCAGCGCGAAGTGCCCGGCGTGGAGGTTGCCCATGGTCGGTACGAAGCCCACCCGCAGCCCTGCCTGCTTCCATGCCCGCACCTGCGCGCGCAGGTCGGCGACCGTCGTGAAGGTCTGCATCGCCTACGCGTAGCTGTGCTCGGCAGCCGGGAAGCGCCCCTCGCGCACTGCGGCGACATACGCCTTGACCGCGCCGACCACCGACCCGCCCTCGGCGAGGAAGTCCTTGACGAAACGTGGCCGGCGATGACCGCTGGCCAGCCCGAGCATGTCGTGCAACACCAGCACCTGGCCATCGCAGCCGGGACCGGCGCCGATGCCGATGGTGGGAATGGCCAATGCCTGGCTGATGCGGGCAGCGACCGCGCTGGGCACGCATTCGAGCACCAGCAGTTCCGCACCGGCCGCCTCCACCGCCAGCGCGTCCTCGTACAGGCGCTGCGCCGCGGCTTCCTCGCGGCCCTGCACGCCGTAGCCGCCGAGCCGGTTGACCGACTGCGGGGTCAGCCCGAGGTGGGCGCACACCGGGATGTCGCGTTCGACCAGGAAGGAAATCGCCTCCAGCACATGCCCGGCGCCTTCCAGCTTGACCATCGCTGCCCCGCCCTGCCCCACCAGCGCCGCTGCGGCATCGAGTGCGCGCTCTACGGTGGCGTAGCTCTGGAACGGCATGTCGGCGACCAGCAGCGCCGCGCGCAGGCCGCGCGCCACGCACTGGGTGTGATAGACCAAATCTGCCACCGTCACCGGCAGCGTGCTCGGCTTGCCCTGCACCACCATGCCCAGCGAGTCGCCGACCAGCACGATGTCCACCCCGCCGGCATCCACCGCGCGCGCGAACCCGGCATCGTAGGCGGTGAGCATCGCCAGCTTGCGGCCCTCGCGCTTGGCCACCCGCAACGACGGCACGGTCACGGCGGAGCGTGGCTTGGGCTTGTCCTCGGAGGCGTACATCGGCAATCACCGGCTTGGCGTAGCGGGTTACTGTAGCAGCCCGCGACGGAGCAACCGCTCGATTTTGCGCCAGCGCCTGCGCGCAAGGCATTGGCGGAGAATCGACCGGTTCGCGTCGCGCTGGCAGGCCGTCCCCGCGGACGCGAAAACCCGGCGCCGGCGTGCCCAAACGCCGTACCGGCGAAGCCGCCAGTCGCTACCGGCCCACTTCCGGCAGCGCGAGGATCCCGCCCGCATCGACCCGCGCCAGCAATTCCTGCACCACCCCGCGCCCCGGCACCACGGCATCCGCGGCGATCTCTGCCAGCGGCACCAGCACGAAGGCGCGCTCGTGCAGGTGCGGATGCGGTACCTGCAGGCCATCCCGAGCAATCTGCGCCTCCCCGTACAACAGCAGATCCAGATCGATCAGGCGCGGACCCCAGCGCATCCCTGCCATGTCGCGCTCACGCCCGATGGCCCGCTCGATCGCCAGCAGCCCCGCCAGCAATGCGTCGGCCGAAAGGGTGGTCTCCAGCACCACCGCGGCGTTGACGAAATCCGGCTGCGCCAGCAGGCCCCACGCCGGCGTGCGGTACAACATTGAACGCGCACGCACGCGCACGCCCGGCAATCCGTCCATTGCAACGATGGCCGCCGCGATCGCCGCCGGCACGTCGCCCAGATTGCCGCCCAGACCGATGCAGGCGGTCACCGTTTCCATTGCGATCATCCGGATGCCGCTGGCTCAGGGCGAGGTATCCGGCGTGCCGGCATCGCTCGCGGAGGCATGCCGCTTGCGACGACGTCGAGGGCGGGCTGCGGTAGCGGGGTCCTCGCCTGCCGCCTCGGTCCGGGTCGCCACCCGCGGCGGATGCGCAAGCTGCGCGGCCAGCGCCTCGGCACCGACCTCCTGCGCCTGGGTCCAGAACGCCACCGGCTCGGCCAGTTCGGGCTGCTCGATGGTGCGCAGGGCGAGGAAATCGTAGGCGGCACGAAAGCGCGGGTGCGCCATCAACCGGAACACGCGCTTGCGCTGGCGCACGTCGAAGCGCGCCTGCAGCAGCCAGATCTCCTGCATCGGAATCGAGAACCGCCGTGGCATCGCGATCCGCTGCGCCTGGTGCAGGGTGACGCGGTCGGCGGCGCGCTGCTGCATCGCCAGCGGGTCCAGGTGCTGGTGCGCGAGGTTGCCCAGTTCGCGGCGGAACGCCGGCCACAGCAGGGCGGCGAACAGGAAGTACGGCGTCACCGCCTTGCCCTGTGCCACCCGCGCGTCGGTGTTGACCAGCGCCTGCCGCAGCATCGCGCGCTGGCGACCGTCGGGGTCGTGGGCCAACGCGGCCGCGGTCTCGGGCAGGATGGTGGCAAGCAGGCCCAGCCGTTCGAGCGACGCGAAACTGGCCTGCCCGTGGCCGGTCAGGAACAGCTTGAGCATCTCGTCGAACAACCGCGCCGGCGGGGCTTCGGTCACCAGCGACGCAAGCGCCGGGATCGGCGCGGCGGTGGCCGCATCGATGTCGAATCCGAGCTTGGCCGACAGCCGTGCCGCACGCAGCATGCGGACCGGGTCCTCGCGGTAGCGGGTTTCCGGATCGCCGATCAGGCGCAGGCTGCGGCGCTGGATGTCCTCCCAGCCACCGACATGATCGAGCACCGCGAAATCGCGCACACCGTAGAACAGCGCGTTGACGGTGAAGTCGCGCCGCACGGCATCGTCCTCGATGCTGCCATAGACGTTGTCGCGCAGCAGCCGACCGCCCTCGTGGGTTTCGCGGTCGCCGGTGCCATCGTCGCTGTTGGCGCGAAAGGTGGCGACCTCGATGATCTCCGAACCGAAGAACACATGCGCGAGCCGGAAACGCCGCCCGATCAGGCGGCAGTTGCGGAACAGCGCCTTGACCTGCTCCGGGGTGGCGCTGGTGGCGACATCGAAATCCTTCGGCCGCCCCCCGACCAGCAGGTCGCGCACCGCGCCGCCGACGAGGTAGGCCTCGAAGCCAGCCTCGCCCAACTTGTACAGGACGCGCAGCGCGTTGGGGCTGATCTGCTTGCGCGAGATGCCATGCGCCTCGCGCGATACGACATGCGGCGGGCGTGGAGCGGCAGGTTCGGGATTGGCGGGCATCATGCTCGCGGCCGGGCCGCAGGTCCTTGCATGGGAAAGTGGCTTGCAGGAATCCCGCAAAGCCCTGATATAATAGCCGTTCGCGTCAATGCTTGCCCCGCTCCCTTCGTCTAGAGGCCCAGGACACGGCCCTCTCAAGGCTGTAACACGAGTTCGAATCTCGTAGGGAGCGCCAATTCCAGGGTCTGGCAGGTGCCGAACGCCGCTGCAGCACCGGCGTAGCCAGCCACCGCAAACCAAAAAGCCCGTGCAGCGATGCACGGGCTTTGCGTTTTCGATGCCACGATGGCCTCACGCCCCGCGGTGGCGCCGGCAATCGCGGCGCCGGCAGGTTCAAGCGATCAACCCAGCCGCCCGCGCAGCAGACCGAGCAGTTCCAGGGCCTCGGGCGTGCGCTGCGGCTGGCCGTCGATGCCGACCGCATCGATCCGGCTGCCCGCGCCGTTGGGCGAAACCCGCAACAGGATGCGCGCACCCTTGTATTGCACTTCGTAGCTGTTCAGAAGCTGCGAGCGCTGCGCCACGCTGACCCCATCGACGTGATCCAGCGCCTTGCCCAGGCGTTCCCAGCTCCCCGCCGGGGTGTCCTGGAGGCTGAACGCGGGGCCGTCGGCGGCAGCACCTGCATCACCGCTGGCGCGCGCGCCGGGGATCTGCATGGTCGGGTCCGTGGCCGGGGTGTCCAGGTCCGGCGGCACGTCCAGCGGACGGCTCTCGACCGACCGGGTGTAGTCGGAATTGTGCGGGCGCGGCAGCAGGCGGAAGCTGCCGTCCGAACGCTTGAGCATGTGACAACCCGAGGAAGCCAGCAGCGCGGCGCTGATCAGCACGGCCATCGTCATGCGGGCGGCGAAGGTGGATTGCATCGGGTTCTCCAGGACGGTCAAGCAGCGAGTGTGGGGGCGGCGGCGGCCGCTTCGAGTGCGGCGCAGGCGCGCGCCATGGCGACGGCGGCACGCCCGTGCTGCGCCGACAAGGGCAGCAACGGCAAACGCAGGCCGCTGCCGATGCCGGCCTCGGCCAGCAGTGCCTTGATGGTGATCGGGTTGGGTTCCAGCCCGAGAAAGGCCAGCAGTTCCTGCAGACGATCGACCAGCGCGCTGGCGCCGGCGCGCTCGCCGCCGCGTGCCAACTCGCACAGACGGCGGAACGTGGCGGGCACGATGTTGGAGGCAACCGAGACCACGCCATCGGCGCCGGCCAACATCGAGGATGCAGCGCTGGCGTCGTCGCCGCTGAGCACGGTGAATCCTGCGTCCTTCAGCGCGACCAACGCCTGGATGCGGGCGATGGCCGGGACCGCTTCCTTGATGCCCACGATCTGCCGGTGCACGCGCAACAGCGCGACCGTTTCCGGAAGCAGGTCGCAGCCCGTGCGGGTAGGCACGTTGTACAGCACCACCGGCAACCCGCCCTGCTCGGCGACGTGGGAGTAATGGACCAGCAAGCCAGTCTGGGTCGGACGCACATAGGGCGGCGTCACCACCAGCGCGGCGCTGGCTCCGCAGGCTTGTGCGCGGCGGGTCTGGGCGACGGTACGCGCGGTGCTGGACATGCCGGTGCCGGCGATGACCGGGATGCGCCCGCCGACGTGCTCGACCGCAGCACGCAATATCGCCTCGAACTCGGCCTCGTCCATCGCCGCCGCCTCGCCGGTGGAGCCAGCCACCACCACTGCCTGCGTTCCGCCAGCCAATTGCTGGTCCAGCAACCGCTTCCACGCCGGCAGATCGAGCGCGCCGGCGGCGGTGAACGGCGTGGCCAAGGCAGTGATGGAGCCTTCAATGCGCAAGGGCAGCTTCCAGGGGACGGACGAACGCTCCATGTTACCGGCAGGGGCCTGAACAGTCCATTTCGTGGCTCTGGCCGGACCCGCGCCGCCGGCTCCCGTGCAGCTTGCGTGATCCGTTCACCTGCCCCGGACGGGGTATCGGCACCGCACCGCCGGCCCTGTCCCGGGCGCGCCGCGCGGCTCGCTTGCGGGTCCACAGTGCGGGCCGTATGCTCCCCGCGCAGGGTCGAGGGATTACGGCCAGCCACCTCTTCCGCGCGCCAGCCATCGCCAACCACCATGCCTCCCGCCCGCCGCACCGGACCGACCGTGACCAGCGAAACGCCCAACCGTCCGGCCGCGAACGAAAATCACCTGCTGATCAACGCCAGCGCCGCCCACCCCGACTCTCCGCTGCTCGCGCTGAGCCGGCGGATCGCCGAGTCCGGCTGCAACCTCGCCGATGCGCGCCTGTCCACGGTCGGTCATGACGTGTCGGTGACCGCGCTGGCGGTGGGTTCCTGGGACGCGGTGGCCAAGCTGGAAGCGATGCTCTCGCGGCTCGAGCGCGAGGAGAAAAACCTCAAGCTGATGTGGAACCGCACCGCGCCCAAGCCCTTGCAGACCAACCTGCTGCCCTACGTGGTGGAGGTGGTGGCGGCGGACAAGGCCGGCATCCTTTTCCAGCTTGCCGATTTCTTCGACCGCCTCGGGATCAGCATTGAGAACCTGAGCTGCTCGCGCTACCGCGCCATGCAGACTGGCGCGGAGATGTTCACCGCGCAGATCACCATCGGCGTACCAAACACCATGCACATCGCCGGCCTGCGCGATGATTTCCTGGAATTCTGCGATCACCTGAACCTCGACGCGATCATGGATCCGATGAAGTTCTGACGACACGAGAACCTCGATGCCCGACATCGGCGATGCCATTCCCGACCTCGCATTCACCCTGCACACCGGCACTACCGCCCGCCTGTCCGATCACGCCGGCCACTGGCTGGTGCTGTACTTCTACCCCAAGGACAGCACCCCGGGCTGCACCACCGAAGGCAACGACTTCAACGCCCTGCTGCCGAAGTTCCAGCGCGAGGGTGCGAGGGTGCTGGGGGTTTCCCGCGATTCGGTGAAATCGCACCAGAGCTTCTGCGCGAAGCAGCGATTCAAGTTCGACCTGGTCAGCGACGGCGACGAAGCATTGTGCCGCGCCTTCGACGTGATCCACGAGAAGAACATGTACGGGAAAAAGGTGCTCGGCATCGTCCGCAGCACCTTCCTGATCGACCCAGCGGGCACGATCCGCGACCTCTGGCGCCCGGTGAAGGTGCCCGGCCACGCCGAGGCGGTGTTCGAATCGCTCCAGCGATTGCACAAGGCGAAGCACTAGGTGCTCCGCCCGCGGCAGTCGATGAATCCCAAGGCGATGTGTCACACCGTCTCCTCCCCGTGCCTGCAGGGTGATGTCAGGTGGGATCGGAAGGCCCCGCACGTCATCGCGTTCGTCCCCTCCCCCTGCCTGCAGGGGGAGGTTGGGAGGGGGTCGCTTTGCGGTCGTCGGCTGGATTCCGATACCCACCCTCACCCCCACCTCAACCCTCCCCTGCCTGCAGGGGAGGGAGCCAAAGACGGCGCGCATCGCGCCTGTGCCGCCCCGATCGACAACCCCTTTGCGCAAAGGCCCACCCCATGACCCCCCAAGGCAAGCGCATCTACGTGCTCGACACCAATGTGCTGATGCACGACCCGACCGCGCTGTTCAAGTTCGAAGAGCACGACGTCTACCTGCCGATGATGGTCATCGAGGAGCTCGATGCGGCCAAGAAAGGCAACTCCGAAGTCAGCCGCAACGCCCGCCAGGTCAGCCGCTTCATCAACGAACTGATCGAGAACAACGGCGGCAACATCGGCGACGGCCTGCCGCTGACCCATCCCAAGGCGCTGCAGCTCAAGGTCAGCAACCAGGTCGGGCGGTTGCACTTCCAGGTCGATGGCGGCGAGGCGAAGAAGAAGGCCGCTGCCGCCGCCGCGCCTGGCGCCGCCAAGACCCACCTGGCCGACAACCAGATCCTCGCCGCGGTGCTGGAACTGCGCCAGGCCCATCCGGACGTGCCGGTCGTGCTGGTGTCGAAAGACATCAACATGCGCATCAAGGCCTCGATCCACGGCATCACCGCCGAGGACTACGAGAACGACCGCGCGCTGGACGATTTCAACCTTTTGTTCACCGGCGCCGCCGAACTGCCGGCCGACTTCTGGGACCGCCACGACACCGACCTGCGCAGCTGGCCGGAGAAAGGCCGCACCTGGTACGAGGTGGAAAAGCGCCCCGACGAGGACTGGCACCCCAACCAGTTCCTGTACCTGCCCGGTGAGGAGGAGGTCGAGTTGTGCGTGGCGCGCGCCGACAACGGCCGCGCCACCTTGCGCATCGTCGATGACTTCCGCCACTCGCAGCACTCGGTGTGGGGCATCACCGCGCGCAACCGCGAGCAGAACTTCGCCCTCAACGCGCTGATGGACCCGGAGATTGACTTCGTCACCCTGCTCGGCACTGCCGGCACCGGCAAGACCCTGCTCGCGCTCGCCGCCGGGCTGG
>CAZXGS010000005.1:53038-96093 GCA_964640525.1 uncultured Gammaproteobacteria bacterium | reverse complement strand
ATCGCGCGACCGGCATCGTCCTCGCCGTCGGCATGGTCGGCCTCGTCTGGGGGCTGCTGGCGCTGGCCGCCGGGCCGGAACGCTGGGCCGCCTTCACCGCCTGCGCGGGATCGCCGTTCGGCAAGCTGGTCCTGCTCGGCTTCAGCTGGGCGCTGGCCTATCACCTCGTCAACGGCATCCGCCACCTGGTGCAGGACGCCGGCCACGGTTACGCGATTCCCGAATTCGTGCGCAGCAGCTGGCTTTCGGTCATCGGCAGCTTCGTCTTGGTGGCGCTGGCCTGGGGCGTCGTGCTGGCGCATTGGGGGCACGCATGAACGCCAATCGCGGCGAATTCCGCACCCCGCTGAAGCAGGCGCGCGGGCTGGGCTCGGCGAAGGACGGCACCGGGCATTTCCTGTGGCAACGCGTCACCGCGATCGCCCTGGTGCTGGCCGGCGCGTGGCTGCTCGGCCTGCTGCTGTCGCTGGCCAGCGCCGACTACGCGCATGCCCGCATGATGGTGGCCGATCCGTTCAACGCGACGGTGCTGGTCGCCTTCCTCATCGCCGCCTGCTGGCACGCCAAGCTCGGCATGCAGGTGGTGATCGAGGATTATGTGCACGCGCCGCTGTTCGCCGGCATCGCCCATCTCGCGAACATCTTCTTCTGCGCGCTGGCGGCCATCGCCGGCGTTCTCGCGGTCGTCCGCATCGCGCTGGGAGCCTGATCAGAACATGACCGCGTACAAGATCATCGAACACAAGTACGACATGGTCGTGGTGGGCGCCGGCGGCGCCGGCCTGCGCGCGACCTTCGGCCTCGCCCAGAAGGGCCTGAAGACCGCCTGCATCACCAAGGTGTTCCCGACCCGCTCGCACACCGTGGCCGCGCAGGGCGGCATTTCCGCCGCGCTGGCCAACATGGGCCCGGACGACTGGCGCTTCCACTACTACGACACCATCAAGGGGTCGGACTGGCTGGGCGACCAGGACGCGATCGAATACATGTGCCGCGAGGCGATCCCGGCGGTGATCGAACTCGAACACCAGGGCGTGCCGTTCTCGCGCACCGAGGAAGGCAAGATCTACCAGCGCCCGTTCGGCGGCATGACGACCCAGTTCGGCGAGGGCCCGCAGGCGCAGCGCACCTGCGCGGCGGCCGACCGCACCGGTCACGCCATGCTGCACACGCTCTACCAGCAGGCGCTCAAGCACGAGGCGCGGTTCTTCATCGAATACTTCGCGCTCGACCTGATCATGGACGCCTCCGGCACCTGCCGCGGCGTGCTGGCGATCGACATGGCCAGCGGCGAGTTGCACCTGTTCCGTGGCCACGGCACGGTGCTGGCCACCGGCGGCTACGGCCGCGCGTATTTCTCCTGCACCTCGGCGCACACCTGCACCGGCGATGGCGGCGGCATGGTGCTTCGCGCCGGCCTGCCGCTGCAGGACATGGAATTCGTGCAGTTCCATCCCACCGGCATCTACGGCGCCGGCTGCCTGATCACCGAGGGCGTGCGCGGCGAGGGCGGCATCCTGCGCAACTCCAACGGCGAGCGCTTCATGGAGCGCTACGCCCCGCACTACAAGGACCTGGCTTCGCGCGATGTGGTATCGCGCTCGATGACCATCGAGATCCGCGAGGGGCGCGGGGTGGGCGAGAAGAAGGACCACATCTTCCTGCACCTGGATCATCTGGATCCCAACGTGATCCACGAAAAGCTTCCCGGCATCGCCGAATCGGCGAAGATCTTTGCCGGCGTGGACGTGACCAAGCAGCCGATCCCGGTGCTGCCGACCGTGCACTACAACATGGGCGGTATCCCGACCAACTACCACGGCGAGGTGCTGACCCTGAAGGACGGCAACCCGGACTGCGTGGTGCCGGGCCTGTACGCGATCGGCGAGGCGGCCTGCGTGTCGGTCCACGGCGGCAACCGGCTGGGCTCGAACTCGCTGCTGGACCTGGTGGTGTTCGGTCGCTCGGTGGCCAATCGTTGCGCGCAGACGGTGCGCAGCGGGCAGCCGCACCCGAAGCTGGCGCCTGGTGCCTGCGATGCCGCGCTGGCCAACTTCGACCGCATCCGCAACGCCAACGGTTCCACCCCGACCGCGCGCATCCGCGACGCCATGCAGCGTGACATGCAGAACCACGCCGCGGTGTTCCGCACCGGCCAGACCCTGGCCGAGGGCGTGGAAAAGATCGACCAGATCGCGCGCTCGTTCGCCGACGTGAAGGTGTCCGACCGTTCGCTGGTGTGGAATACCGACCTGATCGAAACCCTGGAATTGCAGAACCTGCTCGGTCAGGCGCAGGCGACCCTGGCCTCGGCGGTCAACCGCACCGAATCGCGCGGCGCGCATGCGCGCGAGGACTTCCCCGACCGCGACGACACGAACTGGCGCAAGCACTCGTTGTGCTGGGTGGATGGCGAGCACAAGACCCGCCTCGACTATCGGCCGGTGCATGTGAACACCCTCACCGACGACGTGTCGCCGGTGCCGCCGAAGAAGCGGGTGTATTGAGGCAGCTTGAGTCGTGAGCCGTGAGTAGTGAGTAGTGAGTCGTGAGTCGTGAGTCGGAAAAAAGGGCTGCGGCGAGGTGAGAGGATGAGAACGTCTGGTAGCGCATCGAATTCGAATGGCGAAGCTCCGGCTTCTCACCATTCACGATTCACCATTCACGATTCACGGAACTGAGCCATGGCCGAATTCACCCTCCCGAAGAACTCGAAGATCGGCAAGGGCAAGCGTTTCCCGGCGCCTGCCGGCGCGAGCAAGGTGCGCGCGTTCAAGATCTACCGCTGGAATCCCGACGACGGCCAGAATCCGCGCACCGACACCTACGAGGTGGACCTGGCCAAGTGCGGGCCGATGGTCCTGGATGCGCTGATCAAGATCAAGAACGAGATCGACCCCACGCTCACCTTCCGCCGTTCCTGCCGCGAGGGCATCTGCGGTTCGTGCGCGATGAACATCGACGGCACCAACACCCTGGCCTGCACGCGCGCGATCGAGGACTGCGGCAAGGCGCAGGTGCCGATCTACCCGCTGCCGCACATGCCGGTGGTCAAGGACCTGGTTCCGGACCTGACCCACTTCTACGCCCAGCATGCGGCGATCAAGCCGTGGATCCGCACCCAGAGCGCACCGCCGCCGGACCGCGAGCGACTGCAATCGCCGGACGAACGCAAGAAGCTCGACGGCCTGTACGAGTGCATCCTGTGCGCCTGCTGCTCCACCGCCTGCCCGAGCTACTGGTGGAACGGCGACCGCTACCTCGGCCCGGCGATCCTGCTGCAGGCGTATCGCTGGATCGCCGACTCGCGCGATGAAGATACCGGCGCACGGCTGGACGACCTGGAAGACCCGTTCAAGCTCTATCGCTGCCACACCATCATGAACTGCACCCGCACCTGCCCCAAGGGCCTGAACCCGGCCAAGGCGATCGCGGAGATCAAGAAGCTGATGCTGGCGCGGCGCGCTGTTTGAGCGGATGCAGCGCGCACCGGACCCACCCATCCCCAGCCCGCCCCGATTGGGTAGGAGCGCGCCCTGCGCGCGACCGCCATCCACGTTGGCGCGACTGATCGGTCGGCAAACAATGACCGTCGTTGTGCTCATCCATCACGGTCGCGGGCATGGCCCGCTCCGACGGCGCGGGGCGTCCGCAGCCGCAGGCGTGGTCACGTCCTTCCATCCACCCATCCCCAGCCCGCCGCGATTTTGTAGGAGCGCGCCCTGCGCGCGACCGCCATCCACGTTGGCGCGACCGATCGTTCGGCCGACCGTGACCGACTTTGGGCTCACCCATCACTGTCGCGGGCATGGCCCGCTCCTACGGCGCAATGGAGGTGCTGATGTATCGGCGCTTCGTTCGTGGTGTTGCGGATCGCCCACGATTCGACCCGCCGCCATCCCGGGATGCCGGCATGGTTGAGGCCCTCGACATGCCCCGCCTGCGCTGGCGCTGTCGCCGCGGCATGGCCGAACTGGACGTGCTGATGCTGCGCTTTCTCGACCAGCGCTGGTCGGATGCAGCTGACGATGAAAGGAGCCTTTTCCTGCGCCTGCTGGACTGCGAGGACGATAATCTGTGGCGGTGGTTCATGGGCATCTCCCGCCCGGATGACAAGGATCTGGATGGACTCGTCGAGCGTATCCGGCAACTCCCGCCGCGCCTCTGAGCCGGCCGCTTGCCGACTCCACTGGCGACGTTCGCGCACGATGCTCGCGGGGTTGGGCGTGTTGGTGCTCGCCGCCGCCGGGTCGCCGTGGTTGGCCGATCTGCCATTGACTGCCTGCGTGGCGCTGGGCGTGGCGGTCGCCGGCTACGGTGGCTGGCTGCTGTGGCGCGAGTGGACGCGGCAGCCGGCCGAGTTGTGCTGGGACCCGGCCGCCGATGGCTGGCAAATCACCTGCACTGGGCGCAGCGAAACCCTGCGACACCGATCCTTGCATCTGCGCGGCGGGATCGCGGTGCTGGTGCTGGCCGGCGACGATGGCGCGCTGCGCCGCTACCTGTGGTGGCCCGACACCCTCGATGGCGACGGCCGCCGCGCCCTGCGCCTGTGGCTGGCCGCCCACGTGCGCGCCGCGGCCGCTACGGCGTCGGTCGCCTGATCCATGCGCGGCCCACTCTCGCTCGCCATCGGCCTGCGCTACACCCGCGCCAAGCGGCGCACCGGCTTCGTGTCGTTCATTTCCGCGGCATCGATCCTGGGCATCGCCATCGGCGTGACCGCGTTGATCACCACCATCGCGGTGATGACCGGTTTCCAGGAGGAATACCGCGCGCGCATGCTCAGCATGGTCGCCCACGCCACCATCACCAGCATCGGCGACGCGCTGCCGGACTGGCAGGCGGTGGTGCGCAGCGCGCGGAAGGATCCACGGGTGCGCGGCGCGGCGCCGTTCGTCAGCAACGAGGCGATGCTGCAGGGCAATGCCACCCAGGGCGCGATGCTGCTGGGCGTGGTGCCCGGCGTGGAAGGCCAGGTGGACAGCGTGCTGGCCGGCAAGCTGGTGGCCGGCAAGTTGGCCGACCTGCATCCCGGCGGCTGGGGCGTGATCCTCGGCAAGGATCTGGCCGATGCGCTGGGCGTGGGCATGGGCGACAAGGTCAACGTGCTGGTGGCCGAAGGCAACGTCACCCCGATCGGCTTCATTCCGCGGTCCAAGGCGTTCACCGTGGTCGGCGTGTTCGAGGCCGGATTCGCCGACTACGACCAGAAGCTGGCGGTGGTGGACATGGCCGATGCGCAAAAGCTGCTGCGCATGGGCGATGGCGTGAGCGGGGTGCGCCTGAAACTGGCTGACATGTGGCAGGCCGGCACGGTGGCGCGCGACCTCGGCCGACGCATGGGCGGGATGTTCGCGGTGCGCGACTGGACCCACGACAACGTCAACATGTTCATCGCCCTGCGCACCGAGAAGACGATGATGTTCCTGATCCTGGTGCTGATCGTCGGTGTGGCCGCATTCAACCTGCTGTCCTCGCTGGTGATGGTGGTCACCGACAAGCAGGCCGACATCGCCATCCTGCGCACCCTGGGCATGCGCCCTGGCGCGATCATGCGCACCTTCATGATCCAGGGCAGCGTGATCGGCACTTTCGGCGTGGCACTGGGCGTGGCGGGCGGGGTGGCGCTGACGAAGAACCTCGACGCCATCGTGGCGGTGATCGAAAAACTCACCGGCATCCAGGTGATGCCGGCCGATGTGTATTACATCAGCGGTCTGCCGACCCGGCTGGAATGGTCGGACGTGGGCCATATTGCGGTGGTGGCGATGCTGCTGTGTTTCCTCGCCACGCTGTACCCGGCGTGGCGGGCGGCGCGGATCGATCCGGCGTCGGCGTTGAGGTATGAGTAGCAGGGACTCGGGACTCGGGACTCGGGACGGCGGCGTGTGCAATGGCGGTCAACGGGTGGGCGGATACGTGGCGAATTTGAACCGCTTCAGTGCTGCAGCGATCGGCTGCGATGGGTTGGACGAGCACGTCGTCCATGGGTGGGTGCGTGCGGCCGGCCCCTCACCCCAACCCCTCTCCCGGTGGGAGAGGGGCTTGGCGTTCTCCCTTCTCCCTCCGGGAGAAGAGCCTGCCCCCGAGGCGCTTCTGGTCGGGGGTGCCCGCAGGGCGGATGAGGGAATGATGTTCCGGGCGCACGAATCATCGAGGTGCGGGCGATGAAAGATGCCGTCATCCGCTGCGACGGTCTGGCCAAGACCTATGTCGAGGGCAGCTTGCGCACGCCGGTGTTCGACGGTCTCCATCTGGAGGTCGCGGCCGGCGAGTGCGTGGGCATCGTCGGCGCTTCGGGGGTCGGCAAGAGCACCTTGCTCCACCTGCTCGGCGGGCTGGACACGCCATCGTCCGGCGAGGTGTATGTGGCCGGGCAGGCGATGTCGGCGCTCGGCGAGAAGGCGCGCGGTGACCTGCGCAACCGGGCACTCGGCTTCATCTACCAGTTCCACCACTTGCTGCCGGAGTTCACCGCGCTGGAGAACGCGATGATGCCGCTGCGGATTCGCGGCACGCCGACCGCGGCGGCCGAGGCGGCGGCGCGGGCGTTGCTGGAAAAGGTCGGCCTCGCCCAGCGCCTGCACCACAAGCCCGGCGAGCTGTCGGGCGGCGAGCGCCAGCGCGCCGCGGTGGCGCGTGCGCTGGTCGGCCACCCGGCCTGCGTGCTCGGCGACGAGCCGACCGGCAACCTCGACGAGCACACCGCCGCCGGGGTGTTCGACACCCTGCTCGAACTCAACCGCAACGTCGGCACCGCGCTGGTGCTGGTCACCCACGACCGCCGGCTGGCGCGACGCATGGACCGCGTTCTCGAACTCACCGGCGGCGCGCTGCGCGAACTGGCCGGCGCGCAGGTCTGAAGCATGAATGCCGCGCGCCCGCGCATGCCGCCGTTCGGTGTGGCCTGCGCGGCGGCGCTGGCGCTCGGGGTGACGGCGGTGATGGGGCTGCCACGGCTGCCCGTGGCGTGGCAGGCATGGGCCGTGCTCGCAGCGGGCATCGCGATCTGGTTCGCGGGCTGGCGTGTGCGCTGGATCGGTGCGGCGCTGGCGGGTTTCGGCTGGGCTTGCGTGATGGCCGCGCAGGTCATGGCGCAGCGCTTGCCGCCGGTGCTGGCGGGGCAGGAGATCCGGGTGGTCGGGCATGTCCAGGGCCTGCCCGAGAACCGCGACGGGGTGCTGCGCTTCCAGTTCGTCACCGATGCCGTCGGCAATCCACCCGGCCTCGCCGACCGGCGCCTGCGCCTGGGCTGGTATCGGACCGATCGCCAGGTCGTGCCCGGCGAGCATTGGCGCTTTCTGGTCAAGCTGCGGCGACCGCGCGGGGTGCTCGATCCGGGCGGATTCGATTTCGAGGAATTCGCGCTGGAGCGGCGGATCGCCGCCACCGGCTACATCCGCGACAGCGGTGAGCACGTCGCGGATGCGGCGCAGCGGCTCGGCGCGAGTTGGAGCATCGACGCCCTGCGCGCGCGCTGGTCGGCGGCGATCGCCGCCGCGGTGCCCGGCCCGAGTTCGCGCTTCCTGCGCGCGCTCGCGCTCGGCGACACCCGCGGCTTGAGCGAAGGCGACTGGGACACCCTGCGCCAGACCGGGCTCAATCACCAGGTCGCCATCTCCGGCTTCCACGTCGGCATCGTCGCCAGTTTCGGCGCGCTGCTGGGTTGGTGCCTGTGGTGGCTGTTCCCGGCGCTGGGGCTGCGCTGGCCGCGGCCGCTGGCGCTGCCGCTGTTCGCGCTGGCGTTCGCGATCGGCTACGCCGCGATCACCGGCTTCCAGTTGCCCACCGAGCGCACCGTGCTGATGATCGCCACCGCGCTGCTGGCGCGGGTGTTGCGACGGCCCAGCGCGGTCGCCGATGCGCTGGCGCTGGCGCTGGTGGCGGTGCTGGCGGTGGATCCGTTGGCGGTGCTGGCACCGGGGTTCTGGCTGTCGTTCGTCGGCGTCGGCTGGCTGCTGTGGTGCCTGCCACAGGAGGGGCCGCGCCGGCACGGCCGCAGCTTCCTCGCCGGTCAGGTGGTGGCCACCATCGGCCTGCTGCCGCTGACCGCATGGTTCTTCGGTCAGGCCTCGCTGGTGGCGCCGTTCTCCAACCTGATCGGCATCCCCGGCTTCGCGTTGTTCGTCACCCCGCTGTCGATCTTCGGGATGTTGCTGGATACGGTCTGGCCGGCGGCCGGCGGGGTGGTGCTGCGGTTTGCCGGCCACGCCATGGATGGTCTGTGGTGGATCGTGGCGCACATGGGGCAGTGGCCGGGTGCGCTGATCTGGTTGCCCGAGCCGCGCCTGGTCGCGCTGCTGCTGGCGCTGGCCGGTGCGTTCTGGATGTTGCTGCCGCGCGGGGTGCCGGGCAAGCCGCTGGCGCTGCTGCTGTGGCTGCCATTGTTTCTGCCGCGCCTGCCGACGATTCCGGAAGGCAGCGCGCAGCTGTCGATGATCGACGTCGGTCAGGGCCTGTCGTTGCTGGTGCAAACGCACCGGCACGCGCTGCTGTTCGACACCGGGCCGGCCTACGAGGGAGGCCTCGACCTCGGCGAATCGGCGGTGGTGCCGACCCTGCATGCGTTTGGCGTGCGCCATCTGGATGCGCTGGTGGTCAGCCACGGCGACAACGACCATGCCGGCGGCGCCGACGCGGTGCGGCGCGCGTTGCCGGTGGCGCTGCGCTACGCCCCTGCCGGCTGGCCGAAAGGCGCCGATTACCGGCCCTGCCTGCGCGATGCGAGCTGGACGTGGGATGGGGTGAACTTCCGCTTCCTGCATCCGCCGACGTTCTTTCCCTACCTCGGCAACGACAGCGGCTGCGTGCTGCGGGTGAGTGGGCCGGGCTGGGCGGCGCTGCTGCCGGCCGACATCGAGGCGGTGATCGAGCAACGGCTGGTGCGCGAGCAGCCGGCGCTGCTGCGCGCCGACCTGCTGGTCGCGCCGCACCACGGCAGTTCCACCTCGTCCACCGCGGCGTTCCTCGACGCGGTGCGGCCGCGGCTGGCGTTGTTCGCGGTCGGGCTGGACAACCGTTTCGGGCATCCGCGTCCGGAAGTGGTGCAGCGCTATCTGGATCGCCACATAGCGCTGGAGGACAGCGCCAGCGACGGGCTGGTGCGGGTGCGGCTGGATGCGCACGGCGCGCAGGTGATCGAGCGCAGCCGCCAGCGCCTGCTGCGGTTTTGGAACGAGACCGTGCCGCCGGCGGCGGATCGGCGCACGCCGGCCGAGGTGGCCGCTGCCAAGGCCGGCAAGCCGGTCCGGCCGCACAAGCCACGCCACCGCCGGCGCGCCTGCACTGAATCGGGCAGCACTTCGGCATGCCCGAAAGCGCGCACCCGGCACGCTGCTAGACTACCTGCCGAAGCCGGCGCAGGGGCCGGTGCGGGATCGAGGTGAGCGGTGCTGGAATTCCTCAAAGCCGGCGGCTGGGTGATGCTGCCGATCGTGGTGCTGTCGATCGTCGCATTGGCGATCGTGGTCGAGCGTTTCTGGACCTTGCGCCGCAAGTCGGTGCTGCCGCCCGGGCTGGGTCGCGACGTGCGCGAGTGGGCGGTGACCCGCCAGCTCGACCCGGCGCACATCGAAGCGCTGCGCAACAACTCGCCGCTGGGCGAACTGCTGGCCGCCGCGCTGGACGTGCGCGACCGCCCGCGCGAGCAGATCAAAGAGCGCGTCGAGGACGTCGGCCGGCATGTCGTCCACCGCATGGAGCGGTTCATGAACATGCTCGGCTCGATCGCCTCGGTCGGACCGCTGCTGGGCCTGCTCGGCACGGTGATGGGCATGATCCGGATGTTTCTGGAGATCCTGCAGAAGGGCATCGGCGACGCCAACCAGCTCGCCGGAGGCATCGGGCAGGCGCTGATCAGCACCGCCGGCGGCCTGTGCCTGGCGATCCCGGCGCTGCTGTTCCATCGCTACCTGCGCGGGCGCATCACCGATTACGTGGTGGAGATGGAGCAGCAGGCGATGGCCCTGCTCGATACCCTCGATGGCAAGGCGCCCGCGCCGACCGCCGCCGATGACGAGCAGCCCGCGACAGCGCCACCGCCGGCGGTCGTTGCCGCGGCGCCGCCCGCGCGCGGGCGCCGGGGCCTGGCATGAACCTGTCCAGCAACCGCGAAACCATCGACGAGCCGGAGATCAACCTGATCTCGCTGGTGGACGTGGTGTTCTGCCTGATCATCTTCCTGGTGGTCACCACCAGTTTCAACCACCACAGCGGGCTCAAGCTGCAACTGCCGCAGGCCAACGCCGCGCCAACCGCGCAGCAGATCGCGCCGGTGACGGTAACGATCGACGCCGAGGGTCATTTCTACGTCGGCCAGGAACAGGTCGCCACGCGCGACGTGGCCGCGCTGCGCACCGCCATCGCGCGCGTCGCCGGCAGCCGCCGCGACCTGCCGGTGGTGCTCACCGCCGATGCGCGCACCCCGCACCAAGCGGTGGTCACCGCGATGGAAGCGTTGGGCGAGTTGGGCTTCGAACGGCTGTCGATCGCCACCGCGCCGGAAACCCGGAAGTGAGCGAGGCCGCAGCGTCCGGGCCTTCGCCCTGGCGCACCTACCGGCGCCTGCTCGGCTATGCGCGGCCGTACTGGCCGTTGCTGACCGTGGCCGGCATCGGCATGGTGATCGAGTCGGCCGCGGCCGGTGCGTTCACCGCGATGATGAAGCCGGTGGTCAACGAGACCTTCATCGCCCGCGATTCCAGGCTCAGCCTGATCCTGCCACTGGCGATCCTGGCCCTGTTCCTGCTGCGCGGCATCGCCACCTTGTCCACCGCGTACGGGATGTCGCGCGCCGGTCGCAGCATCGTCCGCGACCTGCGGCACGCCATGCTCGCCAAGTACCTGCGGCTGCCGTGCAGCGCGTTCGACCGGATGCCGACCCAGCACATGGTCTCGCGCCTGAACTACGACACCGAGCAGGTGGCGCAGGCGAGCACCGACGCGCTCAAGGTGATCGTCACCGACACCCTCACCTCGATCTCGCTGATCGCGGTGATGCTCTGGAACAGCGCGCTGGTGACCCTGGGCGTGCTGATCAT
Organism: uncultured Gammaproteobacteria bacterium; assembly: GCA_964640525.1. Classification (GTDB taxonomy): domain Bacteria; phylum Pseudomonadota; class Gammaproteobacteria; order Xanthomonadales; family Xanthomonadaceae; genus SZAS-103. Next base: position 85,051 of record CAZXGS010000005.1, on the reverse strand, counting down.
GGCGCCGTTGATGGCGCTGATCATGCGCACGGTGAGCAAGCGCTACCGACGCCTGAACCGCAGCGTGCAGGACGGCGTGGCGGAGATGGCGGCGTCCGCCGAACAGACCCTGTCCGGCCATCAGGAAGTGCGCATCCACGGCGCCCGCGACGCGCAGATCGCGCGTTACGACGGCCTGGCCAACCGCAACCTGCGCCTGAACGTCAAGATCGAACTCACCCGCGGGATCTCCTCGTCGCTGGTGCAGATGGTCGGTGCCATCGCGCTGGCGCTGATCCTGTTCCTGGCCGGCCACGAGGCGGTGGCCGGGCGCATGAACGCCGGCCAGTTCGTCTCGCTGATGCTGGCGATGATGGCGCTGATTCCCTCGCTGCGCCGGATCACCAACGTGCAGGGCCCGATCCAGCGCGGCATCGCGGCCTGCCAGCACATCTTCGGCCTGCTCGATGCCGAGGAGGAAACCGACGCCGGCGCACGCGCGCTGGTGCGTGCGCGCGGCGAACTGGTGTTCGACCGCGTGGTGCTGCGCTACCACGGCCAGACCGATGCCGCGCTGAGCGAGGTGAGCTTCACCGCGCGCCCGGGCACGGTGACCGCGATCGTCGGCCGTTCCGGAAGCGGCAAGACCTCGCTGGTGCGGCTGATCCCGCGTTTCTACGAACCCGACGCCGGCGCCATCACCCTCGACGGGGTGGCGCTGGCGGACTACCCACTGGCCGACCTGCGCCGGCAGATCGCGCTGGTCGGCCAGCGGGTGATGCTGTTCGACGACACCGCGGCGGCCAATATCGCCTACGGCGACCGCTCCGACAGCAGCCGCGAGGCGATCCGCGCAGCGGCCGACGCGGCCAATGCCGGCGAATTCCTCGACAAGCTGCCGCAGGGGCTGGACAGCCGCATCGGCGAGAACGGCGGCCTGCTCTCCGGCGGCCAGCGCCAGCGCCTGGCGATCGCGCGGGCGATCCTCAAGGACGCGCCGATCCTGATCCTCGACGAGGCCACCGCGGCGCTGGACAACGAGTCCGAGCGGCTGGTGCAGGATGCGCTGGATCACCTGATCCCCGACCGCACGACCCTGGTGATCGCGCACCGGCTGTCCACCATCGAACACGCCGACCAGGTGCTGGTGCTCGATGAAGGCCGGCTGGTGGAGCAGGGCACGCACGCGCAGTTGCTCGCGCAAGGTGGCCTGTATGCGCATCTGCATCGGATGCAGTTCCGCGAGGTGGCCACGCCATGATGTTTCAGCAACGTCTGCAACGGATCTGGTACGGCGGCCGATCGCCCGGCCCGTTCCTGCGTTCGCTGTCGGTGGCCTGGGGTGGCGTGATGGCCATGCGCGCCGGCCTGTACCGACGCGGCGTGCTGCGGCCACAGCGGGTCGGCGCGCCGGTGATCGTGGTCGGCAACCTCACCGTGGGCGGCAACGGCAAGACCCCGCTGGTCATCGCGCTGGTCGAGTACCTGTGCGCGCACGGCTGGCAACCCGGCGTGGTCAGTCGTGGCTATGGACGGCGCGGCAACACGCAGGTCGAGGTCGACGTGAACACCGCGGTGGAGAGCTGCGGCGACGAGCCCCTGCTGATCGCGCGCCGCACCGGCGTGCCGGTGGTGGTGGACGCCGATCGGGTCGCCGCTGCGCGCCGCGTGGTGGCGCTGGGCTGCGACATCGTGGTGGCCGATGACGGTCTCCAGCACGAGCGCCTGCATCGCGACATCGAAATCGAGGTGTTCGATGCCGAACGTCGCTACGGCAACGGGTTCGTGTTGCCGGCGGGCCCGCTGCGCGAGTACGCGCGCCCGCGCATCGACCTGCAGGTGGCCTGCTATCGCGAGCGTCCGCTCGACATCGTCCGCGCTGCGCCGGGCTTCGCGCTCAGCGGCGACGTGCTGCATGCCGCCGACGGCCGCATCGAGAAGCTGGCGAGCTGGCGGGGACGTCCTGTCCACGCGGTGGCCGGGATCGCGCAACCGCGCGGTTTTTTCGGCCGCCTGCGCGAGCAGGGGCTGGACGTGGTCGAACATGCCTTCCCGGACCATCACCGCTTCGTCGCCGAAGACCTGCTGTTCAACGAGCGCATGGCGATCGTGATGACCGACAAGGACTGGGTGAAGTGCGCCGGCTTCGCGCCGCCGGATACGTGGCGCCTGCCGGTGCAGGCCGAATGCTCGCAAGCCTTCTACCGGGCCATCGACGGACTGCTGGCCAAGCTGCCGGGGTCTGCACATGGCTGATCCGCGTTTCATCGTCGCCATTCCCGCACGGATGGGCGCCAGTCGCCTGCCCGGCAAGCCGTTGCGCCTGCTCGGCGGCAAGCCGCTGGTCCTGCATGTCGTCGAGCGGGCGCTCGCGGCCGGGGCCGACGCGGTGGTGGTGGCCACCGACAACCCGCGCATCGCCGACGCGCTGGCCGGGCGCGGGGTGGACGTGTGCATGACCCGCGTCGACCATGCTTCCGGCACCGACCGGCTGGCCGAGTGTGCCGAGCTTCGTGGCTGGCCCGAGGATCGCATCGTGGTCAACCTGCAGGGCGATGAACCCTTCGCGCCACCGGAAGGCATTCGCGCGGTGGCACGGCGGCTGGCCGAGGCGGATGCGGTGATGGCCACGCTGGTCGCGCCGATCACCGATCTGGACGCGCTGTTCGATCCCAATGCGGTGAAGGTGGTGTGCAGTGACGACGGCCACGCGCTGTATTTCAGCCGCGCACCGCTGCCTTGGGATCGCGACCGCTTCGCACGCGAGCGCGTGGGGATGGCCGATGCGGGCTGGCATCGCCACATCGGCATCTACGCCTATCGCGCCGGATTCCTGCGGCGCTTCGCGGCGATGCCGCCGGCGCGGCTGGAGCGGATCGAGGCACTGGAGCAGCTTCGCGTGCTCGCGGCAGGGCTGCGGATCGCGGTGGCAGTCACCCCGGCGCCGTTTCCGCCGGGCGTGGACACGCAGGCCGACCTGTTGCGCGCCGAACACACGTTGATGGCCATGGAGGCCGACGCATGAGTACCCGCATTCTCGTCGTGTGCATGGGCAACATCTGCCGCTCGCCGATGCTCGAGGGCGTGCTGCGCCACAAGCTGGCTGCCGCAGGGCTGGGGCGGAAAGTGCTGGTGGATTCGGCCGGCCTCGGGCCCTGGCACGTCGGCCAGCCGCCGGACGACATGGCCATCGAGGTGTGCGCGGTGCACGGCATCGACATCGAGGGCCTGCGCGCGCGCCAGGTCACCCCTCAGGACTTCGGTGCCTTCGACTGGGTGCTGTGCGCCGATCGCCAGAACCTCAAGCAGTTGCATGGCTTGGCGCCGCGCAGCACCTGGCCGCGGATTTCCCTGGTCCTGGCGTGGGCCGGCCTTGGCGCCAAGGCCGAGGTCCCCGACCCCTACGGCGGCGACTTCGAGGACTTCGAGCAGGTGTACCGGCTGCTCGACAAGGCCAGCGATGCCATGGTCGCAAGGCTGCTGCAGCCGGCATAATGGGACGTCCACGCGGACCGGATCACTTCCATGCTCAATTCAGCCGCACCGGAATTCACCCAGGCCATCGAGTGGATCAACTGCGAGCCGGCCAACCTGCGCGCGCTGCGCGGCTATGTGATCGTGGTCGGTTTCTGGAGCGCCGGCTCGGCCTACTGCCGCAACCTGATGGACGACCTGCGCTACCTGCAGAAGAAGTACGCCGGCGCGTTGCAGGTGGTGGCGATCCACTGCCCGAAGTTCGACGCCGAGCGCAACCCGCGGCTGGTGCGCAAGACCTGTGCGCAGATCGACGCCGGGGTGCGGGTGGCGCACGATCCGGACTTCATCACCTGGCAGTACTACGGCGTCAACGCCTGGCCGAGCGCGGTGGTGATCGATCCGGACGGTCGCGTGAATGCGGTGGTCACCGGCGACATGCGCCGTGACGAGCTGGAATCGCACATCACCCGCCTGATCGCCGAGGCCGGGCTGGCGCTGGAGGAAAGCCTGCTGCCGCCGCTGAACCCGATCGAGCGGCAGATGGCGCTGGCCTTCCCGGCGGGCATCGCCCTCAACGATCACTACCTGTACGTCGCCGACAGCGGCCACCACCGCATCCTGGAATGCTCGCGTGAAGGCCGCGTGCTGCGCCAGATCGGCACCGGGCAGGCCGAATACAACGACGGCTCGATCCTCGCCTCGGCGTTCCGCCACCCACGCGGTCTGGCGCTGGTGCGCGACATCCTGTTCGTGGCCGACACCGGCAACCACGCGCTGCGCCGGGTGCGGGTGGTGGATGGCGATGTGCAGACCATCGTCGGTGGCGGTCGCGCCGGGCAACCCTCAGGTGGCGTGCTGGATCTTGGCAAGCGCGTGGCACTGAGCCAGCCCTGGGGCGTGGCCGCGGCCGACGACCGGGTGTACGTCTCGCTGGCTGGCAACAACCAGGTGTGGATGTACGACCGCGCGCGCAACAGCTTGCAATTTGTCGCCGGCTCGGGCGACCTGGCGCTGACCGACGGCGACGGCGAGGCCGCCGCGTTTGCGCAGCCGGCAGGTATCGCGCTGGCGCAGATGATGCTGTACGTCGCCGATTCCGGTGCTTCCGCGCTGCGCAGCGTGCAGACCGGCGGTGGCAAGGTGCAGACCCTGCTCGGGCAAGGCCTGTTCGAGTTCGGCGACGCGACGGGTTCCCGCGCGCAGACCCGCATGCAGTACCCGCTGGCAGTCGCCAAGGATCCGGACACCGCACACCTGTGGATCGCCGACAGCTACAACAACCAGTTGCGCAAGCTCAAGCTCGGTGGCAGCGAGGTCAGCCGGGTGGACGTTTCGAGCAAGCTCGAATGTCCGGCGGCGCTGGCCGTGCATGGCGGCGCGGTCTGGGTCGCCAACACCCACGCCCACGAGATCCTGCGCGTGGATGCGACCACCGGTGCGGCGCGCCGGCTGCCGGTGGGCGAATGATCCCAGCCGGTCCGGCAGCAGCCTTCGACGGCAAGGAATTCGCGCGCCGCCTGACCACTGCACCGGGGGTGTACCGGATGTTCGCCGCCGACGGGGCGTTGCTGTACGTCGGCAAGGCGGCCAACCTGCGCGCGCGGGTGGGCAGCTATTTCAACCAGGGCGAGCACCCGCCGCGGATCGCGGCGATGGTGGCGCAGATCGCCGCCATCGAGGTCACCGCCACCGCCACCGCCGGCGAGGCGTTGCTGCTGGAAAACCAGCTCATCAAGGCGTTGCGGCCGCGCTACAACGTGATGCTGCGCGACGACAAGAGTTACCCCTCGATCGTGCTCACCGGCCAGCCCTGGCCGCGGATCGCCTTCCACCGCGGGCCGCGTGCACGCGAGAACCGCTACTTCGGTCCCTACCCGAGCGCGGGCGCGGTGCGCGAGACGCTGGATGCGATCGGCAAGCTGTTCCGCCTGCGCACCTGCGAGGACAGCGTGTTCCGCAACCGCAGCCGGCCCTGCCTGCAGTACCAGATCGGGCGCTGCTCGGCGCCCTGCGTGGGGCTGATCGACGCGCAGGCGTATGCCGAGGCGGTGCACCAGGTCGCGTTGTTCCTGGACGGGCGCAGCGATCTGCTGGCCGAGGAATTGACCGCGCAGATGGAACGCGCCAGCAGCGCGCTGGCGTTCGAGGAGGCCGCCCGCCTGCGCGACCTGCTGGCGGCGATCCGCAAGATCCAGTCGCGCCAGGCGGTGGACGGCGGGGCGGTGGAGATGGACGTGCTGGCCTGCGCGATGGCGCCGGGCGTGGCCTGCGTGCTGTTGCTGGCGTTTCGCGACGGCATGAACCACGGCACCCGCGCGTTCTTCCCCAAGCTCGGTGGCGCCACCGGCGAAGGCGAAGTGCTGGCCGCCTTCCTCGCGCAGTATTACGGCGAACACAAACCGCCGCGCGAGGTCGTGCTGTCGCATGCGCCGGACGATGCCGAATGGCTGGCGACGGCGCTGGGCGAGCGTGCCGGCCACAGGGTCGAGCTGAAGGCATCGGTGCGCGCCGACCGTGCGCGATACCTGGATCTGGCCCGGCGCAATGCCGAGCTGGCGCTGGCGCAGCAGATCGGCAGCAGCGCCACCCAGCGTGCGCGGGTTCAATCGCTGGCCGACATGCTCGGGCTGCACACCCCGCCGGCGCGCATGGAATGCTTCGACATCAGTCACACCATGGGCGAGGCGACCGTCGCCTCGTGCGTGGTGTTCGACGCGCAAGGCCCGCTGCGCAGCCAGTACCGTCGCTACAACATCGCCGGCATCACCCCGGGCGATGATTTCGCGGCGATGCGGCAGGCGCTGGAACGGCGCTTCCGTGCGGCAGCCAGCGGTGAGGCGGTGCTCCCCGATGTGCTGTTGATCGACGGTGGCCACGGGCAGTTGCGGCAGGCCATCGAGGTGCTGGACGAGCTGGGCGCGCAGGGGGTGGAACTGGTCGGTGTGGCCAAGGGCGCCGATCGCCGCCCTGGCGAGGAAACCTTGATCCGTCCGGACGGCAGTCAGTTGCGCCCGGGCAGCGAGTCGCCGGCGCTGCACTTGATCCAGCAATTGCGCGACGAATCCCACCGCTTCGCGATCACCGGCCACCGCGGACGGCGCCAGAAGGCGCGCCAGGCCAGCACGCTGGAAACCATCCCGGGTGTCGGCCCGCGCCGCCGCGCCAGCCTGTTGCGGCATTTCGGCGGCCTGGCGGGGGTGCGCAACGCCGGTGTGGAGGACATCGCCCGCGTGCCGGGAATCGACGCGGCACTGGCCGAGCGCATCCATGCCGCGTTGCACGGCGTTGACCAGGCGGTTGCGGCGACACCGCAGGCAGCGTCGCGATGAAGATGACCTTCGCCACCGTCCTCACCCTGTTCCGCATCCTGCTGGTGCCGGTGCTGATCGCGATCGTCTTCCTGCCGCCGCATCGATGGTCGCACGCCGCGGCAGCGGCGGTGTTCGTGCTCGGCGCGCTCACCGACTGGGCCGACGGCTGGATCGCGCGCCGCTTCAACCAGTATTCCGCGTTCGGCGCCTTCCTTGACCCGGTGGCCGACAAGCTGGCGGTGACCGTGGCGTTGCTGCTGATTGTGCAGTTGCATCCCACCCGCGTGATGACCCTGTTGGCGGCGATCATCATCGGCCGCGAGATCGCCATCTCGGCGTTACGCGAGTGGATGGCCGAGGTCGGGCAGGGGCGCAAGGTCAAGGTGCAGTGGCTGGGCAAGATGAAGACCATCGCGCAGATGGTGGCCATCACCGGCCTGCTGTACGCCGATCCGGTGCTTGGCCTGCCGACCTTCGCGGTCGGCCAGGTGCTGCTGGCCGTCGCCGCTGCGCTGACCCTGGCGTCCGGTTACGGCTATCTGCGCGCGGCGTGGCCGTCGCTGCAAGGGGAGTGACCGGCAAACGACCGGCGCTTGTGGGCTGACCACGACTTCCGGCACTGTCCAGAGAGCGCCGGTTCGGTTGAACTGCCGGTTTCGCGTCGATCACCCGCGCAGGGCGGCATGCCCATTCCACTCCAGGGAACCTCGAAAAACCGGTTTTTGCTCGTCATCCCCGCGCAGGCGGGGATCCAGAGTCGTTGAATTTCAATGGTTTGAAAGACGCTGGATTCCCGCTTTCGCGGGAATGACGGAGTTTTTCGAGGTTCCCTCCACGAACGCAAGGAATTCCCATGTCGAGGCGATCGATCCTGCCGTTGTCCGCCGTGCTGGTGTGCAGCCTGTTGTGGAGCCTGCCGCTTTATGCGCAGGATCATTCCGGCGGCGATGATGGTGGCAAGAGCGCGGCCAAGGTGTACCAGGATCGCGTGGCCAAGGAAGTCGGCGACGCCTGGACGGCACCGCCAGTCGCCGAGCGCGAGGTGTCCACCGCGCACAGCATCACCGTCGGTGGACGCACGCTGAAATACCACGCCCACGCCGGCACGGTCACCTTGCGCGACAAGGATTCCAAGCCGATCGCCAGCGTGTTCTACACCGCCTACACCCTCGATGATGCGAGCCCGTCGCGACGGCCGGTGACCTTCCTGTGGAACGGTGGCCCGGGTTCCTCGACGATCTGGCTGCGCATGGGCTCGTTCGGCCCGATGCGCGTGCAGACCACCAGCCCCGAGTCGATCCGTCCGGCGCCGTATGCCTTCGGGCCCAACCCCGACACCCTGCTCGACAAGACCGACCTGGTGTTCATCGACATGATCGGCACCGGCTACTCGCGCCCGCTGGGCGACGTCAAGGCCAAGCAGTTCTGGGGCGTGGACGAGGATGCCGACGCCTTCGCCCAGGCGATCATGCGCTGGACCAGCAAGTTCAGTCGCTGGTCCAGCCCGAAGTTCCTGTTCGGCGAGAGCTACGGCACCACCCGCGCGGCGGCCGTGGCCTACCAGTTGCAGGACCGCGGGATGGCGCTCAACGGCGTGATCCTGCTCTCCTCGATCCTCAACTACGGCATCGAGCAGTCCGGCTACGACCAGGCCTACGTCAGCTACCTGCCAAGCTACGCGGCGACCGCGTGGTACCACCACAAGCTGGCCGACCGTCCCGCCGAACTGGCGCCGTTTCTCGACAAGGTGCGCGACTTCGCCGCCGGCCCGTATTCGCAGGCGCTCGCCAAGGGCCAGAACCTGACCCCGGCCGAGACCGACGCCATCGCCAACCAGATGTCGGCCTACATCGGCATTTCGCCCGAATACATCAAGCGTGCCAACCTGCGCGTGGACCTGGGCCGCTTCGAAAAAGAACTGCTGCGCGATCAGCGCCTGACCGTGGGCCGCTTCGATTCGCGCTACACCGGCGTGGATGCCGACGCCGCCGGCGAGAACCCGGACTACGACGCCTCCGACACCGCCATCTCTGGCGCGTTCATCGCCACCTTCAACGACTACATCGTGCGCGAACTGGGCTACAAGACCGACATGCCCTACCAGGTGGCGGCCTACGGCGACCGCGGCTTCGAATGGGACTGGAAGCACCGTGCGCCGGGTGGCTGGGGCCGCCAGAACAACCCCGACGTGGCGATGGACCTGGCCGCGGCGATGCGCACCAACCCGTACCTGCACGTCATGTCGCTCAACGGCTGGTACGACATGGCCACGCCGTTCTTCGCCACCGAGTACGACCTTGCCCACATGATGCTGGAGCCGGCGCAGAAGAAGAACCTGGAGTTCCACTACTACCCCTCCGGGCACATGATCTACCTCAATCCGGATGCGCTGCACCAGTTGCACATCGACCTGTCCTCGTTCTACGACCGCACCGTGAACGCGGCGTCGCATTGAGCGAGCCGGCATTCGCCCAGGTCAGGGGTTCCGGGTTCAGGATCCGGGCGCCGCGAATTCCGCGGGCCGCGGCAGGCGTCGGCGAGCGGAACCGGCTCAGCCTGCGTTCGTGGCCGTGCCGGAGCGGCGCCGAACCGACCCGGCGCTGCGCAGCCAGCACGCGTAAGCAGTGTGCAGGCCGTCGGCGGTGGCCGGGTCGGTGGCCTGAAGGGCTTGCGCGGCGTCCATGAAGACGCTCTTGACCAGTCGCTGGATCGCGATCGGGGTCAGGAAGTGCTCCCACTTGCCGGTGATGGTGCGGATGGCTGGCCCGGCATCGGCCGCCATCGGTACGCCGCCGACGCCGTGGAAGGTGCGGTAACGACGCAGTTCGGCCAGCAGTTGCTCGCCTACCGGCAGGAACCGCTCATGGCCGTGGTTGTCGGCGATCCGCAGCCGCCAGCGGCCGCGGCAGGGCTGGAAATCGTTGATCCGCAGGTGCGCCGCCTCGGCGACACGGATCCCGGTCTGCTGGAACAGGTGGATGATCCAGCGCTGGCGCTCGCGGTGCTGACGATCCCGCAGGCTGCGCTGCGGCAACGCCTCCACATGCGCATGCAGGGTGCGCCATTGCTCCGCATTGGGCAGCCGCTCCGCCGGGCGCGGTCGGGTGGCGCCGCGAGCCATGCGCTTGGACCACGGGCTGGACTCGATCTGGCCGGCGTCCTGGAGTGCTCCGAAAACGCCCATCGCCACCTGCACCGCCAGCCGCTGGCGCTCGCCCGACAGGCCGCGACGCGCGGTCGAAAGATAGATCTGGTAGGCCAGCGCATCCTTGCGGGTCATCTCCGAGACCGTGACCCCGCGGACGTGCGAGGTCCAGAACAGCAGGCGCACCGCCTCGTCGAAGTAATCGTCAAAGGTTCCGGGAAAGCGACTGAATTCCGCCAGCCATCGGCTGACTGCCGAGGTCTCCTGCGCATCCAGCGTGGGTTGTTCTTCGAGCGGCTGTCGCGGGCCGTGTTGGTTGCCATCGACTTCGGCCAGCTCATCGACCGCGCGGGCGATCGCCGCGCCGATCCGCAGCGGATGACTCAGGCTCATGGCATCCGCCGTTGCGGCTGGGTGCAACCGGCGACCGTGCCGCCGGATTGCCGCCTTGCGAAATTGCACTCCATCCAGACCACGGTTCAGCCGTCCAAGCAATTGCATGTCGTGGAATATACCACGGCATGCAATATCGGCTCATGCCGGGTTCAGGTGTCCGAGAGCGGCTCCAGGCTGCCTTCGGCAGGATCGACCCGCAGGTCGCCAAGCAGATCCGCCATCGCCTCGTCCAGCCGTTGCAGGCGCGCCGGATCCATCTTGCCCAGGGCGTCCGGCAACAGGCCAAGATGCGGCCCGGGTGCGCGTTCCAGCGCCAGTGCGCCGGTCTTGCGCAGGCGCAACGCGGTGGCGCGGCCGTCACGAGGATGTGGCTTGCGCGAGAGCATCTCGCGGTGGACCAGTTCTTCGACCAACTTGCTCGCCGAAGGTTGGCGGATGAGCAGCATCCTGGCCAGTTCGGAAACCCCAAGGTCAGGCTTGTCGCGCACGATGGCCAGCGCGCGCAATTGCATCGCGCCGACGCCGCAGCGTTCGAGCGTCTCGCGGTTGTGGCGGCGGATGGCGGCGAACAGGGTACGAAATTTCGCCATCGTTGCAGCGACTTCCGGGGCGATCGCCGCGCCCGGCGTCGGGGCGCCCTCGTGGGGGAGGGCAAGCACGGTCAACGGGTTGGACGCCACGAGGCCTCGATCCTGAGGAAACCCGCCGGCAAGGGTACTCCAGTGCGGGAAAAAAGGCCTGTGCGCGAGGGATTCGAGCGGCTGGCGAACGATGCCGCGGCGATCCCGGCCTGGCGCAGGGATCTACGTAGGCTCAGAACTCGTAATTCATCTCCGGCCCCGCCGCGGCCAGGAAGTGGCCTTCCACATAGTCCACGCCGATCGAGAACAACGCGCTCATGCTGCCGGCGTCCTGCACGAACTCGGCGATCACCTGCTTGCCCAAATTGTGGCCCTCGGCGGTGATCTCGCGCATCTTCTTCTGGTTTTCGGGCGACTTGGCCAGGTCGGCCGAGAAGGTGCGATCGATCTTCAGGAACGCGGCGTCCAGGTGGTTGAGCATCTGGAACGAATTCAACCCGGCGCCGAATTGCTCCAGCGCGACCCGGCAGCCGAGCGGATGGATGCCCTTGAGCAAGTCCTGCGCGGCGCGCAGGTTGGTGAACACCTTGGCTTCGGGAATTTCCAGCACCAAGCGGTCGCCCGGCGCGCCGTGCTTCTTCAGTTCCTCGACGACCAGGTTCTCCAGCCCGCCCTCCATCAGCGATGCCGAGGTCACCTTGACGAACAAGGTGGTGTTCTTGCCCGCATTCTTGCGCTCTGCGATCACCTCGATCGCGCGCCGGACCACCCAGCGGTCGATGTCGTCGAGCAGGCCGTGTTCCTCGCCAATTGGCAGGAAGCTCATCGGCGGCACCAGCTCGCCGTTGGGCATCCGCATGCGCAGCAGGACCTCGTAGGTCTCGCCGGGCTGGCCGCTCATGCTGATGAGCGGCTGGTAGTGGAGCACGAAGCCCTCGCCCTGGAGCGCTTCCTTGATGCGCTGCACCCACGCGGCGATGCGTTCGGTTTCCGCGCGGTCGCGCGCCGAGGGGTCGAAGATCTCGGTCCGGTTGCCACCCAGGCTGGCGGAAGAATTGACCGCCTGGCCCGCCTTGCCCAGGACTTGCTGCAGGCTGGCGATCTTCTCGCCGATTTGCACGCCGCCGATGCTGACGGTGATGTTCACCGACCGTCCACCGGCTTCGACGATGAAACCCTGGAACGCGAGCCGAATCGAATCGGCCAGCTTCCTGCTCGCATCCGGCGGGGAGTCGGCCTTGAGCACCGCGAAGGTGTGGTCGGAAAACCGTGCAAGGATGGCTTTTTCGCCCAGGGTCTCGCGCAGGCGGGAAGCGAGGCGGGCGAGGAATTCGTCGGTGTGGCCGATGCCGATTTCCTGCATCAGCGAGGAATAGTTGTCCGGCTCGACCAGCAGCAGGACCTGGTCGTTGTGGCCATCGGCGGCCGCCTTGACCATGGGCTCGATCTGCTCCATGAAGTGGCGGCGGTTGGACAGCCCGGTGACCTGGTCCTCGTAACGCAGCCGGTCCAGCTCGGCCTGCATGTCCGCATCGACCAGGCGCTGGCGGAAGATGATCTGCAGGCAGGCCTCGCCCTCGTACTTGGCCTGCGAGAATTCCATCGTCGCATCGAAATCCGTGCCGTCGGCGCGGCGTGCACTCAGCTCGTACTTCTCCGGTGGCGGCTCGCCCTTGGCCAGGTTCTTGAGCAGTGCCTTGAAGGCATCGGCATCACGGTCGCTGACCATGTCCAGCAACGGCAGGCCCTCGATTTCCTCGAAGTCCTCGTAGCCGAACATCTCCAGGTAGGCCTCGTTGGCGCGGATGTGCATGCCGTCGGCCACATAGGCGATCGGGTCGCGCGAGGAGGCCATCAGGGAGTCGCAACGGCGCTCGGATTCGTGCAGGGCGACCTCGATGCGACGCAGTTCGCGGCGGTTGTCCAGCACCATGAACTCGTTGCGCACCGCCAGGCGGAACTGCTCCGGCCGATCGCGCAATGCCAGCGTGCGCGCGCCGGCAAGCAGCGCGGCAACCATGCGTTCCTCATCCAGCGTGCCCATGGTCGCGATCACCGCGATGTCCTTGCTGCTGGTGTTGGCCGCCTTCATCACCTCCGGAAACGGGATCTGCGTGGCGTCCAGCGATGCCAGCACCAGATCGACGTGGCCCTCGGACAGTTGCGCTTTCAGCTCGGCCAGGCTCTGCGGCCGTTGCGGCCGCACCGTGATGCCGCCGTTGCGCAGCGTGCTGATGTGGCGCTCGGCGTGATCGAGCTGGTCTTCGACGACGATCAGCCGGATGACGGTTTCTTTGGGCTTTGCGGGCATGCGCAGGACTCAGGGCAGGCGAGGGGGGTGCCGGCTCCCGGCCTTCAGGTCCGCTCCGACCGGGATGGCGATAGTAGCGCAGGCCACGCGCCGGCGGGACCTTCAAAGCGGTGTCTTGGACGCCTTGCCGGCGATTTCCCGCACCAACCTGGGGACGAGGTAGCCTGGCAGGTGCTCGCGCATGGCGGTCACCAACTCCACCGCACGCGCGTCGTCCACCTCGAAATGCGCGGTCCCGGCCACGCGATCGAGCTGGTGCAGGTAATAGGGCAGGGCGCCGGCCTGGAACATCCGCTGCGACAGCGCGACCAGCGTGGCGGTGTCGTCGTTGACCCCACGCAGCAGCACCGACTGGTTGAGCACCGTTGCCCCGACGGCGCGCAGCGCGGCAATCGCGGCATCCACCGCCGGATCGAACTCGTTCGCGTGGTTGGCGTGGATCACCACCACCACCTGCTGGCGCAGGCCGAGCAGCCAGTCGAGCAACGCGGCATCCACGCGCTCGGGCAACACCACCGGGAGGCGGGTGTGGATGCGCAAGGTGTGCACATGGCCGATCCCGCCCAGGGCATCGGTGAATTCGCCCAGCTTGGCGGTGGACAAGGCCAGCGGGTCGCCGCCGGAGAGCAGGACTTCGTCGATGTCGGGGTTGGCGCGCAGCCAGTCCAGCGCCTGCAACCATCGACTGGCGGCCGCGGTTTCCTCGCCGTAGGGGAAGTGGCGACGGAAACAATAACGGCAATTCACCGCGCAACTGCCGGTGGCGATCAGCAACGCGCGAGCCGAATACTTGTGGATCACCCCGGTGGCGCCGCGCGCGGCGGCATCGCCCACCGCGTCCAGCGTGAAGCCGGCGACCTGGCGGTTTTCGTCATCCAGCGGGAGAACCTGGCGAAGCAACGGGTCGCGGGGGTCGCCGCGGCGCATCCTGGCCACGAAACCGCGAGGTACCCGCAGCGGGAATGACGGCTCGCCGTCCACCGCCAGCGCATCGGCGAGGTGGGCCAGGTCGAGCAGGCGCAACAGCTCGCGCGGATCGCGAACGGACTGACGCCACAGGTGCTGCCAGCGTGGCTGCGCCGCATGGGCTTGAGCGGGTATCATGTCGGGCTGCAATCGGGCATGGCGAAATCCGTCAACGCGGTTCCGCCGGGTCCTCACGTTCGATCCCACATTGTAGCCGCCCGCGCGGTCGGCTCGCCTACGGAGTGTTTCGCATGGCTTACGGCATGAACGACGTCAAGAACGGCATGAAGATCATCGTCAACAACGAGCCGTGCGTCATCACCGACACCGAGTACGTCAAGCCGGGCAAGGGCCAGGCCTTCACCCGCGTGAAGTATCGCTTCCTCAAGTCCGGGCGGGTGGTCGAGATGACCATGAAGGCGACCGACTCGCTGGAAGCAGCCGACGTGGTCGATACCGACATGCAATACCTGTACAGCGACGGCGAGCACTGGCACTTCATGCAGGCCGAGACCTTCGAGCAGGTCCAGGCCGATGCCGCCGGCGTGGGCGATGCCGCGAAGTGGCTCAAGGGCGAGGAGGCGTGCGTGGTGACGTTGTGGAACGGCAGCCCGATCGCGGTGCAGCCGCCGAACTTCGTCGAGCTGAAGATCGTGGAAACCGACCCGGGCCTGCGCGGCGATACCTCCGGCGGCGGTGGCAAGCCGGCCAAGCTGGAGACTGGCGCGGTGGTGCGGGTGCCGCTGTTCGTCGGCCAGGACGAGATGATCAAGGTCGACACCCGCAGCGGCGAATACGTCAGTCGCGTGAAGTGACGCATCGGCGCGCAGCCGCGCCGCGGCTGCGCCTTTGCCGATGCGTCATCCCGGCGCAAGCCGGGATCCATTTCTGCTTTTTTTCGTTTGCTTTTTTGTCTTTTCCGTTCTGCCTTCCGCTATTTCGTTGTGCCTTCGAGATCCAGGGCCAAGATGGATGACCCGCCATTCGGCGGTTGAACAGCACGCCCGGCCTGCGCCGGGATGACGAGCGTAGCGCATGGCATCCGAAGTGCTTCCCCAACTCTGCGACCTGCTCATCGAACCGGGTTGGATCATCCCGGTCGAGCCGCATGGCGTGGTGCTTGCCGATCACGCGGTCGCGATCCGGGACGGGGCCATTCTGGCGGTGGTGCCGACCGATCAGGCCCGAGCGACCTTCGCCGCGGCTGAAACCGTCTGCCGTCCGCAATCGGTGCTGATCCCTGGCCTGGTCAACGCACACGCCCACAATCCGATGACGTTGTTGCGCGGCGTCGCCGACGACCTGCCGCTGATGGAATGGCTGACCGGCCACATCTGGCCGATCGAGGGTGCGGTGATCGGGCCGCAGTTCGTTGCCGATGGCATCGAACTGGCGATCGCCGAGATGCTGCGCGGCGGCATCACCTGCTGCAGCGACATGTACTTCTTCCCCGACGTTGCCGCGGCGACCTACCGCCGGTACGGCATGCGCGCCATGGTCGGGCTGATCGTCATCGACTTCCCCACCGCGTGGGCGTCCTGCGCGGACGAGTACTTCGACAAGGCCGGTGAAGTCCACGACCTGTGGCGAACCGACGCCCTGGTGCGCACCTGCTTCGCGCCGCACGCACCGTACACGGTCGGCGATGCCAGCTTCGAGCGTGTCCGGGTCCTCTCCGACCAGCTCGACATCCCGGTCCATTGCCACATCCACGAGACCGCGCACGAGGTCGCCGAGTCGGTGAAGCTCCACGGCGCGCGTCCGATCGCGCGACTGGACCGGCTCGGCGTGTTCAACGATCGCCTGATCGCGGTGCACATGACCCAGCTCACCGATACCGAGATCGCGCTGTGCGCGGCACGTGGCGTGTCGGTCGCGCATTGCCCCGAGTCGAACCTCAAGCTGGCCTCGGGTGCCTGCCGCAGCGAGGACTTGCGTCGCGCCGGCGTCAACCTCGCGCTGGGCAGCGACGGCTGCGCCAGCAACAACGACATTGATCTGTTCGGTGAGATGCGCAGCGCCGCACTGCTCGCCAAACTGGTCGCCAACGATGCCGCGGCGATGGACGCCGCCAGCGTGCTGCGCATGGCGACCCTCGGTGGCGCGCGGGCGCTCGGAATGGGCGAGGCGATCGGCAGCATCGAGCCGGGCAAGCGCGCCGATCTGGCGCTGGTGGACATGGATCGCATCGAGACGCAGCCGCTGTACGATCCGGTTTCGCAACTGGTGTACGCGGCCGGTCGGCAGCATGTCACCGATGTGTGGATCGACGGCGCCCGCAAGCTGCGCGACGGCGCGGTGGTGGGTCTGGACACGTCCGTGCTGATCGCCAACGCGAGGCGATGGCAGCAGCGGATTGCGGCGATCGGGAGGGTTTCGCCATGAGTGCGGCAAACGGCAGGGCAGCTCTCGGTGTGGTGCGATGAATCATTCGACGACCAATGTCGATCAAGCCGAACTGGCCAAGTTCGCGGATCTGGCACATCGCTGGTGGGGCGAGACGATGCGCTGGCGACAGTCCAGTGGACTGTCGCGCATCGTCGAGCGCCCGGCCACGGATGGCCGGGCTGGTGCCATGCACCAAGGACGGTTCGCAGCAGCTCTCGGGGTGGTGCGATGAGCCATGCGACGACCAATGTCGATCAAGCCGAACTGGCCAAGTTCGCGGATCTGGCACATCGCTGGTGGGGCGAGACGATGCGCTGGCGACAGTCCAGTGGACTGTCGCGCATCGTCGAGCGCCCGGCCACGGATGGCCGGGCTGGTGCCATGCACCAAGGACGGTTCGCAGCAGCTCTCGGGGTGGTGCGATGAGCCATGCGACGACCAATGTCGATCAAGCCGAACTGGCCAAGTTCGCGGATCTGGCACATCGATGGTGGGACCCCAAAGGTCCCCAGCGCCCCCTCCACGACCTCAACCCCGAGCGCCTGGCCTGGCTGCGCGAGCGCGTGCCACTGCGCGGTGCGCGGGTGCTCGACGTCGGCTGCGGCGGGGGGCTGCTCAGCGAAGCGCTGGCAGGCGAGGGCGCGCAGGTGGTCGCGCTCGACCTTGCGCCGGAGCTGATCGAGATTGCCAGGCTGCACCTGCTGGAGGCGCAGGAACGGCGCCCCGAACTGTGCGTGGACTACCGCGTGGTTCCGGTCGAGGCCCTGGCCGAGCAGATGCCCGCGTCGTTCGATGCGGTCACCTGCATGGAAATGCTGGAGCACGTGCCCGATCCGGCCGCCGTCATCCATGCCTGCGCCAACCTGCTCAAGCCCGGTGGCCGGCTGTTCGTGTCCACCCTCAACCGCACGCCGGCGGCGTTTGCCTTGGCCATCGTCGGTGCCGAGTACCTCGCCGGCATCCTGCCCAAGGGCACCCACGCGTATGCGCAGTTCATCCGTCCGTCCGAACTGGCCGGCTGGATGCGCGAGGCCGGCCTGCAATTGGAAGACCTGCGCGGCCTGCGCTACAACCCGCTGACCGGGTCGGCCACGCGCACCGCGCGGGTGGACGTCAATTACCTTGCCTGTGCGGCGAGGGTGGCATGAACGGATCGCCCATGGCCTGTGTCCTGTTCGACCTGGATGGGACGCTGGTGGACAGTGCGCCGGATCTGCTGGCAGCGACCAATCAACTGCTGGTGGAGAACGGGCGTGCGCCGATCAAGCTCGAATTGCTGCGGCCGGTGGTGTCCAAGGGCTCGCGGGCGATGCTGGCGGTGGCCTTTCCCGACCTTGGCGTGGAAGCACGCGAACTCCTGCTGCCGGCCTTCCTCGGCCATTACGCGGCCGCGATCGCCGAGCACGGACAGGCGTTCGAGGGCATCGAGGCGTTGCTGGCGCGGATCGAGCGTGCCGGTGTGCGCTGGGGCATCGTCACCAACAAGCCAGAAAAGCTGGCGCATGCGGTGGTCCAGGAGATGGGCTGGGGCGAGCGCTGCGCGGTGCTGGTCGGCGGGGACAGCCTGCCGCGGCGCAAGCCGGACCCGGACCAGTTGCTGCATGCCTGCGAACTGCTCGGGGTCGAGGCCGGACGTTGCGTGTACGTCGGCGACGACGAGCGCGACATCCAGGCCGCGCGGGCTGCCGGGATGCCCTCGGTGGTGGCGCTGTGGGGCTATCGCGGCGCGCACGAGGATCCGGCGACCTGGGGAGCGGATCGCCGGATCGGTTTCCCGCTCGAACTGTGCTTCGGCCTGGTCGATGGCTTCGGACGCGACAAGTACTGACGGCCGCAACTGCGGCGAGTGCGTGCATGAGCGACGTCCTTGAGGATGCCGGCGGCGCGGCAACGGCGTTCATCGCCGTCTGGCGTGCGCGCGAACCGGAGATGGCGTTCGCGCAGGTGTTCTGCCCGCGCGCGGAAGCCGCGCGATTCGCGCTCTGGGGCGCGCTGGTCGCGCAATGGCGCGAGGCGGCGCTGGAACTGAGCGATCCGCGCCCGACCCAGATCAAGTGCAACTGGTGGGCGGAGGAAGCACTCGCCTGTGCGCAGGCGCAGCCACGCCATCCGCTCACCGTCGCCTTGGCCATGCCGACGCTGCCGTGGCTGGCGTTGGCGCAGGCGCTGGCCGGGTGGGCCGACGCGGATGCCGCGCGCCCGGTGGACACGGCTGCGGCACTGGACGGCGTGGCGTCGCTGACGGCGGCACTGGTCGAAATGGAGGCGGCCGTGTTCGGCGTGCCGGCATCCGAAGCGATGCGGCGGGCGGTGGCGGTGCATCTGCTTGGCGAGCGTTTGCGGAGCGGCCGCGAAGGCGGCGAGGGCGGTCACGTGCCGCTTGCGCTGTTGGCGCGCCATGGGATCGACGCGGCCGAGCTTGGGCGGGAACGCGGCGAGCCGGCGCTGCGCGACTGGGCCGGTGAACTGGTCGGGGCGATGCCCGACGGGCGTTGGGAGGGCAGCGTGTTCCGACGTTGCCGCACCGCCTTCGACGCGCTGCTGCTGCGCGGGCGGGCGGCCGGGCGCGCCAGGCCGCTGTCGTCGCTGCGCACACTGGCGGAGGCGTGGAAGGCGGCGCGTAGCGCCGTCCGTCGTTGAAACGGCGATCGGGTGGCGCATTCGGTCGTGGATCGAATCTCGGTCAAATGCGAGCAGGCGCAAGCCGGCCGCCGCACGCCGACCTGCTAAAATGCGCGGCCGTCCCGCCGCCGCACCACGCGGCGCGGTGGCAGTGCCGCAGCGAGGAATCCATGGCCAGCGACCCGTACCGAGACAGCCCAGCCTCCGCGCGCGATCACGACGCGACGGGTGGCTTGCCCGACGTGGCCGCCAGCACGGGGGCCGGTGAGCGCCTGGATTGGGTGGGCATGGCGGCGATCGACCTGCCGCTGCGAGTGGAGGGCAGCGACGGCCTGCGCGTGGCCGCGCGGGTGGCGGTCGAGGTGGATCTTGCCGGCGCCGCGCGCGGCATCCACATGTCGCGCCTGTATCTGGCGCTGGATGCGGTGCTTGCCGACCAGCCCCTGACGCCGCCGTTGCTGGAGCGCCTGCTGCGCGAGTTCCTGGCCAGCCATGGCGGCTTGTCGACCCGTGCGCGAATCACCCTGGACTTCGACCAGTTCCTGCGGCGCCCGGCGCTGGCGAGCGAGCATGCGGGATGGCGGCGCTATCCGGTGATCTGGATCGCGACCCTCGCGCAGGATCGCTTCACGCTGGATGTCGGCTTCGAGGTGACCTATTCGAGCACCTGCCCGGCCTCGACGGCACTGGCCAGGCAATTGGTGGCCGAGGACTTTGCGCGCCATTTCCCAGCCGATGCGCCGCTGGATCGGCAGGCTGCCCTGGCCTGGCTGGCAGGCGACGCAGGCATGCGCGCCACCCCGCATAGCCAGCGCAGCATCGCAAGAATTCGCGTGCGGCTGCTCGCCGGCGCCGCGCAGGTTCCGCTGGAGCGCCTGATCGACGCCGCCGAAGCCGCGCTGTGCACGCCGGTCCAGGCAGCGGTCAAGCGCATCGACGAACAGGCCTTCGCGCGTGCCAATGGCGAGAACCCGATGTTCTGCGAGGACGCCGCGCGCCGGCTCGAACGCTGGCTGGCGGGCGAGCCGCTGTTGCGTGGTTTCCATGTCCGGGTGGCGCATCAGGAGAGCCTGCACGCCCATGATGCGGTTGCCGAGGCCAGCAGCGGCTCGATCTGACCGCGACGAAATCGACACACGTCAACGTTGATGCATTCCATCGATGCGTCGGCTATACTGCGCAGCTTCCTGCGGGCCTCGTTCCCGCACCATCGACCGGTAATCGCCCCATGAACAAGCTCCTCCAGGAATTCGAAGCCGCCCAGATGCAGCGCCAGTTGCCCGACTTCGGGCCAGGCGACACCGTGGTCGTCAACGTCAAGGTCAAGGAAGGCAACCGCGAGCGCGTCCAGGCCTACGAGGGCGTGGTGATCGCCAAGCGCAACCGCGGCCTGAATTCGGCGTTCACGGTGCGCAAGATGTCGCACGGTTTTGGCGTGGAGCGCGTGTTCCAGTCGCACAGCCCGGCCATCGATTCGGTCGAGGTCAAGCGCCGCGGCCGCGTGCGCGCCGGCAAGCTGTACTACCTGCGCGAGCTGGAAGGCAAGGCCGCGCGCATCCGCGAGGATCTGGCCGGCAACGCAGCCGCCAAGGCCAAGGCCAAGGCCAAGGCAGCGGCGCAAAGCGCCGCCGAGTAAGCCTTTTCCAGATGCCGGATGCGACAACGGCCGCGCAAGCGGCCGTTGTGCTTTTCAGTGGTTGCGGTCGGATGGCCGGACGGGCCTCCAACCCGATCCGCCACCGGCTCGCGATGGCGGATCGATGCGTGCGGCTTACTGGCCGCCCGGAACGGTGAACTTGCTCACCGGCGGATCGACGATCAGATGGTCGTCCTTGTGGTTGATGCGGGTCGGCTCATCGGCAGCGCGCACGCGGTGCTTGCGGGCGTGATGCTTCTTGGCCGGCTTGGCGGCGTCGGCGGAGGCCGAGGCTGCGGGAGCTGCATCGCCGGCGGCCGATGCGGCCGGATCCTGCGCAAACGCCGGAACGGCGAGGGCGAGCGAGACGAGGGCGGCGAGAATCAGACGGGTCTTCATGATCGATACTCCTGTTGAATGGCACGGGCATCGCGGCCGAAAGCGGCGACGGAGCGCGTTATACCACGCCGATGTATCGACCCGAAGCCGGGCCGGGATGTTCGCCGCGCGCCGCACGGCAGTTCCGATTCGTTCAGGCGGTGGAGATCTCGGCACGCACGACCTTGTTGCGCCCGGTTTCCTTGGCCACGTACAGCGCCTTGTCGGAGCGTGAAATCAGCGTGTGGCCGTCTTCGACGTGATCCCACTCGGCCACGCCGAAGCTGGCGCTGACCGTGCCCACGTCGCCGAACGGGGCATTGGCGATCTTCTGGCGCACCGCCTCGGCCATCGCCACCGCGGCGTCGATGCGGGTCTCGCGCAGCAGGATCACGAATTCCTCGCCGCCGAAGCGGGCCGCGCAATCGGAGCTGCGCAGCAGCTCGCGCACGCGCAGGGCGGCGTTCTTGAGGACCATGTCGCCGCTGTCGTGGCCGAAGGTGTCGTTGATGCGCTTGAAGAAGTCCAAGTCGAGGATGATCACCGACAACCCGAGCTTCTTCACCCGCGCCTCGGCCATCGCCGACTCCAGTTGCTCGAAGAAGCGCCGCCGGGTGACCAGGTCGGTGAGGAAATCCTTGGTCGCAAGGTCTTCCAGCGTGCGGTTCAGGCGTGCCATCGGGCCGATCACGAAGCCCGACAGGGCCAGGTTCATGGCCACGAACATGACACCGAAGATGACCAGCAGCGAGAGCATGAAACTGGTGAAGGTCTGGCGTGCCTTCTCCAGCGGGTAGAACACCGGCACCTGCACCAGTTGGATGCCGATGATGTCGCCGAGCTTCCAGCCAAAGCCGTTCTTGGCGCCATACACCTTGATCATCGACGCTGGCGCCGCGGCGGGCGTGCTGTGGCAGGCCAGGCACGCGGGATTGGTGACCTTGATCGGGCGCGCCACGTACAGGGTCCGCGCCATGCCCTCGCCGTGGAAGCCGGTCACTTCCGAGCCGCTGCCG
The DNA here is from genome assembly GCA_964640525.1 of uncultured Gammaproteobacteria bacterium. Taxonomy (GTDB): domain Bacteria; phylum Pseudomonadota; class Gammaproteobacteria; order Xanthomonadales; family Xanthomonadaceae; genus SZAS-103. The sequence goes on along the minus strand of CAZXGS010000005.1, from coordinate 62,845 downwards.
CCCTTGCGGAACTGCTCGATGATCTCCGTTTCCCAGTCGCTCGCGCGGTCGCGCGGGTTGGAAGGATCGATCACCGCTTCCTTGTAGTCGTAGCCGACATAGCGATCGCGCAGGCGCCGCACCACTTCGGTGGCGGCAAAGGCGGGCACCGTTTCGGGCAGGAAGGTTTCGACGTTGAGCGGATCCAGGTGCGGCTTGATGTTGTCGGCGGTGTATCCACGCACCGCCAGCGCGGTGGCCATCAGCACCTGCGAGTTGTGGCGCACGTTGTCGAGTGCGTAGTCCTCCAGGTACTTGTCGTAATACACGGCCGCGCCGATGGCGCCGAGCAGAAACACGATCACCAGCACGAGATTGAACTTGAGTCGCAGCGACATGTCCGATTTCCCCGACGGGCAGCGCCCGCAACCGCGATGGATGCCGCCGCATCATAGCCCAGCGGCTGCGGCCTGCGACGGGCTTTGCGGCGCGAGCCACCGCGCGCCCCTGGCGGAGTATCCTTGGAGCGGCGACGCGGCGTGCCGTGATCGCCTTGCGAGGTTTTCCGGGAGACGGGACATGGCCACCGGCTGGGCAGGCGATGGCGCCGTGCAGGACCAGATCGACGCGACCGTGCAGGACGCGATCGCGCGCGCGCGCAGCCGCCTGCCGACCGGCGCCGGGCTGATGCAGTGCGAGGCGTGCGACGAACCCATCCCCGAGGCGCGTCGCAAGGCGATGCCGGGAGTGCGCCTGTGCGTGGGCTGCCAGCAAGCCAGCGACCGCGCGCAGCAGGCAGGCGGCATCAATCGGCGCGCCAGCAAGGACAGCCTGTTGCGTTGATCCCGGGCGCCTGCGGCTTGGCTGCGGGCCTGACGATGGCTGCAGTTGGCGGTCGGCATCCTGCAGCCGAGGAACGCGCGTCATGGGAACCTCGAAAAACTCCGTCATTCCAGCGAAAGCTGAAGCGCTTCACAACGGCGTAGCCGGTCAATCCAGTGTCTTGCAAGTTGTTGATACCCAATGTCTCGGGATCCACGCCTGCGCGGGGATGACGAGCAAAAGCCGATTTTTTCGAGGTTCCCCCATGCGCAGCCATGCATTCGTGATCGGCCTGTCGGCAATGGCGCTGGCTTCGGCGCCAACGCCCGGAGCCGATGCATCGCCGGCAGCACCATCGACGCTGATGTTGACCTCTGCGGCATTCGCCAACGCCGACCGTTTGCCGACCCGGTTCACCTGCGACGGCGCCGGCGTGTCGCCGCCGCTGGCCTGGCACGGTGTTCCGGCCGGAACCAGGAGCCTGGCATTGCTGGTGACCGACCCCGATGCCCCCGATCCGGCAACACCGCAGCGCACCTGGACGCACTGGATCGTGTACGACCTGCCGGTGTCGGCGACCGGTCTGCCGGAGGGCGTGGCCAGCGCGGCATTGCCGCCCGGCACCCGCCTGGGCCGCAACGACTGGGGCAAGACCGCGTTCGGCGGCGCCTGCCCTCCGGTCGGGCGACACCGCTACATCCACACGCTTTACGCACTGGACGTGATGCCCGGCGATCTGCATGCACCCGATCGCACGGCGCTGGAGGCGGCGATGCACGGCCATGTCCTCGCGCAGGCACGGCTGATCGCCTACTACAGCCGCCACGCGGCGCGCTGAGGCGGCGCGGATGAACCGCGCGTTCAGGCCGATCCTTGACCATGGCATCCGTGCCGCGGAAGCTTTTGCGCAACGTCCATCCCGGGTTCTCCGATGACCGCTCCGACCACGCATGCCGCGGCCATCCCGCGGCCTGCCGATGAAGAACTCCGCCTCGCCGCGCTGCATCGCTGCCAGGTGCTGGACACGCCGGCCGAGGAGGCCTTCGACACCCTGGTCGAATGGGCGGCGCGGGTCTGCGACGCACCCTGCGCCCAGTTGGCGCTGGTGGATGCCGATCGGGTCTGGACCCTTGCCGCGTACGGCATGCCCGCGGACGCGCGGGCGCGTGACGAGGATTGCAGCGCGTGGACGATCCTGCAGCAGGAGCCGTTGCTGATCGCCGACCTGTTGGCCGATCCGCGCACGGCCAAGCTGCCGTCCGTGGTCGGTCCGCGCGGCCTGCGCATGTATGCGGGTGCAAGTCTGGAGGCTGCCGATGGCCAGCGAATCGGCGCCCTGTGCGTGCTCGACACCCAAGCGAGAATGCCGGACCCGGCACAGGTCGATTGGCTGCTGCGGCTGTCGCGGTTGGCGATGGCGCTGATCGACCGCAACGCTTGCCGGCAGGGGCTGGATGCAGCGCTTGCGGAAAACGCCCGCTTGGCGAGCATCGACGCTTTGACCGGCCTGCTCAACCGTCGCGCGCTGCTCGAACGCCTCGACGTGGAGGTGGAGCGTGCACACCGTTTCGGCACGCCGCTGTCGATGGTGATGTTGGCGGTGGACCACTTCAAGGCGATCAATGCAGTCGGCGGCCTGGCCGGCGGCGATGCGCTGCTGCGCGAACTCGGTGGCCTGGTCCGCGACGAGTTGCGGCAGGTGGACATCGCCGGCCGCTACGGCGACGGCGAGCTGTGCATCGTGTTGCCGGGGACGCCGCTTGCCGGCGGAATGACCCTGGCCGAGGCCTTGCGCAGCGAGATCGAGCAGCATGCACGCGCGCAGTCCGACACGCGATTGGCGGCTACCGCCAGCTTCGGCTTGGCCACGCTGGATGTCGACGCTGGCGAGGATGCAACCACCTTGCTCAAGACGACCGACGACGCGCTGGCGCGTGCCAAGCAGGAAGGCAATCGCGTGGTGTGTTTCGATCCGGAAAGCGCGGGCGCATGATCGCCGGCACCGCCGCGGAGGGGTGATCGCCGCGGGCGGCGCATGGCCTCGCGGGTGCTGCAAGCGGTGCAGGCGTTCCGGCTGGAGCAAGCCGCGACCTGATGATCGCTGAATCTCAGTTCGTCATTCCCGCCAGATGCGCGCGGGAATGACGAACCAAAGCCAGTTTTTGCCTCATTCACCACTGCGACACGGCGCCAGTCAGAAGCCGCGATGCCTTTCGATGCGGCCAGCCGTTCGCGTGGACAGCCCTGCGCGCCGCGCCTTTGCGCGCCGTTGCGTGCGTCATGCGCCGATGCTTGCCGATTCCTTCCGGTGCGTCCAGCATGTTCGCAAGCCTGCGTGCCTTTCCCTTCGATCCTCCCGGAGCCGACTTTCCCATGCCCATCGCCATCACCCGCGAGGTCAGCGCCTCGCTCGCCGATTGCCAACTTTCCTTCGTCGATCGCCACCCGATCGACGTGGCAAGGGCGCGCGCGCAGCACACCGCCTACCGCGATGCACTCACCGCGCTGGGCTGCGAGGTGATCGCGTTGCCGGCGGCCGATGCGATGCCCGATGCGGTGTTCGTCGAGGACGTGGCGGTGGTGGTGGACGAGGTTGCGGTGATGACCCGTCCTGGCGCGCCCTCACGGCGCGCGGAAGGCGCCAGCGTGGCGCAGGCGCTGGGCCACCATCGCCCGCTGCAATCGATGCAGGCGCCGGCGACGCTGGATGGCGGCGACGTGCTGAGGGTCGGGCGCAAGGTCTTCGTCGGCCAGGCGGCGCGCACCAGTGCCGAGGGTGTCGCCGAGCTTGCCGAGCGCTTGCAGCCGTTCGGTTACGTGGTGCGGGGTGTCCCCACCCGCGCCTGCCTGCACCTGAAGTCGGCGGTGACCCAGGTCGCGCCTGAGACCCTGCTGATCCAGCCTCAGTGGGTGGATCGCGAGTCGTTTGCGGGTTATCGGCTGATCGAGGTCGATCCGCTGGAAGAACACGCCGCCAACGCGCTGTGGGTGGGCGGCAACGGCGTCATCCATCCGGGCAGCTTCCCGCGCACCCGCGAACGCCTGGAGCGCGCCGGCATCCCGGTGATTGCGGTGGATCTGTCGGAGTTGCAGAAGGCCGAGGGCGCCACGACCTGCTGCAGCATCGTGTTTTCCGGCCGAACCGGCTGAGGCGGTGCAGGCAGGGAAACCGGGCGGCAACGGGAGGGCGATGCGATGCAGGTCAAGGTCTTCAACCGCGCGGGCGAACTGGTTGGCCCGCTGGAATCCCTGCCAGTGGTCAAATCCGACGCGCAGTGGCAGGCGCTGCTCAGCCCCGAGCAATACCGCATCGCGCGCGGCAAGGGCACCGAGGCGCCGTTTTGCGGCACCCTGCTGGACAATCACCGTGACGGCGTTTACGCCTGCATCTGTTGCCACCTGCCGCTGTTCCGCTCTGATGGCAAGTTCCACTCCGGCACCGGCTGGCCGAGCTTCTTCCGGCCGATCGCGGCGGGAAACGTGACCACCGCGCGCGATCGCAGCCACGGCATGATCCGCGACGAGATCCTGTGCGTGCGTTGCGCGGGGCACCTTGGCCACGTGTTCCCGGACGGGCCGCCGCCGACCCACCTGCGCTACTGCGTGAATTCCGAATCCTTGCACTTCGTCGATGCGGCCGATCTGGCCACGCTGGCCGACCCGGCGGCGGGTTGAGGTGTGCTGATCGGGGTCGCGGAGCTTTGGAATACCCACGATTCAACGCCCGCCGGAGCTGAAGCTTCAGGCCACGGCGGCTTCACGGATGCGCCGGCAGCCGGATTCGGCCTACCTGCTCGGCACTCTTCAGGCGCGCGCCGTCGAAGTAGTACACCCGCACTTCCAGACCGCGCTCGCTGCGACCCGCGTAGTAGAAACGTGGGTTCCACCACACAGGCTTGCGCAGCGCACGGTAGAAGCCTTCGTTCTCCAGCTCCAGCAGCACGCCGATGCAGGGGAAGTCGCGCGCGCGCGCAAAGGCTTCCAGTGCGTCGCAGGAGCGATGGGTGATCTCGCGCACCAACTTGGACGTGCGCCATTGCGGCGCGATGAAGGCGCGGAAGTAGTACACCGGTTGGCCGAAGCGCGGGGGCAGCAGGGGCAGGGCGGTGGACACCGCGGCAATTGCGCCGCTTGCGTCGCGGGCGATCATCGCCACCTGCGCCAGCCGGCGGTCGGCATCGGCCAGGTTCGGGATCGCGTGGTGGGCGAGCCAGAACTCGCGCACCTGCGCGGCGTCAGCCGGTTGCAGATTGCGCCAGGTGGCGGTGAACGAAAAGCCGGTGGTCGAGGGTGTGGCGCGCGCCGCCACGGTGTCGGCAGTAGCGTCGGAAGGCATGCGGCGGCCTTGCGTTGGGATGCGGTGATCGTAACAAGGCGAGCCGTCGCGGGAAACGCGAGGCGACGCTCTCAGCCGCCGCCGGCGAAATCGGCGTCGTCGAGGGCGATGAAGGCCCAGAACACCGCGCCGCCGGACGCGCCTTGGCGCGCGGCATCCTCGAACGTGTCCAGCAGGCGGGTAAAGTCCTCGCGGCGGTGGTGGTTCAAGGTGTCGGCATTGTCGATCAGCACCACTTGCCCGTGCACGCCGGCTCCGGTCGCACCGTTCAAGGTGGCCAGCAAACCGGCGCAATGGGTCGGCGCAACCGCGCCTGCATCGAAACTTCCAGCCACGCTGGCCAGCGCCTGCGGCAGGTCGGCAACGCGGCTGAAGTCGATCTTGTGCACCTGCAGCCCGGCATGGCTGGCGGCCGCATCGATGGCGACCAGATCGACACCGGTGACCAGGTACGCGCCCGTCGCGGACGTGTCGGAGGAGGTGAAATCGAGCCCGGTGGATGACATGGCAATCCTCGACTTGCGTTCAGGCGGAAGGGGGCCGTGCATGATGCATGGCCAGCTTACGACGTGCGCACATGAATTTGTTGACGCCCGTCAACCGCGGCAGCAGCGCCCCGGCGGACCGCCGTCGATCAGTACCGCAGCGCGATGGCCGGGTACTCGTTGAGTCGACCGTCGTCCTCCAGCACCGCGTAATGGTGACGACGCACGTCGTACATCACCGCGACCTGATCGAACGACTGCGGGTGGCGGACGAACTCCAGTTGCCAGCCGAAGGATTCGACCTCGGGCAGCACCCGTTGTTGATCGACGTTCAGGTGGCGACGCAGGGAAGGCCCGGATTCGGGCAAAGCGTGGCGCTTTTCGCGCATGGTGCACCTCCGCGGCGTGCGGAGCGGGGTTGAAGGCCATCCTACGACATCAGCGGTGAACTGCAAGCGGTTGCCGCCGAACGGTCGATGCACCAGGTGGCGCAGTGCCGGCTTTGCACAGGAGTCGGCCATCGCATGTGTGCAACGATTCGATGCGGGCGCGGGGGCTTTTCGCAGCCGATCATCCGGGCGATCATGCGAACGCACCCTCACCGAGCCGAACCATGACCCGTAACGTCGCCGTGATCGTCGGCAGCCTGCGCAAGCAGTCGTTCAACCGCAAACTCGCCCATGCACTGATCGCCCACGCACCGCAGGAGCTGCACCCGTCGATCGTGGAAATCCGCGACCTGCCGCTGTTCGATCAGGACCACGAGGCCGACCCTGGCGCCGCCGGGATCGCGTTCCGCGACGCCATCCGCGCCTGCGACGCGGTGTTGTTCGTCACCCCTGAATACAACCGTTCGGTGCCCGGCGTGCTCAAGAACGCCATCGACCTTGCCTCGCGCCCGTGGGGCCAGAGCGTGTGGTCGGGCAAGCCCGCGGCCGTGGTCAGCGCCTCGATCGGGGCAATCGCCGGCTTTGGCGCCAATCATCACCTGCGGCAGTCACTGATGTTCCTGGACATGCCGACCATGGCCCAGCCCGAGGCTTACATCGGCAATGCCGCGGCGCTGTTCGATGACGAGGGCAAGCTCGTGAATGCCGACACCGCGGCCTATCTTGCCAGGTTCATGCAGGCCTTTGCGGCGTGGATCGCACGCATGGCCACGACTTGATCGCCTCTCCATCCGGGAGAGGCCGACGCGGCGCAGGCGCGGCGGGTGAGCGAACAACACGGACCCGCCGCACGCCAACATGCCCCGCGCTTCACCCGGCTGTTTCGCTGCGCACCATGTAGTCCGCCAACTCGGCACCGATGCCCGGCATCTTGTGCCAGTCGATCGCCTGCAGGTCGATCTTCTCCGGATCGAGGAAGCGCCGCGCGTAGTCCAGGAACACGCGTTCGCGGATGAACACGTCGAACAGGTCAGGATCGACGTGGTGGTCGTCCTTCATCCGTCCCAGGATGGTCAGCGACTCCGACAGCGTCTTGGCCGGTTTGTACGGCCGGTCGCGCGCGGTCAGTGCCTCGAAAATGTCGGCGATGCCCATCACCCGTGCCTGCACGCTCATCTGCTCGCGGGTCAGGCCCTTCGGGTAACCCTTGCCGTCCATGCGCTCGTGGTGGCCGCCGGCGAACTCCGGTACGCGGGTCAGGTGCGCCGGCCACGGCAGCGCTTCGAGCATGTCGATGGTCAGGTTGATGTGGCGGTTGATGATCTCGCGCTCGGCATCGTTGAGGGTGCCGCGGCGAATGGTCAGGTTGGTGATTTCCTCGGCGCTCAGCAGCGGATGCTCGACGCCCTCGTGGTCGCGCCAGGTCTGGTGCGCCATGTCCTTGACTGCCTTCACCGTCTCGTCCTTCATGAACTCGCCACCGGTGTTGGCGCTGCGGATCAGCTCGCGTTCGGCCAGCAGCCTGCGTACCCAGTCGTCATGCTCGTGGCGCGAGATGGTGCCCTTGAGCAGCGCGATCTGGGCGTCGCGCAGGAGGATCTCGAAGCGCGCATCCACCAGCGCGATGCGGTCGAAGATCGTCTCCAGCTTGGTCGCCTTGTCCACCACGTGCACCGGGGTGGTGATCTTGCCGCAGTCGTGCAGCAGGCCAGCGATGTTCAGCTCGTAACGGTCGGCCTCGCTCATGCGGAAGTCGGCCAGCGGGCCGGTGTGGTTCTTCGCCGCCGCATCGGCCAGCATCATGGTCAGGACCGGCACCCGCTGGCAGTGGCCGGCGGTGTAGGGCGACTTCTCGTCGATGGCGGTGTTGATCAGGTTGATCAGGGCGATGAACAGCGATTCGAGCTGTTCGATCAGCTTGCGGTTGTTGAGCGCGACCGCGGCCTGCGAGGCCAGCGACTCGACCAGCCGCTGGTCGTCGCTGGAGAACGCCCGCACCGCGCCGCCGGTGTCCTTGGCATTGATCAACTGCAGCACGCCGATCACCGCGCCGCCGTGGTCCTTCATCGGCACGGTGAGGAAGGACTGCGAGTGATAGCCGGTCTTGGCGTCGAACTTGCGGGTGCCGGCGAAATCGTATCCCTGCGCGGTGTAGGCGTCCGGGATGTTGACCGTCTGTCCGGTCAGCGCGGCGTGGACCACCACCATCGAGTCGTTGCGGGTTCCATCGGGCAGGTACAACGGGATCGGAGGAAAGTCGATGGGCTGACCGGTCTTTCCGCCCATGTGGCGGCCGAGGGTGTCGTTGTGCAGCACCTCGAAGCGCAGCGCGTCCTTTTCGATCCGGTACAGCGTGCCGCCGTCGGCATCGGCGAATTCGCGTGCGGCCTCCAGGATGCGTTCGAGCAGGCTGGCAAGGTCGGGCTCGGAGGACAGCGCCACGCCGATGGCGTTGAGGGTTTCCAGCCGTTGCAGGATGTCGGTGTCGGGCATGGCGATCGGCTGACGATGTGGCGCGGACGGGCGACCTGCGCGCCCAGCATACGACGAATGGAACGCCATGGACGCGTGTGGACGGCCAAGGGTGCATACGCGTCCTGCAAGGCGCCAGACCGGTCACGAAATCTGCGCGGGACGAGGTGGACCGTGCCCGTCGGCGCAGCGTCGGTCATCGGGCGCGGCGCAGCTTTCAGGCGTCCTGCCTGGTCACGCCAATTTCGATCGCGAAGCGGCTGTAGAAGAGGCTGATCTTCTCCTCGCGCAGGCGCTCGAGCATCGCCTCGGCCTGCTCGCTGGCGAGCAGGAACTCCACCACCACGGTGGCATCCGTGGCCAGTTCGAAGAAGTGCGGCTCGAACACGACGCCGTGGCGGCCGTAGCCGGCGATGGCGCGAAACGCCGAGCCGCCATGCACGCCGTTGCGTCGCGCCTCCTCCAGCAGCCATTCGTACAGCAAGATGCCATGCAGCTTGCGGCTTTCATGCAGGTAGAAACGCAGCGCACACGACGTGCTCATGCCCAGTTCCTCGATGCCAGCCAGCGGACGATCGTGATGCCGGTCGCGGTCATCGCCAGGCTGCCGCACAAGTGTGCCCCGATGTGCGCGACCGACCAACCCCATTCGCGGTGCAGCAGCAGGTTCACGTTTTCTGCCGAGAAGGTCGAAAACGTGGTCAAGCCGCCGAGGAAGCCGGTCACCGCGGCCAGACGTACGGCGGGAGGCACGGCCGCGTTGATGGCGGCGTACTCGGTGACCAGACCGATCAGCAAGCCGCCGAGCAGGTTGGCGACCAGCGTGCCGAGCGGAATCGTGGGAAAGACAGGGTTGAGCCAGATGCCCAGATGCCAGCGCAGCAGCGCTCCGAGCGCGGCGCCGATCGAAATGCCGATCCAGCCGGAAAGCAAACCTGTGTATGCCATGCATCCTCCGTCGTGTCGTGGACAGGCACAACGGGAGCAGAGATGGGTCCAAGCCTGCCCGCTGGCCATGCACTCGCCGCACCGGGAGAGCCGGCGCGTCGGGTAGGCATCATCAGCCGTTGGGCGGTTTGGACTTGCCGGAGAATGCCATCTCCTGACCGCAGGCTATGCGAATGGTTGCGATGTTGCAAATGGCTGGAGCGTGCGCGCCACGAACGGGGTTGGGCGTGGTTCGACAGGCTCACCACGAACGGGGTTGGGCGTGGTTCGACAGGCCCACCACGAACGGGATTGGGCGTGGTTCGACAGGCTCACCACGAGCGGGGTTGGGCGTGGTTCGACAGGCTCACCACGAACGGGATTGGGCGTGGTTCGA
>CAZXGS010000005.1:45218-52938 GCA_964640525.1 uncultured Gammaproteobacteria bacterium | reverse complement strand
ACAGGCTCACCACGAACGGGGTTGGGCGTGGTTCGACAGGCTCACCACGAACGGGGTTGGGAGTGTGGTTCGACAGGCTCACCACGAACGGGGTTGGGCGTGGTTCAACAGGCTCACCACGAACGGGGTTGGGAGTGTGGTTCGACGGGCTTACCACGAACGGGGTTGGGCGTGGTTCGACAGGCTCACCACGAACGGGATTGGGCGTGGTTCGACAGGCTCACCACGAACGGGGTTGGGCGTGGTTCGACAGGCTCACCACGAACGGGTTGGGAGTGTGGTTCGACAGGCTCACCACGAGCAGGGTTGGGGCGTGGTATCGGCATCACTTCCCTTTCCGTTCGTGGTGAGCAGGTTCGGTCGAGAACGAAGTTCGAGCCGAACCGTGTCGAACCACATCTTGCGCACGCCGAGCCTGGGTGCCGTTCGAGGTACGCCGGGCTTCAGGTCGTGATACCCACGAAAACCCGCACTTGAACCCCGCGCAACGGTTCAGGGAACCGTCGCGGTCCGCATCACCGGGTACAGCCCGAAGCGCTTGTCCCACGACGGACTGCGTCGATAGAAGAAGTCCAGGCGCGCGTCCGGATCCCTGGCAAAGGCCGGGTCGTCGGCGAGCTTCTTGCGGAACGCCGCGGCAAGGGCAGGGTCGGCGGCCATCTGCTGGCGTGCGACGTCCTCGGCGACGTAAGCCTCCATGTATTCCTTGCGTTCGAAGGCGGTGTTGAACTCGCCCCATGCCACCAGTGCGTCCGGCGCCAGCGGCTCGAACAACGCCATCAGCAGCCGCGCCTCGGGTTGGGCGATCGGCACGAAAAGCGCGCCCGCGCCCACGTCACGCAGTTCCGGCTTCCACGAACCGGTCAGGGTCAGGCGCTGGTGGCCTTCGTAGGAGGTCTTGGCGAGGGCGATGGAATCGGCACGGAAAGTCTCCAGCGCGGCGTGGGGCAGGGCGTGGTCGAGCACGCGGAAGCGCGCGCCGTGGACGCGCAGCGTCGGTGCCACCCGCGCTGCCCACGCAGCCGGGACGAGGTAGCCGCCGGTGGGCGCGAGGACGCTGACGCTTGGCTGCACGTCATCGCGCAATGGCACGTGCCAGACCTGCGGCTTGCTCTCGTCGTAGCGCGTCATCATTCCGCCGGACACGTCCGATGGCGTGCGTGTCCAGGCGTAGCCGAGGAAGTCGATGGTGTGAGCGGCGGCGGTCGCGGCGTATTCCAGCGGCACCGGTTGCCCGCCCAGGTGCGTGGCGCGTGCATCGGCGGCGTGGGCGATCTGCAGCCACTGGCTGCCGTGGCGGGCGGTCTGGTCCAGAACGTCGATCAGGGCGTTGCGGGTGATCCTCACGCGGGTCGGATAATCCTTCCAGGAGTGGGTCTCCACCAGCATGCCGAAGCGGTTGCGCAGCAGCATGTAGCCATGCGAAAAGCGCGGTTCGGGCACGCTTTCGGCAAAGCCCGAGGAGGGGTCGTCATCGACCTGGAACGAGGGATAGAACGCGACCGGCTTGCTGCCCTGCGCAGCCAAGGCGGCGACGACGGCATCGCGGAACGCGGTGCCGGCCTTGCGCAGTTCCGGGTCGCCGGCATGCACGGGTTCTGCGGTGATGGAGATGTCGTGCTGGAACTTCGCGCCATCGGTGACGTGCAGGTCGATGCAGGCAATCGGGTCCCAGACATCGATCAGGCGCAGCATCGCCTGCATTTCGGGGGTGTCGGCCTTGAGATAGTCGCGATTGAGGTTGTAGTTCTGCGCGGTCACCCGCCAGCCCATCTGCTCCGGGCCGCGCTGGTTGGGACGGTTCCAGTGGCCGAAGCGCTCATGGCCATCGACGTTGAACACCGGCACGAAGAGCCACACTAGCTTGTCCAGGTCGCCACGGGCGGCCTTGCCGTCGAGCGCCTGGCGCAGGGCGAGAAAGCCGGCGTCCTTGCCGTCGATCTCGCCGGCGTGGATGCCGCCTTGCGCCAGCAGCACCGGGATGCCGCGCGCGTGCGCCGCCTCCGGGGTGAACGCTCCGGTCCGCGTGACCACCAGCGCCTTCATCGGTCGCCCCTCCGGCGTGGTGCCGAAATCGATGCAGCGCACCGCGTCGGGGTACTTCGCCGCGAATGCCGAGCACAGCGCGATGACCTCGTCGTAGCGGCCGGTCTGACGGAAGCCGCTGCGCTCGGCGACGGTGGACAGTGTGTCGCCTTGGGTCGCCGAAGCCATGGTGATGGGGCCAAGGCCCATCAGTACGGCAAGGCCGAGCGTGCGGATCGTGGACATGGTTGCTCCAGGGAAGCCGAACACGGATCGTAGCGAACCTGTCGCGAGCCTGCCGCCGCCCATCGTGGGCAATGGCGGACGCTCAGGCCGCGGCCACAGAGTCGTTCCAGAAGGTTTGCCCCACCACCACGGTCTGCGTGCGCCCGCCCACCCAGATCGCATCGCCCTCGATGCGGATGCGGATGCGTGCGTCGCGCCCCATCTCGCGACCCTGGCTCACGCGGTAGCCGCGCGCCAGCGGGCCGTCGGGTTCCTGCCAGGCCAGGTACGCGCCGAGCAGGCCGTTGGCCGCGCCTGAGGCCGGATCCTCGATCAGCCCCACGCCGGCCGGAAACGCGCGCACCACCAGTTCGTACTCCGGTCCCGGGCAGCGCGCGAACGCACACAGGCCCAGGCTGTCGGTGCCCTTGGCCAGCGCGAGGATCGACGCGTGGTCGGGGTGCCAGTCACGCAGGCCCGCTTCGCTGGCGAACTCGGCCACCCACCAGCGCCGCCCGCCTTCCACGAACGCCGGCGGCAGCTTGCCCAGCGCCAGCCCGCCGAGCACGTGGCGCAGCAGCGGTTCGTCCAGCCCGGTATGCAACACCCGCGCCGGCGGCGCCTGCACGAACACCCGTCGCAGCGGGCCTTCGCCTTCCACCCGCACCGGCAACAACCCGGCACCGCATTCCTGCACCAGCACGCCCGCGTGCGCGACCACGCCGCCGAAATCCAGCGCTGCATGCGCGCTGCCGATGCTGGGGTGGCCGGCGAAGGGAATCTCGTGGCCCGGGGTGAAGATACGCACGCGGTAGCTCGCCTTCGGCGTCGTCGGCGCGAGCAGGAAGGTGGTTTCGACGAGATTCGTCCAGTGCGCGAACGCCTGCATCTGCGCACCATCCCAGTGATCGGCGCCGATCACCACGCCGAGTGGATTGCCGCCGCCGATGCGGTCGGCAAACACGTCCAGTTGCAGGTAGCGGGGGGCGGTCATGGTGACGGACTCGACGGGGTGCGACAGGTTGCCAGAAATCTCCCGCCTGCGGGCTGCGTGTAGCATGCGGGGCTGACCCGTGACGAAGTCTGCCCATGATCGTCCTGCACCACCTGGAAAACTCGCGCTCGCAGCGCGTGCTGTGGCTGCTCGAGGAACTTGGCGTGCCCTACGAGGTGGTCCAGTACAAGCGTGATCCGAAGACCCTGCTGGCGCCGCCGGAACTGAAACGGGTGCACCCGTTGGGCAAGTCGCCGGTGATCGTGGATGGCGCCCATACCGTGGCCGAATCGGCGGCAATTCTGGAATACCTCGTGGATGCCTGCGGCAAGCGCAGCGGCCTCAAGCCGGCCGCAGGCTCGCCCGAGCGCCTGCGCTACACCTACTGGCTGCACTACGCGGAAGGCTCGGCGATGCCGCCGCTGTTCCTCGGGCTGGTGTTCTCGCGTCTGCCGAAAGCGCCAATGCCGTTCTTCGTCAAACCCATCGTCAGGGCCGTGGCCGACAAGGTCCGGCATGAATTCATCGACCCGCAACTGAAGCTGCACCTTGACTGGATGGAGTCCGAACTGGGCAAGTCGGCGTGGTTCGCCGGCGATGCGTTCACCGCCGCCGACATCCAGATGAGCTATCCGGTCGAAGCCGCCTGCCTGCGTGGCGGCCTCGACGCCACGCGCCCTCGTCTCATGGACTGGCTGGCGCGGATCCGCGCGCGCCCGGCCTGGCAACGGGCGCAGGCCAAGGGTGGCGGCATGCGCGGCTTCGACTGACGCCGATGCAGGGCCTTTCGTACACGCTGGTCCTGATCGGCATCACCAGCCTGGTGTCGATCCTGGCGATGGGCAACCCGAAGTTGCTCGGTCGGCTGATCCTGTGGCCACCGGCCATCACCAAGGGTCACCAGTACCAGCGCCTGCTGACCTACGGCTTCATCCACGCCGACGGCATGCACCTGCTTTTCAACATGGTGACCCTGTATTTTTTCGGGCGCCTGATCGAGGCGTTCGTGGATGCCCACGTCGGCGATTTCGGGTTCGTGTTCTTCTACCTGTCGGCGTTGCTGGTCTCGATCCTGCCCAGCTACCTGTGCCACCGCAATGACGAACGCTACCTCGCGCTGGGCGCCTCCGGCGCGGTGCTGGCGGTGCTGTTCGCATTCGTGCTGCTGCGACCGTGGTCGCTGATCATCGTGTTCGTGGTGCCGATGCCGGCAGTGGTGTACGCCGGCCTGTTCCTCGGCTACACGATCTGGATGGAGCGCCGCAACGCGCGCAGCGATCGCACCAACCACGGCGCGCACTTGGCCGGCGCGATCTACGGCGTGCTGTTCACGGTGCTGATGGAGCCGCGGGTGGTGGCGTATTTCCTCGGCCAACTCGCCAATCCAAGGTTGGGCGGGTGAGCGCCGCGGTGCCGTGCCGTCCACGAGCGCCTGTGCAGGCTTGCGGAAATTGGCTTCAATATCGTCTTCGACCTGCTTTAGTGGCGTCTTGTCGAGGGGCTTCACGATCCGCAATGCGATTTGGTGCGGCAATGTCCGGTGCGGGGATGCGGCATGGACTCGGATGCGGTGAGCAAGACCCGATCGACGCGTCGATCTCGCCGGGGTTTCGAGGAATGGCCAACAGCATGGACAGCCGGCTGTGAGGATGGCCCTGTCGTCGCAAGCGTCGCTGGCGTCCAGGACGGTGATCGCGCTGCTGTGCCTGTTGCTGGCGCAGATGGTGCAGGCCGGCTCCCTGCGCGCCGCCTGGCGACCGGTGCAGCCCGGCGATGAACCGGCAACGGTTCGCAAGCTGCTGCCCGGGCGCGCAGGGCAGGCCTTCGACCCGGAGCGTCTGACCGTCATTCCGGCCGGCCGCCACGGCGCCTGGGTGCTGCTGTGGCCCGAGCCTGGCAGCGTTCCCGCAGGTCGCGATGCCGTGCTGGTGATCGTCGAGCCGAGCATGCTGCAGAAGGTGAGCTGGTTCCCGTCGCACGCGGCACCGGTGCGGGATGCGGGGCTGTTCGATGCGAGTCATCATTGGCGTGGCCACGGGCGCATCGGCTTCACGCTCGATGCGGGCGAAGCCAGTGCCTCGCCACTGCTGTTGCGGCTGGAGCCCGGCGGCAACGTGGCACCGCCGCTGCGGTTCTCGCTGCTCGACGCCGCCGAATTCGAACGCCAGGACGCGCGCTGGCTGGCCGTGGCCAGCGCCTGTCTTGCGATCATGCTGGCCATGGCGGTCATGGCGCTGTTGTTCGCGGCCGAACTGCGCGATGCCACGTTCTTCTGGTACGCCGCTTACGTGGTGGCCTACGCGCTGATCCTGGCGGTGCAATATGGCTACGTCGCCCAGCCGCTGGGATGGACCTGGGTGATGGCCCATCCGGGCGCGTGGGGACGGCTCGCGACGGCGGTGTCGGTGCTGTCGGCCACGCTGTTCGTCTCCCGTTTCGCCGACTTGCGCCGGTATGCGCCGCACCAGCGCGTGCTGGTGCTTGGCATCGGCGCTGCCACGGCGGTGGCGATGGGGCTGGGCAGCTTGCCGCTGCCATGGCTGACGCGACTGGCGGCCTATGCGATCAACCCGTTGCTGGTCCTCGGTGGCCCGGTCATCCTCGCCGCCAGCGTCAGCGCGTGGTGGCGCGGGTCGCGTTACGCGGGGTTTTTCCTGCTCGGCTGGACGCCGCTGTTGCTGATCACCGTGCTTGGAAGCCTGCAGGTTTTCGGCCTGCTGGGCGGGTGGACGTGGCTGGGCGAGGCCAGCCTGGTGGCCGGAGCGGTGGAGGCGCTGGTGCTGTCGCTGGGCCTTGCCGACCGTGCACTGGAACTGCGTCATGACCGCGATCTCGCGCAGGCGCAGGCCGATGCCGATCCGCTCACCGGGGTGTTCAATCGGCGTGGGCTGGACCGTCGCGTCGAGGCACTGGTGGCGAGCGCGCACCGCTGGCATCGGCCGCTGTCGGTGCTGTTCCTGGACCTGGATCGCTTCAAGCAGCTCAACGACTGCCAGGGCCACGCGGCCGGTGATGCCGCGCTGGTCGCGCTGACCCGGGTGATGCGCGCGGACATGCGTGCGCATGACGTGCTGGGTCGCTATGGCGGCGAGGAGTTCCTGGCGCTGCTGCCGGGCTGCGACGGCGAGGCGGCGCGCCTGATCGCCGCGCGCATCTGCGCCGACCTGCAGGCCCGGCGCATCCCGGTGCGGGTGGCTGGCGATGCACTGTCGGCCAGCGTGGGAGTGGCGACGCTGGGGCGCGTCGAGGACGCCGCGACGCTGATCGCGCGTGCCGATGCGGCGATGTACGCGGCCAAGCGTGCCGGCGGCAACCAGGTCGCGCAGGCTGCGCCCGCCGATGCGCGCGCGGACGGGTTGCGCAAGGACGGCACACGCCGGACATGACATCGGGGCCGGAATCGGCAAGCATGCACACCCATGCGCCTGAACAAACACATTGCCGAGAGTGGCCACTGCTCACGCCGCGAGGCCGATCGCCTGATCGCCGAAGGCCGGGTCAGCGTGGACGGAACGCGCGCCAGCACCGGCGCACAGGTCGAAGCCGGGCAGCAGGTGCTGATCGACGGCCATGAACTGCGCGCGCGCGTGGCCAGACCAGGCGCGCGCCGGCACGTCTACATCGCGCTGAACAAGCCGGTCGGCATCACCTGCACGACCGAGAGTGCGGTCAAGGGCAACATCGTGGACTTCGTCGGCCACCAGCAGCGCATCTTCCCGATCGGGCGCCTGGACAAGGATTCCGAAGGGCTGATCCTGCTGACCAGCAACGGCGACATCGTCAATGCCATCCTTCGCGCCGAGAACAAGCTGGAAAAGGAATACCTGGTGGCGGTGAACCACCCGGTGACGCCCGAGTTCCTGCGCGGGATGGCGCGTGGCGTCCCGGTGCATGGCCAGATGACCCTGCCGTGCCGGACCGGCAAGCTCGGCAGCCAGGGCTTCCGGATCGTGCTGGTGCAGGGCCTGAATCGACAGATCCGACTGATGGCCGCGCACTTCGGCCTGCGGGTGAAGCAGTTGCTGCGGGTGCGGATCGGCAACGTGAAACTCGGGCATCTCAAGCCGGGACAATGGCGCAATCTCACCGATGCGGAATTGCGCGGCCTGCTGCCGGAGGGAATGGAGTGGTGAGGCAGGGCCTGGCCGTGGCCATGGAGACGCGACCTGCAAGGGCACCCTGATCCGGCGCGATCTATGGCGCGCTTGGCTTTTGCCCTGGAGGCGCGATTTCCCCACGCGCACGTGCGCGAAATCGCACGTGGATGGGCCGCGGCTCGTCGCGTTTCTCGTGCGGCAGCGTCCCCGCGACCGGGTGACCCTGGATCCACGGTTCGCCATCCCGGCGCATGCCTGGATCCATTTCGACATGGCCTTGCAGCGACCGGGCGACGATGGTCCGCACCAGCGCAATGGATCCCGGCTTGCGCCGGGACGCCGTGACCAAGGCGCCCGCTTTCGCGGGCGCGTCGGCTTG
>CAZXGS010000005.1:652-45118 GCA_964640525.1 uncultured Gammaproteobacteria bacterium | reverse complement strand
TGGCGAAAGACCATGGATCCTCGCTTGCGCGAGGATGACGCCGTGACCAAGGCGCCCGCTTTCGCGGGCGCGTCGGCTTGTGGCGAAAGACCATGGATCCTCGCTTGCGCGAGGATGACGCCGTGACCAAGGCGCTCGCTTTCGCGGGCGCGTCACGGCGTCACTTGGTGGCTTTCTTGGCGGCTTTGGCGGCGCGCTTTTCCTTCAGCGTCTTCTCCGGCTTCTTCTTGTCTTCCTTTTTCTTGTCGAGTCCCTTGGACATGGCGTCGTCTCGATGTGGGGTGGATGTGAGGCGGCGAACGCGGGGCGCGTCGCCGTCGTCCTTCTTACACCAGAAAAGGGTCGGATTTCACCTGCCCGCCGACGGCGTGGATGGGGCAGGGGCTCACTCGATCTGCGCCCTGGCGTGCTCCTGGTCGAGTCGTTCCATCGAGTCCAAGGCCTTGAGTTTGGTGGCCTTCTCGAACTCGTCGGCGGCGGCGTCCTCGCCCTTGGCACCCTTGAGCAGCAGCAGCACGTTGGCGTGCTCGACGTGCGCGATGGGGGAGTTGGGGGTGAGCTTGAGCGCGGTCTTGATGTGCGCGTCGGCCTGGTCGGCCTTGGCGCCGTAGGTCAACCCTCCGATCAGTGCACCGACCTTGGCGATCACCTCGGCATGGAACACCCCAAGCGCAAGATGCGCCTCGGCGTGCTTGGGTGCCATCTTGACCGTGGTGTCCAGCGCCGCCTTGACCTTGGTCGCCAAACCCATCGTCAGCGCCTTGCCGATGCTGATGCCCTGACTGTAGCGGCCGAGTGCGAACGCCTTGCGGTAATGCGAATTGGCCTCGTCCGGAAGCGCCGCCAGGGCCTTGTCGGCGAGTTCGATGGCGTGCTCGAAGCGCTTGAGTTTCTCGGCGGCATCGGACACCAGGTAGGTGGCGTGGATGCCCAGCGCCTTGATCGCCACCGAGGCGCCCAGCGGCCCCAAGGCATCGCCGAGCACGAAGGCGTCGTGGAAGTCGCCGCGGTGGAAGGCGCGCCAGGCCTCCTGCAGGGTCTCGGCGAGCTTGGCGGCGTCCATGCCCTTGGGCGGCTTGGCAATGGCGTTCAACAGGACACCGGCGCGCTTTGCATCCGGAAACGGTTCGCAGTCGCCGGCGTGCAGCGACGACCACGCGCTCTTGAGCTTGTCGCCGGCGTAGTCGTAGCCCTTGGATGGATGCGGGAACGCGGCCCAGGCGCTGGCCTTGGATGGCATGTCGATACTCCAGGGAATGGAAGGCTGAGCATGTCGCCGGACGCGGACGCTGGCAAGTGGCCAGCATGCTCCCGCCAACCGTTCGGCCGCTGACTTGCTCCCGAACTCGAACCCACAAGCGACTCCTTTGTCCGCCGCGAGCAAGCGGTGCGCAGCGCCGGACGGGGGAAGGTACCGATTGCCCCATGCCGCCGGCAACGCATGCGTCGCACGCCAGCCGCTAGACTGTACCGGCCATGGACGATCCGGATCCGCGTCCGCACCCCCCCGAAAAGCCGCTGGCTTGCGACTGCTGCGAAAGTGGCTGCGAGCTGTGCGTGTTCGAGATGTATGCGCAGGAGTTTGAGGCCTGGGAACGGGCGCTTGCGGCGTGGAAGCTGCGCCATCCGGACCACTGATTCCCGCGCTGCCGTTGCGCCGCCGGCAAGCCAGGGTGCATCGACCTCGGCGCGCCCGCGCGTGGCGCGTTCGCGGCCGGAAACGTCGTCGCGCCTTGGTGCATTTGCTCAAACGATTGTTTGGATACTGCATCCCGTCGGTTCATCCGGACCGCGACATCCAGACCATCCACCACTGCGAGGTGACCATGAACGTCCAGAACGAAAACACCGCTCCATCCGTGACCGACCTCCCGGGTGCGCGCGCCGTGCTGTTGGCCGGCCTCGGTGCGGCATCGTTGATCCGCAGGAATACCGCCGCCGCGGTGCAGGAAGCCGTCGCCGTCGCCGGTCGCGTGCCCAAGGCCACCGGCATCATGCTCGAGGGCCTTGGCGAGCAGGGCCGCTACTACCGTGATCGCACGCTCACCGGTGCCAACGCGCTGGGCCAGCGCGTCGTCGCCATCGCCGGTGAACTGGCGACCGGCGCACACGATCGCCTGCAGCCGGTCCTGCGTCGCCTCGACGGCGTCACCGCCGTGCTCGGCATCCGCGCGCGCAGCACCAAGGCCACCCGCAAGCCGGTCCGCAAGGCGCGCAAGCCGGCGGTGAAGACGACGGCGCGGCGCAAGACGCGCAAGGCGGCCTGAGTCCTGGTTGCCTCGCGGGAGGTGCAGGTCTCGCGCATCTGCCGTCCGCCACGCCGCGGGCGGCAGGTGACGACGGCGTGCATCGATCGCTGCCGGGCCGGCGCCACGGGCGCCTGCATCATGTCGCGTAGGCGCGGGTCAGGTTGTGCAGGTGCAGGCGCTCGGCATCGCGCAGGAACGGTGCGATCAGCATCATGACCTGCACGATGCCCAGCCGGATCGACGCATTCTCGTCGCGGTCGCCACGCACGCTGGCGTAGTTCAACCAGAACGTGGCGATCACCAGGATGTTGGTCGCGGTGGCGTCGATCTCCGCCGCCGAGGCGCGCATCGCGCCATTGCGCACCAGCCCGCGCATGACCTTGCTGGCGTTTTCCGCCGCGCGCTTGAGGATGCGCGCGAAGCGCAGTCGCAAGGTGCGGTTGCGGCTGAGGATGTCGACGATGTCGCGGTACAGGAAGCGATACTCGGAGATGCACTCGAACACCAGGTGCAACTGCAACCACACGTCTTCCAGTTCGGGCAGGCGTTCGTCGGGCGCGGCCAGGGCCTTGTCCATGCGATCCTCGAAGCGCACGAAGATCTGCTCGATGATGTCGTCCTTGTTGCGGAAGTGGTAGTACAGGTTGCCCGGGCTGATCTCCAGTTCGTCGGCGATGTGATTGGTGGTGACGTTGGGCTCGCCCTGGGCGTTGAACAGGGCGAGGCTGGCGTCGAGGATGCGCTGCTTGGTCTGGCGGGCCATGCGCGATTGCCGATCCGGGCGCGCGAAGACGCGCCTGCCGGGCTCACTTCATCAGCGATTTGACGGTGGCGATGTACTTCTTCATCGCCTCCTCGGGCTTGGTGCCCTTGAGCTTCTCCCACGCTTCGTACTTGGCGCTGCCGACGAAGTCGAAAAAGCCCGGCTTGGCGCCGTTGACGTCACCCTCGGCACCCTGCTTGTAGAGCGCGTAGAGCTTGAGCAGGACGTCGTTGTCGGGGCGCTGGGTGAGGGTCTTGACCGCCTTGGCGGCCTCCTCGAACTCGGTCTTGATGTCGGCCATGGGATGCCTTGTGCGGGAATGCCGTGCGGCGAGGTTGGGGTGATAGCATGCATCTTCCGGATGCCAGACGCCACCGTATGCGGCGCTTGGCGAGGGCGATGCGGGCTCCATCGTGCGGGCGTCGCGGTGCGCGCGCAAGCGTGTCCGCGACGCGGGATGATGTCTGCCGCATCCGCACCAGGCCGGCGCAACGGATTCCACCGGCAAGGCGCCGGCAGCCAACCAACGTTTCCACTCGGGAGCCAGAGGCATGAACTACTTCGTCACCGGCGGCACCGGCTTCATCGGCCGTTACCTGGTCAGCAACCTGCTCAAGCGCAAGGGCACCATTCACCTGATGCTGCGCAAGGGCTCGGAGAAGAAGTTCGAGGCAATCGCCGAAAAGATGGGGTGGGATCGCAAACGCGTGCTGCCGGTGCATGGCGACCTGGCGGCCGCGAAGCTCGGGCTGACGCCGGCAAAGCTGCGCGCCTTGAGCGGCAAGATCGACCACTTCTTCCACCTGGCGGCGATCTACGACCTCAAGGCCGACGCCGAGAGCCAGCGCGTGGCCAACATCGACGGCACCCGCAACGCCATCGCGCTGGCGACCGCGCTCAAGGCCGGCTGCTTCCACCACACCAGTTCGATCGCCGCCGCCGGTCTGTACACCGGCGTGTTCCGCGAGGACATGTTCGACGAGGCCGAGGAGCTGGACGATCCCTACCTGCGCACCAAGCACGACTCGGAAGGGCTGGTGCGCAACGATTGCACGATTCCGTGGCGGATCTACCGTCCGGGCATGGTGGTCGGCCATTCGCAGACCGGCGAAATGGACAAGATCGACGGCCCGTACTACCTGTTCCCGCTGATCAAGAAGATGCGCCAGATGCTGCCGCAGTGGATGCCCACGCTTGGCATCGAGGGCGGGCGCATCAACATCGTGCCGGTGGACTTCGTCGCCGACGCGATGGACCACATCGCGCACAAGAAGGGTCTGGACGGACATTGCTTCCACCTCGTCGACCCCGAACCACAGCGCGTGGGCACCGTGCTCAACACCTTCTGCCGCGCCGCGCACGCGCCGGAGATGACCATGCGCATCGACGCGCGCATGTTTTCCTTCATCCCGTTCCCGATGCGCGCGGCACTTGGCAACCTGCCGCCGGTCAAACGCATGGTGGGCGCGGTGCTGCGCGACCTGAAGATTCCCAGGGAGACGCTCAAGTTCATCACCTATCCCACCCGCTTCGACAGCCGTGAGGCCGAGCGCGCGCTCAAGGGCAGCAAGATCGTTGTGCCCACGCTGGAGAGCTACGCGTGGCGGCTGTGGGACTTCTGGGAGCGCAACCTCGATCCGGACCTGTTCGTCGACCACTCGCTGCGCGGCAAGGTGGCCGGCAAGGTGGTGGTGATTACCGGCGGCTCGGCGGGCATCGGCAAGGCGGTGGCACTGAAGGCTGCCGGCGCGGGTGCGAAGACAGTGATCGTGGCGCGCGGCCAGGAAGAGCTGAATGCCACGCGCGAGGAGATCATCGCCGCAGGTGGCAAATGCTTCGCCTACACGGCCGATCTGTCCGACCTGGCCGACTGCGACCGGCTGGTGGCGGAGATCCTCAAGGACCACGGCCACGTCGATGTGCTGGTCAACAACGCCGGCCGTTCGATCCGGCGATCGATCGAATTGTCCTACGACCGCTTCCACGACTTCGAGCGCACCATGCAGTTGAACTACTTCGGCTCGCTGCGCCTGATCATGGGCCTGCTGCCGAAGATGACCGAGCGCCGCCGCGGCCACATCATCAACATCAGCTCGATCGGCGTGCTGGCCAACTCGCCGCGATTCTCCGCGTACGTCGCCAGCAAGGCGGCACTGGACGCGTTCAGCCGTTGCGCGCAGGCCGAGTTCTCCGGCAAGAACATCGCCTTCACCACCATCAACATGCCGCTGGTGAAGACCGCGATGATCGCCCCGACCAAGATGTACGAGTCGGTGCCAACGCTGTCGCCCGAGGAAGCCGCCGACCTGGTGGTGCAGGCGATCATCGAGCGCCCGAGCCGGATCGCCACCCGCCTGGGCATCTTCGCCGCGACCATCAACGCGCTGGCGCCGAAGATGTACGAGGTGGTCATGAACACCGCCTTCGAACTGTTCCCGGACTCCGCCGCCGCCAAGGGCGGCAAGGGTGCCGGCGAGCAGGCGCCGCCGAGCAACGAGCAGATCGCCTTCGCCTCCCTGATGCGCGGCGTGCATTGGTAGCCAACGCGGCGTTTGCGAACTGCCATGAATGGCAGTTCGCGCCGCGTTGCCTGAGGAGCCATGGATGGCGACTGGCGGCCGCGCCAGGGATGGCTGCTCGCGCGGAATGACTGGCATCTCGCGCGGCGTTTTTCGGTGAGCCATGGATGGCGAACGGCAATAGCGCCACGGAGGGATGCCCGCCGCCGCGGGACGCAAGTGCCGTATCGAATCGCAGGCAGGTGCTCTGGATCGGAGGCGCGTGTGTCGAAAAATCCATTCACCGGTCGCAACGTGCCGTGTTCCGCGCCTGAAGCCCTGAAACCCCTTGCCGAGCGCATGCGCCCGCGCTCCCTCGACGAGGTGGTAGGGCAGCGACGGCTGCTGGCTCAGGACGCGCCCCTGCGGCGCGCGATCGCCGCCGGACGCGTCCACTCGATGATCCTGTGGGGACCGCCGGGCTGCGGCAAGACGACCCTGGCGTTGTTGCTCGCGCTGTATGCCGACGCGAGCTTCGTGGCCATCTCGGCGGTGCTCTCGGGCCTGCCGGAGGTGCGCCAGGTTCTTGCCGCCGCAGCCGAACGCCACGCCCACGGGCAGCGCACGGTGCTGTTCGTCGACGAGGTGCACCGATTCAACAAGACCCAGCAGGATGCCTTCCTGCCGCACATCGAACGCGGCTCAATCGTGTTCGTCGGTGCCACCACCGAAAACCCCTCGTTCGAGTTGAACTCGGCGCTGCTTTCGCGTTGCCGCGTGCACGTGCTGGAAGCGCTGTCGGTCGCTGACATCGTCGCGGCACTGCGACGTGCGCTCGACGACGTCCAACGCGGCCTCGGTGGCCGCAACATCGAGGTGGATGTCGCGCAGCTCGAACTGATCGCCAGTGCCGCCGATGGCGATGTGCGCCGTGCCCTGACCTTGCTGGAAATCGCCGCCGAACTGGCGGGCGAGGGTGGCACGATCACACCCGCCACCCTGGAAGCCGTGCTCGCCGATCGCACGCGCCGTTTCGACAAGGGCGGCGAGCAGTATTACGACCAGATTTCGGCGTTGCACAAGTGCGTGCGCAATTCCAATCCCGACGCGGCGCTGTACTGGTTCGCGCGCATGCTCGACGGCGGTTGCGACCCGGGCTACCTCACGCGCCGGCTCACCCGCATGGCGGTGGAAGACATCGGTCTGGCTGACCCGCGCGCGTTGGCGATGGCGATCGATGCGTGGAATGCGTTCGATCGACTGGGCAGCCCGGAGGGCGATCTGGCGTTGGCGCAGTTGGTGATCTATCTGGCCAGTACCGCCAAGTCCAACGCCGCCTGCGTGGCCTGGGGCGCTGTGCAAGCCGACGTGCGCGAGCACGGTAGCGACGCGGTGCCGCTGCATTTGCGCAATGCACCGACGCAGTTGATGAAGTCGCACGGCTACGGCAAGGGCTATCGATACGACCCCGATGTCGAAGGCGGCGTGGCGCTGGGTCAGACCGGCTTTCCGGATGCGCTCGGCGAACGGATCTATTACCGCCCGGTCGAGCGCGGCATGGAAATCAAGCTCAAGGAAAAGCTCGACGCCTTGCGCGCTGCACGTGCGGCGGCGCGCGAGGATCGTTGAGCGCCGCCGCTGTTGGTCGCAGCGGCGAACCGGGCACGCCTGCGTCGAGCCACCACGCGACGGCGGCAAGATGGGTGGCATCCGCAAGCTGGGCCCGTGCTTGCCCTGGACGATCTTCTCGAAGCGGTGCAGCACGCCTTCCAGCAGCGGTGCGAACACCCGCAGGAACGCGACCTGGATCAGGTTGATCGCAAGCTGGCGTGCCAGCGGCGACATGCGCTCAGGTCCCCGTTCCGCTGACCCCGAAGGCGGCCGGGAATTCCATGTGGAAGATCGCCAGCCCTTCGGCTTCCAGCAGCGCCAACATGCCGTCGGCCTGATCGGACATGATCACGAAATCCAACCGGATCGTGAGGTCGCCCGCGGGTTCAAGGAAGCGCTGCTCGTGCAGGATCCCGTGCCGTCCGAAGCCGGCGATCGCGCGCCACGCGGTGCCGCCGTGGATGCCCATCTTGCGCGCACGTTCCAGCAGCCACTCGTACAGCAGGATGCCGTGGTGACGCCGATTCTCGTGCATGTAGAAGCGCAGGCACGTGACCTGACTACGCGTGGTCATGGCTGGCTCCTCGTGATGGATGCGCCCGGATTGCCGGTGGCGGGTTCGGGTGTGTCCGGGACGCAGGGTCGGATGCCCGCGACGCGCATCCGGCGTGCCTGCATGGACGGGATCGGCGCGATGGATCCGGACGATGGATCGGCGCTGGCGGGCGAAGGCGGCGCGTGGCGCCGTCGTCCGACCAGGGGATGCGCTCGGAGGATGGCATGCGCCACGATGCAGCACGTCGCCGGGTAGCGCCCGGCACGCTTGCCGGTCAAACCCTGCACGATGTCGTGTACCGCCGCAGGCTGCATGTCGAATCCCTTCTACGACACGAGGTTCCGAAAGACCTGGTGGCCTTTCGGGTCAGCGCTCCGAATCGGGAAACCGCGTGCGCGCAGGGCTCGGCATGGATCGGCGACACCTGCACGTACCGGCTTGCCCGGTTCGGTAGGCATCATCAGCCTTGCGGCGGTTCGGGAAGGAATGCCATCTCCCGTTGCTTGCGGCCGATGATGGCGCCGCGCATTCGGCACTTGTCAAGCGCCGGCGTGGGCGCTGCCGCTCGGTCCGCACACGCCTATGCGGTAGCCGGTTCGGCGTGTGGCGTCAGCCGAAACCTGCAAACGAGCGCGGCGCGGCCATGCGCTGGTCGCGGCAGGCATTCCACGCCATGGATCAGCGATCTTGCGCGCGAAACTGCCCGGCGCGCTTGCGCATGCTGCGCAATGCCATGCCATCAGGCAGCAGCTTGAACAGGCGCTTGATCATGCGGTTGGCGCGCCCGCTCACGCACACGATCTGGCCGCGTTCGACCGCGTCCACCCCCAGCCGTGCCACCTCGTCGGCGGACATCCACATCCAGCGCGGCAGCTTCGACACGATCCCGCGGGTACCGGTGATGTCGTGAAACTCCGAATACGTGAAGCCAGGGCACAGCGCGCACACGTGTACGCCGGTGTCGGTGTTTTCCAGCGCCAGGGATTGCGAGAACTTGACCATGAAGCTCTTGGCGGCGCCGTACAGGGTGTGGCCCGGCGAGCCGGGGATCAGCCCGGCCAGCGAGGCGACGTTGAGGATGCGGCCATGCCGGCGTGCCTGCATCGCCGGCAGCAAGCGGTAGGCGAGTTCGCATGGCGCGGTCACCAGCACCTGCAGGAAGTCCGCATGCGTCTGCCAGGCTGGCGAGGTGAAACTGCCCGGCACGCCGTAGCCGGCGTTGTTGACCAGCGTGTCCACGTGCAGACCCAGCGCCTGGACCTGCTCCACCAGCGCCGCCGGCACGCCGGGGTCGGCGAGGTCGGCGGCAAGCACCGTGCACGGCGCCTGCGCATGCAGTTCGTCGGCCAGCGCCAGCAGGCGATCCTCGCGGCGGGCGGTGAGGATCAGCGGCTTGCCGCGGCGCGCGTATTCGCGCGCGATCGCCGCGCCGATGCCGCTGGAGGCGCCGGTGACCAGGGCATGTCCGATCGGTCCTGACGGGGGTTCGCGTGTGGCTGCCTCGCTCATCGTCGATGCCTCGGTCGCAAGGGCCGGCATTGTAGGCTGCCGATTGCCGGGATGGTGGTCGGATGGCTATCCTTGCCTGCTCGACCCCCACGCAAGGAGCCTGTCATGCGCCGTCGTATCGTGGCCGGCAACTGGAAGCTGCATGGCAATCGCGCTTTCGCCCAGGCGCTGCTCGGCGAACTGATCGCCACCCGTCGTCCGCCGGGCGTGGAAGTGCTGGTGCTGCCGCCGGCGATCTACCTCGGCGAGTTGATCGCCACCTACTCCAAGCCGGGTCTGGCCTTCGGCGCGCAGGACGTGAGTGCCAACGTGTCCGGCGCTTTCACCGGTGAAATTTCCGCGCCCATGGTGCATGACGTTGGCTGCCGTTTCGCGCTGGTCGGCCATTCCGAACGTCGCGAATACCACCGCGAGGACAACCATCTGGTCGCGGAGAAGTTCGTCGCTGCCCACAAGGCAGGCCTCACCCCGATCCTGTGCGTGGGCGAGACGCTGCAGCAACGCGAGGCCGGGCAGACCGAATGGGTGATCTCGCGGCAGCTCGCCGCGGTCATGGAGCTGGCCGGCCAGGACGCGCTGGGTGCGGCGGTGATCGCCTACGAGCCGGTGTGGGCGATCGGCACCGGCCGCACCGCCACCCCGCAGCAGGCGCAGGAAGTGCATGCCTTCATTCGTGGCGAGGTTTCCTCCGGCAATGCTACAATCGGGGGCTGGCTGCCGATCCTTTACGGCGGCAGCGTGAAGGCCTCCAATGCAGCGGAGCTGTTTGCGCAGCCGGATGTGGATGGTGGCCTGGTGGGCGGCGCGTCGCTGGTCGCCAAGGAGTTCCTGGCCATCGTCGCCGCCGCCGCGCGGCCGTCGGGACAGGACAAGACCGTGCTGTCGATGAAGGCCGTCTGAGGCCGCCGCGCCTGCCGTGGCGGTCGGGGCGGCGAAGGAAACCCTGGAAAGCGCATGCTCCTGATCATCATCAACGTGATTTTCGTGCTCAGCGCGGTGGCCATGACCGTGCTGATCCTGCTCCAGCAAGGCTCGGGTGCGGCCGCCGGCTCCGGCTTCGGTGGCGGCGCCTCGGCGACCGTGTTCGGCGCCCGCGGCTCGGCCAACTTCCTGTCCAAGGCCACCAAGTGGCTGGCGGTGGTGTTCTTCGCCATCAGCCTCGGGCTGGCGTGGTACGCCAGCAAGGGCGGCAACATGGCCAAGCATGCCAACGACTTGGGCATCATGGGTGCCGCACCGTCCGCAATCGCCTCGCCGGCCACGCCCGGAAACTCGACCACTCCGGCGCTGCCCACGCCCACCGCGCCGGCCGCAACGACGCCCACGCCGCCTGCAGCCACCGCGCCTGCGGTGCCGCCGCCGGCCGCAAGCAACAACGCCGCACCCTCGACCGCGCCAGCAGTTCCCGCGCCGCAACCGGTCGCTTCGCCGGCCAAGGGTGGCAAGTGAAGCCGCGCAAGCGCGCCTTCATCAGGTAACATACGCAGCCTTGCGCCGTACCCCGGTGCAAAAAAAGTTGGCCCAGGTGGCGGAATTGGTAGACGCACTACCTTGAGGTGGTAGCGACTTCGGTCGTGGAGGTTCGAGTCCTCTTCTGGGCACCACTAGACGGTTTCAGGCGATCCCGAGAAACCCGCGAAACCCGCCTGCATGGCGGGTTTTTCGTGTGCGGGGCAGGCAAGTCGCGAGAAAGGGGCATCCCTGCGCAGGCGCGCACCGGCGACAGCCGGAATCAGTCGATTGAGGGTGGAAATCTGGATGGATCCCGGCTTTCGCCGGGATGACGATCCAGAGGGACGGGCTGCGGATCGGAATGACGATCCGGAGGGATGGATCGCAAATCGGGATGACGATCCCGAGGGATGGATTGCGGTTCGGGATGAGCCGTCGGAAGGGTCGCGTGCAGTCAGTTCCGCGGCTTGTTCCCGGATGCCGCCGGGGGCGTGGTTGCCGGCGCAGGCGTCTGGCGCGGGGCATGCGCTGGCAGCGCCGTGGTCGGGGAAGCGGGTGACTGCAAGTCGACCAGGATCGGCTGCGGGCGGCCGACCATGGCGGTGATGCTGTGCGGCAGGTACAGCGCGTAGCCGCCAAGCAGGGCCAGCACGACGGCACTGGCGATCACCTGGCGCGCGCGCGCGCGCGCGGCATCGCCACGCAGCACGCGGGTCGGGCCGAGCACCCAGCCACCCGGGGGCGGGTACCGGTCGCAGGCGAGGATCCGCCTGGCATAACGGACCGCGTGCCATGCCACGGCCAACAGGCCGATGCCGATCAGGTACACCAGCCCGTACATGCGGTGCAGCAGGTCATACGGGTTGGCGTGGGCCTGCCAGTACCGGAACAACAGCCAAGTCCCCAGCAGCACGACGAGGGCCGCGATCGCGGCGATGTGCAGCGCGCGCCGCTGGCGCGGGTCGTTGTCCACGATCTCCGGCGTGGTCTGGGCTTGGCGTTGCGGCTGGGTCATCGTCAGGTTGCAGTTGGCGGTGGCGCGCAGGCCATCGTCGTGGCGACGTCGATGGCGTGTTGCAGGCTGGAGGCGTCGGCGATGCCGCGACCGGCCAGGTCCAGCGCGGTTCCGTGATCGACCGCCACGCGCGGGTAGGGCAGGCCGAGGGTGATGTTCACCGCGTCCTCGAAGCCGGCGTATTTGAGCACGGGCAGGCCCTGGTCGTGGTACATCGCCAGCACCACGTCGGCTTCGTTTCGGACCGACGGCAGGAATGCGGTGTCGGCCGGCAGCGGCCCGCGCAGGTCCATGCCCTGCGCGCGAAGTTGCGCCAGCACCGGGGTGATGATGTCGATCTCCTCGCGGCCCAGCCAGCCGTCCTCGCCGGCATGGGGGTTCAGGCCCAGCACGAGGATGCGCGGGGCGCCGATGCGCAGGCGCCCGCGCAGGGCGCCATCGAGGATGCGCAGGGTGCGCGCCAGCCCGTCATGGGTGATCGCCGCAGGCACCGCGCGCAGCGGCAGGTGGGTCGTGGCCAGCGCAACCCGCAGCGGCTGCGCGCCGGTGCCGGCAAGCATCATCACCACCGCGCATCCGGCGTGGGCGGCGAGCAGTTCGGTGGTGCCGGTGTAGGCGATGCCGGCGGCGTTGATGGTGGCCTTGTGGATGGGGCCGGTCACCAGCGCGTCGGCACGACCGTCGAGGCAGACCTGCGCGCCCAGGTGCAAGGCATCGATCACCGCTCGCGCGTTGGCCGGGTCGGGTTGACCGAACACCGCCGGAACCGCCTGCGCTTGCTCCAGCACCGCCAGTTCGCCGATGCCGGCGTCCGCATCCGGGCCACGGATGCGCAGCGGAAGGCGCAGCGCGTGGGCCGCGCGGAGCAGGGTTTCGGGGTCGGCCAGCGCCAGCAGGTGCGCGATCTGCGCGCGCTGGGCGATGCGCACGCACAGCTCCGGGCCGATCCCCGCCGGTTCACCCGGAATCAGGATCAGCCGCGCCGTCACCGCGATCAGGAATCCTTGGGCAGGCGGATGTCCACGTACGCCTCGGAGCGGATCTGGCGCAGGAAGGTATCGTACTGGTCGCTGGCCTTGCGCCGCAGGATGGTGTCGCGCGCGGCCTGGCGTGCGGCCTCCTGGCTGACATCCTTGGTGCGTGTGGCCAGCAGCTTGATGATGTGCCAGCCGACGTTGCTCTGGAACGGTGCCGAGATCTGGCCGTCCTTCAATTGCTGGATCTGTTGTGCCACCGCGGTGCCCCAGCCATCGACCGGGAACCAGCCCATGTCCCCGCCCTTGGTGTTCGTCTCGGTGTCGTCGGAATCCTTTTTCGCCAACTCGCCGAAGTCCGCGCCGGCCACGAGTTGGGCGTGCAGCGCGTCGATCCTGGTCTTGGCCTGCTCGGGGCTGACGCCATTGCCGAACTTCACCATCAGGTCCAGCGCGTGGTATTCGGTGGCCTGCTTGGGCGCGACCTGCCCGGCCTGGCGGACTTCCACCAGCTTGAGCAACTGAAAGCCGCTGGCGCCGCGGATCGGCTGGGTGACGTCGCCGGGCTTGAGGCTGCTGATGACGCTGGAGAACGCCGGCGGCACCTCGTCCATGCTGCGCCAGCCCAGGTCGCCGCCTTCAAGCGCGTTCTGGCTGTCGGAGTAACGGATCGCCGCGGCGGAGAAATCCATCTTGCCGTTGACGATCAGGTCGCGGATGTCATTGATCTTTTTCTGCGCGGTTCGCACCTGTTCCGGGGTCGGGGTTGCCGGCAGCCCGACCAGGATGTGCGCCAGGTGAAGCTGCGGCCCACCGGCACGCTGGGTGGCCAACTCGTTGTCGATCTCGGTGTCGCTGACCGCGACCTGCCCCTCGACCACCTTCTGCTGCAGCTTCTGGATCGTCAGCTCGTCGCGGATCGACTTGCGGAACTCGTCGTAGCTCATGCCCTGCGCGGCGACCTTCTGTTGCAACTGCGGCAAGGTGACCTTGTTCTGCTGGGCGATCATGGCGATGCCCTGGTCGACGTCGGCATCGGACACCTTGATGCCGGCATTTTCGGCGCGTGCCAGTTGCAGGCGCGCCAGGATCAGGCGCTCCAGCACCTGCTTGCGCAGCTCGTCCTCTGGCGGCAATTGGCTGGTGTGGCCGGCGTACTGTGCCTTGATGTTCTGCTCGGCGCGGTTGAGCTCGCTGCGCAGGATGATGTCCTCGTCCACTACCGCCACGATGCCGTCGATCGGCGTGGTCTGGGCGGCCGCCTGCGCATGTGCGGCGGTGATGGCGAACGGCGACAGCGCGAGCAGCAACGCGAGGACGGTCTTGATCATGGATGGTGTCTTGCAACCTTCGTCAGGGCGCCGGCGGATGCCGCACGGCGGAAATGGCGCGGACGGGCATGCCGGTCAGCGCGAATAGCCAAGAATATCACGCTCCAGCACTTGGCCCGTGTCGCGGCCCAGCGCGCCCAGGCCCTTGAGCTCGATCTCCAGGAACAACGCGGTGTCCTTGTCGCCGCTGGTGTCGCGGATGTAGCGCCGCCCCAGGAAACGCACCGCCATGCAGCAGTCCTGCCACTCCACGCCGGCCAGCCCTTCCAGGGTGCTGTGGTCGAGGATCGAGTAGTCCCAGCGCCCGAGCAGGCGCCAGTTCTCGTTCAGCGGATAGATGAACGAAACGTCGGACTGGCGCACTTCGCCGGGGCGGTAGCGGTAGGCGAGGTTGAGCACGCCGCCGTGCCCGAAACGGTATTGCGAGCGCAGGCCGAACAGGTCGGTGCGGCCGGCCGCGGGGTCGTACAGGGTTTCGCTGCCCACCGTCCAGCGGTCGTCGAGCATCAGGTTGGTGTCGAACACCAGGTCGGATCCGGAAGCGTTGGTGTACGCGATTCCCGGCAATTGCACCCGTTGCGGGGTGAAGTAGCGGATCTGTCCGAAACTGGCGTTCAGCCATTCGTGACCGTCGGCGCCGTCGAGCACGCGCGTGGTCACCGCCAAGGTGAGCTGGTTGGCGTTGGACTGGCGGTCGGCGCCGGCGAAGGCATTGGTGCGGAACAACTGCTCGTAGGCGAAGGTGTAGTCCTGGGTGTCGAAGATCGGGATGTCGCTCTGGTCGCGGTAGGGCACGTACAGGTAGTACAGCCGCGGCTCCAGCGTGTTGACCACATCGCGTCCGAACAACGTGGTGTCGCGCTCGAAGAACGCGCCGGCGTCGAGGTCGGCGATCGGCAGGCCGCGGCTTGGCGAGGTGTCGCCGCCGGGGGTCACCGGACGGTCGAGCTGGTAGCCGGTGTAGCGGTAGCCCAGTTCAGGCCGCACGTACCATGCAGCGTGCTCGAAGGGCAGCGCGAGGTAAGGGTAGAAGTCGGTGCGGGTGGCGCCGGGCAGCACGTCCTGCTCGAAGCGCACCGCCTCGCTGCGCAGGCCCAGTTCGAGGTGTGGTCCGAACGGCTGGTTCCAGCGGAACCATGCGTCGGGCATGCGCCGGTAAGGCTCCAGCGCCTTGACCAGGCTGGGGTCGGTGATCTGCCAGTCCTGCGCGTACAGGCCGGCGCTCCAGTAGCGCCCGTGCCCGTAGATGCCGGCGGTGCTGGCCTCCAGCCCGATGGCGTTGGCGAACGGGGTCTGGCTGAAGTCCTGCAGGTAGGCCGAGTCGCTCACCCGGTGCACGTCCAGCAGCGAGTACCAGTGCGTGGTGAACGGGGTGACGGCGTTGATGTCCAGCGAACCGCGGTCGCGGTGCAGCTTGTCGTCGTCCGGCAGCCAGGTGGCCTCGATGGTGCCGTGGCCGTGGTTGGCGGTGAGATAGCGGAACTGGCCGTCGAACATCAAGCCGCGCTCGCTGTACCAGCGGCCGACAAGGGTGGCGTCGAAATTCGGCGCGAGGTTGAAGTAATAGGGCAGCGTGAGCATGAACCCGCTGTGCGAGGAGCTGCCGTAGCTGGGGGTGAGGAAGCCGCTCTTGCGGTCGTTGTCGAGCGAGAACGTCATCCACGGCAGGTAGAAGATCGGCACCTTGCCGATCTTCACCGTGGCGCCGTGGGCGGTGCCGACGTTGGTTTCGCGATTCATCTCCACCTGATCGGCGTGGACTTCCCACTTGCGGTCGGTGGGGTCGCAGGTGGACCAGGTGGCGTCCCAGAAGGTTTCCTGGTTGCCCACCACCTTGCCGTGGTCGCCGGTGCCGTTGCCGCGCGCGCTGAGCAACTGGTAATGCACCGGCTGGGTGATCGAGGTGAGGGTGGTGGTGTCCTTGCTGCGGTCGCCGTCGGCGCGGTCGGCGGTCAGGCGTACGTCGCTGTCCTGGTACTTCACCGAACCCAGCGCCTGCCAGGTGTCCTTGTCGTGGTCGTAGGCGACCTTGTCGGCAAAGGTCCACTGGTCGGCGTGGCGGATCTCGACGTGGCCGACGAAGAGACTGATCCCGACCTTGCTCAAATCGGCCAGGTCGGCCTGGACGTCGGCCGGTGCGGTGGCGCGGTCGGCCGCCTTGCCGGACGGGGCGATGCCCGGGAACGCGGGCACCGCGTCGCCGTGGCAGAGCACGAACGCATCGGCCGGATGCTTGAGATCGTGGCGATTCTGCGCGGTGCCGGGGTGCCCCGACTTCGCCTGCGCGGCGCAGGCCAGGCCCACGGCCAGGCACAGCGGCAGCATTCGGACGCCTTGGTGCAAGGGAATCTTCTCCGGCTACGGGAACCGCCGATGGCGTGGATCGAACCGCGGTGCCGGGTCGATCCGCCGCCGGCGGCGCATTAGCTTGCCGGAATCAGGAGACAGAAGACAGATGACAGAGGACAGAAGGGTCGTCCGTCATCCGCATGCAACGGCGCCAGCCGCAACGGGCGAGCACCGCGCGACCCCACTGACTACGGGCCACTGAACACCTTTCTGTCCACTGTCCTCTGTCATCCGTCCTCTGTCGAAAGCAGGGCGCCGACGTGCGCCACGCTCGCCTCGCGCAGGGCCTGCAGGCTGTAACCACCCTCCAGCATCGACACGACGCGACCGCCGGCGTGGCGATCGGCCACCGCGCACAGTTGCCCGGTGAGCCAGCCGAAGTCCTCGGTGCCGGCTTCGATTTGCGCCAGCGGGTCCAGCCGATGGGCGTCGAAGCCGGCCGAGACCAGCAGCAACTGCGGCGCGAAGGCATCCAGCTGCGGCAGCAGGACGTCCGCCCAGGCCCGGCGCAGGGCGCGGCCGTCGGCGCGCGGGGGCAGGGGCACGTTGTGGATGTTGCCCACGCCATGGTCATCGGCCGATCCGGTGCCCGGGTACAGCGGCCACTGGTGCGAAGACAGGTAGGCCACGCGCGGCTCGCGGGCGAAGATGTCCTGGCTGCCGTTGCCGTGGTGGACATCGAAGTCGGCGATCGCCACGCGGTCCAGACCGTGTTCGGCCAGCGCATGCGCGGCGGCAACCGCGACCGAGTTGAACAGGCAAAAACCCATCGCGACGTCGTGGGTGGCGTGGTGACCCGGCGGGCGCACCGCGCAGAACGCGCGCTTGGCATGGCCGGCGAGCACCGCGTCCACCGCCGCGACGGCGGCGCCGGCGGCATGCAGGGCGGCCAGCGCGGAGTCCTCCGACATCACCGTGTCCGGGTCGATCCGGCGCGCGTGCTGTGCGGGTGCGTCGAGGATCGAGGCGACCAGCCGGCGGTCATGGACGCGCTCCAGTTGCGCCCGCGTTGCCGTCGGGGCGGCACGCCAGTCCAGTTGCGGGAAGGCGCTGCCGATGGCATCGATGACGGTCGCCAGACGCGCCGGCGATTCCGGGTGCCCGGCGCCAGGGTCGTGCCGCAGGCAGGCCGGGTGGGTGAACAGCAGCAGGCTCATGCCTTGCGGCGCTCGTGGTTCCAGAGCACCTCGCCGTGGCCGCTGGCGCGGGCCAGCACGCGGGCGATCACGAACAGCAGGTCGGAGAGCCGGTTCAGGTAGCGCACCGCTTCGGGTCGCACGGCCTCCGCGCGCGCCAGCGTGACCGTCCTGCGCTCGGCGCGGCGGGCGATGGTGCGCGCCAGATGGCATTGCGCGGCGGCCATGCCACCACCGGGAAGGATGAATTCCTTCAGCGGCGGCAGGTCGGCGTTGAAGCCGTCCAGGCGTTGCTCCAGCCGGTCGATGTCGGTGCCGTGGATGGCCGCGTGGCCGGGGATGCACAACTCGCCGCCGAGGTCGAACAGCTGGTGCTGGATGGCCGAGAGCGCCTCGCGCACGCCGTCCGGCAGCTCGCAGGCCAGCACCACGCCGATCGCGCTGTTGAGTTCATCGACGGTGCCGTAGGCCTCGACGCGCAGCGCGTCCTTGGGCGTGCGACTGCCGTCGCCCAGGCCGGTGGAACCGTCATCGCCCGTGCGCGTGTAGATCTTGGACAGGCGGTTACCCATGCACGGCTCCGCCCGGGGCGCGAATCACGCCGTCTGCGCGCGCAACTGCGGCATGCGCGCAC
The DNA here is from genome assembly GCA_964640525.1 of uncultured Gammaproteobacteria bacterium. GTDB lineage: Bacteria > Pseudomonadota > Gammaproteobacteria > Xanthomonadales > Xanthomonadaceae > SZAS-103. The sequence goes on along the minus strand of CAZXGS010000005.1, from coordinate 27,041 downwards.
GCAGCAGCGCGAAGCCGCCGAACAGCAGCGCCGAATAGAACAGCGTGCCGAGCACCGTCCACTGGAAGAACGGCAGGCCGTCGATGTAGCAGGCACCCAGGCCGCGCGCGCAGGCATCGCCAAGAGCAGGGTTGGCGGTGACCCAGGTGGCGAAGTTGGTGGTCAGGTAGAACACCACCGACCCGGCGAGCGAGGCGCCCAGCACATTGGCGCCGCTGGCGCGCCCGCGCAGCGCAAAACCGAGCAGCGTGCACAGCACGATGCAGGCGTAGATCGCGGCGAAGTGCGCGTTGAGGAAGTAGTCCATGTAGATGCCGCCGTTGACCAGCCCGAGCGCGACATCGGAAATCGCCATCGCCACCAGCGGCACCACGATTGCCCACGCGCGGTGCGCGAAAAAGGCGCCGCCGAACAGCGCTACCGCCTCGATCGGCGAGAAATTCGGCGGATGCGGCAGCAGGCGCGAGAACGCGGCCAGCAGGATCATCCCGGCCAGTACCAGCGGGCCGGCCGCAACCGAAGTGGACGAGGGCGTGGGCTGGCTCATGGTCAGGCTCGCAAGGGACGTGCGCGCGGCGCGATGGGGTCATGATAGCGCAAGGCTCGCGCAGCCCGCATCGGGGTGCGCGTTACCATGTGCCGATGAGCGAGCACATCCATGATGTCCTGATCGTCGGCGGTGGCCTGGTCGGCGCCAGCCTGGCCTGCGCGCTGGATGGCAGCGGGCTGGACGTGGCGCTGGTTGAGGCCGAGCCGGCCAACGTGCCGATGATCGCCGATGCCGATGCGCGCAGCCTGGGCCTTGCTGCCGCCAGCCTCAATGCGCTGCGGGCACTGGGCGTGCTGCAGCATTTGCCGATTCCGCCGGAGCCGATTCGCCGCATCCACGTCACCCGCCGCGGCAACTTCGGCGCGGTGCGCCTGCACGCGGCGGACTACGGCCGTCCCGAGTTCGGCGGCGTGGTGCCCGCACCGGCGCTGGGCGCGGCGCTGCGGCGTCGCGTCGGCGAACTGCATGGGCTGCATCACCTGACCGACGCGAAACTGGTGGCCTTGCGCGCCGGCGAGGGTGCGCGCGAGGCGAACATCGTGCGCGGCGACGCCACGACCCTGCTGCGCGCACGGCTGGTGGTCGGCGCCGACGGCACCGGCTCGGTGGTACGCGCCGCGCTGGGCATTCCCACCCGTGCGCATGATTACCACCAGCATCTGTTTGCCGGCAGCGTGCGCGCCACCCATGCCAGCGACGGCCATGCCTGGGAGCGCTTCACCGAGTCCGGTCCGGTTGCCCTGTTGCCGCGCGCCGGCGGCGATTACGGCTGCATCTGCACCGTCGCCGACGAGGACGAACAGGCGGTGGCGGCGCTGGACGATGCCGGATTCATGGCCCAGCTGCAGCAGCGATTCGGCTGGCGCGCCGGGCGGTTTGTCCACGTCGGGCGGCGCTCCGGTCACCCGTTGCGCCAACTCGTGGCCGAGCACCTGGTCGCCGCGCGCGGGGTGGTGATGGGCAACGCCGCGCAGACCCTGCATCCGGTCGGCGCGCAGGGCTTCAACCTCGGCCTGCGCGACGCGTTGACCTTGGCCGAACTGCTCTGTGAGGCGCGGGCCGATGGCCGCGACCCTGGCGCGGAATCGCTGCTTGCAATGTATGCCGCGCGCCGCGCGGAGGATCGCGCGCAGACGCTGCGATTCTCCGACGGCCTGGCCAGACTCACCGCGAATCCTTCGCTGTCGCTGGGCCTGCTGCGCACGTTGGCCATGGGCGTGCTGGAGCACGTGCCGGAATGGCGCGCACGGTTGGCTGGAGGGGCGATGGGGTTCCGCGGGCATGTGCCCGGGTTGGCCCGCGACGCTTCCGCGCGTGCGGGAGGGGCGCCATGAGCCGCCGCGATCCGTTCGACGTGGTGGTGGTCGGTGCCGGCATCGTCGGCAGCGTCGCCGCACTGGCCTGCGCGCGTGACGGCCTGCGGGTGGCGCTGGTCGAAGCCCGCGCGCCGGCTGCCTGGCATGCCGAGGCACCGGACCTGCGCGTGTACGCGCTGGCACAGGACGGCATCGACCTGCTCGATGATCTCGGCGTCTGGGCCCGGATCGCGCCGCAGGCCCAACCGTACCGCCGGATGCGGGTCTGGGATGCGGCCGGCGGCGGACCACTGCATTTCGACGCGCAACGCCATGCGCGCGATGCGCTGGGCTGGATCGCCGAACACGCACTCCTCGCCGACCGCCTTTGGCAAGCATTGCAGCAGGCCGGGGTGGCCTTGCGCTGCCCGCAAAAGGTGGTGGCCATCGAGGACGCCAGTGTCGATGGCGAAACCGCAGACGCATCGGTGGCACTGCGGCTGGACGATCACGCCTTGCTGCGCGCGCGCCTGGTGCTCGCGGCCGATGGCGCGGACTCGCAACTGCGGGAGCTGGCCGGCATCAGCGTGGCCCGCCATGACTACCATCAACGCGGCCTGGTGGCCTTCGTGAAGACCGAACGACCGCACCAGGACACGGCGTGGCAGCGCTTCCTGCCGACCGGGCCGATCGCCTTCCTGCCCTTCCGTGACGGCCGCAGTTCGATCGTGTGGACGTTGCCGGATGCCGAGGCCGAACGCTTGCTGGCGGCGGACGAGGCGAGCTTCTGTCGTGAATTGACGCGCGCATACGACGCGACGCTGGGCGAGGTGGTCGCGGTCTCGCGGCGCGCTGCATTTGCCTTGCGCAGGCAACTTGCCGAACGGTTCGTCGCCGGGCGGGTCGTGCTGTGCGGAGATGCCGCGCACGCGATGCACCCGCTGGCGGGGCAGGGCTTGAATACCGGGTTGCGCGACGTGATCGCGCTGCGCGCGTCGTGGCGCAAGGCCCGCGAGCGCGGCATCGATCCCGGCGCCGTGCAGCGGTTGGCGCGCTGGCAACGCGAGCGCCGCAGCGAGAGCGCGATGGCGGCTTACACCTTTGACGGCATCAATCGCCTGTACTCCAACGATGCACCGTTGCCGACCCTGGTGCGTGGGCACCTGCTGGGGCTGGCAGGGCGCATTCCGGGGCTCGATGCGTTGCTGTGGAGACGCGCGGCGGGAGGGTGACGGCGTGGGGTGCGGATGGGGTCTGGCCCAGGGCCGGTCGTGGCCGATCCTTTGTGCCAGGACCTGGTGCCTGCGCTGGATGTACGGGGTGTGGACGGGTCCTTCGGGGCTCGCGAAGAGCGTGGTTCGACAGGCTCACCACGAACGGGATTTGGGGGGATTGCGGGGCGGGAGTCGTGGGGCGGGAGTCGTGCCAGTCGCATCAGGGTCGAATCATTCCATGCCGTTCGCCCTGAGCCTGTCGAAGGGCGCGTTTGGTGTCGCTAAAAGCGTGGTTCGACAGGCTCACCACGAACGGGATTTGTCGAACGGGTTTTACAGAGCAGATTTCGCCAAGCTCACTTCGCCAGGCTGATTTCTCCGAGCCAATGTCGCCAAACAAACGGAAATCACCGCAAACCTGCCCAAACCCGTGACCGCGGTCGGCAGGGGTCCGGGCTCATGGGACGCGGGCTGCCGGTTCGGATTCCGCAGAGCGCTCCCCTCGCAGCAACGCTTCCAGCGCGGCGATCCGCCGTTTCTGCGCTCGCGCGTACCACGCGCAAAAGGCGAAGCCGATCACCACCACCGGCAGGTTCGCTGCACATTGCACCAGTACCAGCAGCTTCAGGTGTGGGTCGGCCTGCCAGCGTTGCGGATCCAGCCAGGGCCACGCCGCCAGCAGGCTGGCGGCAACCACCACCGCGAGACCGCCGGCGTTGAGCCGGGCCAGCCGCAGTCCCGCGCGTGCGCGTTTCAGGCCGAGTTCGAGCAGCGCCGCCATCGAGTCGGCAGGCACGCTCCAGGTGTGGCGGCGGACCCAGAGCAGGCTTGCTTCAAGCCCGATCAGGAAGGCCAACGTACACCCCGCCCAGATCTTCCAGCGCCATGTGGTTTCGTCCCAGAGCAGCATCCAGACCAGTTGCCCGCAGGCCAATGCGGTGGCCAGCAATTCGACGCCGACCATCAGCCGCATGCGCAGCAACTTGCGTCGCGCCTGCGCGCGCAGGTGCGCGACATCGATCCCCGGTTGCGTCCGCCATTGCTCGCCCCAACGGGTCCAGTCGCTGGCTTGTGTCTTCATGAGGTTTCTCCCAGCGCCTGCGCGAGGGCCGCGCGGGCGCGATGCAGGCGTACGCCGACGCTGTTGGCATTGCTGCCCAACGCGTCGGCGATCTCCTGGTGGCTGAATCCTTCCATAGCCAGCGTCACCGCCTGGCGCAGGGCCAGCGGCAAGCGGCGCACGGCGTCCTGCAGGCGCGCGCGTTCCTGGTCCAGTCGCGTGTGGTCCTCGGGGCCACACCCTTCGGTCGCGGGCATCTGCGCGTCGAGTTCGACCGTGGGCGCCGCGCGGGCGCGCGCCACCACGTGGCTGACGGCGCGGTGGTGGGCGATGCGCGCGATGAAGGTCCTGACGCTGGCCTGTCCACGCCAACCCGGCAGCGCTTTCCACAAGGCGATCGCAATGTCCTGCAGCAGGTCCTCGCGCAGCCCGGGATCGGCCTCGTAGCTGGAGGCGATGCGCGCGAGCAGGCCGGCGTGCTCGGCGAGCAAGGCGTCGAAGGCCTGGCGTGCGCTCATCGGCGGTCGAGGTTGTTCAAACGCGCACCCGTGGCGCTGCGTGTGCGTCGACATCCATCCAGATCGCAAAGCCCAGCGCCGCGCTCCACGGCATGACCAGCAACAGCAGCAGCATGCTCAAGCCTCCGTACAGGCTCGCGGCGAGCAGGAGGGTTTGCAGCAGCGCCACCAGCGCGAACGCGAACGGCGCCAATGCCACCAGCCGCAGGCTGTCGGCCAGTGCGGCGCCGATGGCTGCGCCGCGGAACAGGAACAGCGGCAGGGCGAACGTGGTCAGGGTCGAGGGCAGCATGCCGGGCAGGATCAGCGTGTACACGAAGGCGCGCGTGGCCAGCTCCGGGTGGGCCGCCATGTGGCCGGCGACCACCGCATCCAGCGCGCCGTGGCCGTACACCAGGCTCGCGATCGCGAGCTGGACGCCATTGACGAGCACCGCCAGCGCGACATTGAGCAACAGCAGTGCCGGCAGGCGCGGGTGCCGCCACGCCCTCCACAGGCAGGACAACCGCAACCGCTGCCCTTGCCGGAGGTCGTCCAGCCCCAGCCAGATGCCGCTACCGATCATGCCCACGACCAGCTTGGACAAGGCCATCCCGGCCAGCGGCACCTGTTGCAGCAGGGCCTCGATCACCAGCATGGCCACGCCCAACGCGACCAGCATCAACGGCGCGCGGCGCCACAGGCGCAGGGCATCAACACACCACGCCAGCACGCGTGGCAGGGTCGACGCGCCGGCGGCGCGGATGGCAGGGACGGAAGACATGGCGGCGACCTCGCAGACGATGGACTTGGCCTGTGCAGTCCCTCGTTGCGAGGCAAACCTTACATTCCTCGTCGCGGCCGCCCTGGCGGCTATCGCAGCACCCGTCGCGCGCCCAGATAATGCTCGCGCCAGTAGTAGCCGTTGATGCTGTCCAGGCGCACCGTGCCGCCGACATTCGGCGCATGCACGAAGCGGCCTTGGCCGACGTAGATGCCGACGTGGTTGACGTGCCCGGAGCCGAAGAACACCAGGTCGGCCGGCGCGAGGTGGCCGTCGCGAATCTTCGGTACCGACAGCGCGGCGATGTCGCGCGCTGTGCGCGGCAGGCCGAGGTGATCCATGTCGCCGAACACGAAGTTCACCAGCCCGCTGCAGTCGAAGCCGGTGGCGGGCGTGTTGCCGCCGCTGCGATACGGCGTACCGACCAGGCCGATGGCGCGGAGCAGTACCGCGTTGGCACGCTGCGTGTCGTTGGCCGGGACATCGACGATGACGATCGGCGCAATCCGATGGCCTGCCTCGCCGGCGGGGCGGGTGGCGTGGCGGTGTCCGCAACCGGCCACTGCCAGCAGCATGACGGCAAGCCAGAGTGCGCGGCGCGCGCGAAGGATCCGCCACGCTGGCGCGGAGGCGAGCTGCCCGGGATAATGTGTCGTCACCCTCGCCATTGCCGCGTCCATGCGCCAAGCATGCCGCGCCTGGCCTCTCGCGTCATCCCTTTCCAAGACGAGCCCTCATGAAGATCGACAAGAACGCCGTGGTCCGCATCCATTACTCGGTCGCCGAAGCCGGCCTCGGGCAGATCGAGGATTCACGCGTGGGCGAGCCGCTGGCGATCCTGGTCGGCCACCGCAACATCATCCCCGGGGTCGAAAACGCACTGCTCGGCCACGAAGCGGGCGATCGCATCGAGGTCACCGTCACCCCTGAGGACGGCTACGGCCAGCGCCTCCCGAATGCGATCCAGCGCCTGCCGAAGAAGAAGCTGCCCAAGGATGCGGTGCTCAAGGCCGGCGGATTCGTGCTGCTGCAGACCGATCAGGGCCCGCGTCCGGTCACCATCCACAAGGTCGGCATGACCGTGGTCGATGTCGATCTCAACCATCCCATGGCCGGCAAGACCCTGACCTTCGCCATCGAGGTGATGGACGTGCGCGAGGGCAGCGAGGAAGAAATCGCCCACGGCCACGTGCACGGGCAGGGCGGCCACGCACACTGAACACCGACACCGCTCGCCGCATGCACGCACGCTGCGGCCGGTGCCCGTCACCGCAGCACCCACGGTGAGTCTCCCATCGACCTGCATCGTTCATCGCGTCTCGCGCCTGGCCCCTCTGCCGACGTCCTGATCGTCGGCGGTGGCGTCATCGGCCTGGCCTGCGCGCTGGAACTGGCGCGCGCCGGCCGCCGGGTGCGCGTGGTGGAGGCGCGCGGCATCGGCTCGGGCAGCTCGCACGGCAACTGCGGCACCATCACCCCCAGCCACAGTGAACCGCTGGCGATGCCCGGGGTGATCGCCAAGGGTCTGCGCTGGGCGTTGCGGCCGGATGCGCCGCTGTACATCCACCCGCGCGTTGACCTGACGCTGTGGCGCTGGCTGTGGCGCTTCGCGCGCCGCTGCAACCACCGCGATGGCCGCCAGGCCACCCAGGCCAAGGCGGCGCTGCTGCAGGCCTCGCGGCAGATGCTGGAAGCCTTCGTGCGCGAGCAGGGGCTGGACTGCGAGTTCCAGGCCCTCGGCCTGCTCTACGCCTACACCGACCCACGCCAGCGCGATGCCGACCTGGCCGAGCTGGGCCTGCTGCGCGAGGTCGGCATCCAGGCCGAGCCGTGGGACAAGACCAGGGTGGCGGCCGAGGAGCCATCGCTGCAGGAGCGCGTGGTCGGCGGCCTGTGGTTCCCCGGCGATGCCAGCCTGCGTCCGGAGCGCTATGTGGCCGGACTGGAGCGGCTGGCGCGCGCGGCCGGCTGCGAGCTGGTCGAGGACTGCCAGGTGCTCGGTTTTCGCCGCGAGCGCGGTCGCGTGGTCGGCGTGGACACCAGCCGCGGGCCGCAACGCGGAAGCGAGGTGCTGCTCGCCGCCGGCGCGTGGTCGCCGCTGATCGCGCGGCAACTGGGACTGGAACTGCCGATCCAGCCCGGCAAGGGTTATTCGATCACCTACGCCGCCGTGCGCAACCCGCCGCGAAGGCCGCTGGTACTGCGCGAGCCCAGCGTGTGCGTGACCGCCTGGGGCAGCGGCCTGCGGCTGGGCAGCACGATGGAATTCTCCGGCTTCGATGCCAGCCTCAACCGTACCCGCCTGGATGCGTTGGTGCGTGGCGCGCGCGAGTACCTTCGCGAGCCGCCCGCAGGAACGCCGTGCGAGGAGTGGTACGGCTGGCGGCCGATGACCTTCGACGACCTGCCGATCCTCGGCCGCGCGCCAGGCAGCGACAACCTGTGGCTGGCCACCGGCCACGGCATGCTCGGGGTGAGCATGTCGCTGGTGACCGGCCGCCTGTTGGCCGACCTGATCTGCGGGCGTGAGCCGGTGGTCGATCCGACGCCTTATTCGGCGCTGCGCTTCGCTCGCAAGCCTGGCAGCGCCGCCACGCCCACCTGAGGTCGGAACCATGGACATCTTCCATCTCCATCGCGGCCACGCACCGTTGCTGGTCAGCGTCCCGCACGATGGCACCGTGATCCCCGAGCCCATCGCCGCGCGCATGACGCCTTCCGCGCGCCGCGTGCCCGACACCGACTGGCACGTCGCGCGCCTTTACGCCTTCGCGCGCGAGATGGGCGCGAGCATGATCGTCCCGACCCATTCACGTTACGTCGTGGACCTGAACCGCCCCGAGGACGACGTCTCGCTGTATCCGGGGCAGAACACCACCGGCCTGTGCCCGATCGTGCAGTTCTCCGGCGCGCCGGTGTACCTCGAAGGCCAGTTGCCGACGCCCGCGGAGATCGCCGCGCGCGTGGAAACCTGCTGGCACCCCTACCACGATGCGTTGCGTGAGGAACTGGCGCGGATCCATGCCGCGCACGGTCGCGTCCTGCTGTGGGAAGGCCACTCGATCCGCGGCGTGGTGCCGTTCCTGTTCGACGGCCGCCTGCCGGACTTCAATCTCGGCACCGCCAGCGGTGCCAGTTGCGCGGCGGCCACGCAGGCGCGCATCGAGGCCGTGCTGGGTGCGCAGCAGGAGCACGACTGCATCGTCAACGGCCGCTTCAAGGGCGGCTACATCACCCGCCACTACGGCGATCCGGCGCGCGGCATCGACGCGGTGCAACTGGAGATCAGCCAGCGCATCTACATGGACGAGGACAGCTTCGCCTGGGACGCATCGAAGGCCCCACGCGTGCAGGCGGTGATCCGCGCGCTGATCGAAGCAGCGCTGGGCTGACGGCGGCGCTCCGGACGCGTCGGGTTCAGGCATGCCGATGTCCGGCGTGGCAGCGTCATGCCCGCGTCCGGGTGCCGGGTGATTGGGATATGCTTGCCGCCGTCATCGAACGGAATGCAAGGGTTCATGGACGTCAAGGGTGCGGGCGGTACCAGCGGTGGCGTCGGCCAGTTCTTCCTCGGCCTGGGGATGATGTGCGGCGGCTTCTACATGCTGCTCAACAGCATCGTGGTGAACTCGGGGTTCGGGCTCGGCTACCCGCTGTACGCGGTGCCACTGTTCGGCGGGATGTACGCGGTCACCAGCGGCATGGTCATGATTCCGTTCCTGATCGGCGTCGGCATCGTTTTCTACAACAGCAGGAACCCGATCGGCTGGGTGCTCGCCTGCGGGTCGCTGGTGGCGTTGATCTTCGGCGTGATCGCCTCGATCCATTTCCAGTTCCGCGGGATGAGCGCCTTCGACCTGATCGTGATCCTCGTGCTCGCGTTCGGCGGCCTCGGCTTGTTCCTGCGCTCGCTGCGCAATGCCGACGAGGCCGTGTCGAAGACGCCTGGTTCGCCCTGACGCTTTCAGGGAACCTCGAAAGACCGGTTCTTGCTCGTCATCCCCGCGCAGGCGGGGATCCAGGGTCTTTGTATTTCAATAGCTTGAAAGACACTGGATGACCAGCGCTGCGCGCTGTCGTGAAGCACTTCCCGCTTGACCGGCTCCGCCGTTGAAAACCGCGGAAGCGCTTCACAACGGCGAAGCCGGTCAATGACGGGGTTTTTCGAAGTTCCCTTCAGCCTGGCGCCGTCCCGACGACGAGCGGCAACCGTATCGCCACCTGCGTCCCCGCCCCGGGTTTGCTGACGACCTTGATCGTGCCGCCCAGCACGCTGGTGACCTGGCTGTACACGATGTGCGCGCCAAGGCCGGTGCCGCCCACGCCGCGCTTGGTGGTGTAGAACGGATCGAAGTAGTGCTTGAGGTCGGTCGCGGACATGCCGATGCCGTCGTCGGCGATGACCAGCAGGACGTGCCCTGCCGATGCGAGCAGGCCTTTGGCCAGCGTGCTGGCGTCTGGCGCTTCCAATCGCCCCTCGATGCGAAGGGTGCCGTTGCTGCGACCCTCGAAGGCGTGCAGGACCGCGTTTCCGATCAGGTTGGTGATGACCTGTGACAGCGCACCGGGATGGCTGTGCATGCGGATGCCTGGCGTGCAGTCCAGTTCGACCTTGCACGGCGCGCGTGCCAGGGTCGGCTTGAGCGAGGCCACGATCTCCTGGATGTAGCCGGCGAGGTCGAACTCGCGCAGTTGGCCGGACGTCTGGTCCACCGCGACCTGCTTGAACGAGCGCACCAGTTCGGCGCCACGGCGGGTGTTGGTCTCCAGCAGGCGCGTGGCTTCGTCGAGCTGGTCGAAAATCTCGCGCAAGCGCCGTTCGTCCAGCGCACCTTGCTGCATCCATTCCCGCCACTGCTGCAGTTCGCCCTGCAGATAGCTGGCCGTGGTCACGCAGATGCCCAGCGGGGTGTTGATCTCGTGGGCGATACCGGCGACCAGGCCGCCCAGGGAGGCGAGTTTTTCCTTGCGCACCAGTTCGTCCTGGGTGTTGCGCAGCTTGTCCAGGGTCGCGGTGAGGTCGCTGGTGCGTTCGCGCACTTGTTGTTCCAGGGCGTCGCGCTGCACGGCGTGGACGCGCTTCTGGCGCAGGTAGCCGGCAAAGATCGCCGCGGCCAGCACGAGGCCGAGCAGCAGGTAGAACCAGATCGTCTCGTGGAACCACGGCCGGATGGTGAAGGTGAAGCGTGCCATGCCCGGGTTCCAGACCCCCGCGTTGTTGCTGGCGCGGACTTCGAACGTGTATTCGCCCGGCGGCAGGTTGGTGTAGTTGACGCTGCGGCGGGTGACGTCTTCCAGGTCGCGCCAGCCGCGATCGTAGCCGAGCAGACGGTAGTGGATCAGGATGCTGCGGGGGTCCTGGAAGCTCGGCGCGGTGAAGTCGAAGGCGACGTCCCGCGCCTGCGGTTCCAGTGCGGCGTGCTCTGCCGCTTCGGAAATGGAATGCCAGGCATCGAGGTAGCGCACGCGCTGGATCACCACGTCGGGCGCGATGGCGTTCTTGACGATGCCGTGGGTGTCCAGGGCGACCACGCCATCGCGCGAGGGCAGCCACAGCACGTGGTTTTCGATGAAGCCCTTGGACAGTCCGGCGCCATTGCAGCAGAACCCCTGTTGGCCGGCGTTGCGGTCGCCGCGTTCGTTGAGCAGCATCTCGCCGTGGACCCTGTCGATCTGGCCGCGCGCGAAAGCCTCGAGGTCGGCGATCGGGACGCGCTCGACGCCGCGGATCCCGGCGATCCAGGCAAAGCCGCGGTCGTCGATGGTCTGGAAGAACGGCGCGTTGCCCGGCAGGCCATGGGCTTGGTCGATGTTCTTCCAGCCGCGACCGTCGTCGACCCAGATCGATTCGGAAAGCACGCCGATCAGCAGCGTTCCGGATGGCAGCTCGCCGATCGTGGTGACGTCGATGCCGGTCGGAAAGCCCGCGACCCGTGCGAAGCGAGATCCGTGCATCTCGAACAGTCCGCCCTGGGTGCCCACCAGGATGCGGTTGTCTCGGGTCACGAAAACCGTGCGCAGGCGTGCGTCGCCGAGCCCGTCGGCCTGCGCGTACCGGCGCAACGCGTTGCCGTGCTGGACGAACAGGCCGGCGGTGGTCACGAACCACAGGTCGCCGTCGGGTCGGCGCAGGATGCCGCCGATCTGTGCGCCGGCCATGGGCGCGTAAAGGGCGGGTGTCTGGATCTGTCCGTCACGCCAGAGCGCCACCCCACGCCGCGTCCCGATCCACACCTGCCCGGCCTCGGCGAGCAAGGAATAGGCCTGCGGGTGCGGCAGCGCGCTGCCCGGTGCCATCGAGGTGAAACGCTGGCCGTCGAACAGGCTCAGGCCGTCGTTGCCGCCGATCCACAATTTGCCGTCGGGCCCGCGTGCCAGCGACCACACGATCGCGTCGTTGAGGCCGCGGTCGGTGCTGTAACGGCGCGTCCAGCCGTTCCAGAGCCGGGTCAGGCCCTCGAACTGGCTGCCAAACCAGAGGTTGCCCTCGCGGTCCTCGAACGTGCTGATCACGCTGCGGGCGGTGCGCCGCTGCTTGCCGTCGATGCGCTCGACCACGCGTGCCTCGCGCAGGCGCGCCACGCCGTAGTTCGAGCTCACCCACAGGTTGTCGTCGCGATCGCGCAGGATGCTGGTGATCGGCGCGCTGGACAGCACCGGATCGTCGAACCGCGCCCAGCCCTGGCCATCCCGCACGAACAAGCCCTGCGTGGTGCCGGCCCACAGGCGGCCTTGTGCCTGCGCGATGTGGCTGACCGCCGCGCCGCGATCGGCGACCGGCAGCGGCATCGCGATGGCATCCCCACCGTGGAGGCGCACCACGCTCCCGGTGCCGCCGACCCACAGGCCGTCGGCGCGTGCCAGCAGGCCGAACGCCGGTCGCGGCGCGTGGGGCACCGCGACGAGGCGTTCGCCATCGACGCGGAACACGCCCTCGCTGCTGGCCACATACACCGTTCCGTCCGTGGCCTGCGCCAGCGCGGTGATGTCGGGAGCGAGGCGTCCGGACGCGTCGAAGGCAGGTACCGCGCGGAAGCGGCCATGATCGAGCACCGCCAGGCCCTTGTAGGTGCCGATCCACAGCCGGCCATCGCGTCCGGCCAGCAAGGCGCGCACATAGATCCCTGGCAGGGCCGGCACCACGTCCGGTGTGTAGGTGGTGAAGCGCACGCCGTCGAAGCGCGCCAGCCCGGACTGCGTGCCGACCCAGATGTAGCCCGTGCGATCCTGCGCGATGGCCATGGCGCTGATCTGCGGCAAGCCGTCCTGGATCGACCAACTGTTGCTGACGTAATGCTCGAAGGCCTTGCCCGGATCCAGCGCCAGCGCCGCTGCGCTCGCCAGCACGCACGCAGCCGCGGCAAGCCAGGCCGCGAACCGACGCAGCGTGTCTGGCGATCGGCTTGTTCGCGGCCTTGGCATCGTGTCTCCGATTGCGGAGGCGAGGCCCGAGTCTAGCCGGGAAACATGCGGTCAGGGTCGATGTCGAGGCGATTCGACGCCGCGTACGCTGGTGTACGGCATGTCACGCCTTCCGGTGTTCGTCGCGCTGCGCAAACACGCGGTGCGTCAAGCCGAGCAGCAGCATGATCGCCACGCACGGCCCGCCGACCATCAGGATCTCGAACGGCCACAGATTGTGCGAGGTCGGGTCGCGGCCGGTGTCGACGATGATGCGTGCGATGGTCAAGGCGATCGGCACGGCGGGCAACACCGCGGCGACGCGCCACGGCCCGCGCCACTTCCATAGCCCCCAGGCCGGGAAGGCGATCGAGGCCAGGAAGGTGGTGAGCACTGCCAGACCAAACCCCTGGATCAACAGGAAGTCGCCGGGGGAAGTCGGCGTGTCCATGGCCCTGCGGGCTTCGGCGCGCTGCGCGCTGGCGTCGGCCGCCAGCAGCGTGGTCACCCATTCCGGCGGTGTAACGGCGGCGGGTGCCTGCAAGGCGGAGGTCACCTCCACGCGGGCCACCGCGACCACCGGTGTGTGTGCCACGCGGCCGTCGCCGGCGCTGATGCGCACCTCGTCCACCCGCGCGCCGGTGGCCATCGGGAAGAACCAGCCGATCGCCTCGCCTTGCCCCTGGTACACCCGCGAGGGATTGCTGCCGGCGTCCACGGGCCGGCCCTGGTAATAGGGCCGTGCCCAGATGTGGATCGGGGTGTCGCTGTCGTAGGCCAGGCGCAGGTAGAAATTCTGGTTGGTCGCCAGTTGCACGTGAGGGCCTGCCGGCCACGTCTCCAGCACGCGAACGCTGGTCGTTGCCGCCGCGGGCCAGGGCAGCAGGGTCAGGAGTGCGGCGAGGAAGGGGATCGCCAGGCGCAGGAGGGTCATGGGTGTCGCCTCGTTGGAATGCGGGCGACGATGCCATGGGCAAAACCTGCTCGCACCCGTGGCGGGACGGGTCCAATCCGCATGCGCCGGCGGTAGCGTGAGGATCGACCTCGCAGCGGTGTGCGCGGGCCGCGTGGCCTCACCTGCGCGCCGGGTCGGGTCGGGGCGGAGACGGTCAGCCGGTCGCGGCTTGCGGCGTCTCGACCTTCGGCAGCTTCCACGCCAGCAGGCCGATCGCCGGCAGGAACGCGCAGATGGCATACACCGCCTCGATCCCGATGCGATCGGCCAGCACGCCAAGCAGCGCGGCGCCAAGCCCACCCAGGCCGAAGGAAAAACCGTAGAAGATGCCCGAGACCACGCCGGTGCGCCCGGGCAGCAGTTCCTGCGCATACACCACGATCGCCGGGAAGGCCGAGGCGATGATCAGGCCGATGACTACGGTCAGCACCGTGGTCCAGAACAGGTTGGCGTGCGGCAGCAGCAGGCTGAACGGCAGCACGCCCAGGATCGAGACCCAGATCACCAGCCGGCGGCCGATGCGGTCGCCGATCGGGCCGCCGGCCAGCGTGCCGGCGGCGACCGCGCCGAGGAACACGAACAGGTGCACCTGCGCCGCGCGGGCGTCGAGGTGGAAGCGCTCCATCAGGTAGAAGATGTAGTAACTCGACAGGCTGGCGAGGTAGAAATACTTGGAAAACAGCAGCGCGATCAGGATCGCCATCGCGCGCACGACCGTGCTCCTTGGCACGGCTGTCTGGGTGCGGGTGGCCTTGGCGGCCTTGCGGTGCGCCGGCAGGTGGATGCGGTACCAGCGGCCGATGCGGGTGAGCAGGGTGATGGCGATCAGCGCGGCGATGGCGAACCAGGCCACACTGGTCTGGCCGCGCGGCATCACGATGAAGGCGGCCAGCAGCGGTCCGCAGGAGGAGCCCAGATTGCCGCCGACCTGGAAGATGGATTGCGCCAGCCCATGCTGTCCGCCCGAGGCCATCCGCGCCACCCGCGAGGATTCGGGGTGGAACACCGACGAACCCGAACCCACCAGCGCCGCCGCCAGCAGCAGCACCGGGAAGTTCGGCGCGTGCGAGAGCAACAGCAGCCCGGTCAGCGTGAAGCCCATCCCGACCGCCAGCGAAAACGGCCGGGGATGGCGGTCGGTGTAGATGCCCACCAGCGGCTGCAGCAGCGAGGCGGTGCACTGGAAGGTAAGGGTGATCAGGCCGACCTGGGCGAAGCTGAGGGCGAAGTTGTCCTTGAGCAGCGGATAGATCGCCGGCAGTAGCGACTGGATCAGGTCGTTGAGGAAATGGCAGAAGCTGAGCGTGAGCAGGACAGGCATCGCTGCGCCGGTCGCGCTGGCCACCACCGAAGGCTCCGGATTGGGTGGCTGCAGGGGCGAGACGGGTGCGTCTTCGACGGAGGGCGCGGCGGTAGGCGGAGTCATCGGTGTATTGAATCGCATTGCGAACCCGAGCGCAGGCCAGACAGGCATGTCGGCTGCCGGAACGGATCGTTGCATGCGCGTGCCGCCGCCGGATCGATGCCGTTCACACTTCAAGGCCTGCCAGATCGCCCTTGGTCTCCAGCCAGGACTTGCGCTCGCCGGCGCGCTTCTTGGCCAGCAGCATGTCCATCAGCGCGCGGGTGGCCTCGCCGTCGTCCACCGTGAGCTGGACCAGGCGGCGGGTGTCGGGGTGGATGGTGGATTCGCGCAACTGCGCCGGATTCATCTCGCCCAGGCCCTTGAAGCGGGTGACGTTGACCGCGCCGCGCACCTTCTCCCGCTCGATGCGCTCCAGCAACAGGGATTTTTCTTCCTCGTCCAGGGCGTAGAACACCTGCTTGCCCACGTCCACGCGGAACAGCGGCGGCATCGCCACGAACACGTGGCCGGCCGCCACCAGCGCCGGGAAATGACGCAGGAACAGCGCGCACAGCAAGGTGGCGATGTGCAGGCCGTCGGAATCGGCGTCGGCAAGGATGATGATCTTGCCGTAACGCAGGCCGTCGATCGCCGCGTGTCCCGGATCGCAGCCGATCGCTACCGCCAGGTCGTGGACCTCGTTGGAGGCCAGCACGCCCGAGCTTTCCACCTCCCAGGTGTTGAGGATCTTGCCGCGCAGCGGCAGGATCGCCTGGAAGTCCTTGTCCCGTGCCTGGCGCGCGCTGCCGCCGGCCGAGTCGCCCTCGACCAGGAACAGTTCGGTGCGGGAAAGGTCCTGCGAGATGCAGTCGGCCAGCTTGCCGGGCAGGGCAGGGCCCTGGGTCACTTTCTTGCGCACCACCTGCTTCTCGGTTTTCAGGCGCGCCGCCGCACGCTCGATCGCCAATTGCGCGATTGCCTCGCCGGCCTCGACGTGCTGGTGCAGCCACAGCGCGAAGGCATCGTGCGCGGCGCCCTCGACGAACGCGGCGGCCTGGCGCGAGGACAGGCGTTCCTTCGTCTGGCCGGAGAACTGCGGGTCGGCCAGCTTGATCGACAGCACGTAGGCGACGCGATCCCAGACGTCCTCCGGCGCCAGCTTGACCCCGCGCGGCAGCAGGTTGCGAACGTCGCAGAACTCGCGCAGGGCCTCGGTCAGGCCGGTGCGCAGGCCGTTGACGTGGGTGCCGCCCTGCGCGGTCGGAATCAGGTTGACGTAGCTCTCCTGCACCGACTCGTCGCCGTCGGGCAGCCAGCAGGCCACCCAGTCCACGATTTCCGAAGTGCGCGTCAGGCTGCCGTGGAACAGCTCGGCGGGCAGGCAGGTGCGGCCACGCAGTTCGCCTTGCAGGTAATCGCGCAGGCCGTCGGCGTAGTGCCATTCCACCCTTTCCCCGCTGACCTCGTCGAACAGGCGTACGGTCAGGCCGGGGCAGAGCACGGCCTTGGCGCGCAGCAGGTGCTTGAGCGGCTTGAGCGCGAACCTCGGGGTGTCGAAATACGTCGGGTCGGGCCAGAAGCGCAGGCGGGTGCCGGTGTTCTTCTTCCCGACCGTGCCGACGGGCTTGAGCTTGGTGGCGGGGTCGCCGCCGACGTAGGTCTGCGCGTACTCCGATCCCTCGCGCTTGATGACCACTTCGAGCTTGCCCGACAGCGCATTGACCACGCTCACGCCCACCCCGTGAAGGCCGCCGGAGAAGTTGTAGTTGCGGTTGTTGAACTTTCCGCCGGCGTGCAGGCGGGTGAGGATCAACTCGACGCCGGGGATCTTCTCCTCGGGATGGATGTCCACCGGCATGCCGCGGCCGTCGTCGGTGACCTCGCAACTGCCATCGGCGAACATCGTGACCTCGATCGCGCTCGCGTGTCCGGCCAGTGCCTCGTCCACCGCGTTGTCGATGACTTCCTGCGCGAGGTGGTTGGGGCGGGTGGTGTCGGTGTACATGCCTGGCCGCCGCTTGACGGGTTCCAGGCCAGACAGGACTTCGATGTCGGCGGCGTTGTAGCGACTGCTCATGCGCGGGCGGTGCGAGGGGAAGCGGCGAGCATGGCATACCGGCAGGGATGGCGAAAGTTGCGTCTGGGCAACGTTCATTCCCTGCTCCCGCCGGGAGCAGGTGGCGCGTCGCGCCGGAGGAGGGAAGTCTGCGGATGCCTGTGGGTCCAGGGAGTCCACGGCATCCATGGGCTGCAAGCTTCCGCCCGCGTCCCTCCCGGTGGGAGTGCGGTCCCGATGGGAAATGCGGAAACGCGTCGTCGTGGTCCTCGGTATCGTCATCCCGGCGCAAATCGGGATCCATCTTGCTTTTCGGCGCTCCGTCGCGAAAGGTCGAAATGGGTCCCGGCTTGCGCCGGGATGACGAAAGGACAGCGGCGCATGTCCGCATTTGCCGGATCGGCCGACGCCCGCCATCACCGGAGTCAACGCCAGGAAAGCAAGGGGAAAGGCAGCGGCAAGTCGCCAGGGCATGCGTCGCCCGGCCTTGCCGAACGCCTCGTTCCGGCTTGCCGGGGATGGCCCAAGGACCGCGGCACGTGCTCATTCTGAACAGACAGCCTTCCTTGCAGGAGATTAAGTTTCTGTTTTTGCAATTAAAAAAACATTAAGCCTGAATTTCCATTCAGGTTCGGTTCCGTGTAGGGTGGCGAAGGTACGCCGTCGCCCGAGGGCTGCAGGCTCTTCCCGCCGCCTTCGATTCCCCTCCAGGACCCGCAACAGCGCCACCGCAAAGGAGACCTTCCGCATGCGCCGACTGATGCTCGCCTTGTCGATCGCCAGTGTCATCGCAACCCCCATCGCCCTTGCCCAGGGCCGCCACCACGCCACCTCGCACACGACGTCCCATGCGACGTCCCACGCCGGCAAGAGCCATCGCACGGCAGCCCGCCACGCCGCCAGCCGCGCCATTGCAAGCAACCACAAATCCAGGCACCACCGCGTCGAGCGGGAGGACGCGTTGGCCCACGTCGGCAAAGTCCAGAACCGCCGCCACTCGATCCAGGCCCATGTGCCGGACGAGGAAGAGCTGGCCCAGCCCGAGCTCTGATCCGGCGCCGTGCTGCTTCGATGCCCCGCCCGCCAGCGGGGCATCGGCATTCTGGGGGACGAACATTTCTCGCGGCCGGTCGGTGCAGCCTGTAGAATGCGGTTTTCCGGGAACCGCTCACGGTCATGCCACTCGGACCTCGCCTGCTGACGCTCGCCGCGCGGCCTGACCTGCGTGCCTCCACCGGCCGCCCCGCCGGCGCCTGCCGTCCGGCGGCGCGTCGCCTCGACCATCGCATCCAACCATGACCCGTCTGATCTTCGTCACCGGTGGCGTGGTGTCCTCGCTTGGCAAGGGCATCGCCGCGGCATCCCTGGCTGCCATCCTCGAAGCCCGTGGCCTGCGGGTGACGATGATGAAGCTCGACCCCTACATCAACGTCGATCCGGGCACCATGAGCCCGTTCCAGCACGGCGAGGTGTACGTGACCGACGACGGTGCCGAGACCGACCTCGACCTCGGCCACTACGAGCGCTTCGTGCGGGTTCACCTCACTCGCCGCAATTCGATCACCACCGGGCGCATCTACGAGAACGTGATCCGCAAGGAGCGCCGCGGCGACTACCTCGGCGCCACCGTGCAGGTGATCCCGCACATCACCGACGAGATCAAGCGCTGCATCGACGAGGCCACCGAGGGTTTCGACGTCGGTCTGGTGGAAATCGGCGGCACCGTGGGCGACATCGAATCGCTGCCGTTCCTGGAGGCGATCCGGCAGATCCGCTCCGACCGCGGCCCGCACCGCGCGATCTTCATGCACCTGACCCTGGTGCCCTTCATCGCTGCCGCCGGTGAGCTCAAGACCAAGCCGACCCAGCACTCGGTGAAGGAGCTGCGCTCGATCGGCATCCAGCCGGACATCCTGCTGTGCCGTTCCGAACAGGCGCTGCCGGATTCGGAGCGGCGCAAGATCGCCTTGTTCACCAACGTGCCCGAGAAGGCGGTGATCTCCGCGCTGGACCTGGACTCGATCTACAAGATCCCGCTGTGGCTGCACGCGCAGGGCCTGGATCAGATCGTGGTCGAGGATCTGCAGTTGCAGGCCGGCCCGGCCAACCTGTCCGAGTGGATCGCCACGGTGGACGCCGCCGAGCACCCGCTGGACGAGGTCACGGTGGCGGTGGTCGGCAAGTACGTCGATCACCAGGACGCCTACAAGTCGATCGGCGAGGCGCTGCGGCATGGTGGCCTGCGCCAGCGCACGCGGGTCAAGCTGACTTGGCTGGAATCGGAGGAAGTCGAGCGCGCGGGCGCCGATGCGCTGTTCGCCGGCATCCATGCCATCCTCGTGCCGGGCGGATTCGGCGATCGCGGCTTCGAGGGCAAGGTGCAGACCGCGCGCTACGCCCGCGAGCACAGGATTCCGTATTTTGGCATCTGCTACGGCATGCAGGCGGCGGTGGTCGAGTTCGCCCGCAACGTGGCCGGCCTGGCCGGTGCCAACAGCACCGAGAACGACCGTGCCAGCCCGCACCCGGTGATCGGCTTGATCACCGAGTGGCGGACTGCCAGCGGTGAGCTGGAACGCCGCGACGAGACGTCCGACCTGGGCGGCAGCATGCGTCTGGGCCTGCAGGAGCAGAGGATCAAGCCCGGCACGCTCGCGCACCGGCTGTACGGTCGCGACGTGGTCGGCGAGCGCCATCGCCACCGTTACGAGTTCAACAACCGCTACCGCGCACGCCTGGAAGACGCCGGCCTGGTGATTGCCGCCAAGTCGATGGACGACCTGCTGGTGGAGATGATCGAACTGCCGCAGGCGGTGCATCCGTGGTTCCTGGCCTGCCAGGCGCATCCGGAATTCCTGTCCACGCCGCGCGATGGCCATCCGCTGTTCATCGGCTTCGTCCGCGCCGCGCGCGAGCGCAAGGCCGGCGGTCGCCTGCTGAAGGAAGCCAGCGCGTGATGCAGTGTTCGTCATCCCGGCGCAAGCCGGGATCCATGCAGAAATTTTCCACGGCGCCGAAATCAGGATGCGTAACGGCTTGCGCCGGGACGACGGACGCGGAGGGCGCGAGAGCATGAACCTGTGCGGTTTCGAGGTCGGGCTCGAGCACCCGTTGTTCCTGATCGCCGGTCCCTGCGTGATCGAGTCGATGCAACTGCAACTCGACACCGCGGGCACGCTGAAGGAAATCACCTCCGCGCTCGGCATCCCCTTCGTCTTCAAGTCCAGCTTCGACAAGGCCAACCGCACCTCGGGCACGAGTTTTCGCGGTCCTGGCCTTGAAGAAGGTCTGAAGGTGCTGGCCGAGGTCAAGCGCCAGATCGGCGTGCCGGTGCTGACCGACGTCCACGAGTACACGCCGATGGACGAGGTCGCCGCGGTCGTGGACGTGCTGCAGACCCCGGCCTTCCTGTGCCGGCAGACCGATTTCATCCGCAAGGTCGCCGCGACCGGCAAGCCGGTGAATATCAAGAAGGGCCAGTTCCTCTCGCCCTGGGAAATGAAACACGTTGCCGCCAAGGCGCTGGAAACCGGCAACACGCGGATCATGGTCTGCGAGCGCGGCGCGAGTTTCGGCTACAACAACCTCGTCTCCGACATGCGCTCGCTGGCAGTGATTCGCGACACCGGCTGCCCGGTGGTGTTCGACGCCACCCACTCGGTGCAACTGCCCGGCGGCGCGGACGGCAAGTCCGGCGGCCAGCGCGAGTTCGTGCCGGTGCTTGCGCGCGCGGCGGTCGCCGTCGGCGTGGCCGGCGTGTTCATGGAGACGCATCCGGATCCGGACAAGGCGCTGAGCGACGGGCCGAATGCGTGGCCGCTGGCGCGCATGCGCGAACTGCTGGAAACCCTCAAGACGCTCGATCAGGCCACCAAGCGCAGTGGCTTGCTCGAATCCCGAATTTGAACCTGGAGTTTTGTCTCACGATGAGCACGATCACCCGCATCCACGCCCGCGAAATCCTCGACTCCCGCGGCAATCCCACCCTGGAAGCCGAGGTCACGCTCGCCGACGGTTCGTTCGGTCGCGCCGCGGTGCCCTCGGGCGCCTCCACCGGCACCCGCGAGGCGGTCGAGCTGCGCGACGGCGACAAGACCCGTTACGGCGGCAAGGGCGTCAGCCGCGCGGTGGCCAACGTCAATGGCGTGATCGCCGACGCGCTGCGCGGTTTCGACGCCGCAGACCAGCAGGGCCTGGACGCGAGGATGATCGCGCTCGACGGCACCAACAACAAAGGCAAGCTCGGCGCCAACGCGCTGCTGGGCGTGTCGCTGGCGAACGCGCACGCGGTCGCGGCGTCGCGGAAGGTGCCGCTGTGGCAATATCTCTCGTCCCTCGCCCCGCGCCCCTCGCCCCTGCATTTGCCTGTGCCGATGATGAACATCATCAACGGCGGCGCGCATGCCGACAACAACGTCGATTTCCAGGAGTTCATGATCCTGCCGGTCGGCGCGGCCAGCTTCGCCGAGGCGCTGCGCGCGGGCGCGGAGATCTTCCACGCGCTCAAGGCCGTGCTCAAGGCCAGGGGCCTGGCGACCGCGGTCGGCGACGAGGGTGGCTTTGCCCCTGACTTTCGCAGCAACGTGCAGGCCCTGGACACCATCATGGAAGCCATCGGCAAGGCCGGCTACCGCGCCGGTGACGACGTGTTGCTGGGTCTGGACGCCGCTGCCAGCGAGTTCTTCGAGGAGGGCCTTTACAACCTGGCCGGCGAAGGCAAGCGCCTGTCGTCCGAGCAACTGGTGGATCTGCTCGCCGACTGGTCGCGCCAGTACCCGATCATCACCATGGAAGACGGCATGGCCGAGCAGGACCGGGCCGGCTGGAAGCTCCTCACGCAGCGCCTCGGGTCGAGCGTGCAGTTGGTCGGCGACGACAACTTCGTCACCAATCCGACGATCTTCCGCGCCGGCATCGCCGACGGCATCGCCAATGCCATCCTGATCAAGGTCAACCAGATCGGCACCCTGAGCGAAACCCTGGAAACCATCGCCATGGCCGATGCGGCCGGCTACGCCGCGGTGATCTCGCACCGCTCCGGCGAGACCGAGGACACCACCATCGCCGACATCGCGGTGGCCACCACGGCGACCCAGATCAAGACTGGCTCGCTGTGCCGCTCCGACCGCGTGGCCAAGTACAACCAGTTGCTGCGCATTGAAGAAGCACTCGGCAGCGCTGCGCGCTACGTCGGTCGCGACGCCTTCGTCAGCATCAAGCGCTGAAGGATCGGTCCCGCGCCATGTACCGCCTGCTCGCCCTGTTGCTGCTGGTGCTGATCGCCGCGCTGCAATACAAGCTGTGGTACGGCGAGGGCAGTTGGACGTCCGAACAGGCGCTGCAGCAGCAAGTGGACGACCAGCGCGCGGAAAACGCCAAGCTGAAGTTGCGCAACGCGGCGTTGACCGCGGAGGTCGAGGATCTCAAGCACGGGCAGGCGGCGGTGGAGGAACGCGCGCGCTCGGAACTGGGCATGGTCAAGCCTGGCGAAACCTTCTATCGGGTGGTCGAGCCGGTGGATCCCAACGCCAACCCGGCGCCCGAGGACGTGCCCGAGGACGCGGGCTCGCCGGCGGCAAGTGCGGCTTCCGGGTCCGCCGCCGCGGCGGCGAGCGGGGCCAGGCCGACCCGTCGGCATGCCGCGGGCAAGCAGCCGACGGGCAACGCCGCATCGGTGGCCTCGCCGCGATGATCTGGGCGGTCGTCCCGGCGGCGGGATCAGGCGCGCGTTTCGGTGGCCAGGTTCCCAAACAGTATCGGCCGCTGGCGGGCATGCCGCTGCTCGTGCACAGCCTGAACCGAGTCCTGGCGCACCCGGCGGTGGATGCGGCGATGGTGGTGCTTGCTGCGGATGACCGGCAATGGATGAATCTCGGGTGCGCTTTTTCCAAGCCGGTGCAGACCTGCATTGGCGGCAGCGACCGCGCGGCCTCGGTGCTTGCCGGCCTGCGTGCGTTGCCGCCATCGGTGGACGCCGGGACGCTGGTGCTGGTGCATGATGCGGCGCGCCCGTGCGTGCAACTGGCCGACATCGACCGCTTGATCGGCGTCGGGCGCGACGCGGCTTGCGGTGCCTTGCTGGCCGCGCCGGTACGCGACACCCTCAAGCGTGACGACGGCGGCGGCTTCGTCGCAGCGACCGTGGCGCGCGATGCGCTGTGGCGTGCTCTCACGCCGCAGGCCTTCCGTCGCGGGCTGTTGACCCGCGCGCTGGAGCAGGCCGTGGCGGATGGCGTGGCGGTGACCGACGAGGCGATGGCGGTGGAGCGGCTCGGCCTGCACCCGCGGCTGGTCGAGGGTCACGAAGACAACATCAAGGTCACGGTCGCCTCCGACCTGGCCCTGGCCGAACACCTGCTGGCGGCGCAAGCGCGCCAAGGATCGCCATGACCGCCCCGATCCGCATCGGCCAGGGCTTCGATGCCCATGCCTTCACCGATGGCGACCACGTGATGCTGGGCGGCGTGCGCGTGTCGCACGCGCGCGGGCTGGCGGCGCATTCTGACGGTGACGTGGCCATCCACGCGCTGTGCGATGCCATCCTCGGCGCGCTGGCACTGGGCGACATCGGTCGCCATTTTCCGCCCTCGGATCCGCAGTGGCGCGGCACCGACAGCCGCCATTTCCTGCGCCACTGCGTTGGCCTGGCGACGGCGCGCGGCTGGCGCGTAGGAAATGCCGACCTCACCCTGGTCTGCGAACTGCCGAAGATCGGGCCACACGCCGAGGCGATGCGCACGCTGCTCGCGCAGGACCTGCAGGTGGGCGTGGACGCGGTGTCGGTGAAGGCGACCACCACCGAGCGCATGGGTTTTTGCGGACGCGGGGAAGGCATCGCGGCGATGGCGATGGTGCTGCTGCATGCCGGTGAGTAACCTCGCCGCCGTCGAAGGGCCCATGAGCACCGCGTTCGGACCTGCGGTGCTGGCTGCGCGCATGCGGGTGGCGCTGGAGGATTTCTTCGTCGAGGAACTGCCGCTGGTCGAGCCCGGCGGTGCCGGCGAGCACCTGTTGCTGTGGGTGGAAAAACGCGGCATGAACACGGCCTTCGCCGCGCAGCAAATTGCCCGCTGGGCGGCGGTTCCCGAGGCGGCAGTCGGCTATGCCGGCCTGAAAGATCGCCATGCGATCACCCGCCAGCATTTTTCCGTCCACCTTCCCGGACGGGACGATCCTGATCCTGCGGCACTGGCGGCGGAAGGGCTGCGCGTGCTTGCCGCGGCCCGCCACTCGCGCAAGCTGCAGCGCGGCGCGCTGCGCGGCAATGCCTTCATGCTGCGCTTGCGGGAGGTGATGGGTTCGCGCGCAGGGATCGAACGACGCCTGGAGTCGGTGCGCGCGCGCGGCTTCCCCAATTTCTTCGGCGCCCAGCGTTTCGGTCGTCAGGGCGGCAACCTGGATGCCGCGCGCGCAATGTTCGCCGGTCGCCGCGTGCGCCGCGAGCAACGCTCGATCCTGCTGTCGGCGGCGCGCTCGGAACTGTTCAATCGCGTGCTGGCCAGGCGGGTGGACGATGGCAGTTGGGAACAGGGTCTGGCGGGCGAAGTGTGGATGCTCGAGGGCAGCCACAGCGTGTTCGGGCCGGATGCCGACCCGGCGCCGCTGCGCGCCCGCGCCCGCGACATGGACATCCACCCCACCGGTCCGCTGTGGGGCAGAGGATCGCTGCGCACGCAAGATGCGTGCCGCACGCTGGAGGAGGCGCTGCTTGCCGACGCCGGCGACCTGCGCGCGGGACTCGAAGCCGCAGGTTTGCGCCAGGAACGCCGTTCACTGCGGGTTCCGGTGCGCGACCTGCGCTGGTGCTGGCCGGAAACCAACGTCCTGGAACTGGGTTTCCGGTTGCCTGCGGGCAGCTATGCCACCAGCTTGCTGGCGACCCTGGGGGCGGTCGAGGACGCTGCCGCGAGGTTGGTCGGCGACGAGCCGACGAACGGAGGCCCCGACCCGTTGCGTGGCGCCGCCGAGGGCGTAGATTGAATCCCGAGCCCGCGCCGGGCGGTGCGGGCGAGGCTGCATCGGGAGGCGAACATGAACGCCAAGACGATTCTGGCCGTGGTGCTCGCGTGCGGCGTGGTGGCGCTCGCGGGATGTTCTTCGATGAGCAGGAAGGGCGATCCGAGCGCACTGGCGCCTCGCAGCGACATCGACCAAGCCTATGTCCAAAGGGTCAATTCGCAGGCGCTGTCGCATGGCTACCAGGTGATCTGGCTGAATCCGCCGAGCAAGCAGGACCGCGCCACCCGGCACGAGTAAGGCGCGAGGCCGTCACGGACTGACGTGATGGCGGTTGGCGGGAGGAAGAGCGCGCGAACCGGCTATAATGTCGCGCTCCCTCCCACGGAGCCTGTCATGCTGCGCATCCTCGCCGAAGCATTGACCTTCGACGACGTCTCGCTCGTCCCCGCGCACTCCGTCGTCCTGCCACGCGACGTGAGCCTGCGTTCGCGGCTCACCCGCGACCTGCACCTGAACCTGCCACTGGTTTCGGCGGCCATGGACACGGTCACCGAGGCGCGGCTGGCCATCACCATGGCGCAGTTGGGTGGCATCGGCATCCTGCACAAGAACATGCCGGCAGCCGTCCAGGCGCACCACGTCGAACAGGTCAAGACCTTCGAAGCCGGCGTGATTCGCGAGCCGGTGACGGTCGGCCCCGAGACCACCATCGGCGAAGTGCTCAAGCTCACCCGCGCGCGCAACATCTCAGGCGTGCCGGTGGTGGATGGCGGCAAGCTGGTCGGCATCGTCACCAGCCGCGACATGCGCTTCGAGAAGAAGCCAGACGATCCGGTCCGTCACATCATGACCAAGAAGGATCGCCTGGTGACGGTGCGCGAGGGTGCCTCCGACGAGGAGGTGCTGGCATTGCTGCACAAGCACCGCATCGAAAAGGTGCTGGTGGTCAACGACGGCTACGAACTGCGTGGCCTGATCACCGTCAAGGACATCCAGAAGGCACACGACAACCCGGATTCGGCCAAGGACGCCAGCGAGCGGCTGCTGGTGGGTGCCGCGGTGGGTGTGGGCGGCGACGCGCCGGCAAGGATCGAAGCGCTGGCGGGCGCCGGCGTGGACGTGATCGTGGTCGATACCGCGCACGGCCACTCGCAGGGCGTGCTCGATCGGGTGTCGTGGGTCAAGAAGAACTTCCCGCAGGTGCATGACATCGGCGGCAACATCGTGACTGGCGATGCCGCGCTGGCGCTTATGGATGCCGGTGCGGACGCGG
>CAZXGS010000005.1:0-642 GCA_964640525.1 uncultured Gammaproteobacteria bacterium | reverse complement strand
TGAAGGTCGGCGTCGGCCCCGGCTCGATCTGCACCACCCGCATCGTCGCCGGCGTGGGTGTGCCGCAGGTCACCGCGATCGGCATGGTCGCCAACGCCTTGCAGGATCGGATCCCGCTGATCGCCGACGGCGGCATCCGCTACTCCGGCGACATCGCCAAGGCGATCGCGGCCGGCGCGTCCACGGTGATGATCGGCGGGCTGTTTGCCGGCACCGAGGAAGCCCCGGGCGAGATCGAACTGTTCCAGGGCCGCAGCTACAAGAGCTACCGCGGCATGGGCTCGATCGGCGCGATGGAACAGGGCAGCAAGGACCGCTACTTCCAGGACGCCTCGGATGCCGACAAGCTCGTTCCCGAAGGCATCGAGGGTCGCGTCCCGTACCGAGGCGCGCTGCGCGCGATCGTCCACCAACTCGCCGGCGGCCTGCGCGCTTCGATGGGCTACGTCGGCTGCGCGGTGATCGAGGACATGCGCAAGAAGCCGACCTTCGTCCAGGTCAGCAACGCCGGCGTGCGCGAAAGCCACGTCCACGACGTGCAGATCACCAAGGAGCCACCCAATTACCGGGCTGGGTGAGCATGCGCGCCTGCGAGCCACTGGCTCGCGCGCATGCGAACGCCCGGCCACGGATGGCCGGGCC
>CAZXGS010000004.1:69955-103281 GCA_964640525.1 uncultured Gammaproteobacteria bacterium | reverse complement strand
AACCCGAGCAACTCGCAGCATGAAAAAGCGGACAACTTTCTTGACAACCACCGCACACTTCGATCCGCTTGCTGACCAGTGCGTCATACAGGGCCCGATAACGCGGCAGTGCCGGTGGCGGTGCGGCCTCGGGTTCACCCGCGCACCAGCTGCGACGCAGCGCCGCCTGCGCGGCAGCCGCCGTGGCCATGTCCTGCGGGTCGATGTCGGAGTTGCAGACGATCCGGATCGGCCCATCGACTTTCGCCAGCGCCTCGCCGGCGATCTCGAACAGGCTGGAGCGGAAGTAGCCGGCGATGCGGTCGTAGCACACCGCACCCTGCAGCCGCTGGTTGAGCACCGACTGGTCGAGGCGGGTCCGGCGGCTGGAGTGACGCTGCAGCATGCTCAGGCGTGATCGTTGCGCAGGCGGCCGGCCAGAATGCGCGCCGCTGCGGAGTCGTGGACCCACGCCGCCATTGCCTCGGCGTTGCCGAGCGCGGCCAGCCAGTCGAGCAGGTGGACGAAGCGTTCGCGATAGCGCCAGTACGCCTGCCCGAAGGTGTCGCGCAGGTACTGGCGGCCGGGTTCCGGGTTGTCCTCGTTGCGCGCGGTTTCGCGTACCGCGAACAGCAAGTGCCGCAGCGATGTTGCGGCAAACGGGTGCGGGCCAGCGGCGGCGGGGCGGCCGCGACGCCCCAACGTGGCCGGCGCGCCTTCACCATCTACGATCGCCAGCGTTTTCGTGCCGAACCCGCTCGGCGTCAGCATGCGGGCGCCGTTGGCCTTGTCCGAGAGCAACAGCGGCTTGATGTCGGTGAGGTTGAAGCCACGCGCCAGCTCCTCGTACATGCCCTTGCGGCGCTCGCCGCGGGACTCGATGTCCAGCGCGCGCAGGTAGTAGCGCTCAGGCAGGTCCAGATCGCGCCACACGGCGTCGAGCCCGCGCGGAATCAAATAGTCGCAGGCGATGGTGATGGCGCGTTCGATCACCTTCTGGAAGTCGCTGGCTTCATCGCGCCCGCGCACCGCGAACACCTCGTGCTCAACGTCGCGACCGTCGATGGTGCCGTACTGCGTCAGCACCTTCAGCGCCGCGGCGTAGGCGGCCAACTGGTAATCGGCATCGTTGAAGTTCGGTTCGCCGCCTTCGTCCAGCGCGCGCATGGCGTCGATCTGGCGGTGCACCTCGTCTTCCACCATCGGGAAGATTTCATCGAGGAAGCCGGCCTCACCGCCCACGCGCTTGCGCAGCACCAAGCACACCGTGCCCTGCACGTAGTTGCCCTTCTTGATGCCGGACGCTTCGGTTTCGGTGGCGATGGTCCAGGCGGCGGTGGCCTTCAGGCCCGCCGCCCACAGGATCATGCCGAGCCCGGCCCACACGGCTGGATCCTTGTGGGTGAACATCACCATCTGCAGGCCGTCGTCCGGCATGTGCCGCGCAAGGTTCTTGTAGATGTCCACCATGGCGTGGCGGAAATCGTCGCCGTCGCCGCGCACGGCCAGTTCGGCGCGGGAATCGGGGGACCATTCTGGAAACGCGTTCGCAAGCGCCTTGTCGTACCAAGCGAGGAAGAAATCGGCCAGCTCGTGATAGTTCACCGCGTCAGCGTACGGTGGGTCGGTGACCCACAAGTCGCGGACCTGCCGAATGTCGCGCGCATCTTTGACAGCGATAGCGCCGTTTTCGAACCAGCCAGAACTCGATGAAACGCTCGGTACAGCCGAATGAAGCGATTTGAACGGCCTAACGGAGTAATTGTTAAGAGTATTGAGTGCCTGATTCGCGAATGTTGCTTTGCCGCCACCAATTCCGCCACCCTGACTCTGTAGCCACTGGCACAACTTTGAGTTCCAATTCACAAAGCGGCCAATGGACAACAGCGAAGCAGCACGCGAGCGTTGACCCTCCGAGATGCTATTCGCATCACTCAGCACCACGCCGTGGGCGAGCAACTGCCGCGGCGTGAACAGGTGATGCCAGTGGGTCCAGCCGCGCGTACGGATCGGTTCCTCGGTCTTGTCGCCGCCCTCCGGAATCGCGCGTGATGGAATGAACCCCTCACGCTGCCAATCCGCAAAGCGTTCCCGCAGCAGCTCCAGCACGCGCGCCTCGCGCTGCAAATCGTTCGCGTCCGGCGCCGCGTAACGGCGCACGGTCTTCGGCTTCCCGTTCCGGCGTACCTGCTTGCTCCAGCGGATGCAGTACAGGCGCTCCTGAAACACGT
Source organism: uncultured Gammaproteobacteria bacterium (assembly GCA_964640525.1). Taxonomy (GTDB): domain Bacteria; phylum Pseudomonadota; class Gammaproteobacteria; order Xanthomonadales; family Xanthomonadaceae; genus SZAS-103. Next base: position 101,071 of record CAZXGS010000004.1, on the reverse strand, counting down.
CGCCCGGGCGCGACACCACATCGTCGTTGGTCCAACGGCGCAGGCCATCCGGGCCGCGCAGCGATTCCATCGACCAACTGCGCTCGGGGTTCAGCGGATCGACCACGCGTGACTCGACCGCCGTCGCGCCCTTGCCGGCCTTGTACTTGGCAAACTCGGCTGGCGCAACGCTGTGCACAGTCGGTTCCAGATGTTCGGCGCCCGCCGGGCGGTGCCAATCGACCACGACGCGGGTCTTGTCGGCAACGACCCACGTCGGCGACAAGGGGATGTAATAGTCGCAGCCTTCCGGCTTTACCTCGACGCAGTACAGGTACGCATCCGCGCGCTCGCCCTGAACGTTGTGTTCGATGCCCCACTCGGTAATCTGGCGGTCGGCTTCGGCAAACACGCGCTGCTGGACCCGCGTCACTTCGTCCTGCACCGCGCGGCCGCCGCCCACGAGGTTCAGGCTGGCCCAGGTCAGCAGCCCCGCAACGGGATTCAAATCGGAGCCGAAGGCTTCGCAGCCAATGCGCGCGGCCTCGAACGGAATCGAACCGCCGCCACAGAAACAATCGCCGACGCGAGGACGGTGACCGAAGCGGCGCTGGCCAAGCTGCTCGACCAGCTCGCTCAAACTGCTGACGGACGTACCGAGGTGCGCGTTGATCTCGGCCCACGCGTTCGGCGATGGGCCATCAACTTGTTCGGGCCGGTCACACACCGCGATGCGGTCGGCGTAGGGCAAGGCATCGAACTCGGCGCGGTCGGGGATTGCGCGCCGGCGCTGGTTGTCCAGTTCGATTTGTTGCTCGGTGGACAACGAGTCCCAGATGCGCTGCAGCACGTCGTCCTTGTCTTCATCGGACAGGCCCTGCACGAAGCCGCGCGCGCCGAAGTATTCGTCTTGTATTTCGGCCGGCGCCGCATCGCGCCAGGCCGCCACCGGAATCTCGCCCTGACAGCGCGCCCACACGCCGTCGTCGTCCATCGTGAGGATCTTCAGGAAGATGTCGCGGTCGCGCTTCGGGTCGCGCGATGCCGGCATCAGCATGCCGACGATCGCTGCACGCACAAGGATCAACGGCTTCCTGCCCCACCACTTGCCCAGGCCAGTGAGGGTCTGGCCGGCAACGGCCTTGCGCTCCTTGTACGACTCGGCCGACAGCCGCGCGATGGGGAACTGGGTTTCGATGAAGGACGTCGACATCGGGTACTCAAAGGGCAAGGGAGAGCTGGGAATGGCCCAGCAACTCGCGGCGGGCGCGCGGCGACATGCCCTCGCCCTTCACGAACGGGTTGTCGGCCAGCGCGGCGCGCAGCGCGCGGCGCCAGCCCAGGCCACGCTGGGCGGCCTGACCGGTGGTGGCGACCGTCATGGTGAACAGCCACCAGCGCTCTTCCGGCGCCAGCGCTTCCCAGTTGCGGATGGCGTTGGGGATGTCGTCGATGGGCGCGTCTTCCACCGCCCAGCACAGGATGCACAGCTCCTTGCCGAGCGAGGCATGCACCGGCACGGGCTTTGCGGAGCTCTTGTGGTACTTCTGGGTGGGCAGGCCGTTGGCGCGCAGGCGGCGGTTGGCTTCTTCCCAGAACGATGGCGCCAGCGCCAGCCAGCGCTCGCGGGTGATGGCCACGCGCAGCGCGGGGTCGGTCGGCTCCAGCACCGCGCGGGATTCCCAACTGGCCAGTTCCGGCCCGCGCAATTCGGCGATGAAGACCGGGTCGTCCGTGCCGGTCTGGCTGATGTCGAGGATGAAGCCGTGCCGCGCTTCCTCGGGCAGGAAGCCCAGACCCAAGGCCTTGCGCGACGGATTGGCTTTGCGGGTTGCCACTATTGCGTCACCTGGTTTTGCTCGAAGGGCAGCTGGTTGGCCCGCAGCCAGTCCAGCAGGTTTTGTCCGGTCGCAAAGTTGAAGGTGGAAACCTGCATGCGCAGGGCGCCTTCGCCGACGGTGTCGACCAGCTTTTCGGCCAGTGCCTTCAGGTCGGCGGCCGAGTAGCCGTCGTCGGTGGACCCCGCGAAGTCGAGATGCTGCTCACCGCTGGCGTTCTCGGCGGTGAGTGCGATGTCGTTGACCTTGATGCTGCCCGCCTTGCCGAGCTGCTCGATGAAATCCCACACCGCGCCGTTGTCGTCCTTCTTCACGCGCCGCCTGAGCGTGGCGGGGATTTGGGGATCGACGGCGCGGGTTTCCTCGCCCTTCTGCGGAATCGGCACGCGCACGATCTCGGAATTGAGGTCGTAGGCTTCGGCCACCGCCATGGCCTGCACCACGCGGCAACTGACGGGAACCCGAATGAAGCCATCGTAGGTGGCATGGCCGGTGCCGGTTGGGGAACTGCCATCGGTGGTGTAGCGGATCTGGATGCCGTTGGCCCTGGGCAGGGCCAGCAATTCGACTTCGTAATGTTCGCCGCGGTTGTGCAGTTGCTGCTTCAGGCGCAGGCGCGGCTTCCACTCACGCACGCCACTGATTCGGGCAGAATCCTGCGGGTCGATCGCGCGAAAGCTGTAGCGCAGGCCGGTGGCTTCGAAGCGTGTCGGCGTCGGCACCGGGCTGGACGATGCGGTGGGCTCGGCATCGCCGGTTTCGTACACGACGGCCGGCGCATGCAGCGGCTCGATCTTGAGGAAGGTACGGCCATCGCCTTCGTCTTCTTCCGACAGGGTGCGAATGGCGACCTCGGGTTCTGGCGGCGGGAACGGACCGCGCCGGACATGGTTGCCTTCCTCGCGCCACAGGTCACGGCGCAGGCATTCGGCTTTCAGTTCATCCAGCGCGGATGGTCGGTGCAGCGGCCAGGTGGTGTTGACCGCAGCGGCGCGCTTGAAATCGCTCCAGAGGACGACTTTCGTGTCCGGAGAACCGAACAGGCGGGCCTCGGCCTTGGTGCGGAAAGCATCGTCGTCGGTTCTGGTGGTGAATTTCTGCGCGCCTTCCAGCGTCTTGCGCAGGGTGGCCTCGCCACTCTGGTTGCCGGCAAAGGCCAGGTCGATGCCGCTGGCGCGCAACGCGTTGTGGATCGACGGATAGACGATCTGGTCGAAGGCTTCCTTCAGCGCCGAATTGAATTGCAGGGCAACGCGGTCGCGCAGCGCATCCAGGGCGCGCCATTGGGGATCGTCCGATGGCGTCCGCTCGGACTTCAGGTCGTCTTCGATGCTTTGCAATGCACGGGTCTGGCGGGCGCCATCGATCACCTTCTGGTAGGTGTCGCGTGAGCCGGACAGGAACAGCACGCGGTTCTTGTACGGCTGCTGATCCCACCAGGCTTGCCAGTCGGACGAAATCGGCAGGCCGTTGGCCTGACCACCCGGGCGGACGATCACCAGCGTCGTTCGCTCCTGATCGACCTGAACCTCGTCGAGCGGCGGCAGCACGGCAACCGCCTGGTAGCAGTCGCGCAGCGAAGGCGTGAAGTACTCGTCCAGATGCTTGCGCAACATGCGATCGACGACTTCCATATGCAGCGACAGCGCGGTGGAGCGCAACTTGGCCGCCAGATTCTGCTGGTTCTTGAAGTAGATGCGACCGTCCGGAGAGTTGTGCAGATACCAGGCGCGCGTGTGCAGCTTGTCCATCACATTGGCCTTGAAGCCCGACAAGTCGCGACCCGGGCGCTGCAGCGCATCGACCAGCTGATATTCCTGCAGGCCGTGGATGGCACCCGGCGTGGTCGACAGCGAAGCCAGCAGGATCAGCTTGGCAGCATCCGTCGCGTCGTGGCTTCGCTGGGTCGCGTCGATCTGCTCGGCTTCGGCGTCGCCGCCATGGGCGATGTCGTGGGCGATCGCCTCGCTGAGCGATGGATTGATGGTCCGGACTTCGGATGCCAGTTCATCGACGTTGAGGTCGATGTCGTAGGGGTGGATCAGGTCGTTCCGTTCGGCCTTGCCGGAATGCCACAGATCGGCCACCACCATCTGCATCAGGCGGATTACGCCACGGGTCTGCTGGAAGCCCTCGTTTTCCTTGAACTTGCCGACCAGCTCGCGCAGGTCCGGATGGAATGGATAGGCGTCGCTGACACGCTGATACATCGACTCGGGCGATGTCGATGTCAGGTTCATGTTGACGGCTTCCTTCAACGCATCCCGGTAGGCCGCCGCGATGCGCTTGTTCTCCTGCTCGCCGCCCACTTGCTCGAACAGGCGCTTGCGCAGGATGTGATAAAGCTCGTCGCCGTTGGGGTTGACCGGGGTAATGGGAACGGCGATGCGCCTGGACTCGGAGGAGATGCTCTGAATGGCGCGATCCATGGCGGACTGGAGTCCGGCCTGGCCGGTCGAATAGTTGGCGCCGGCAAGGTCGGACATGACCAGACAGACGTTGTCCATCTCGGCCACGGCCACGAACAGGTTGGCCAGAGCAGTCGTGGTGACGACGCCCAGGTTGGCATCGCCCACCGGGACCGCCACGGCGTACTCCAGATACGGGGGGAGTTCGTCGAGGAAAACGAGGGTCGGATCACCGCCCAACAACTGCTTCCAGGCTTCCGGGCCCGGGGCGCTCAGCATGGGCGACAGGTAGCGGGCGAATAGTTCGGCCTTGCCGAGCTGATCGGCCAGGGAGCCCCAGATACCACCGGGCGCATCCGTGCTGCGGCCGTTGAAGCCGATGACGCGGCACTTGCCCAGACGCGGTGCGGGATCCTGCGCGCCGAGCACCTGCTTTCTCAGTTCGGGATCGCGGGCCAGCAGGCCCAGTCCGATCATGCTGTGGGTCTTGCCGCCTCCCATCGCCTGCGACAACTGGAACACCGAGGAACCCGACCGCTCACCGGCAAGATGGCGGAAGGCGCGGTCCACCAGGGTGGTCATGCCGTTGGTGAAGTAGTTCTCGGCGAAGAACTCCTGCCCGCGCACCTGCCCCTTCAGGAAGGTGTCGAGACTCAAGACGGTGGCGCGACGATCCGAAGCAAATACGGTAGGCCGCGGTATGCAGTGGGCTTGCAGTGTCATCGGTCCAGATCCCCGTTCCAGGCGAAAGCCATGGGCTGCATGTTCATCATGGTGCTCCCGAGGTTCGTTCTCAGTGCCGTCCCAGCAGGTCGGAGCGGCCGATGACCCGACGTTCGTTCCTGACCGGCTTGGGATGGGAGAAGTCGGTGAATGCATCACCCAACCCGACCTCGCCCATGGCATAGGTGCGCTTGCCGCGCAGGCCGATCATGCCTTCTTGCCACGCCAGAAGCATGCGTTTGCCAATCTCCACGAAGCCCGGATGCGCGGCCATCGCATCGCGGACCTGCGGCCCCACTTCGGCCATCGCCGTCCCGATCCGTTCGACGAGGTCGGTCTGCTCGCGAGGCGGAAGCCCGAACGTGGACGCGATGAAGGTCTGCAGGTTCTTGCCGGGGTCCCAGGTCTTCTTTCCCATCAGCGAGATTGCCGGCGGGTTGCGTGCGTACTCGGGATATGCGGCCGTGGTGATCATGTCGTAGGCCGGCGCCAGGTGAACGTCGTCGAGACTCGTGTAGCGCAGGGCCACGTTCTTGGCGTGGCAATCGGCGTTGCGCAGGGCGTAGGTCAGCAGCAGCAGGGTCGCCATTCGCCGGAACACTTCCGCGCGGCGGGTGACCGGAACGTGGTCCCGGACCGCTCTGGCGATGCGCTCCCAGGTGGTTTCGTACTTGCCCGCCGGGCGCAGGCCGAGCAAGGCACAGAAGTCTTCCATGCCGCAGCGACGGCCGCCGTCATCGTCCACGTCGAAGCGGTGGACGACCAGCGCCTGGCCGTCGCCAGACACCTGCGTGACCGCAGCCGGCATGACCCGCCGGGCGACCTGCATGCACAGGTGTTCGTTCAAGGACACGAACGGCAGCCGCCGTGAGGAACCCTTGATGATGTGACGGTGGGTGAACAGCGTGGTCTTGGTGTGCGTGCCGGTTGCGGCCTTCGCCGCGTCGCCGTCCAGGAACTTGGGCACCACGCCCGATACACCGCTGGTGGCATGTTGGCGAACCAGTTCGGCAAAGGCTTCCTCGGAGTTGTCGCCCTGCAACAGGGCGGCGACGTCGACCGGCTTGGCGGGAACTTCCGGATGGGCACCCGGCGGGGCGACCTGGATGCGGCCGATCATGTTGCGGCCGATCACCGACAGCAGCGCCATCGGGCTGGCGCCGACATGGGGGCCGAACTGTTCCTGCAGCACCTGCAGCAGGTAGCCCTCCGGCAGATTCATCTGGAAGATCGGGTGCAGGACGTCGTCCCAGAGGTAGGGGTCGCGACGCACGCGCATGGTCAGGGAGACGAAGGCTTCCGGCGGCACGCCAGCGTGGTAGGCCATGGAACTCTTGAAGTCGCCCACGGCTTCGAGCGTGGCGACCTCACGGCCCAGCACGTAGACGGACAAGTTCACGCACCGCCCCCGCGCTCACGGCGGAGCTCGTCCAGAGACCCCGAGGCGCCGCACTCGACGAACTGGAGTTCCATGCCGAGCGCCGCCAGCACGGCCAGCAGCTTGCGGGAACCGAATTCGGCCAGTTTGGCGCGCTCGAAACGCGATAGCGTTTCCTGGGGGATGCCCGCGCGAAGCGCGACATCCCGCTGCTTCAGGCCCAGGGCGCGGCGCCGGGCCGCTACCGCTTCACCGAGTTCCAGCACGGTCTGCATTGACGTATTTGTCTATTTTCCCAAACAACGGCCTATTGTTTGACGTATACGTCTAAATTGCAAGCCAAGAAATAATTTTCAGCTCACTGCATTCGGAACTACCGGCACAACGATGACGCTTGTCCAGAGGTTTCTGGAATCAAGGTTTTCCGGTGCCGCGCAGCCATCCGGACGGGATCGACGTCAACGTGCGTTGCCTCGATCCGGCCACCATCGAAGGAATGCAACTGCTCTCTTTCGACGACCGCCAACGCGAGACCGCGACCGCGGCGCTTGCCCATCTCACGCGCGGCTGACGCCGCGGCGATAGGTCGTCCATGGCACAGGCAACGTGTGCTGCCACGTACAATGCGTGGTCATGCCGGCCGTGCCTGCCATCCCGTCGCATCGCCTGTCCGTCGCCCCGATGATGGACTGGACGGATAGGCATTGCCGCTTCTTCCATCGCCTGCTGGCGCCGCAAGCGCGGCTGTACACCGAGATGGTGCATGCGCAGGCGGTGTTGCATGGGGATCGCGAGCGCTTGCTGGGGTTCGACGTTGCCGAGAAGCCGCTGGCGCTGCAACTGGGCGGCAGCGACCCGGAGGCGCTGGCGCAGGCGACCCGGATCGCGGTCGAACGCGGCTACGACGAGGTGAATCTCAATGTCGGCTGCCCGTCCGACCGGGTCCAGGCCGGCCGCTTTGGCGCCTGCCTGATGCGCGAGCCGGGGCTGGTGGCCGCATGCGTGGCGGCGATGCGCGAGGCGGTCTCCGGTACCGCAGCGGTGGCGACGGTGAAATGTCGGCTGGGGGTGGATGAGGTCGAGGACTACCCGCATTTTCTCGCCTTTGTCGATGCGGTTGCTGCGGTTGGCTGCACGGTGTTCGCGGTGCACGCGCGCAAGGCCTGGCTGCAAGGCCTGAGCCCGAAGGAAAACCGCGAAATCCCGCCGCTGCGCTACGACTGGGTGTACCGACTCAAGGCCGAGCACCCGGAGCTGACGGTGCTCATCAATGGCGGCATCGACGGCGTGGATGCGGCGCTGGGCCACCTGGCGCATGTGGACGGGGTCATGCTCGGCCGGGTGGCTTACCACGATCCGTATGTGCTGCACCGGCTCGCCAATGCGCTTGCCGGCGCGCCGGACCGGCCACGCGCGGACCTGCTGCGGCAACTGCAGCCCTACGTTGAAGCGCAGCGTGGGCACGGGGTGGCGCTCAAGCACATCGTCCGCCACGTGCTGGGCCTGTTCCACGGCCAACCCGGCGGGCGTGCCTTCCGACAGGTTCTCAGCGAAGGTGCGCATCGCGCGGATGCGGATTGGTCGTTGGTCGAACGCGCGCTGTCGGCTACCCTTGCCGCCGCGCCGCGTGCACCCGTCCCGTCCGAGCTGCCATGACCGTCACCCGCGATATCGAACGTTTCCTGGCTGTGGCGCGAGGAGCGCCCGCCGATGCGCCGGCTTGCCCGAAAGCGGTGTTCCTGGTGACGCCGGAAGGCTTCGCGCTGGCAGATGAATCCGCCAGCGACAACCGCTACATGGATCTGCAGCGCCGGGTCGATCCGGATCGCGCGCTGGCCCAGCACCGCGGCCTGCACCGCGCGCTGGCGGCCACCCTGCCGGCGATCGGGTTTGCCGGCGATCCGGCCACGCCGGATGCGGTGTTTCCCAACAACGTGTTCGCCACCGCGCCCGGGCGATTGATGATCGCGAGCATGCGCCACCGCGTGCGCCAGCGCGAGGCCGAACGCGCGGACATCCGGGATTTCTTCCTGGCCACGCTTGGCTACACGTTGCACGACCTGCGCTTGCAGCCGGGCGTGGGCGAGTTGACCGGTTCGATGGTGATCGACCGCGCGCGCCGGATCGGATTTTGCGGCCTGTCCGAGCGCTGCGACGCGGCCGGAGCCGCGGCGATGCATGCGGCCTTCGGCCTGCGCGCCACGTTGCTGTTCGAACTGGCGCCGGGCGAGTACCACACCAACGTCGTGCTCAGCGTGCTGGCCGGACGCGCGGTGGCGATCTGTGCGGACGGATTCGCCGATCCGGCGGTGCCCGAAGCGATCGCGTCCCTGTACCCGGGGCGGGCGATCAGGCTCGATGCCACCGAGCGACTCGCCTTTGCCGGCAACTGCATCGCCCCGACCAGCAACCGCGCATGGATGAGCCAGATTGCCGCCAACGGCCTGCGTCCGGCCAGCCGCGCCGGGTTCGAGCAGGCCGGCTTCGCCGTGTGCAGCGTGCCGCTGGACGAAATCGAGAAGGCCGGCGGCAGCCTGCGCTGCTGCGTGGGAGAGGTCTATTGATCGGCAGTACGGCCATCGGCGCACCGTGGAAGGTAGCCCGTGGGTGCTTGCCGATTCACCTGCCGAACCCGGCCATGCGGTCCGACGCACGCCTCCGGGCCGACCGACGCCTTGCCCGTCGGTGTATCGTTCATCGCCCGATCATCGCCGGGATGGCCTAATAGCACCATGTTCAAAGCCCCCGCCCGTGGTCTTGCCCTTGCCGCCATCCTGCTGTGGACGCTGGGCGGGCAAGATGCGTGGGCGGCGCCGCATGGCATGGGTGGCTACGCCGGCACGCAACAGATGCGGTTCGGCGGCGCGGCCTATCCGCGGCTGGCCTATCAGCAGCCTCGGCATCGCTCCGACGATGACGCGCGCGCATCGCCGCCGTCCTATCCGCGTCAGGGGCCGCCGTCGTACCCACGCCAGCCGCCGCCAGCCAATCATCCGGCGGGCAACGATCGGCAAAGCTACGACGCGGTTCCGCGCGTCGGGCCGCCGCCGGGCGCGCGCCAGAACCCCTACGCCGGCCCGCGCTACGACGGCGATCCGCGCAACGACGGTTTGCCGGCCTCGGTACAGCGCATCCAGCGGCGTACCGGCGGCCAGGTTCTGCGCGCCCAGCCCTACGAGCGCGACGGGCGCGAGGTCTATCGGGTGAAGGTGCTCACGCCGGAGGGTCGCATCCGCGTGTACGAGGACGATGGCGGGGCATGGCGCGGACCGCCACCCGCCTCCGGACCGCCGCAGCGCGCACGCGACCGCGAGCCGGCCTTCGAGCCCAACCGGATGCCGCCGCCATCGTCGCGAGGCCGCCGCGGCGGCGGTTGAGCAGGTCGCCTGGGCCGATCCAATCACCATCCCGCAAGGAGTACCGATGCGCATTCTGCTGGTCGAGGACGAGGCACCGCTGCGTGAGACCCTGGCTGCACGCCTGAAGCGCGAGGGTTTCGCGGTGGACGCGGCCTGCGATGGCGAGGAAGGCCAGTACATGGGGCGCGAGGTGCCTTTCGACATGGCCATCGTCGATCTTGGCTTGCCCAAGTTATCGGGCATGGAACTGGTCCGCGAACTGCGCGCGCAGCAGAAGAAGTTCCCGATCCTGATCCTGACCGCGCGCGCGAGCTGGCAGGACAAGGTCGAGGGCCTGAAGGCCGGCGCCGACGACTACCTCGTAAAGCCCTTCCACGTCGAGGAACTGCTGGCGCGCATCAACGCGCTGATGCGGCGCGCCGCCGGCTGGAGCAAGCCGACCCTGGAATGCGGCCCGATCGTGCTCGACCTGGCCGCACAGACGGTGGTGCTGGGCGGCCAGGCGGTGGATCTGACCAGCTACGAATACAAGGTGCTCGAATACCTGATGCTGCACGCCGGCGAGCTGGTATCCAAGGCCGACCTGACCGAGCACATCTACCAGCAGGACTTCGACCGCGACTCCAACGTGCTGGAGGTGTTCATCGGCCGACTGCGCAAGAAGCTCGATCCCGAGGGCGCGCTCAAGCCGATCGAGACCGTGCGTGGCCGCGGCTACCGGTTCGCGATCCCGCGCAACGAGTGAGTGCGATTCACCGGATTGGCGCGGGCATCGCGTCCGTGCGAAGGTAGCGGCGATCTTCGCGTGATCGCGAAGCACGGTGCGACGATGCGACCCACGAAGTTGGCCAGCCCTGCGTCGCCGATCCGGCCGGCACCCGCGCCTGCGCCGGTGGGCTGAGCGTGGCGCGACACACGTTCTCGCTGGAAATCCGCCAGTTGCTGGCGGCCGCGTTGGCGCTGGTCGCCTTCCTCGGCCTGACCGGCTATGCGCTCGACCAGGCGTTCTCCCAGACCGCCACCAACAGCCTGCGCGAGCGCCTCACAGGCTACGCGAATGCGTATTACGCCGGCGGCGAGATGAGTCGCAAGGCCGAGTTCCAGCCTCCTTACGTGCCGCCCGACCCGCGCTTCACCCAGCCAGGCAGCGGTCTTTACGCCGCTGCCACCGGCCCGAGCACGGACTGGACGTCCTCCTCCACCCTCGGCCGCAAGCTGCCGCTGGAGCGCAAGCTGGCGGTTGGGCAGGTGCGCCTGGACGGGCCGCTGGAGGTGACCGACAGTGCCGGCGGGCCGTCCGAGAGGGTGTACCGGCTGGCGATGAGCCTGGTGTGGGAGGACGGCAGCGGCAAGAACAAGCGCGAGATCCCGTTCGTGTTCAACGTGTTCGAGAACACCCGCACGTTCGACGAGCAGATCGACATCTTCCGCAGCGCGCTGTGGCATTACCTCGTCGGCGCCGGGGTGTTGTTGTTGATCGTGCAATTCATCGCGATGCGCTGGAGCCTGCTGCCGCTGCGGCGGATCCAGCGCGAACTGCAACGGGTGCGTTCGGGCAGCGCCGAGCGCCTGAGCGAGAACCATCCACGCGAGTTGGCGCCGTTGGCCGAGAGCATCAACGCGCTGGTGGGCAGCGAACGCGAATCGCTGGGTCGCTATCGCGACACCTTGTCCGACCTCGCCCACAGCCTGAAGACGCCGCTGGCGGTGTTGCGCGCCAGCCTGGACGAAGGCAGTGCGCCGCGTGCCCTGCGCGAGGACGTGCGCACGCAAGTCCAGCGCATGGACCAGATCGTGTCCTACCAGCTCTCACGGGCGGCCAGCAGCGGTCACAAGCTGTTCGCCGCGCCGCTGGAGATCGAGACCCGCGCCGAGGGCATCGTCACCAGCCTTGAGCGGGTGTATGCGGCCAAGGGTGTGCTGTGCGAGTTCGAGATCGACGCCAAGGCGCGCTTCCACGGCGAACAGGGCGACCTGATGGAGTTGCTGGGAAACCTGCTGGAGAACGCCTTCAAGTGGGCGCGCTCGCGGGTGCTGCTGAGTGCGCGCGACCAGCCGGCCGGCGGCAACCGGCGTCCGGGCCTGTTGTTGATGGTCGAGGACGACGGCCCCGGAATTCCGGCGGAGAACGTCGATCACCTGCTGCAGCGCGGGGTGCGCGGCGACGAGCGCGTGCAGGGCCACGGCATCGGTCTGTCGATCGTGCAGAACATCGTGCGCGCCTACGGCGGCGAATTGACCGTCGATGCCTCCGCCGAGCTGGGCGGCGCGCGGTTCACGGTGCGGATGCCACCGGGATTGTGAGGGCGCCTGCGCCGTCTCACGGCCTGGCGAGTAACCGAGCCTGCCGAGCGGTCAGCGGAACATGCCCGGCAGGAACGACTGCCAGCGCGGCGCATCGTGCGGGCGCAGCTCGGTCAGGTCGCCGCCGGAAGCGCGCACCGGAACCGCCGGGGCGGCCGGGGTGGCAGCAACCGCAGCGGACGACGCGGGTACCGCTGGCGTGGCGGCCTTGGCGACGACCGCCTTGGGCAGGTTGCCTTCGTAGTGGCTGCACACCGGCTTGCTGGAGGCGCCCGCGACCGCGGCATGCGCCACGCCGGCAAACACCAGCGACGGAACGAACAGGACGAACAGGCAGACGAGACGGCGCATCGAGTCCTCCTGGGACGTCGTGGGCACAGCATCCGCGGGGCGCTTTCGAACCCGGTTCGGCGACTGCGCTGACGGGATCTTGCATGATTCGGCCGGACATTGTAGCGCGCTTCCGCCGGTCGCGCCTTGCGGATGTCAGGGCAGGTGTTCGTGGACCGAATCCACCCCGTTGCCCCGCGCCCGGCTGCGGCGGCGGCACTGGGCGTACCCGGCGCCGTTCCTGCTAACCTTCCGCCGATGCGCGGCGCCAGTGCGACTCCTGCCATGACCGATCGCCAGTTGCTGCTGCGCCTGGCGCGTGGGCCGTGCAGTGGCAGCGTGCTTGCGCGCGAGGCCGGGCTGACGCGCGCGGCAGTGTGGAAGCGAATCGTGCTGTTGCGCGACAAGGGCGTGGAGATCCTCGCCGAGCCCGGCCGCGGCTACGCCCTGGCGGCGCCACTAGACCTGCTGGACGACGCGCAGATCCTCGCGAGTCTGCCTGCGAATGCGCGTGCGGCGCTGGACGCCTGCGAGGTGGCATGGGAGATCGACTCGACCAACGCCGAATTGTTGCGTCGTCCTGCCAGCCATGGCGTGCAGGCGCTGTTCGCCGAAGCGCAGAGCGCCGGCCGTGGTCGCCGCGGCCGCGCCTGGGCCTCACCGCTCGGAGCGCACCTGTACCTGTCCCTGCAACGCCGCTTCGACGGCGGTATCGCCGCGCTGTCGGGATTGAGCATCGCGGTGGGCGTGGCGGCGGCCGAGGCACTGCGCGGGCTCGGGTGCGCCGCGGTCGGTCTGAAGTGGCCGAACGATCTGGTCGCCGACGGACGCAAGCTGGGCGGTATCCTGATCGAGTTCGGTGGCGAGGAAGGCGGCATCGCCCGCGCGGTGATCGGGATCGGCATCAACGTGCGCATGCCCGCGGGCGCGGCCACCGGCATCGACCAGCCGTGGACGGATCTGTCCCGCCTCGACGCGGCGCCACGGCGCAACGGCCTTGCGGCCGCCCTGCTCGGCGCCGAGTTGGATGCGCTGCGCACGTTCGCCGACGCCGGGCTGACGCCATTCCTCGCCCGCTGGCAGGCCCTGGACGCGTGCCATGGGCGCGAGGTCGAGGTCATCACCGGCACCGCACGCAACACCGGCGTCGCGCTGGGCATCGACGCCCGCGGCGCGCTGCGGGTGCGCCACCCCGACGGCGAGCGTTGCTATCACAGCGCCGAAGTCAGCGTGCGTCCACGATGACCGCGCCGCCGACCCCTGCGGCCCGCTGGCTGTTCGACCTCGGCAATACCCGCCTGAAGTGGGCGCGCGCCGATCAGCTCGCCAGCTGCGGCGCCACCGCACTCGCCTACGACCTGGACCTCGATCTGTCCGCGGCGGCTGCGGCCTGGGCCGATGTTCGCGAAGGCGATGAGGCCTGGCTCGCCTCCGTGGGACCTGCCGCGGCGACGGCGAGGCTGGCCTCGGCGCTGGGCCGGCGCGGGGTCCGGACGATCCGCGCCTCGACCCGCCCCGCGCTCGCCGGCGTGCGCATCGCCTACGCCGATCCGGCGAAACTGGGCGTGGATCGGTTCCTGGCCCTGCTCGGCGCGCGCGCGCGCGCGCACCGCGCATGGCTGATCGTGGGCGTGGGTACGGCGTTGACGATCGACCTGCTGGGTGCGGACGGCATCCACCACGGCGGACTGATCGCGCCCTCGCCGACCCTGATGCGCCAATCGCTTTCGCAACGCGCACCGCACCTTCCCGGCGCAGGCGGCCACGTCGTGGATTTCGCCGACGACACCTTGGCCGCGTTGGCCAGCGGCACGACCCTGGCGGCACGCGCGCTGGTGGCGCGCAGTCGGCATGCCGCGCGGCGACGCCTGGGCGTCAGCCCGTCCCTGCTGGTCGCCGGCGGCGGCGCGCAGGCGCTGCTGGATGGATGGAAGGTGCAGGCGTCACTGGCAACCGACCTGGTGCTCGAAGGTCTGGCGGTGTATGCCGCCGAAGTCGCTGGCACCGCGATGCCTTGAGAATTCCTCTCACGGGTGTGCGGTTGGCGCGCGTCGAATCCGCGTGAGCCTGGCCCGGGTTGCGGAGCGCAACGGAACCGCCAACTCGCACCCTTGGCACGAAGGCTGGTCCGCCCATACCCGCAGCCTCGTTCGCAGCGCCATCCGGGTTGCTGCCTTCAGCATGCACTGCGGATGGCCATGCCCACGCGGGGCGATCCGATTGCGCATGCATCCGAACCGCAAGGACCCTTCGCTCTTCGAGTCCTTCTGATCAGACCGGCTGCAGTTTCGCGTGCGCCACCACCAGCCACTTGCGGCCGGTCTGTTCGAAGTTGACCTGGACGCGCGCGTGGCTGCCGCTGCCCTCGGCATCCATCACCACGCCGAGGCCGAAGCTGGCGTGGCGGACGCGCTGGCCGAGCTTGATGCCCCGGATACCGGGCGTGGCGTCGATGCCGGCGCCCTGTCGACCGCCGAACACCGGCTGGCTGACCTTGATCTTCGGCCGCACCTCGCGCACCAGTGCAGGTGGCATCTCGCGCAGGAAGCGCGAGGGCATGCCGTAGTGTTCCTGGCCATGGATGCGCCGGGATTCGGCGTGGCTGACGACCAACTGGCGCTGCGCGCGGGTGATGCCGACGTAGGCCAGGCGGCGCTCCTCGTCCAAGCGTCCGGATTCCTCCAAAGAACGGCTGGAAGGGAACACGCCTTCCTCCATGCCGACCAGGAACACCAGCGGGAACTCCAAGCCCTTGGCGCTGTGCAAGGTCATCATCTGCACCGCATCCTCGCCGGCCTGCGCTTGGCCTTCGCCGGCCTCCAGCGCAGCGTAGGCGAGGAAGGCCACCAGCTCGGGCAGGTTTTCTTCCTCGGTGCCCTCGCGGTCGCGGGCGACGAAGCGCGAGGCCACCGAGACCAGTTCGTCGAGGTTGTCCACCCGCGAATCCAGCGCGCCTGCCGATTCGCCGGCGTGGTGCGCGCGCAGGCCGCTGCGCAGCAGCACTTCGTCCACCTGCTCGTGCAGGTGGCGCTCGCGCAGGTCGCGGGCCAGCGTGTCGATCATTTCGACGAACCCGCGCAGGGCGTTGCGCGCGCGGGCGGTCAGCGTGCTGCCGGGAATCGCCAGCGTCGCGGCCTGCCACAACGACACGCTGCGCTCGCGGGCGAGCTGGCGCAATTCGTCGAGGGTGCGCCCGCCGATCCCGCGCGCGGGCGTGTTGACCGCGCGCTCGAAGGCGGTGTCGTCGTCGCGGTTGGCGACCAGCCGCAGGTAGGCCAGGGTGTCCTTGATCTCGGCGCGCTCGAAGAAGCGCACGCCCCCGTACACACGGTAGGCGATGGCCTCGGTGGCGAGCTGTTCCTCGAACGCGCGCGACTGGGCGTTGCTGCGGTACAGGATCGCCGCGTCCGCCCACTGCCCACCCTCGCGCTGCCATTGCTGGACGCGGGCGACCACGAAGCGCGCCTCGTCGATCTCGTTCCACGCGGTGTACAAGTCGATTGGCGCGCCCTCGCCGGCGTCGGTCCACAACTGCTTGCCCAGTCGCTCGGGGTTATGGTCGATCACCGCGTTGGCCGCACCCAGGATGGTGGCGGTGGAGCGGTAGTTCTGTTCCAGCTTGATCGTGGTCGCGCCCGGGAAATCGCGCAGGAAGCGCTGCATGTTCTCCACCTGCGCACCGCGCCAGCCGTAGATCGACTGGTCGTCGTCGCCAACCGCGAACACCTGGCCGGCATCGCCGGCGAGCTGGCGGACGAAGGCGTACTGGATCGCATTGGTGTCCTGGAATTCGTCCACCAGCACGTGGCCGAAGCGCTGCCGATAGTGCGCGAGCAGCGCCGGATGCTGCCGCCACAACTCGTGCGCGCGCAACAGGATCTCCGCGAAGTCCACCAGGCCGGACCGATCGCAGCGTGCCTGATACGCCTCGTATGCCTGCAGCAGGGTCTGCGCGTAGTGATCGCCGCCGGCCGGCTGGATGTGGAGCGGCCGCCGGCCCTCGTCCTTCTGCGCGTTGATCCACCACGCGATCTGGCGCGGACTGAAGCGCTTCTCGTCGATCTCCAGCTCGCCGGCGATGCGCTTGACCATCCGCAGCTGGTCGTCGGCGTCGAGCACCTGGAACGCCTCGGGCAGCTTCGCCTCCTGCCAATGCAGCCGCAGCAGGCGGTGGGCGAGGCCGTGGAAGGTGCCGATCCAGCTACCGCGCAGACCGCCGGGCAGCAGCGCACCGGCGCGCTGGCGCATTTCGCCGGCGGCCTTGTTGGTGAAGGTCACCGCGAGGATGCCGTGCGCGGGCACGCCGAACACCTCGTGCAGCCAGGCGATGCGGTGGATCAGCACTCGGGTCTTGCCCGAGCCGGCGCCCGCCAGGATCAGGTGGTGGCCTGGCGGCGCGCTGACGGCCTGCCGCTGCGCCGGGTTGAGGCCGTCGAGCAAATGGGAAACATCCATCCGCGCAGTTTACGCGATGGCCGGGCATCGGCCCGCGGCACTTTACGCCGCCCCCTGCGCGTAGAATCCGGGCGTGGTCCGCGAGGAAGACCTGCCCGCACGATGCACGACGGCGACGCCCCCGATCCGCTCCTGGAACGCTGCCAGCGCCAGCTCGACGAGCTGCGGCGCCTGGCCGAAGCCGATGCGCCGCGGCCGCTGGCCAACGCCATCGTGCGGGTCGCGATGCAGGACCCGGATTGCCGGCATGCGGTGGTGTTGTGGGATCTTGGCGGCAGCGCGGCCGAGTGCGAGCCGGCGCCGCTGCCCGACGCGGCGGCGCTGGCACTGGTGCGCGCGGTGGCCGCCAAGTCCGCGCCGGTGTTCAAGGTCGAGGACGCGCTGGTGGCACTGCGGCTGTCCGATACGCCGGCGGCGGTGCTGCTGGTGCAGATCGAAGGCGTGGCCGCCCGCCATCGCTTCATCGAGGACGCCGCCAAATGGCTGGAGACCGCCGGCCGACACATGGCGCGGGTGCTGGAGATCGCCGAGCTGCGCGCATCGCTGCGCCGCGCCGGGCGCGCCGAGCGCTTGCAGCACGCGCTGTTCGCGATCTCCGACCTGGCCGGTTCCGACCGCGACATGCCCGAAATGCTGCGCGGCATCCAGGCGATCATCGGCAGCCTGATGTACGCGGAAAACTTCTTCATCGTCGCCTACAGCGCCGAACGCGACACCATGCGCTTCCTGTATTTCGTCGACACCGAGGACGTGGCCACCCCCTCGCGTGACCCGCGGCAGGAATTCCCGATGTCCGAGCGCGTGGGCTCGCTGACCTGGTACGTCCTGCACGACCGCAAGTCACTGATGGGTTCCACCCCGCAGTTGCAGGCACAGATCTCCGGACCTCTGGTGATGATCGGCCCGGACAGTTACGACTGGCTGGGCGTGCCGATGCTGCGCGATGGCCATGTCCATGGCGCGCTCGTGGTGCAAAGCTACCTGGAAGGCGTGGGCTACAGCGCCGAGGATCGGGCGCTACTGGAGTTCGTCGCCGAACACGTGCTGACCGCGCTGGAACGCAAGCAGGGCAAGGAGGAGCTGGAAGCGCACGTGCGCGAGCGCACCGCCGAGCTGGCGCAAGCCAATCGCGAACTGCAGCAGGAGATCGTCGAGCGCAAGCGCGGCGAACACCTGCAGAAGGCGTTGTTCCAGATCGCCCAGTTGGCCACCGCCGACATCGACCTGGCCGAGTTCTGCCAGCGCGTGCATGCCGAGGTCGGCGGGCTGATGAACGCCAGCAATTTCTACATCGCGCTGGTCTCCGAGGACGGCGCGCACCTGGAGTTTCCGTACTTCTTCGAAGAAGAACTCCGCCAGTACCCGTCGCGCCCCCTTGGGCTGGGCTTGAGCGAGTACGTCATCAACCGCGGCCAGCCGCTGTTCGCCAGCGATGCGCAGATCCATGAGCTGGCCGCGCAGGGCGCGGTTGAATTGCATGTCGCCGGCCGGCGCTCGATGCGCTGGCTTGGCGTGCCGCTGCAAGGCGAGCAGGGTGCCATTGGCGTGCTGGTGGTGCAGGCGTATGACGACGTGGTGCAGTACGGCCCGGCCGAGCAGGATCTGCTGGGATTCGTCGCCATCCAGGTCGGCAACAGCCTGCGTCGCCGGCGTGCTGCCGAAGCCTTGCGCCAGGCCAACGCCCAGCTCGAGCGCCGGGTGGGCGAGCGTACCCGCGCACTCACCGACACCCTGGACCAGTTGCGCGAGGCGCAAGGCGAGCTGGTGCGGCAGGAGAAGATGGCCTCGCTGGGCGGGCTGGTGGCAGGCATCGCCCACGAGATCAACACGCCGCTGGGGATCTGCGTCACGGCGGCGTCCTACGTGCGCGGCGAGTTGAACCACTGGCGCCAGGACCTGGCCGCCGGCAAGCTCGACGCGCGCGCGCTGGAGGGCATGTTCGAGGAACTGGACACCACCATGCAGGTGCTCGACAGCAACAGCCGTCGCGGCGCCGAGCTGGTGCGCTCGTTCAAGCAGATCGCGGTGGACCAATCCTCGGGACAGTTCCGCGAATTCGACCTGGCCGAATACCTCGACGAGATCCTGCTCTCGCTCAAGCCCAAGCTCAAGCGCGCCCCCTTCACGGTGCAGGTGGATTGTCCGCACGACATCCACATGCACAGCTTCCCCGGGGCGCTGTCGCAGGTGGTCACCAATCTGGTGATGAACACCTTGATGCACGCCTTCGAGGGACGCCAGCAGGGCTTGGTGCGGATCACCGCGGCGCTGGAGGACGAACAGATCGCGTTGAGCGTGGCCGACGACGGCATCGGCATGAGCCAGGCCGACCTCAAGCGCTTCTTCGATCCGTTCTTCACCACCAAGCGCGGCAGCGGCGGCACCGGGCTCGGCGCCAACATCGTGTTCAACCAGGTCACCAACGTGCTCGGCGGCAGCATCCGCGCCGACAGCACGCCCGGCCAGGGGACCACGGTCAGCATGCGCCTGCCGCGTGTGCTGGAAGGCAAGCGCGCGGTGTGACGCCGGTGCAAGCCGGGATCCATCGCGCTTGGATGCACGGTGGGCCCGAGAGTCATAACGGGTCCCGGCTTGCGCCTGGATGACGAGGCGGGTGCCGAGGATCGTGGTGCCTTTCGGCACGTCATGTGCACCAGGGAAAATGCCGTGGCTGGTCGTGCCAAAGCGGCTTTGGCAGCGCCGATTGCGCAGCGGCGCCGGCATTGTTCTACGCCGATCGGGTCCACCGGATACCAGCCGGTGCGCTCAAGGCCTGTCGCGCACGCGCACCCGGGAAAGTCTGAACAAGCCGAAAGCCTTACCGAGTTGCTACCGCAAATCGATGATTCCGCTCATGGTTCGACAGGCTCACCACGAACAGAATCCACTTGTTCAGATGTGCACTTGGTCATCCGTCGGTGGCCCGTGTCGTGGACGAGGCGCGCCCGTATCGCAGGTTGTTCCCGCTTGGCGCGCCGGATCGGGATTGATGCCCTCGGGTGGCAGACGCAGCAGTGCCGGCTACGCGGTGATCGTCCGCTGCCGTGCCAATTCGACCAGCACTTGCGCGAACGGCTGCGGGTGGCCGAGCAGGAAGCCCTGCACTTCCTCGCAACCGCGCGCACGCAGCCAGTCGAGCTGGGCGTGGGTCTCCACGCCCTCGGCGACGGTGTGCAGGCCAAGGCTCTGTGCCAGGCGGATGATCGAGGTGCAGATCGCGGCATCGTCGGCGTTCTGGCCGAGGTCGCGCACGAAGCCGCGGTCGATCTTGAGGCGGTCGATGGGCAGCCGCTTGAGGTAGGACAGGCTCGAATAGCCGGTGCCGAAATCGTCCACCGACAGCGACACGCCCAGCGCGTCGATCCGGCGCATGGCATCGATCGCCGCTTCCGGATTGTCCATGATCACGCTTTCGGTCAGCTCCAGCTCCAGCGCACCGCGCGGCACGGCATGCTCGCGCAACGCTGCCTGGACGTCGCCGAACAGGTCCTGCCGGAACTGCAGCGCCGACACGTTCACCGCGATCCGCAGCGTGCCCAGGCCGGCGGCGGCCAGCAGGCCGTGGTGGCGCGCGGCTTCGCCCAGCACCCAGCGCCCCAGCGGCACGATCAGGCCGGACTCCTCGCACACGCCGATGAAGTGCCCGGGCAGCAGCAGTCCGCGTTCCGGATGGTGCCAGCGCAGCAGCGCCTCCAGCGCGCTCGCCTTGCCGGTCATGTCGAACAACGGCTGGAAGACCAGCTCGAACTCGCCCCGCTCCAGCGCCAGGCGCAACTCGCTGACCATGCGCAGGCGCGCCGAGACCTGGGTATCAAAGCGATGCTCGTAGGCCACCACGCGGTTGCGGCCGCGCTGCTTGGCCTGGTACATCGCCAGGTCGGCGCGCATCAGCAGGTCTTCCGCGGCGTTGCCGGCGTCCGGAGAGCGGCACCAGCCGATGCTGGCACCCAGGTAATGCGCGGCGCCGGCGATCTCGAACGGCGGCGCCAGCGCCGCCTGGATGGCGGCGACGGTTTGCGCCACGCCGGTATCGTCGGTGCGCTCGGTGAGCATCGCCACGAATTCGTCGCCGCCGAAGCGCGCGAGGGTGTCCTCGGTGGCCAGCACCTGCTCCAACCGGCGCGCCACCGCGCGCAGTGCCACGTCGCCGGCGCTGTGCCCGAGGCTGTCGTTGATCAGCTTGAAATCGTCCAGGTCGATGAACACCACCACGATCGAGCGCCGGTGCCGATCGGCATTGAGCAAGGCCTGCTGCAGGCGATCCACCAGCAGGTGCCGGTTCGGCAGCCCGGTGAGATCGTCGTGGGTGGCGCTGAAGGCGAGTTGTTCCTGTGCGCGCTGGCGCTCGCTGACATCGGTCTGGATGCTCACCACGTGGGTCAACACACCGGCATCGTCGCGCACCGGGGCCAGGTAGACGTCGTTCCAGAACGGCTGCCCGTCCTGCCGGTGGTCGTGCAGCAGGACCCGGGTCTCGCGGTGTTCGTGCAGGGCGCGCAGCAGCTCGTTGGCCTCGTGCGGGCTGTTGCCGACCGGCAGGCGCAGGTTGGCGCCGAGCAGCGCGCTGGTCGCCTGCCCGGTGATGCGCTGGATCGCGCGGTTGGCGTACACCACCGGCATCCCGGGCTTGCGGGCGTCGGCGATCACCACGCCGCTGTCGGTGGCCTCGACGGCGCGACGCAGCACGCGCAGGTCCTGCTCGTCCTGGCTGCGCCGGGTGATGTCGAGCATGCCGCCGACCGCGCGCAAGGCCTTGCCGTGCGCATCGCGCAGGAACACGCAACGATCCAGGACCAGCGCGTGACTGCCGTCGTGACGGCGGAACCGGTACTGCTCTTCCCACTGTTCGCCACGCGAGGCCAGGCTGCCCTGGATGCTGGCCTGCACGCGCGCCAGGTCATCCGGATGGACCAGCGCCGCCCAGCCGGCCTGATCGGCCGCGATCGCGTCTTGCGGGTAACCGAACAGGGCGGCATAGCTCTCGCTGCGCCAGGTGACGCCGGTGTGCGTGTCCCAGTCCCAGATGGCGTCGCTGGTGGCGCGGGCGATCAACTGGAAGCGCTGTTCATGACGCTCGCGCTCGGTGACGTCCACCGCCACCACCAGCCATGCGGGCGTGTCCTCGAAGGTGATGGGGCGCGCGAACACCTGCGCACGCAGCACGCTGCCGTCCTTGCGCAGGTGGGTCCACACGCTGCCTTGCGCGCGCGCGCCCGGGCCGTCGCGAGAGGTGATGCGCAGCGCGTCGCGCTCCTCGCGCGGGCGGATGTCCATCACGGTGCCGGCGAGCAGCTCCTCGCGGCTGTAGCCGTAGCTGGCCAGCATCGCATCGTTGACCGCCAGGAACCTCAATGCGGTGCGCTCGTACACCCACATCGGCTGCGGATTGTGCTCGAACACGTAGCGGTACTGGCGCTCGGCCTGCTCCAGCCGCGTCCGCATCCCTGCCAGTTCGGTGATGTCCTGCTGGATGCCGCGCAGGATGCGCCGGCCCGGCGTCTGGTCGCCCCATTCGCTGCGTGCATAAATGGTGCGCTCGGCGCCATCGGACGGCCGCAGGATGCGGAACTGAGTTTCGTTGACCAAGCCGCCGCTGGTGGCGCGCTTCACGTAACCAACGAAGCGTTCGCGGTCGTCCGGATGGATCAGCCCCGGAATCTGCTCGATCCGCAGCGGTCCGTCCTGGACCGGCAGGCCCCAGATCGCGAACATCTCCGGCGACCACCACACGTTGCCGGCATCCACCTGCCACGACCAGTCGCCCATCCGCGCGATGCGCCTGGCTTCGTCGGTGCGTGTCTGCTGCACCTGCAACGCCTCCAGCAGGCGCTGCTGCTCGGCAGCGTTGCGCGCGTAGGCGTGGGTCAGCCGCAACCACAGCGCCGACAACAACAACGCGGCGCCGAACGTCCCCAACGCGAACGGCCACCACGCGGCGAACACCGCCTCGCCCGTGGCAGAGACCATGACGATCAGCGGCGAATGCGGCAGGTGCCGGAACGCCACGCGCTGGCGCAGGTGCGACCCGGAAACCGAAAAGTGCCCGGAGGTCCGGGCGGGCAAGGCACCGGCGTGGGGGTGCTCGCCTCCCATGAGCGCGCCGACGTTGGCCTGGTTGTCCTGCGAGCGCGCCAGCAGGATGCCCTGGGTGTGCACGATGCTGGCCAGGCCCGCCTGGCCCAGCCCGGCATCGTGGAGCACCTCGGCGAACCAGTCCGCATCCAGCAGGGCGCCGATCCGCCGTACCGGGTCGCCGTACCACGCCACCGGCACCATCCAGCGCGCGTGCGGGCCGGCGCGCAGCGGGGTGCCGATCACCAGGCGGTCGGCGCCTGGGCCGGCCGATTCCCGCGGCAGCCACGGCGCCTGGACCGGACGGCCCTGCAGGTCCTGGCCCTGGGTGCCCGTGCCTGGCGGCAACAACACGACGTCCTGCAGCGGCGAATCGTGCGGAACCTGCGGGTGATCGGCCGGCGGGATGCCGGCGGCCTGCGCCTGCGCCTGCTCGGCGATGTCGTGCAGGTCGTGGTCGAGTCGGTCAAGACGCTCGCCGAGCTGGCGGCCGATGGCGTCGGCGGTCAGGCCGGCGCGCTGGTCGGCGAGGTCGTTGGCGTGGTCGAAGTCGAACCACAACATCAATGCGCACAGCAGCGGGACCAGCAACGACAGCCAGAAGCCCATCGTCGCCAAGCCACCGCCGACCCGGGGTGGTCGTGGCGCGGAGGGCGCGACGGCGTCGTTCATGGCGATACCCGTGGAATCCGTCGCACCGGCATGCTCGTCTCCCCCTGGTTGCGAAACGCTCGCTGCCGTGCGGCGGGTGAAGCCACTCTACTCTGAACCGACGCGCACCCCGGGCAGGGTCATCACGTAATCGGCTCCCATCCATTGAGACGGGGTTCGAAAGCCGTTCGGGACATCCCCGGCCAGCACGCGCGCGACGATGCCCAATGCAGCGGTCACGGTCAATGCGTAGCCGTTGGGTACCACCAGGTGCCGGCGCGCCTGGCGGCCCTGCGCATCGCTGGCCTCGCCCCAGACGTGGGTCACGGTGCTCTCGCGCCGGCGCTCCGACGGCCCCTTGACCGAGTGCTCGATCCGGCGCTTGAGCAACCCCTGCACGAGACGGCTGCGCAGCAGCGGACCGAGCAGGCGCAACCGGCGCAGCCTGGCGATGGTGGCCGGCGAAACCGCCATGTACACCTCGACGTTGGGGATGCCGGTGGAGACGAACGCGGTATACACGTCGCCCCAGGGAATCGTCATCGCGCTGCGCTGCTGGTCGTCGCGGGCAAACGTGCGCGCCTTCCATGCCAGCGGCACCCGCACCAGTTCGCCGTCGATGCGCACCCGCCCGCCGTGGCCCATCCCCTCGACGCTGGTCTTGGCGGTGCCCGGGCTGGGCCCGCCGCCGGCCTCGAAGGCGAGCACCAGGTGGGTGGCGGTCGGCAACTCGCGCTTGAGCTGGGCGGCGAGGCAGTCGGTGGGCACCACGTCGAAGCCGGTGCCGGGCATGACGAGGATGCCACGCTGCCGCGCACGCGCGTCCTGCGCGTGGCAGTACTTGAACACGTCCAGCTCGCCGGTGATGTCCAGGTAATGGCAGCCGCTGGCCAGGCAGGCCTCCAGCATCGGCGCGCAAGTCGCCGAGAACGGGCCGGCGCAGTGCAGCACGATTGCCATGCCCTGCAGTCCGGCACGCACCGCGGCCGGGTCGGCGAGGTCGAACACGCGATGCTCCAGCCCCAGCTCGGCGGCCAGTGCAGCCACCGACGTGCTGCGTCCGGCCAGCACCGGGCGCAGCCCGCGCGCCACCGCCTCGGCAGCGATCAGGCGGCCGGTGTAGCCATTGGCGCCATAGATCAACCAGTCGCCGGCGGCTGGGCTCATTCGACCGGCTTGTGCGAGGCGTCGTGCTGCGGCTGTGGCTCGGGCGCGGCTTCGTTGCTGGCCGATGCGCGCCGGCCCAGCGCGGCGGTGCGCTTGAGCAGCTTGCGGAAGTAGTGCTCCGGAAACCAGCGCTTCATGCGCAGCCGCGCGGCATCGCCGGCGGTGGGCAGAATCAGGAATTGGCCGCGTTCGCTGGCGGCGAAGATGCGGTCGGCCATGGCGTCGAGGCTGTCGCTGCTCTTTGCCATCAGCTTCGCCGCCGCCTCCTTGACCTGCTCGTTGCCGATGAAATTGCGCAACAGGTTGGTCTGGAAGAATGACGGGCAGGCCACGCACACGCCCACCCCGGTACCGTGCAATTCGGCGCGCAACTGCTCCGACAGCGCCACCACGCCGGCCTTGGCCACCCCGTAGCTCATCATCCACGGCGCGCCGGCAAGGCCGGCGAACGAGGCGATGTTGACGATCTGTCCGCTGCCACGGGCGAGCATTTCCGGCAGGAACGCGCGGCAGCCACGCACCACGCCGAGCAGGTTGATGTCGATGACGTCGTGCCACTCGCTCATGGTGGTCTCGACCATCGGCCCGCCGCTGGCGATTCCGGCGTTGTTGACCACCACGTCGGGCATGCCGAAGTGCTGTTCGATGGCCAGGTACAGCGCGTTGAAGCCGCTGTCGCTGCCGACATCGACCACGAACGCCATGTGATCCATGCCCGGCAGCGTGGTCGCGGTTTCCAGCGCGCGCTCGGGCACGATGTCGGCGCAGGCCACCGCACAGCCCTCGGCGGCATAACGGTGCGCGAGCGCGCGGCCCAGCCCGCTGCCCGCGCCGGTGATCAAGACCTTGCGTCGTTGCCCGCCCATGGAAAGCGTCCGCGGCATGCCACGCTGCCAGCATACCAGCCTGCGCCGTGGCGGGCAGATTCTCGATGCGACGCAGATGCCTTGGCGTGGCTTCCCCGCAATTCAGGACTATCCTGCAGGAACACGGCGCCCCGGGTCGGTCGGTGGCTTTCCGCGCGCCAGCCCGAGCCGTCGCCGCCGAAGGAGCCGCCGTGAGCGCAAGCCCATCGCCCGCCGTGCCGTTCGACCTGTCGGGAAAGACCGCGCTGGTGACCGGCGCCTCGCGCGGGATCGGCGCGGCGATCGCCAGGCTGCTGGCATCGCAGGGTGCGCACGTGGTGTGCGCCAGCCGCAAGCGCGAGGCCTGCGAAACGATCGCCGCGTCCATCGTCCAGGCCGGCGGCAGCGCGCAGGCCGAAGCCATGCACATCGGAGACACCGACGCGATCGAGGCGGTGTTCGCCCGTCTCGACGCGGCCGGCCGCGCGCCCGACATCCTGGTCAACAACGCCGCCGCCAATCCGTACTACGGGCCGATGCTGGCGATGGACCTGGGCAGTTTCGAGAAGATCATGGCGGTGAACCTGCGCGGGTACTTCTGGTCCAGCGTGCAGGCGGCACGGCGAATGCAGGACCTCGGCGGCGGTGCGATCGTCAACGTCGCCTCGGTCAACGCGCGGCGACCGGCGCCAGGTCAGGGCGTGTACTCGATGAGCAAGGCCGGCATCGTCAACCTGACCCAGGGCATGGCGCGCGAGTGGGCGGCACACGGGATCCGCGTCAACGCCGTGCTGCCTGGCCTGACCGACACCCGCTTCGCCAGCACGATCATCACCGACGCAGCGCTGATGGCCAGCCTGTCGCGGATGATCCCGCAGGGTCGTGCCGCACGCCCCGACGAGATCGCGCCGGCGGTGCTGTTCCTGTGCTCGCCGGCGGCCAGCTACGTCACCGGCGCGTGCCTTGCCGTGGATGGCGGATACCTGGCCTGACCGCAGTGCACAGGGCATGCGTCGATTGCGGCCGCGTCATCGGAACATTTGCGCTTGTGCTTGCGCCGGCCGCCGCAAATCGGCGTAGGCTTGGCATCGACGTGCGTCAGTTCCCGTCTGCAGGGCCCGGAGGTGCTCATGAACGGTTACTACATCGCGTTGATCGTCGTTCTCGTCGCGGTCGTGGTGGCGGTGTTGATCAAGTCGTCGCAGCGGCATGATCCGCCGCGCGACCATCACTGGCCCGAAGGGCCGGCCGACGGTGGAACGTCGGGGTCGGGCGGCGCGGACGACAACGGCGGCACGCGCTAGAAGGCGCCCGGGTCCTTTGCGTCATCCCGCGGTTTTCGACCGCCCTGTCGCAGGGCATGCGCGGACGACGATCAGGATCGGGGGTGTGGTTTCGCGGCTTCCCCGCAAGGGTTGCGACTGTCCTGTCGGCGCAAGGCCATCAGGCCGACACCGAGCCACGCAAGGCGCCGGCTGGCGCCTTCGAAGGCGGCTTTTTCGCGTGATCCAATCGCGACGCTGACCGACACAACGCGCCTGTCTCTTCGCACCTGCATGGCGGGATGGCTTGCCTGTGCCGCCTCGCGACCGACTCACCCATGGATGACGCCGGCTTGTCTTTGCAGGTCGTGATCGCCGCGCTTGACGCGCTGGCGAGTTCCGGTGTCGTCGCCGATTCCGGATCGCCCCGTCAACTCTCCCACCACATCCACATGTCGTCCCACATGCGGCCGAAGAAGCCGGCCTCGGGCACCGCCGCCAGCGCCACCAGCGGGCGTTCGAGAAGCGGCTTTCCATCCAGCATGACCCGCAGGGTGCCGATCCGCTGGCCGGCGGCAATCGGGGCAACGATGTTCTTCGGCACGTCCATCACCGGCTTGAGGTCGCTGTAGCGCCCGCGCGGGATCACCACTTCCACCGGCTGGGTCAGGCCCAGCCCCACGTCGACGGTCTTGCCTTTCCACACCTTCAGGTGGGCGAGTTGGACGTTGGCCTGGTACAGGTTGTGGTTCTCGTAGAAGCGGAAACCCCAGTTGAGCAGGGCGAGGTTGGAGTCCTCGCGCAGGCGGAAGCCGTCCTTGTCGCCCTTGGCCTGGAGGCCCACCACCACCGAGATCAGGCGCTGGTCGCCTCGCTTGGCCGAGGCGGCAAGGCAGTAGCCGGCCGCGGAAGTGTGGCCGGTTTTGATGCCGTCCACGGTGGGGTCGCGGCCGAGCAGTTCGTTGCGGTTGTACTGGCGGATCTTGTTGTAGGTGAACTCGCGTTCCTTGTAGATCGCGTATTCGGCCGGATAGTCGTGGATCAGCGCGCGCGACAGGATCGCCAGGTCATGCACGGTGGTGTAGTGCTGCGGATCGGACAGCCCGTGCGGGTTGGCGAAGTGGGTGTTCTTCATGCCCAGCTTGGCGGCGTAGGAATTCATCAGCGCGACGAAGGATTCCACGCTGCCGGCCACGTGCTCAGCCAGCGCGATCGCCGCGTCGTTGCCGGACTGGATGATCAGCCCGCGCTGGACGTCCATCAGCGGGACCTTGGAGTTCAGGTCCAGCGCGCTGTAGGAGCCGTCGGAGCTGGCGCCGGCCTTCCACGCGCGCTCGCTGATCGCCACCGGCTGGTTGGGATCGAGCTTGCCGTGCGCCAATTCGGAGGCGACCACGTAGGAGGTCATGATCTTGGTCATGCTGGCCGGCTCGATGCGCTCGTCCGGATTCTTCGCGGCCAGGATCTGCCCGGTGTCGTAGTCCATCAGGATCCACGCCTTGCCGGCGTTGTCCGGGGCAGGCGGGATGGCGACGTTGTCGGGGGTCGCGCCGGGCGCCGCGGGCGTGGGCAGGGTCGGCTTGGGCTGGGGAACCGTCGGATGCGGCTGCGGTTGGGGTGCGGCCACGGCGGTAGCGACCAGCAGGCTGGCGGTGAGCACGGCAACGGACACGACGGACGGACAACGGCGTGAAGGCATGGGGCAACGGGCTCCGTGGGGAAGGGATGGCCATTCGACCGGCCGGCAGCGGGCAAGTTTAATCGCCCACGGGGAAGGAAATGTGAGCATTGCCTTTCAACTTCGCCGGCGGGCACCACGACGGCCGCGATACAATGGCGCCCTTGCGCCCTCCACGAGCCTGTCCCATGTCCCTGGATCCCGCCCTGCGCCAACGCATCGACGCCATCGTCCAAGCCAACCGCGTGGTGCTGTTCATGAAAGGCGAGCCGGCCGCACCGCGTTGCGGTTTTTCGGCCAAGGCCTCCGGCATCCTGTCCTCGCTGCTGCCGCGCTACGCCAGCGTGGACGTGCTGGCCGACGAGGCCATTCGCGAGGGCATCAAGCTCTACGGAAGCTGGCCGACCATTCCGCAACTGTATGTTGGCGGCGAACTGGTGGGCGGTGCGGACATCATCGAACAGATGCTCGGCAGCGGCGAGTTGCACACCCTGCTGGGCTTGGCCGCACCCGACCGCACCCCACCGACGATCTCGGTGACGCCGGCCGCGCGCCAGGCCATCGACCAGGCGATGGCCGATACGCCGGCGGGCGTGGGCCTGCACCTGAGCGTGGATCCGCAGTTCAACGCCCAGTTCCAACTGCGCCCGATCAGTGGCCAGGAAGTCGTGGCCGACGTCGACGGACTGAAGGTCCACCTGGATCCGCTCAGCGCGCCGCGCGCCAACGGCATCGCCATCGACTGGATCGAGGACGCGCGCGGGGCCGGGCTGTCGGTGCGCAATCCCAACGCACCGGCGCCGGTTAAGTCGATCAGCGTGCAGGACCTGCACGCACGCATCCTCACCGGCACCATCGACGTGATCGACGTGCGCCCGGCCAGCGGACGCGCCGCCGCGCCGTTCCCGCAGCCGCACGAGGTGCTCGACGACGCCAGCCGAGCACGCCTGGAAGCGCTGCCCAAGGACGTGCCGATCGCCTTCATCTGCCACCACGGCAGCTCCAGCCGCCGCACCGCCGAACACTTCCGCACACTGGGCTTCCATGACGTCTATACCGTCGAGGGCGGCATCGACGCGTGGGCGAAGGAAGTCGACACCAGCGTGCCGATCTACTGATCGCAGCGCGTTCCCGGGCCACCTCCCCGAAACGCCCGCGACCTGCGATGACGCTTCCGCAATCCCTTCACTTCTCGCCATGGGCCTGGCGCGAACTGCTCGGCCTGCTGGTGTTGCTGGCCGTGACCGTGTTGCCGGTGTCGCTTGCGGCAGGCCTGGCCAACGCGCGGCGATCCGGGATGCTGTGGAGTGCGCTGGCGGTGTTCGGCGGCGGCATCGTCGCCCAGTTCGTGCTCGGCCTGGCCGGCGCGACCCTGCTCGGCGCGGGTCTGGCGTTCCTGGCGATGTGCGCGGTCTATGCGCTGGTGCTGGAAATCTCGCTGGTCGGCGCGGTCGGGGTGGCGGTGGTGGCATTCATCCTGCAGATCCTCATCGCGCTGGGACTTTCGTACCTGGGATTGCACCTGCACGGCCTGCCGCGCTGAAGTCCGGGCTCAACCGAATCCACCGCCGGCGGCAAGCCACGCGCGTTCCTCGGGCGTGCTCTCGCGCCCAAGCGCCGCATTGCGGTGCGGGAAGCGGCCGAAGCGCCGGATTGCCTCGCGATGCCGGTGCGCGTAGTCGAGCAGGTTCGCATCCCCCATCGCGGTGAACAACGCCACCGCGAGGTCCTGATCCGCCGCATCCTCGGAGTGCTCGAACGGCAGATAGAAGAACATCCGCAGCGGCGCATCGGTGCGCTGGTCGTGGCCGGCAGCGATGGCCTGGCGCGCCTGCCGGCGCGCGAGCGGGTCGGTGGCGAAGGCATGCGCACTGCCACGGAACACGTTGCGCGGGATCTGGTCGAGCAACAGGAGCAACGCCAGCGCGCCCTCGGCGCTGGCCATCCAGCCGTCGATCTCGCCACGCGAGGCAGCCAGATGCGCGTCGAGGAAGCGCGAGCGCAGCGCATCGTCGAACGCATCGTCACGGGCGAACCAGCGGCGCATGCCGGCCTGGCGCCAGAACGCGACCAGCTCGCTCGCCACGTCCGCCATGCCGGCCGCTGGCTCCGGGTTTGAATTCGCCATTTGCGCCAGCCTCCCACGGCATCCACGCAAGCATACGCCCACGGCTTTGCCCACGCGCGGATTGCCGCCGCGGCCGGCTGCCGTTACAGTCCGGGCATCGCCCGTCGCGTCGGTCGTTGCGGGTCCTCCATCGGCCACGGAGCCTTCCATGCCGCACTACTACATCACCCTGCCCGACCCGAAGAAGGCGCGCGGCAGCGATCCGGCACTGGCGTTCACCGCGCAGGGCGCCGCCGGGTTTGCCGAACAATTGCAGACCGCGATCACCGGCACCGGCCTGTTCGAGCGCTGGAAGGCGCGGCTGGACGACCCGGACTCGGTCACCGCGGCGATGTCGGCCACCGACCCGGCAGCCAAGGTCAAGGGCGTCCAGCACGACGTGCGCATCGACCTGGAAGTGGACACCGTCCTGCCCAGCCAGGTGCTGCGCCAGCGCCTGAGCCTGCTGGCCGGCAACGGCTGGCAGTTGCGCGACGTGACGTGACGGCGGAGCGCGGAACCCTTTCGTTCGCGGTGAAACTCAGGAAAGGCGATTGTGG